>NZ_CAEUHO010000001.1:0-729972 GCF_903181435.1 Bacteroides acidifaciens
AAAAATGTCATAAACTTATATTTGAAGGCTAATTTAGTTATTCTGTATCTTGATTGTTTTTTGTGCCATTATTATGACCCATACAGATATAACAAAGGGAGCGGTTAAGGTAGTGATACCCAAACTCATTCCTAGAATCTGCAATACGGTGGATAGTAAGACAGAACATCCTGTCCATATGCCACTTTCTCTGGTCGTCCCTCCTAAAGCTATGGCACATAATACACCATTGTAGCCCATTAATCCGGCATTTAAGTTTGTAGCATCCACTTCAAATAAAATGGCTAGGGGAATAGGAAGAAGTGCTCCCAAGATAGTATAGAGACTTGCCTTTCGAGAATTAATTAAAATGCCTATAAAGAAAAATAATCCGGCTAGAACTGTATCTCCTTGAAACATGACTTGACCTATACCTAAGCAGAAGGTCTGGAAATAATTAATATTTTGTGTGGAATCAATAACCGTATCAGAAACCAATAGTAAATTGGGGAAAAGCCAGCTGCAAACTCCCAACATTCCCCATACAACAAGAATGAAAGGAGCGGTGAAGCCAGGGAGCAGGCGTTGCCGATTGAAAAAATAAGCAATCCATGTGGAAAGTGCGGAAGTGATAATCAACATGATTAAACCTCCTACCGATAATTGCAGAAATACGCCAACCGCTATACCTACTAAAGTTCCATTAAATCCATATAATCCATTTTTAATATCATCATGCTTATATCCTGAAAAATAAGCTGTCAGTGTACTTATTATATTACCGCAGACTGCTAGTATTCCCATTTGCCATGAGTTTAAAAATATTCCGACTAGCATTAATAATCCAGAGAACGCATTATTCTGGAACATCACTTGCCCTATTCCACGTCCCAAAATGAGAAATAAATTGTGTATAAAGACCATTTGTATAAAACATTGACTGATAAAGTGATGACAAAAGTACAATCTTCTATTGAAAATAGCAAGATAAAGAGATGGGTAATAAAAGATTGTGGGCTTATATATTACTAGTAAAATTTTGTAAGAGCAGGATTGGAGATATTGTTTTAAGATAAAGAGTTAATGATACTTGTCTCATATATTTCCTTTTGAAAAAGATTCTTTATTTGTTAGTGGTCGGGAGTCTGTGTAGAAAATTTAGAAGCTATATTGAATTATCATTTATTTTTCGTATATCTATAGAAAGAAACTAAACAATATATCTATGAACTACATAGTAGGAGAAAACAGAAATTAAATTCAAATGATAGTTCTTGAACAATTGGTTACTCCAGATTCATTTGTGGATATCTTACCTATAGATGAGCTTGGGTTTAAACATGTCAAACCTCAATCAGAAAGGAGGCCACCGTATAATCTTGCAACATTACTAAAATTTCAGACTGACCCCTATTTTCTGCTACCTGCCAGAAAAAAGAAATCCCTGATAATCTGATATTATCAGGGATTTGCTTGATTTTTCTTTTGTTTCCAGTGATCCGCCTGGGGCCCGAACACTTTATATTATACTTCTGTAACCATTTGATTATCAAACTTTCTATGATATCGGGTTTGTGAAGTCCTCCGATTTCACCCTGTATTACCAGCTGCATTTTACAGTGGTATTCATCCTTCTATCATGTTACAAAGTTACGAAATTTCTATTTGATATGCTAATTTATGAGCCATTAATTGAATGTAGCACTCTTATAATCAGATGAATATTATACAGAACACCTTTGATAATATTTCAGACTGGATAGAGAATCTACTCTTGAAAAGCCTTATGATAATTATCTTCCAATAACTTTTCCACATCTGATTCTTTATACAAGATCTTTCCACCTAACTGATAATAAGGAAGCGTTCCGTTGTTGCGATACTCCTGCAAAGTTCTTCTGCTAATTTTTAATCATTGGGCTAACTCTTTATCTGTAATATATCGCTCTCCATTCAATGGAGGACGGCTATTATCTACGATCTTGTTCATTTTCACAAGCATACTGTCCAATGCCTTGAAAAAAGCAACAACCTGTTTGTTGTCTTTCATTATAATTCCTTCCATGACCTATTGATTTATATTTTTGATTTTGTATTTAGAAGCGTATAACAACCAAAACCAACCAGAAATATCCAATCATAAACCATTAATTATCAGCATATTCTAAGATTTAACACTTTTCAGCTGCTTTTTGATGCTTCCCAAATTTCCACATATTTTTGAGACATATTTCTGACGTGGAGAATTTGCGGGGCTTATTTTTTGTCACATCGTGCAGGGAGTTGACAAGAGTTTACAACCGTTTACGATGAGCGACAATTTCCGCCCCGATATACGGCGATAGTCACACCGTGTAGAAATGCGACAGGGGTTGACTGCTGTTTACATCTGTTTACCACTTCAGGGATATATAGATAAGTAAATGAACAGGTAAACGATAAAGCAGTATGAAAACAACAAAGAAATGCCAATTTTGCGGCAAGCCGTTTGTCACCCGGAGCGGAATGCAAAGGTATTGCAGCGAGGCTTGTCAGGCGGAAGCCAAGCGAGCCAGAGTAACACAGAAGAACAACCTCTTCAAGGTCGCCCTGCCACTCATGGAGATACAGCATCAGGAGTATCTCACTTTTTCCAAAGCAGCCACGCTCATGGGCTGTTCCCGACAGTACATCTATAAACTGGTAGCCACCGGCAAGCTGAAAGCCTCACGCATCAGCAACCGCATGGCATTTATCCGCAAAGCCGACATCGAGCAGATGCTGGAGGGCAATCCCTACCACCGTATCTTACCCGGTAGCACCTCCTCACCGAAAAAGTCCGCATCATCTTCCAAGCCAGCCAAAAAAGAAATAAGGGAAAATAAGAACGATGAAGTGTTGGACTTTTATTCGGGTGAGGAAGTGATGTCCCTTTATAAGGTCAAGCAATCGTGGCTCTATACCTCCGCTAAGCGCAACCATATCCCTATCTGCCGCATCGCAGGAAAGAACTATTACAGCAAGAGGCATATTGACGAGTTCTTCGGCGTGTCTGTTGATATAAGCGAAATCACCGACTGGCTCCTGACCGAAGAAGCGGAAGCAGTGTTCGGCATGAAACCCTCCGCACTCCGGGCATACGCCTACCGCCACAAGATACCCACCAAAAGAGAATACGGACGTACCTACTACTCCAAATCCCATCTGGACGGACTCCGCAGAACCGACCTTGTGAACGATGAACGCTACTACACCGTGGAGCAGGTTCAGCAAATCTACGGGCTGTCTTCCGCCAACATCTGCCATATCGTCAAGGTAAAGCACATCGAGAAGGTGAAAGTAGGTGTAAAGAACCTACTTCTGCGCTCGGATGTGGAGCGTGTCATGGCGGAGAGGAACAAACAACCGTGAATAACCTCCATTATCGGGGAATTATCTCAAAATGATTGTCCGTGACGTTTCTCACGGTTATTTCACGTTGTTCCTTTACCACCGAAAACACGGAGATACCTCCAAAAAGTACAACCAATTAAAACACTATCCATATGAGTAAATGCAAGACAGTGACCTTGCGCAAGCGCAAGATTAAGAACGGGACACAGTATTCGCTATGTCTGGACTATTATCCCGGCTACCGTGACAACACCACCATGAAAGTGATTACACGGGAAGCCTTGGGCATTTACATCTTCGCCAAGCCTGCCAACCAGCAGGAGCGTGACTTCAACACACGCATGATGAAGAAAGCGGAGATACTGCGTAACCAACGCTATGAAGCCATCTTCAACGAGAACCACGGCTTCTTTGACAAAGCCAAGATGAAAGGCGATTTCCTTGCCTACTTCAAGTGGCTGGCAGAGCGGAAAAACACCAAGTGGCTGCACGTCTATAAACACTTCGAGCGGTTTGTGAACGGCAAATGCACCTTTGAGGAAGTCGATGTGGACTTGTGCCGTAAGTTCATGGAGTATCTGCTCGATGCCCCTCAGTCCATACACACCAACCAAAAACTGCATATCAACTCTGCGGCAGGGTACTGGTCCACTTTCCGTGCCGTACTCCATACCGCCTACCGTGACAGGAAGGTAAAGGAGAACCCCAACGGGTTCTTAGACCGTATCGAGTGCATCCCGACCATGAGGGAGCACTTGAGCCAAGAGGAACTGATACGGCTTGCCGAAACGCCTTGCGAGGAAGAAGTCCTGAAAAGGGCATTCCTCTTCGGCTGCCTGACCGGATTAAGGAAGAGCGACATCAAACAGTTGACGTGGCAACAGATACAGCCGTACACCAACGGTAAGATGTTCGTGACCACCCGTATGCAGAAAACAAAGCAGATAGTCCATAATCCTATCAGTGATGAAGCATACGGATTGCTTGGGGAACGGTGCGAGGGGTTAATCTTTAACGGCTTTAAGGACAAAATGCTGCAAGGCCCGTTGAAACGGTGGCTCTCGGCGGCAGGCATAACCAAGAAGATAACCTTTCACTGCACCCGCCACTCGTTCGGAAGCCTGCACGTGGAAATGGGTACGGACATGGCTGTCATACAAGCCTATTTAGGACACAAGAACATTACCACCACACAGATTTATTCCAAGATGGCGGCGCAACAGATGTGTCAGGTGGTGGACAAGATAACATTGAAGCGCAAGGAAGCGTAAGTTGGTTTCAATATACAGGGTATTCAGGGGGATGGTTAAGGCATACACGCAATGACCGTCCCCTCTATTTTTGCCCATAATGGCCTCTTAATAACCCCTAATAGTATGATTATAGAGTATGATTTCGGACTTTTGGTGAAAAACACTGAAAAAGAACCCACTAACCACAGGTAATGAATGATAATTGGCGGAAGACTGTTAATTTTGTGGTTAAAACGAGTAATAACCGGATAAAACATGGAATATGGAACCAACCATCAAAGACAAACATATCATTTTAGGCTTCATCTTCGTAGCCATCTGCCTAATCTCCTTTTTTATAACACTCATCGTTGCGGAGGGTTTCAAGCAGGACAATTTTGTAAGACTGATAGTCTTCTTATGTAGTAACCTGCTTGGATGGTTACTGTATTTCTCCTTTCAGACTGTTATCTTCGATACCTACGAAATCTATAAAATCAAGTTCGGCAAGAAAGAAACTCCTGCCGAGGTCGTAACCGTGCAGGAAGAACAGCCTCAAAACACCCTCGAACCAGCCGCACCAACATCTATATTGATAAACGAAGAAGCCCCAGTCAACACAAAGCCGATAGCAATGAAAATCGACCCGAAGCGCCACGAGGCAAACCGTGCCAGTTATGAGGACAAGCAGAAGCAGGAAGAGGAAGAACGTGTCCGCATGGTCATGGAATATATCCATTTCATCATGCCACGTATAGTGGACGAAGCGACCGTGAACCATATCTGCAACGAGGTGGGCAACTGGATGAGCCTTAACACCTACAAGCCGAAGCCGATACACGGACGGCTGACCAAAGAAATCACCAATATTCCACTTCGCCATTTCATATGGAACATATCCGAGCGTTTCATGTACAAGAAATATTATAACGGAGATAACCGTGCCCATTTCATCAAAGATCTTTTTCCACGGGAATTTGCCGATACGGATATAGCGACCATCAAGAACTTCAAGGTTGACCCATTGAAATCTCCGATTCCCATTGACGAACCCGAAAACGGCAGCTTGGATTTCCATTATCCTGCGGATTACGTGCGGAAAGAATAAAAAACTCCCAATAACGGCAAGCAGCCAACAATACATAACCACCTGTCTTACATCGTTTCCCGAATAATCTTGCCCGTCATTCACGGTTGGGCATCGTTATTCGGGAATTATTTTGCAATGACCTGCCGTGGAGATATTCACGACCGTATCATCGCAGTCCTTTGCGCCAAGTCTTACAAAAGAGACGGGCACAAATATGAACAAAATCAATCTTACATTCAACGACCTCCCGGAGGTCGTGGCCCAACTTCGGGACGAAGTGATGAGCCTGAGAAGTCTGCTTACCGAGCAGAACGGTGTGAATAATGCAAAGGCAGTGGACACCCATGTCCCCATGTCGGTGGACGAGGCGGCGGAGTATTTGGGTATTCCCAAAGGCACGCTCTACATGAAGCTGTCGGACGGAACCATTCCTGCCACCAAGCCCGGCAAACGCTATTGCCTTTACCGTGACGAACTGGACAAATGGTTGGAATCCTCCCGGAAGAATCCCGTACCGTTGTCCGATGAGGAACTGAACGCATCCATTTCCTCTTCCCACCGTCGCAAACCCAATCCACGTAACTGGTAAATGTCATGGAAGAGGGCAAGAACTATATCAACCTGATACATGGCGACCTCACGAGGGCAACCCAAGTAAGGGACGGTATGCCGGAGAGTATCGGCGTGATGAGTATCAAGACCGCCAACAGGACTGTACTCGAAGCATCGCTGTTGCCCACACCCCGTGTGCTGTGGGACAGCTTTTGGTACGAGGGGGAACTGTCCTGCCTCTTTGCCGATTCCAACGTGGGCAAGTCCATCCTTGCCGTGCAGATTGCCGACCGCATAGCCCGGACGGATAATGTGCTGTATCTGGACTTCGAGCTGTCCGACAAGCAATTCCAACTCCGCTACACGGGTGAACACGGAAATCTCTACGCCTTTCCCGAAAGGCTGTACCGGGTATCGCTGGACTGCAACTCCTTGTTGGCATCCGATTTTGAGGTGGCGATAATCGGCAGCATCGAGCAGATGGCATTGCAAACCGGCTGCAAGATTTTCATCGTGGACAACCTGACCTATCTGTGCTGCGCCATGGAGAAAGGAGATGCCGCAGGACGGCTGATGATACAGCTTAACAACCTCAAAAAGAGGTATGAACTGTCCATCCTTGTATTGGCGCATACCCCCAAACGTTCTTTGGATTGCCCCATCACGTCCAATGACCTTGCAGGAAGCAAACGGCTCTACAACTTCTTTGACAGCGTGTTTGCCATCGGCAAGAGTGCGCAGGATAACGGGCTTCGCTATGTGAAGCAGTTGAAAGTGCGCTATGGCACATACTCATACGATGCGGACAATGTAATCATCTATGAGATTGAGAAGGTGGATGCCTTCTTGCAGTTCGTACATCGAGGCTACTCCACGGAAAAGGAGCATCTGAAGAAATTGGGTGACAACGAATCAAGCCAAAGGGATTGCCTGATTCTGCAACTCTCCCAATCGGGCAAGTCCGTAAGGGAGATAGCCTCCGAGGTGAATTGCGGCAAATCCACCGTCAGCCGGATTATCCAACGCAGCAAGGAGGGTAGGACTGCGGCTGTCCCAAGTGTCCTACCGTCCCAACCCACTGGAAGTGGGACAACGGGACAAGACGGGACAGGTGGGACAACCACGGCTGCAAAGCAGGCGGAACTGTTTGCAGAGCAAGAAAAAGAGGAGGACAAGCCATGAAAAGGCAACATTCCCCGAAGTGTCCCAGGGTGTCCCACTGTCCCATACCCCATAGACTAGGACAGTGGGACAGGACGGGACAGCAGAATAATCAACTAAAAAATAAAGGAGGCAAGCAATGAGCAACTATTCGTTACAGAGTTATAAAGGAATGGCGACACGGCATACCTGCCCGAATTGTGGCGACAGACACTCTTTTGCCTATTATGTGAATGAACAGGACACGCCCCTGCATCCATCGGTCGGCAGGTGTAACCATGAAAGCAGCTGTGGGTATCACTATACCCCCAAGCAGTATTTCCACGACCATCCCGAATGTCGTGCTGCTAACGATTTCTCTTTTGACAGGCAAAGAGTGGAACAAAAAACTAAGCAGCCATCGCAGCCGACATCGGTATGTTATATTCCAATCCACTATGTAGAAAAGTCGCAAAGCGTTCATAGTAACTTCTTCCGTTTCCTCTCCAAGCTCCTCATTGCCTATTATGGCAGCAAGGCAAAAGAGGTGTTAAACCGATTGTTAGAGGAATACCGCTTGGGAGCTACCCATGACGGGGCTGTCATCTTCTGGCAGATAGACCGCAATGACAAGGTGCGCACAGGCAAGGTGATGCAGTACAATCCCGAAGACGGACATCGTATCAAGGGAGGACAGACATCGGCAGTGAACTGGATACACAGCATACTGAAAAAGCAACAGGTATTGCCGGAGGAGTGGCAGTTGTCCCAATGCCTCTTCGGGGAACATCTGCTGAGAGACAATCCCGACAAGGTGGTGATCTTGGTGGAATCTGAAAAGAGTGCCGTTATCGGCTCGGCTATCTTTCCCGGCTATGTATGGCTGGCGACAGGCGGCAAGAGCCAGATGAAAGAGGAAAAACTACGTGTGCTGAGTGGACGAACCGTCCTCCTCTTTCCCGATGCGGACGGATATACCGAGTGGAAACAGCGTGCCGGAAGTATGACCTTTTGTAAAGTGATTGTGTCTGACATCATAGAAAAGAACGCCACACCGGAACAGAAAGCTGCCCATATCGACATTGCTGACTGGATTATTTATCAGATAAAGGAAGGCAGACTAATGTGTACAGCCAACCATTTGGTCGAAGCGGAAAGAATCCTCCAACGGATGATAGAGAAGAATCCCGTCCTGCAAAAGCTGATAGATGATTTCGACCTTGTGCTGGTAGGCGCAAGTCCAATCGAAAGCAGTGATTGAAACCCTCCCTGACGGCAGGAGAGCGGAAGCCGTAGGCTGTGCGGAAAGACAAGGGCTTGCCCTTGATATAGCCCACTATAACTACACGCTCCGCTTTCGTAGTTGTGGGCTCTCCCGAGGGGCTGGGCTTTGCCCCGTCCCACTTAGGACTTTGCCCTAAGAACCCACTCAGGGCGTTTCTCCCCTGAGAACCCCGAGCAAAGAGTGACCCTCTCTTTGTAATCTCCGCTTATGGGTTACCCCCCTAAGAACCCTGTGCGGTTATGAGCGGACATCAGCTAACAACTTTAGTCAGACAACCAGAATCAAAATTTAAGAATATGGCAACAAAATCAAGCATACATATCAAGCCCTGCAGAGTCACATCAAGTGGGGCTCATAACCGGAGAACTGCCGAATATATGCGCAATATCGGCAAGTCTCAAATCTACATCGTACCCGAACTGACTGCCGGTAACGAGCAGTGGATAAACCCGGGCTTCGGCAATCCCGACCTGCAGGCGCACTATGACTACATCAAGCGGATGGTCAAGGAAAAGACAGGACGTGCGATGCAGGAGAAGGAACGTGAACGAAAAGGCAAGAACGGGAAAATCACCAAGGTGGCTGGATGCTCGCCAATCCGTGAGGGCGTGTTGCTCATCAGACCGGACACGACACTGGCAGATGTGTGCAAGTTTGGCGAGGAGTGCCAGAGACGCTGGGGCATCACTCCTCTCCAGATCTTCCTGCACAAGGACGAGGGACACTGGCTGAACGGTCAGCCGGAAGCGGAAGACAGGGAGAGTTTCAAAGTCGGCGAAAGATGGTTCAAGCCGAATTACCATGCCCATATCGTTTTTGACTGGATGAACCATGACACAGGCAAGAGCCGCAAGCTCAATGACGAGGATATGACAGAAATGCAGAATCTGGCATCCGACATACTCCTGATGGAGCGTGGGCAGTCAAAGGCTGTTACAGGCAAGGAACATCAGGAACGTAACGACTTTATCATTGGGAAGCAGAAGGAGGAAATGAAGCGGCTTGATGCCACGAGGCAATACTGGGAACATCAGCTGGAAATGGCGAACAAAAAGATGCAGGAAACGGAAAGCATTACCAACGCCCTTATCGAAAAGGCAAATGAAAAGGAACGGCAGAGTGAAGACCTTGATAGGGCTATCAGCGAGAAACGCTCCAGACTGAACAAGGAAAAAGGAAGCGAGCTTCTGAACGCCGCTGTCGGTTGGGCTACCGGGAAATCGAAAGCCCTGAAAAATGAAATAGAGGATTTGCGCTGTGAGATTTCCACGCACGAGGAAACCATCGAACGGTTACAGGATAAAATCCAGACCATACAGAACGACCACAGCCGTGAGCTGATGCAACTGGATGCCAAACACCGATCCGAACTGAACCGCAAGGAAACGGAACATGCACAGGAAACTACGAGACTCAAGAACCGGATTGCATGGCAAAGCCATATTATCGGCTGCCTCAGTTTCCTGCTGCTAAAAACAAGCGACATCTTCCGCAAGGCGGTACACAGTATCATCCGTTTTGCCCGTGATTATTACAAGTCCCGTTTTGACACGGAACAGGTATCTGACATCAAGAACGCCCTTAACCTGTTCGGGGATGACAGACAATCACATCAGGCGGCAGGGGATTTCCTGTACTTCACTGCCAGGCAAAAGGGTGAATTTGACAACCGGGAGCAAATCAAAGCCAGACGGGAGGTTGACAATGTGGTGGAAGGGAATTATGACCAGCAGCAGAAAAGAGGTTTTTCGATGAAAAGATAATACCTTTATCTTATAATCCTCGCTTCAGGAGTAACGATAGAAATCAGTGCAGGTTATTTGAATAGCAAATTAAATAATCCGCCACCGATATCAATACCCAATTTGTTGCCTTTATACTGAAAATACGGAGCTACTATCGGAAGCGTTTTCGTTTTATGCAACGGAAAATCGGTATGGCTTCTGACGCCGAAATCCATCCCCCAGTTGGGAATGATGTCATAGGAAACGAATCCCCCGTAATTCGAGGAACTGAAAGGAGAAGAAAGAATGAAGGAGTATGAGGCAAATGTGTTTAGACGAATTTTCTCGTTGACGGGATATGTCAACAGCCCGGACAATCCCAATAGCTGACTCTCGCGTCTGGGGACACTCCATTTTACGGTATATGCCTGCAAGTTGAATGACCAGCAACCGGGAGAATACACATATCCGATACCTGCATAGTTCATTGTTCCCAAGCCGATGAAGTTTTCCTGCCTGCCTATGCCGTAAAAATAGCCGGAAGGATAGCTTTTAATGATACCGGAGGTAGAATATTCCCCCTCATGCAAAGGCGATTTGTCGGTAGGGAATGTCGGATTATAAGGGTTCTGCATGTCAAATGTTATCCGGGACGGGCAACTGCCGGAAGAAAGATCAACCACTTTCCGTATATCCAAAGGCTTTGGGGTAATGCTTCTTTCGTTATGAGGCGAAGTATTTCCTTCCTGAACGGAAACCTTGACGGTGTCACGCGACACTTGAATTTCCTGACCGTAAGAAGCGGCTTTATTAAGAAAAAGGGAAATCACAATAAAACAAGTAAATACTTTCCTGCTCATAAAATGATAATTTTAATATTCGGGACGAACATTTGGCTATATCAGAGATTCGTCCCGAATGATTGGTGAATAATCCGGTTCAATAAGGATTACAATTGCACGGTCATTATTCCGCAGTTTTCTTCACCGGTACCGCGAGTCCACATATACAATTTCGCTCCATTTGGGAAAGGATTGCCCAAAATCATAATGTCATGACCGCTTTTCACTTCTTTACCAAATTGTACAGGGCCGTTAGGCGTGTATTTCCAATAGTACGCGGTCGTATATTCCACCCAACCCCATAAAACTTTCTTAGACGCATTTACACGGATAGCCTGCTGGCTTCCTCGTACACCAATCTGTGCGGTGAACTTTCTTTTCTTCGTTTTAACATGAACCCTGTTTATGCCATTTTCAATTGTTACACCCAACGGAACAGGATAAAGTAAAGAAAGTTCTTTCTTATATCCATCATAATTTTCAAACTCCCTCAAATTCTTTCTCTCACCGGCGATACATACGAATCCTTCTGGATTCAATGTGATTGCTTTGCTAACATTCAATACAGGCATATATATCGACAAATCGGTACTATCCTTTTCGTTAAATATAAAATCGGTCTGGTAAGCAGCCTTAACGGATTCATATTCCTCTTTGCATGTTGCATTTAATATTTTTTCCAAAGCTTCACTGTGTACTCTATACATGGAGGTGAATCCTTCCTGACTAGATTCCCATTGCAGAAGCTCCTCATCAGTTAACATACTCAAGGAATCAATTAAGGCATTGTATTCTTCCTCACTGGAAAAGGAAAGAATGTTTTCGTGCAAACTCCTGGATGTAGGAAAAGAATGTTTTTCCTCGTTCATCGGATTGTTAATTATATCATCAGAGCTGCATGATGATAAGACTGTCATTGCCAAAGCAAGACTAAAAAGCGTTTGTTTCATACTTGAAAAACTTAATGATTGATTATTATTTAAACATGGGCACATACAATGACATGCCGAACTCTTTATTATTCTTTGTGTTGGAAGCAAATGCATTGTCATACAATGGCTTGAAACCATGCTTGTAAGAAGCGGATAATTTCATGCCGTTATTAAACTCATAGCCCAAGGTGAGAACAACCGGAAAGTCGAAAACCTGCCCTTTCAGGTTTTCCTTCAATTTATTGGTTTTGAAATAACCGGTTGGTTCAATGCCAATACCGGCATACAGTCCGGAACAGATGCGGTAATTGATTGCGCCGTTCAAGGCAAGTCCCCATATCCATGCTTTATCAGACCACGGAACAACGTCGTTTCCATTCAAATCAAAAGACTCTGCTTTTCCCTGAACAACTTTTCCCAATATGGAAGCATCCATCCAGAAGCGATTGGAAAGTTTGAAGCCAAACTGGTAACCAAAATTGAAGCCTATTCCTGGTGTCCATCGGGTTTCGGGATAGATAGTTCCATTCGCTGTTCCCGTACTCAAGTAGTAAGAATACCCCGAATATTTTCCCAAATGTTCGTCCGTCACACTGATAATAACGCCAGATTTTTGTGCAAAGCATCCTATTTCTGTTACCAAGAATAGCATAGATAAAATTGTCTTTTTCATTTTCTTTATTATTTAGTTTTCTATAAATTGTCTATCCATTCCGTCTGAAACATCCTGCATCCTCCCACAACGCCTATCCCGTTCGAAACGTTGGTATAAGTGGAACGTATAGGAGCCAGTTCAGAGTTTCCAAGTCCATTTTTTTTCTGCTCGTTCACTGATTTCAGATACCTGTAAAACTCTTCCGAAAGGCTGTACAGATAAATCCTGTATTTCACTTTGTGTTTGATATGCTCGATTCCGTCAGGAGTTATAAAATCGTCTTCATAGTCTGTCTCATAATGGGTATTCAGACGAATCGTGTAGCTTTTCCCTTGAATTTTCGTATCGTCCCAGTAATACAAATTCCGGTAGAACCCGTTTTCAATCATCAGGATATCGTCTAACCCGGAAGATGTATTCAGCAGAGGTTCGTCGTCCAAGTTCAACGCGAGGGTACTGCTTTCTTCCGAATACTTGCCATCGTTCCAGAACAGTTGTTTACGCTCCACCTTCAACGCATAATAGTCTTTTGTCAGCGCATTGTCTGTAAAGCCTATCCGAAACTGAAGCAGGTTCGGTTCACCGTCTTTGAGAGCCAATTTGATTGATGTCAAAGGGAATCGGGACGGGACAACCGTAGCGGATGAAACCGCTTTCATTCTTTCTGCCGCTGCGGTTATGTTGACCTTGTCGCCATCTTCATACGCCTTTACCGCGTAATAGCTTTGGGCGGGGACTCCCGGTATGGAATCGTCCGTCCATGCAAGGGGTACCGCTTCACCGTTTACGGACAGGTGGACGTCCGCTCCCTTCAGTCCCCGGACGAGCTCGCCTTTCTGACTGACGGGAAGGCTGCGTGAAAGGTGGACTACCGTTGTGTCGCCGCTTCCCGGATAGCTGTATAGCACCAGTTTGGGGGAAGCGCCCACATCGTCCAGTTCAAAATGATAGGTACAGGACGAAAGTAAGCCGATATACACGGGCAGTAATATATGATATAAATGTTTCATGCACTTAAAATTTGAGGGTATAACTAAACGAGGGTATAATCGGGAAAATGCCAAATCCCTTACCCCTGAAACCGCCGTCGGGCAGACGCTCTATCCGGGTATAAAACGCATTCATACGGCAATAGGCGTTATAGATGCTGACGTTCCAGATACGCTCGAATCCCCTTTTGGTAGTACGCCGGAAATTGACACCCAAATCGAGCCGATGATATGCCGGGAGCGTGATGTTGTTCGGCTTCTCATAAACCAGTTCTGGTTCGCCTGAATCCGGCACACCCGGGAAAGACGGTCCGTTTACATACTGTGTAGGGATGGTGGCACGGTCACCGCTGCGGTAAACCCATGCAGCGTAGGCATCTATGCGGTCATTGAACTTATGCCGGAAAGCGATGTTCAGTTTATGCCGATTGTCGAACTTGGCTGCATACCAGCCGGGATAAAAATCAGTAAACTTTTGCAAGCTCCATGAAAGCGTATATCCAGCTTCAATCACATTGTAACGATCTTTGTATGCCAGCGACCATTCCACACCGTAAGACTTCCCTTTGCCGGTTTTGACCAAATTATCCCAGTTCTCAGCGGGAAGCATCAGACTGTTCCCCCCATCGTATTCCAGCAATTGGCTTGTAGTACGGTAATACCCTTCCACATTCAAACGGATATGCCTGGGTAATTCCGTATAGATTCCGGCTGCCACTTGCCTTGAGCGCATGGGACGGACTCTGCGTGTGGAAGGTACCCAACTGTCTGTTGGCAAATTCAGATAAGTGTTTGACAATTGGTGTGCAAACTGGCTCATTTCCGTATAAGACACTTTCACCGTGGCTCTTTCCGAGCATTGGTAACTAATGGCCAACCTTGGTTCCAAAGAATGATACACCTTTTCATCTGTCTGGTAAAGGGTGTAATGCAGTCCCGTATTTAATCTCGCCTTAGCCGACAGCCGCATTTCATCTTCCGCATAAAACGCGACCTCGTTTCCCTTATAGCTACTTGCGCTTGCTGACGATAAGGTATCCCTGTCCGTCTGGTTTCTGGAAACAGTGCTTTGCGGATGATATATGTGATGCAGATAATTGCTGCCAAAACGTATATGATGATTGATGCCAGGACGATAGTCGAATTCCATGCGGTATCCCATGTCGTCAATGGTGGAATGGTTGGAGCGCTCCATCTCCGTCATGGAAGTTTGTTCCCTGTCGAAAAAAAAACGGCTACCTTCCACATAATCATACTTGGAGATATTGTGTGAATAGACACCGGTGAAACTTCCGGACAATTTCGGGGTGATTTGACTATTCCACGTCAGAGCCGTAGTCAAGTTGCCCCATTTGGCCTTGAAATCGGAGTCGTAATGCTCCCCATCATCGAATACCTGCCGTGCTTTTGCCTTCAGCAGGTCATTCCCTGAAAACACGCTAAGCGACAGTTTATTATTGCTCGAAAAACGGTGGGTAATTTTCCCATTGATGTCGTGAAAGGCATAGCGTACCTTCTTTTTGTCATCGGGATTAGAGCGGTTGAGCAGGAAGAATACCGGGGATGTAATCAAATCCGCCCAGCTTCTTCGCATGGCTATATTGAACGAAGTTTTGTCTTTTATGATGGGGCCTTCAAACTGTATTCTGCCATCGAGCAACCCCAAAGAGAAAGTTCCGTGAAACTCCTTCGTATTCCCTTCTTTCGTGCGTACATCCACTACAGAAGAAAGTCTGCCGCCGTAACGTGCCGGGAAACCGCTTTTATAGAAATCCACGTTTTTGATAATGTCCGTATTGAAAGCGGAAAACAGCCCGCCCAAATGATTGACCTGGTAAAGCGGTGTTCCATCCAGCAGAAAAAGGTTCTCATCATTCTTACCCCCATGTACATACATACCGGAAAGTAGCTCCATTCCGGAAGCCACACCGGGAAGGCTCTGTAGAGTCTTGACCAAGTCCGGTGAACTAAGTAGCGAAAACTCCGTATTCAACTGTTCTGTAGTCAAAGACACTTTGCCGGTCTGTGTCGTGCGTAAGGGAGCGTTCATGTCTGCAACCACTACCACCTCTTTCAGCGAGGTACTGCTTTCTTTCAAATAGATAACACCCTTATAATTGGAACTCAAATCCACCTCCTTCACCACATCTTGATAACCTATATAAGAAAAACGAAATTTGTGTTTCCCTTCCGGCAGCGTAATGCTGAAAAAACCATGCTCATTACTCAGCGTGCCTTTCAGCGTATTCAGATCAAGGACTGTCACATTGATGAGCGTTTCACCGCTGTTTTCACACACATATCCGGAAAAGGTATAGTGGTCGGGACGAAACAACAAGACATATTCGTTGCGGATTTCCCATTTTATACCGGTACCGTCAAAAATCCTTTTCAAGTTTTCCTGCAAAGAATTTCCGGTCAGAGGCAAGGCTTGAGGTTTGGCAGTCACCAGCGATGAGTCATACACAAAAGTTACACCATACATCCCCTGCATCAGGTCGATAGCTTTTTTCATTTCCGTCATATCCTGTTGTTGAGCTTTGATACTCATACATACATAGAACAGCAATAGGGTCAGTACAATTCTCATTGTTTCTTCTTTTCAATTTTTACATTCAACACTTTTTCTATAATCTCAATAATCTCATCCAGATTTTTGTCCTTAAAGCTGGCAGTCAGCCGCCTGTCTGTCTTATTGGCAACCAATTTCACTTTGTAGAACCTTGACAATTCTTCAAGCACTTTAGGAAGAGGAGCATTGTCAAAAATGAAACTACCCGTTTTTCCTTCTTTGATTATCTGTATATCTTTTCGTTCTTCCGTCACTTCCGCTACCATGCCTCCGGTCAGAATCACAGCGTCCGGTTGCCCGATAGCCGACAATTGCACCTTTCCCGACGCGACTTGCACAATAGCTGTGCCTGCACGGCTCTCATCAACGGTAAAGACAGTACCCAATACTCTAACTTTGGAAAGTTTTCCTTCCACCGTAAACGGACGGTCATTATTATGTTTGACAGAAAATGAGACCTTTCCTTCCATATGCACCCTACGAATGGAACTTCGGTAATCTTTCTCATGGAAACGGACGGAGGAATGCGGAAACAGGGTTATGAAAGAACTATCCGGAAGCACATAATCCACGGGGTGCGAGTATGCCGTTACCTCCTTCCATACTCCGTTTTCTCGGAAACGGGGATAAATAAAAACTACGGCCAGAATGGCTGCCACCATACCTGGAAGCATCCACCAAAGACGGAAGGATTTCCGTCTCTGTTCCGTTATCTGATATTTCTCTTTGAAAGCCTTCAATGCTTTTTGCGTATCCAGCTTGTTCTTCTGATAGTGGCGCAAGACAAAATGAAGGCATTTTTCATCCGTGGTTCTCATACTCTTTTATTTTGGTTTTCGTATTAATGACTGGGATTACAGACAAATTCACTATGCGGAATTTGTGAATATTAGTTAAATAAGAATGCGTAAACTTTCTGTGTCCCTTCCCGTATCAGTCGGAGTGCCTTGCTGATGTGGTTATCCACCGTATTTACGGAAATCTGGAACTTGGCGGCTATCTCCCTGTATTTCATGCCGTCGCGTTTGTTCAGCAGGAATATCTCCCGGCAGCGTTCGGGCAAGGCATCAATGGCAGTCCACATCCGCGCTTCCCTGACCGAACGTTCCTCCGCTTCCTCATCGCTCAACGTATCTTCAAAATCGGAAGGAGAAAGATTCGGATCATATATCTCTTCTTTCTTCAGATAATCCAGACTGCGGTTGCGGGCAGTCGTATAAAGGTAGGCTTTGACATTTTCTATCTCGGCTCCACTGATACTTAATTTCTCCCATAGGATAGAAAAACTGTCTTGTACGATGTCTTCTGCAATATCCGTGTCGTGAACATAGTGCAGTACGTACAAGCATAACGGGCGATAATAATATTTGAATGTTTCATCTATGTCTATCGTAAATTTATTCATGCAAATAGGGTTATTGTTCTGTGCGTTTATATAAAAAGACGCAAAATAAGGCAAAGTTCACTATATTAGATTGTTAAAGAAATATAACGTACCCTCCCCCCTTCCCATATACGCATAGCGGAAAATATCACGGGGTTCCTGCACTTTCCTTTCCGTTTTTCCACATTCTTTCTTTTTTCCGTCCTATATCTATCGGAAAATAAAAAATACGTTTATGGAAGAAAAGAAGTTGCGCAAGGTTTATTTGATGGTGGAGTTCGGAAAACCTTTTGCGGTAAAAAGGAGATGTATGTAGCCCTCATGGCAGAACCAACTTTTTCGCAGTTCTCCAAGTTCATGCCCGTATCCAAGAAAGACGAGGTATCGGCTATGAGAACGCTTGTCAAGGACTGCTTCATCGAAGGTGACCACGAACTGGTAAATAATAATTTCCGGTTCCTCTTCGGCTTGATGGGACAACTCACCGACTTATTATCACCCGCCAGAGCACGCTCATAAATTAATAGAATGTTGGGCGGTACGTGACGACCAGCAACATCCGGCAACAGATGATTTACACGCGTCACTACTTTCCCGGCGTCAACCAACATAAGGTGACGGACGAAGAGCCCGAACAACTTTCGGAAGAAGTACTCTGACTGTACGAACAGGTGATAATAAGTCAAATAAGCTAAGAAATAATAAAAATGTTAAATCCTCATCCTTTAGAATGTACAATTAAAGACAACGACCATATTCCTGACTTATTGCTTATAAAATATTGAGAAATAATTAGTTGTAAATACATTTACTAAAATTTTCTCTTTCCGTTGAAGCCCGACAAAAGTCAATAATGCCTCTACATCCTCCGGTTTATAGAAAATCTTGTGCTGAATTTGTGAATAAGGTAATTTACCGTTATCTCTTAGGGTTTGTAATGTCCGGGGAGAAATATTCAATCTCAAACATACATCTTGGCTATCCATTCATGCACTAAGATTTTTGACATTGACTTTTTGACAAAGCGAATCTACTTGTTTTGTAAAAGCGTTGAATTGATTCATCATCTTTTCAAACAACTTGGTTTCAATGTAAATGACTTCCATAATAATGATATTATTTTAAGTTACACCATAATTTTGGTGCAAGATAGGGCGTATTTGTATGATTTAGGTTATAGTGTCACTTATTGTCACAAAAAGTCAGCTCTTTTCATAAAGAATGGAATTAATCAACTGGTGATGATAAGAAATTACTCCAAAAGATAAAAAAGTGAAATAATAACAAGAAAAGTATCTTTTGTGCAGATGATTTGTTATTTTTGTAGGAAAGTTACGAAATAAAAGGATGAATGTATGATTAGAGAACTTAGTATAGAAAATTTCATGTCAATACGAAAAGAGCAGGTGTTATCTTTCGAGGCTACCAAAGACAAGACCTCTCATGAGTTATTGACTGTCGAAATCAAACCAGGGATGCGGTTAAATCGTATGCTTATACTTTATGGAGCTAATGCTTCTGGAAAAAGTAATATTCTCTATGCTTATGAAACAATATGGAGAGTGTTGATGTTTCCCTATACTAATAAGCTGCAGGCCATACCTTTTTACCCGTTTGCTTTGGATAAAGATAAAAATACCCGATTGTCCGTATCCTTTTATATAGGACAAGTACGATACGACTATTCAGTGGAGTATAATAACCGCTATATCATTTCTGAGAAAATGGAATATGCTCCTAATGGAGTATTATCTTTATTTTATAGTCGGAAGTTTGTCCATGAAGATGTAGTACCGGATATTGAATTTGGTCGTACAGTCGGTTTGCATTTGAAAAGTAAGAAAACAATTGTAGACAATACTTTGAATAACCATACTGTACTGTCTACTTTCGCAAAAGTATCTTTAAATGAAGATGCAAAGATATTCCGTGATACCTATAACTGGATTGTTCGGTATGTGCATGGCATGAAGGGAAATAGTCTTTTGGATATTGCCCAGCAGTTGATTGATAATAAAGAGAAGAAAGATTATTTTATATCTGCTATGCGAAAGGCTGATTTTAATATTTCTAATATAAGTATTGACAATGAAGCAAGAATGCAAAGTGGCAAAGATGTGTTTTTTACTCATCACACCATAGACGGATCTGATTTTACTTTATCTTCTATTGACCAATCATTGGGGACATTACGCTATTTTCAGCTACAGGAATGTATGTTCAATATGTTACGTGAAGATCATATATATAGTTTTGATGAAATAGAAAGTAATTTGCATTATGATCTTTTGCTCCATTTTCTGACGACTTTTATGATGAATACAGCCAATTCGCAAATACTGTTCACGACACAAGACCAGCAGTTATTGGATGAAGAATTTATACGTCGAGATATGGTTTGGTTTACTGAGAAATCAAAGGAAGATGCCTCTACTGAACTTTATTGTGCTTCTGAGTTTGGATTGCACAAAAATCTATCTCTTTATAAGGCATATAGAACAGGAAAACTTGGTGCAAAACCGGAATTAGGTTCCATTTTTTAAGGAAGTGATATGAAAACGCGGAAAACAAAAACAACAATAGCTGTTATTGGTGAAGGGCCGACTGAAAAGTATTATTTGAAGTCATTAGAAGGTGTTATTCATGCACAAGTGAAACCAGTTGTTCCCAACCATGCCACTAGCATGGCTGAATTGGAACGTCGAATAGAACAATGCATCGATGACGGATATAATATGATATTCTGTCTAATTGATATGGATAATAAGAAAGAAGGGCGTAATCGAGAGAACTATTTAAGACTAAAAACAAAATATCATCAAAAAACGATCATCAAGAAGCGGCAAGGAACAGAAAGTCTAATACGTTTTTTTGAGAACGAGCGCTGTTTGGAAATATGGTTCTTATATCATTTCAAATATACGACTCAACAATTCAATAACTCAAATGAATTGGCGAAAGAATTGGAGCGAATTTGTAGTTATGAAAAGACCGAGGACTTTTTGAGCAGAAAATGCAAAGGCTTACATAATTTCTTGCTTGCTAATGGAGGAGATCTTGATAAAGCAATTGAAAATTCAGAAAAATCTATATTATCTAAATCAAAGGAGGGACGTGAACATACTTATAGCGAAATGGCAGATTTCTTTTATGAGGTAATGAAGAAATAGTCAGATTTAAGGGGTTAATTACTTGTTTTGAATGCCCGCTTTGATAAAGGGAAATAATCAACCTGAATCATAGAAGCCGGTCATGTCTTCTTTTTTAAAGGGTTATACACTACGTTTCAAAAACTCGCCATGCCCGGGATCAACCGGAGTCAAAGAAATCTCTCATGCTTTTTCGTTTTAAAAATTATACACTTCATTTTAAAGGCTCACAGCACCCGGATCAACCGGAATCAAAATATGGTCTCATATTCATTGTTTTTTCTATTTATTCAGGCACATACTCGGTTATATCAAATTCCCGGAGAATGTCGTCCTTGTTTTTTCCTGTCAATAAATGGGGTTCGCCCTTATCCACATACAAGCGCATATACCGTTTCAGTCTATCGCTGCTTCCCAGGACACTCGCTTGCAGGACCCTTTCCATGTTTGTGCCTTCCAGCTTTCGGAAGGTCTGCCGGGCTTGTTCCTGTTCCGTTTCCGTAGGCCCGTCCGATGTCATCACTTTCTCAATCATGTCCAAATCGTCAAAGGTGACACCGGTTGCCCGGTGGGGATTGCTCCGCTGTACGTATCCCGTAATCTCATAGCGCTCGGGTATCTCTTCTTTTTCTTCACCGGAAGAGGGGGAAGCCTCCTGCATATAGTCGGTTCCAGGATAATTCAGCCTTTGAAAAGGAACCGGAACTTCAGGGAATTTCGTATGCTTGTCAAGGGGCTCGTGCGCCCGGAGAACCGGCCCTGTTTCCTTTTCGGGAGTAAAGTTACCACTCTTATCCATGCCCGGTTCAAGCTGTCCGTTATTGTCATCTATTGTCAGTGGTTGTCGCATCCGATACCGGCTTTTGCCTATGATCTCCACCCCGGATACGGGGATTTCCGGATGATTTGTGGCAGGCGCGGCCGGACGTTCCTTCCTGTCTTTCCTGCCTCTCCATGTGAAAATGCCGCCCGTATGGACATACTTTTCAATACTCAGGTAAGAGGCATAAAGGAACAGGATAATAAAAAGGTATTCCATGTCCTTATGATTTTAGCGATTGGTAATATTTTTCCAGCACGGCGTTTATCAATTCGCCGTTCTCTTCGAAATGATGCGCCAGTACCTGGTTCACAAAACCGGCTACGGTCACTTCCCCACGCCCGACCGCCCATACCAGGGAAGAGATACGGCGGTGCAGCCCGGCATCAATATGTAATGATTTACGGGATTTGGATCTGGTCGTATTCAGGAAGGACGCCCTGTAAGCATTGATGTCCCCGGTGGTAAAGACCGGAGCTTCACTGCTCCCGGCAATCTCCTCTTCCGTATCCTCCGGTTTCCGGGACGCAGCCGTTGCAGGGGATTCCGGCCGTATCGTCCCTTTCCGGGCTACAATATCTAATATAGCCTTCTCATCGATACTCCGGGGATCAAACTTCTTCTTTCCGCTATCCATGGTTCCTCTTGTTATAAGGAATGACAATCATCCAGATGCGTCACGGCACATAACTCGTCTATCAGTTCACAGAGGCCCGAACCTTTTATCTGGCGGTTGTCGGGAGGGAACAGCGTGGAACGGAAGATACTGTTCTTCAGAGGGCTCAACTCTTTGTTATAGCGTTTGGTATCCGGTATCCGTGATTCCAGCAGGTGCAACCCCGCTTTTTGTATGACACGGTTCCAGGACTCGTAAGTCTCCTGCCGTTCACGTTTGTCTATCATGTTCCAGAAAAGATAGATACCTTTCAGGTTACAGTTGTGCCTGGCGATCAGTTCTTCCTCCACCACCTCGGCAAACTGGAGGGAACTCTGCATGACGACATTGTCCGCCTTTAAAGGGATGAAGATGTAATCTATCGCTGAAATAGTATGGACAACCCCTTCGCTGCGGAGGGTTCCCGGAAGATCGAACAGTACGACATCAAAGACGACATCCTGCTCTTCGATGTAGCGGTGCAGGTCTTCTATCGCTTTCTCCGGATTGCTTTTGATTACCGGATAGGAGCGTTTCCGGATTTGTTCATGCTGTCGGTAAAGGGATACTTTGAGAAAATCGCTTTCCTGTACGCTTTCTATGTCCCGGTCACGCATCCGGGAGATGCTGTGCTGGGGGGAGTCGCAATCCACGACACCCACCCTCAGGCCTTTCCGGTAGTGAAGGATACTGGCTGCCAGAACAGTGAAGGCAGACTTTCCGATTCCTCCTTTCTGGCTGGCAAAGGCAATCAATAACGGTTCTTTTTTCATACGCTTTTTTTATAATCAGATAAAAATATAATGCTGTAAAACTGTAATGCTTATAACTGTATATCCGTTCTACACTGCAAAAGAAAGGAATGCCGGGAAGAGATGAAATACCCTGTCACGGATAGTCATAGATAGTCAGGAATTGGCATTTTAAGTTTTAAATATTTTGGAGACAATATAGTTTTACGCAAAGTATAGACACGAGATTATCTAAAAGCATTTTTTGAGTTCCACAGAAAAATAGATTATAATGGAGAAAGTTGTTCTATATAATAGAACGAATATCAAGTATTCTTTGCATATATTCATTTTTATAGCGAGTTTTGTATGGTCAAAGTACATTTTGTGAGATAAGTAATGGAGTAATTGTTTTTTTTAATAATGTAGATAAATGAAAATAGGTGATATAATTAATGGATATAAAGTTGTGGACTATGTAGGTGCCGGAGGAATGGGAACCGTATATCATGTTAGTAAAGAAGGAAAAGATTATGCATTAAAAAATTGTAGAACTGATGATAAGGAGTTAGTTTTAAGATTTAAACGGGAAGTGAGGTTGATGAAATCAATTAACGATTCCAATGTACTCAATGTGATTGATGAGGACTTAGATGCCATTCCACCATATTTCATTATGAACTTGTGTGATAAGTCATTAGAAGATATTGTTGAATTAGGAATAACGGAAGAGGAGCGATTTGATTATGTTATACAATTATGTTCTGGTATTAAAGTATTGCATGACAAAGGAATAATACATCGAGATATTAAGCCGAGTAACGCTTTATTACAAGGGAAACTTCTTAAAGTCTCTGACCTTGGGCTGGGAAAATTTATAGTACGTGATTCAGCGACCTTAACTCCTACTAACGATAAAACAATGGGAACTTATGATTATATTTCTCCAGAAATCTATAATAATGGAGAAGGGAGAAATGCAGATAAAAGGAGTGATATATATTCTATTGGCAAGTTGATTTACTATGTTTTTTCAGAAGGAGAAAGCCCGCTTCATGTAAATGCAGCAAAGGTAAAAACTGATATTTTCCCAATCATAAATAAATGTACAAAGATATCACCTGATGATCGTTACCAAGATGTATCTGAGATTATTAATGAGCTAAATATATGTCAGAAGTCAAGAGAAATTATAATATCTTTTGCGGACATGATTTCAGCTCACAAAACTGGAATAAATGATTCAAACTTTGCAGAACAGGTTTATCGATATCTACTGACTCTGCAAGATGATTTAGGAGTTTTAATTAAAGACTTACGAATTTTAAAAAGTGATGGGTTTAAGTTAGTACTTAGATATAAGCGGGAAGAAGTCAGTAATCTCATTAATTTATTATTAACTACACACAAAAATGATGAAAAATATTGGATTCAATTTGAAGATATTGATATTTTAGTGGATAGAGCTCGTTTGTTGATGCAAACAACGAAAATTTTACAAGAGAAGCAGGACCTATTAGAATTTTCTATAAAACTATCTATTGAATATAATCGTTGGCCAGCTATGAGTGTTGTTGTAAATATGTTACATGATTTGTCAGAGCAAGAAATAAAAGCGATGGCTCTATTTTTTACTACACATAAAGGCGATATTAACCAAATAAAGGATGATGTTATGAATACAATACCGGAAGCTATAAAAACATTTATACGCTAATATATTATAATTTCAAATCAAAGAAAATATAATGAAATATCTGATTGTGTCCGACATACACGGCTCGTGGAACAAGTGCTGGCATTTTACAGAGAGCAGCAGTGCGGAATGCTTTGCATTTTGGGAGATATCCTGAATTATGGTCCCCGCAACGGGATACCCCAAGGACTGGATCCGCAAGGGATCGCAGAACGCCTCAATGCGATGGTCGGCGAGACTGTCGCCATCCGTGGAAACTGTGATTCGGAGGTGGACCAGATGCTGTTTGACTTTCCCATCCTGTCCGATTATACCCTGCTGGTGGATAATGGAAAACGTTTCTTTCTCACTCACGGACATATCTATAATGAGAACAGACTGCCGAAGGGAAGGGTCGACTGCCTTTTTTATGGTCACACACACCAGTGGAAACTTGAACGTACAGAGCGCACAGTAATCTGTAATACTGGCTCCATAACCTTCCCGAAGGATGGGAACGTGCCGACATTCGCTGTTTACTATGACGGTACGGTATCTGTCCACCGGCTGGACGGCAGTAGGCTGAAAGAACTTTCTCTCTGATGGGGAGTGTATAATAATAGCCTTTTATAATTGTAATTCTGTATAAATGTAGTCTTGTATAATTGTTTATCCATTATCTGAATATTCAAATATCAGAATATAGCAATATTCAATTATCTCAATATCCAAAACCCCAATTATTCAGTTATCACTGTATAACATTCCAAGAAACTACAGATATAATAGTATCCGGATTATTCGATTAAACTGCCGGATAATTGTAGTATGCTCTACCGTTATAGAATACTACACCTCGTTCCGGCTTTGCAATGTTGGTGAAAATTGCCAACTTTCCCGAATGGGCAGACCGGAATGGGGGAGGTTGCTATCGAAAGGAAGACATCAAGCGGAGCAATCTACAGTTCTACTTAAAAACGTTGTCCCCATTAGGGGACAGCAAGTTGTGTTTTCGTTAAACGAAAACGAAATTGTTTAACGGCAGAAGCCGTTAAACAATTGTAGCTAATCATGCTCCAAAGTCACATTTTATTTCATAGCGGGCTTTTCACGTTCGATTTTGTAATATTATACTATGCCTCCACAGGACGGGAGTTATTGGTAGGGAGAACTTTCTACTACTTTTGTGCTGGTTGACTATATCACAGTTTCAGTTCTTGTTCAGAAACAAGATTAGTTGTTAATGAAAGTTATATAAATATATAGCTCAAATAGAGGGGCACTTTGGAAAAAAGAAATGCACAAGATGCATTTAATCAATCGCTTATAGTTGTTAAAAAACAAGTATAGTGGCGGTGATATTACCAAATATTAAATGATGATAAATATTTGAAACGTATAGGATAAAAGATGTTTCCATATTTGTGTATAGGTTGTTATTTTGGAACTTGACTAAAAATATGTAAAAAATGAGTTCGATATATTTCAAGCACAACTGTTTTTATGAGGGTTTTATATTTGAACATATAATTAGGTAGTTGGATTTCGTTTAAAGGAGACTGGGTCTTTTAACAGTAATTGTACTAATTTCAAAATTCAAATTATGGAGTTGACACGTTTCGTTATTTGAGGTTTATTGCGTGTGTGCTTTAAATAGAACTTGCTATGTGTGGTAAGTAAATTACACTATATTAACTAGCGCTTCATCTTATTGATTTTCAGTGCTATATTAAGTTTATAGAGATTTCTACAGAATCTTTATGAGATCATACTTTTTTTATTTTTTGTGTAATCTTTTGGTAATACACCGAATTTCTGTTTAAAACATTTGGCGAAGTAGGAAGAACTGGTAAAACCTAATTGTAAGTAAACTTCATTTATGCGCATTCCTTCGGATAGATATTGGGCAGCCATGTTCAGACGATAATTCAACACATAAGTATTGGGTGTCATACCAGTGACAGCCTTGACTTTTCTATGAAAATTACTACGGCTCATATTGATTTTTTCTGCCAGATTATTTACTGAATAATCTATGTCGTCCACTTGTTCTGCCAATATCTCATCCAGAATTTTAATAAATTCCATATCCTTCGAAGAAAATGCATACTTTTCCGGCTCGGACATGCTGTCGTTTGTTTTGGGAAAATCACTTAGCAATTGATGGAAAGCCAATCGTAATGCCATCAGATTCTCAACTTGTTTATGTAGCTGTTTGATTGAGAATGGCTTTTCCATGTATACGTCTGCTCCGTTTTCCAATCCTGCTATTTTGGCAGACAATGTAGTCTTGGCTGTAAGCAGGATGACCGGTATGTGAGAATATTCAATGTTTGATTTTATTTGATGGCATAATTCTATACCGTCCATTTCTGGCATCATGACGTCACTGATAATAATGTCGATGTTCTCTTCCGTCAATAATTCCAAGGCTTTCCGACCATTTTCGGCACATCTTACATGATACCATTGTTGTAAGGAATTACGTGTTATACTCAGCAAATCCGGATTGTCTTCCACTAATAAGAGTGTAGTCTTTTCTTTTTCTGTATTTACTTCCTTGTTTGTTTCCATTTCGCAAATATCTTCCTTATGTGCTGAGTTTTCATTCACAGTATCGGTCATGTTTACTTTTGGAAGAGATAGGATAAAAGATGAACCACCGGAAGGAATGTCTCGTAGTGACAATGTTCCTTTATGGGCTTCAGCTAATATTTTGGAGAAAGCCAACCCGATACCTGTTCCTTTGTTGGAAGGAGCATCCGGTACTTGATAGAACAATTGGAAGATTTTCTCCTGCTGGTCTTTGGGTACACCACATCCGTCATCGTTTACCTGAATCGTGATTGTATCCTCTGTAGTCTCTAATTTTAATTCTATGTGCGATTGGGCATATTTTATTGCATTGCCTAATAAATTGACTATGACGGTTCTTATTTTGTCAATATCAATGGAAGTATATATATCTTCTGTCGGGAGAACGATTGACAACTCGATATCCTTCAATGCTGCAATATTATGGAATTGCTCATAGATGGAAACAAGTTGGAGATTCAAATGGCAAGGTTTGGGATTTAATAGCACTCCATTACTTTCTATTTTTTGAAAGTCGAGGAGCTGGTTAGTGATATTCAACAGATAATTTACATTCTTATCAATCATCGACACATATTCATCCTCCCTCTTGTTTTCTCGTAACTTCTCCAATGGCAGGCAAATCAGACTGAGCGGTGTACGTATTTCATGTACAAGGTTGACGAAAAAGTTTACTTTTAGTTTATAAGTCTCCTTTTCTTTGGCAAGGTTGAATTCCTCCATCCGCCGTTTGTATTTGCGTTTGATATATAGATTCCAGCGATATCCTACATAGATAATGATACTTGTCAGGAGTAATGAATAGGCTATGTATGCCCAAGCACTCTGCCACCATGGTGGTGTGATTATAATCTTCAGCATTGTAGTTTCCCGGTTCCACTCTCCATCGTTATTCGAACCGTTTAGCATAAATGTGTATTCACCGGGAGGTAGATGATTATAAGATACAGAGTTGGTAGTTGTATTTCGAATCCATGTCGGGTCTATTCCTTTCAGCATATAGTTGTATTGGTTTCTTTGTGACTCTCCATAACTTAGAGCTGCAAAGTCAAGGGTGAAACTATTCTTTTGGTAGGGCAATCTGATTTCTTTTTTTAGGTAGAGAAGTTCTTCATGGGGGGGATGAGATGTATTCTCGTCATTGGAATAGGGGAAATGGATGTCAGTCACATATACTTGCGGAACATACGTGTTTTTTATTATTTGTTCGGGGACAAAAGCATTGAAACCATTGCTGCCACCAAAATACAACCTGCCGTCTGATGTTAATAAAGAAGCGCCGGCAATGAATTGATTGCTTAGCAGACCGTCATTGATGGTAAATAAGCGTGCATCGTTTGTTTTCCGGTCGATTTTATACAATCCCTTGTCTGTCGAAATCCAAAAGTTACCGTTCCGGTCTTCCTCGATGGAATAGATGGTTACATTTTGTAATTGCGTATTTTCGGGGCAGTTGTTGACAAAACGTTTCTGTTCGGGAGAGAAATAACATAGTCCGTTTCCATTGGTTCCCAGCCACATCACCCCTTTGCTGTCTTCAAACAAAGTAGTGATTGTATTGTCGGGAATTATCGAAGAGTTACTTCTTTGTCCATAGTGTTTCCATTGTCCGTTTGGATAATAGCAGAAAGCTCCCAGGTTGGAAGTGGCAATCCATAGATTTCTGTTGGAATCTTCATATATATCGGTGACGGGAGTCATTGCTCCTACGTATATATTCACAAAGAAATTGTCCTGTTCCTCATTGTAGGTACAAAGTCCCATACTGGTTCCTATGTAAATGTTCCCTTTGTGGTCTTTGCCGATTGACATAACATTGTTGCTTGACAATGTTTTAATCATACGGTCGGAATGGGTGTAATTTTTGCTAACACCGGTTTTCAGGTCATATCTGAACAGTCCGTTTTCATGTGTGCCAATCCAAAGCCGCTCACCATCCAAATGTAAAGCACTGATGTTGTATTTCCTTTCAGTATGCGGCGATAACACACATTCCGTCAAGCTTTGTGTCCGCAGCTGGTAGAGCCATAATCCGTGTTGGGTGCCTATATACACCTCTCCATTCTCTTTTTCGCAAAAAGTGTTGACGCCTTGGGCGATTTTCTGTCCCATGGGGATGATATGATGTTCAAACCTTCGTAATTGCCTCGGCATGTAATTCACCCCTCCGTTTGTTGCCAGCCAAAGAGTTCCTTCGGCATCCAGCATCATTGCATTTACTACCGGATTACTCATGGCATATTCGCCTGTAGTTTCTACTTTCTTCCATTCTTTGTTTTGTCTACCGAAGAGGAAAAGTCCCGAATTCGTGCCTATTAATAGTTGCTCGCTGTCATATTCTATCATGCAGAGGATAGAGATGGAGGAAGGAAGCGGATAACTGTTCACCATTTTTTCTTTTTCGGAATAACACTCTAGTGTATTTTCAGTACTGAACCAGATACCTTCAGAGGTACTTAACAGACCATTTACTTTTTTCTTTTCTTCTGCTTCGTCCGTAAGTGTGGAAAGGGTAGATAGAAAATAGCCCATCCGGTCGAATACAAATATTCCTTTGTTGATAGAGGATATATAAATACGTCCATCTACCCCTTGACAGATATCTCTAGCAAATGAATTCTGTAGGATATTTTGCCGTAGAACGCCTGTTTGCGGGTTGTATACAAATATCCCTTGTCCCAAGGTGGTAATCCAAATCAGTCCGTTGTCCGCTTTCCATATTTCGGTTACTTCACAACTGACGAATACATCGTATCGTGTTTTCTTGTCGAAAAAAGAGAAATCATCTGTAGAACGGTGATAGATATATACACCATTATTGGTGCCTATCCATATATCCTGGTTATCTTCCATCAGAGAAGATACAAAGTTATTCCCCAATGAGCGGGAAACTCCTTCCACATGTCGATACACCCGGTTTGTATATCCGTCATAGCAATTCAGACCGTTGCTTGTCCCTGTCCAGATAAAACCGTAAGAATCCTGAAGAATAGACCATACCGTGTTGTGTGATAGGCCATCGGATACTTGGTACTTTTTGAAAGGAAAAGTGACGGAAGCTGACAGAGGTCCTGCAAAAAGAATGATATAAAAGAAAAAAATAAATATGCTTTTCATGATATTTCCAATTCTACATTGTTTCGGATATTCTCTGAAACGAAATCATCATGGAACAAAGATATATATTTTCCGGTAACATGCAATAATGTGGCTTTTAAAAATAAAGGCGGTGACAAGTTGAAATATAACAGTGCATATGGGGTAAAAAATAATGTGGCTTTTAAAAATAAAGGCGGTGACAAGATACACTTGTCACCTTCCTGCTATTTGTTATCCTTAATCTTGTTTTACCGAAAACTATTGTTCTAACACAGCTGTCATACTTTCTTTGCCCAAATAAAAAAGCTTGGCTTTGACCACTTCTGTCTGGCAATCTATGGGAGTTTCCCATAATGGAGAATCTTCCATTGGTTCCGTTCCGTCCGTAGTATACCGTATCTGTCCTTCACGAATGGAAGTGTTGGCATATAGCTTTCCGTCTTTCAGACACAGCCCCGGATATGGCAAACGGAAGTGAATACCGTTTTGAACCCAGTGGGGCATCTCTTTTCGACTGATTTTCCGATAGAATTGTAACAAATCCTGTTCGTATGCCTGTGCTTCTGTGCTTCCTGATAAGTTTTCCCAAACCGGATGTGCATTCCAGCCACGTTCTGCCAGTCCCATTATCTTAGGAAATGTATAATATTCTACTTGTTGATAATTCCGGATGGTTTCTGCAAATAGTTGTGCTTGTACGCCTGTGATTCGTTGTTTTCCCAATGCAGTCAGGGCGGTTTTGCCGATTTCCATGGAATCGGGCGACACCGGACGTCCTGCCATTGTAGTGCGTGAGGAACGGTATACCCGATATGGCAACATGGAGAAGGATTTGGATTCGTCTACATATCCTGCCCAGAAGTGGCCCGGTTCGTCAGTATGCGCATCGTAAGCCAAATCCAGGTAGAAGTTGTTCACGTTGCAAAGAATCACTGGATATCCGTTGTTGGCTATTTGATAAGAAATCTCATCTGTTCCCCATTCGGCAACTGTGCTCCAGCAATAGATACCACCGGCTCGTGGAGCAAGAGCGGCATGCGTTTCCGTGCGATGCCCTAACGCTGCTTCCTGCCAACCGCCGAATGAAATGCTCTGTTGTTGCAGGCATTCGGACACGCGGGTGATGAAATATTCCGCCAAGTCGTGCATCTGTGTCATTCCTTTCTCCTTCATCAGTTGCATGCATAGGGGAGAACCGCTCCAGGCTCCTTCCGCAACTTCGTCGCCGCCGACATGAATGGTTGTCAGAGGGACGCCTGCTTCGCGATACATTTCCTTTATTTCCCGTACCACCTTTTCTATAAAACGATAGGTGGAAGGCATTGCCACGTTCATAACATTGTCCGTATACCATTGTGCGGAGATATATCGGGAACTGTCCTGCGGGTCGTGTAGCATATATTCGGTAGCCTTTTCCGGATTCGAGCCGATGTATTTTTCATACCGTGCCTTCATGGCTGTGATGGCCGCCCGTGCGTGTCCCGGTGACTCTATTTCCGGAATCACTTGTACATGTCGTTCGGCAGCATAACGCAACAGTTCGATGAATTCGGCACGGCTGTAGAAACCATTTCCCGATGTAGGGGCATTCGGGTCGTATCCGTTTTCATAAGCAGGGTACAGGCATTCAGCTTCGTTCGTGGTATGTCCGCGGCGTGCTCCTATCGAAGTAAGTTCTTCCAGCCCGGGTATTTCCAGCCGCCAGCCTTCGTCGTCCGAGAAATGGAAATGAAATGTGTTAAGTTTATAAGATGCAGTGATGTCTATCAACTTTTTCAGATTCTCTGCCGTGGTGAAGTTCCGGACGATGTCGAGCATTTGTCCGCGATACAAGAGGTCGGGATAGTCGCGGACAGAGACTGCTTGCAGTCGCAATGTCTCTCCTTGTCCTTTCAGCATTGCCAGCAGGGTCTGTGTTCCGTTGAAGATGCCATGCGATGTCTTCCCTTTCACGATAGCCTGTCGGTTGTTGATGTCCAGTTCGTAGTACTCATCGTTTGGTACTTCCTGGTCTTTGGGAAGATACTCCAATAGGATGCTTTCCTCTGCTTCCGTTGCTACTTCCAGTCCGTATGTATTTTCCAGTTTTTCTTTCAGCAATTTTCCTTCATTGGCAAAATCTTTGTGGAATGACAGGGCAATCTTGTTTCCGATAAGCATCTCACCTTCGGCAGGTATGGCTTGTTTCACTGCCGGCAAGATGTCAACAGGACGTAATTCCTGTAAAGGATGCTGTTGCAAACGTGCATTTGTTTCATAAAGCCGATGTAGGAAGGCGGTTTGTGCCTTGGTTGGAGCCAGTGGTATGATGCGCATCTCCACTGGTAGCGGCTGTCCTTTTCCCGCACCCGACCGGCTTACCCAATAGCTACCTTCGGGAGCGTGTGAGGTTTTGGGCACTTCACCGTCACATTTGAATGTTACCCGTATCGAATCACCCGGAGCCAGCGAAGCAAATTCCACCGTCGGATATATCTTGTGATAGGTGCCGCTAATCCATTCTATTTTCACCTTTGATGATGTTTCTTGTTGTATATGGTGGGGGAGTTGTGCATAATAAATCATCCAGTCTTTGTCGACCGGAGCATCTGAAATATTTTTCAATATAAAGGAGTTTTCGTATGTTCCTTCTTCAGGATGAATTTCGCCCATTTCCCAGGTCAGTGATAAAGGAGCGTATATTTCTTTCGAGGGCTTGCATCCGTTTGTCCATATAAGCAAGAGGAGTAAGAGTCCTGCTATATAAGTTTTTGGTATCTTCATATGCCTTTTTGATATTATCATATAAGTGCTTGGTATATCATTTCCGCAATTTTCTTCATGCCTTCATCATTGGGATGTGCGATGATGAAATCTTTGGTTACAGTATATGGCTTTCCGTGTATGTCATAAAGAGTGTCTCCGACTTTCGGACGTGAATCATACAAGCGGTCTATCCAGTCAATCGGAATATAAGTGAGTCCATGCATATGCGCAGCGTTGATGATGGCACGTTCTTTTTCATCATCCTTCCAGAAACAACCGGTGATGACTACTTTGTCTGCTTTCCGCTTGCAATATTCTACCAATCGGAGGATACCTGATTTGAATGCTTCCTTATCTTGTACGTTTTCTCCCAGGCGGATAACGATCACATCCTTATCTGTAGTGTGAGCACCAATCAGTGAGTCGATACTGCAATTCAAGTTGCGTTCCCAATAGGCGATGTTCAGCGGGGTAACCACTGTGCCGGGACGGTTTTGCGAGAGCATCTTCTCCAATTGATGGCAATAGTCGTTTTCTTCTTTGGATGCTGCCATGCCCCATTTGGAGAACCATTCGATGTCCGCTTTATATTCGTGGCGGGTGATAGAGTTGCCTAAGCAAAGAACACGTAATGGAGGGCATTGTGTTATCCGGTTGTCGGAAGACGAGGAAGTTACTTCTTCCAGATAAAGCACGCGGCTGGCATATTCGTTTTGTTTCGAAGGTTCCACTCTGTGGGTAGAGGGAATTTCCAGTCCGTTGTCATTCAGATATGCACCGCTGAAACTTTTACCTTCGAATTTTAAAGGTTCGGTGTCGATGCGGTTCAACTCATGCACCTTATAATATTTGTCCGGAGCAAGTCCTGCCATCTTCACCCGTGGCAAGTGCCGGTTGCAGAAATGTTCCGTTTTCCACCAGTAGAATACAGCTTTGTCCTTTTCCGGCGATACATACATCAGCGAAGCTGCGCCCTGTTTGTCATACGGAGAAAGTAAACGGTAAATATCTCCGAACTGTACGACGGGACGTATCGTTTTGTATTCGGCAATGGCGTTTCTGCACAATGCCTTTTCCGCTTCCGTCATATCCTTGGGATGTATTTCCATACCTAAGCGCCCGCTCATCGCTACATCAATACGGAACTTCAATGGAACGGAACGCGATGTCTGATGGTTAGGGCTTGCGCTGATATGCGCCCCCATGCCGATGGCGGGGAAGAAATAGGAAGTGCCCCATTGGATGTAGATACGCTGAAGTGCATCCGTATTGTCGCTTGTCCAAAATTCGTCGAAGTAGGGTAGTACGCCGTAGTTGACACGTCCGCCGCCGCTGGCGCATGCCTGTATCGTCAGTTGCGGATAGCTGGCGCGAATGCGTCGGCACACGTTCTCAAAGCCCCGGTGGTATTCGATGTTCAGGTGGCTTTGATTGTCTTTGGTCAGGTATTGCGAACCTTGGGTGATGATGGACATATTGGCGTCCCACTTGATATAATCAATGTCGGGATAGGAATTCATCAATTCGTCCACTGTCTGTACGATAAAATCCTGCACTTGCGGGTTGGAGAGGTCGAGCACGACTTGTGTGCCGCCGCGGGCGCATACCACTTCCCGTTCGGGTGCCTTGATAATCCATTCGGGGTGCTTTTCGTACAGTTCGCTTTTGGTATTAGCCATTTCCGGTTCCAGCCAGATGCCGAACCGTATGCCGTGTTTCTGGGCGTTGTCAAGTAATGATTGCAGTCCGCCAGGGAGTTTGGTCTTGTCTACGGTCCAGTCGCCCAAAGCATAAGAGTCGTTTTTGCGCGGATATTTGTCGCCAAACCAACCGTCGTCCATTACAAACAGTTCGCCTCCCATGGCAGCGATGTCACCCATCATCTGGTCCATGCCCTGTTCGTTGATGTCGAAATAGACGCCTTCCCAACTGTTCAGCAGAATTTTGCGGGGAGTGTTCCCGTTGGCAAGTTTATGCAAACGTGCCCATTGATGGAATTTCCTGCTGCATCCGCTCATTCCTTCGTCGCTGTAGGTCAGTGCTAATGCGGGGGTGCGGAATACTTCTTCTTTTTTCAGGTTGTACCAGGAGTTTTCTTCGTTGATGCCGGCAAGGAAATGATGCCAGTCGTCTTCTTGCGTGTCAATGCGCAGTTTGTAGTTGCCGCTGTAGCAAAGTGCTGCACCGATGACGCGTCCTGCGTTCTCCTGCGGTTTGCCATCGAGCGAGAACATCACTTCTGCATGTGCCGATTGGGAGTTGCGTACCCCGTCCGTGTTTTTGATAACTTTCATACCCGGTTGCAATGCTTCCTGGCAGAGTTGTCCTTCGTTTGCCCAGGCACCGGAAAGATGTGCCAGCCAGACATTGCCACGGCGGACAGGCAAGTAGGCGGAAGCGAACTGCTGAAGTTGGACGGGCTTCTTCTCTTCGTGACGGATTTCAGTCCATGTCTCGATGACATCCGCATCCTGCCATGCTTTGTAGCAGATGTTGACGAAGAAAGGATACACTTTGTCTTTCAGTTCTATCACCGTCAAAGTGGCATTTTCTTCTGTAAGGCGTGTTTCTTTTACGCCTATGACTGCCATTTGAAGTGTCAGGTTACCGTCGGCATGGCGGACGGACAATGCCGTTTCGCATGGATACCCCATTCCGTAAACGGGATAAGCATTTCTCCCGCGTGCTGTTTCGCAAATGCTTCGGATATCCGCATCGGAGGTGCGTGAGCCGTAATACAGTTGTTCTGGTGTACCGCCGTTTGGTGCCGAGAGGAGCAACTGTGTACGGGGAGTGGATATGGTGACATTCTGCGCCGGCAGAAGTGTAGACAACAGCCAGACGGAAATTAGGAAAAACAGATTTCTTTTATTTATAATTGTCATAATAGCAAATTACGTGTTTTTTAATGTCTACTAACGGGAATTTTTTGCAGGAAGCGGATTATCCAGGCAACGGCAAACTTCACTGTTGACTTTCTGTAATGCATCCGCATTCATTTTCACGACTTTGCGGTCGTAGGTCATCAGTCCGTTGATTTCCGATTCTACATCGGTTGTTTGGGTATATACGGCACCGCATAGTCCCAATGCCGACAGTTCCTTGAGGCGGTTGGCATACTTCAGGTACTCTTCCGTTGCTTCTTCTTTGTCTTTCAGGTCACCGTATCCCCAGTTGCGGTCTTCGTTCCACAGATGTCCTTTCAGCGCCATGCCGATTCCGCCGAACTCACCGATTACATTTACCCGGTCGGCATCGAAGAGGAACATGACGGGTTCCGGATAACTGTGCAGGTCGAGAATATCCCCGCAAGGGAAATAATTGCCTCCACTGGCGGGATTTACCGGGCGCGTCGGGTCATATTTTTGGGTCCAATCAGCTATTTCTACGGATTTGAATTGTCCCATCGCTTCGTTGAACGGTGTCCATACGCCAATGCACGGATAAGAATAGAGACAGTCCATCACCTCTTTCCACTCTTTCCGGTAGATAGCTTCCGATTCCGAAGTACGTACCATCTCCGGACCATAGTAAAACTGCTTATATTGCCAGTCCTGATTCTTGTCGCCGTTGGGCATATCCTGCCATACCATCATTCCCAGACGGTCGCAATGTGCATACCAACGTGCCGGTTCCACTTTCAGGTGCTTGCGTATCATGTTGAATCCGAGTTCTTTGGTCTTTTCGATGTCGTAGCACAAGGCTTCGTCCGTTGGTGCGGTATACAGACCGTCGGGCCACCAGCCCTGGTCGAGCGGACCGAAATGGAAGATGTCTTTGTTGTTCAGTTGCAGGCGCATGTACCCTTTTTCGTCTCTTCGCGTGGAGAATTTCCGCATGGCGGTATAGCTTTTCACTTTGTCCTGCAATTTGCCGTTGGCATAAAATGAGATTTCCAAGTCATAAAGCGAAGGGGAGTCCGGAGACCATAATTTGCAATCTGCCGGCATCGGTATTTCTACGGAAGTATGGTTCAATGCACTGCCGGAGGCGATGACTTTGTTGCCGTCAAGCACTTTCACTTCTATCCGGTCGTTGGCTTTGGGGTTGTTCACTGTTGTTTCCACCGTCAGTTTGCCACCATCTATGTCGGGAGTCGTCCGGATGTTTTCTATGGCACGTTCGGGGACAGGTTCCAGCCATACGGTCTGCCAGATGCCGCTCACCGGTGTATACCAGATATGTCCGGGGTTGCTTACCTGCTTGCCGCGTGCCTGTTTGCCTTTGTCTGTCGGGTCCCATACGCGCACCACTACTTCATTGTCTCCTTTTTTCAGCGCTTGCGTGATGTCGAATGCAAAAGGAGTGAATCCGCCGCAGTGTTCACCGAGTTTGGTTCCGTTCACCCATACGGTGGTTTTCCAGTCTACCGCCCCGAAATTCAGCAACACCCGTTGCCCTTTCCAGCGGGAAGGCACGGAAAAGGTGCGCTGATACCATAACTCGTTGTTCTCTCCCAATTCTTTTCCTACACCGGAAAGTGCGGATTCTACAGCGAAGGGTACCAGAATCTCACCGTCATACGTCTTCGGCATTGCTTTGCCCGACGGAAGAATGGCATACTGCCAAAGTCCGTTTAGGTTTATCCACTCCGCACGTTCCATCAAAGGACGCGGGTATTCGGGTAATACGTTACTTACGTCTACTTGTGCTGCCCATTCTGTAACGATTCTGTTACCGGCAGGTTTCCATTGGGCATAAGAGCCGGTGCAACACACCCACATGATTAACACCCCATAGATGTACGAATACTTCGCCATCCCTTTCATTACTGTTTTCATACAGACCAATATTTATGTGTTTCTTAAATTGTTTTTCATGTTCACTTTGCAAAAGTCTTAAATCTCCGGATGAATAAAGGCTAAAATTTTGCCTATTAAGGCTAAAATTCTGCCTGTAAGGAATAAAATCCTGTTAGAATGCGGATATTTGCTTTTTTTATACTTCCTTTGTCGCAGTTTTTAGCCTTAAAGTTCATTTTTTATGATACGTCTTATACATATTGTGGGGATATTGGCTTGTTTGTTCAGTAACTTCTCCTGCCAGTATAAATCAGCAACATCTCACGCATCGGGAACCATAGATTCCGCTTCCTGTTATACGAATCCGCTTTTGTCGATTGGGGGTCCGGCTTTTGGTGCCCTGTTCCATAACGGTATGTATTATTACATTCGCGGAGTGGATGATAAAATCTGTTTGTGGGCATTGAAAGACATTACTGAAATAACGCATGAACCTACCAAAACGATATGGCCGGTGAACGACAGTCAGTCTTATTCTCATATCTGGGACCCGCAGATACATTATATCAATGGAAAATGGTATGTGTATTTTAGTATGGACGACGGCGATTCGGACAACCGCCAGTTGCATGTACTGGAAAATGCTTCACCCGACCCGTTGGAAGGAGAATTTGTGTTGAAAGGCAAGATTTCTACCGATCCTTACAATAATCTTGCTATTTACGGACATCCGTTTGTACATAAAGGTAAACTGTATTTGCTTTGGAGCGGATGGAAAAACAGGCGTATCTTTGAGGAAATGCAATGTTTGTATATTGCCGAAATGTCCGATCCGTGGACGTTGGCATCCGAACGTGTCCTGATATCTGAACCCAAGTATGAATGGGAATGTCAATGGGTGGGAACCGATGGGAATAAAGCTGCCTATCCGGTCTACGTCAACGAGATGCCTTTTCTTTTTCATTCCCGTAACAAAGACAAACTTCTTGTTTATTATTCCGCTAGTGCCAACTGGACTCCCTATCACTGCATAGGATTACTAGTTGCTAATGCCGACAGCGACCCACTTTCTCCGGCTTCATGGACTAAATTGTCTGAACCGGTTTTCAGACAATCGCCCGAAAATAACGCATACGCTCCCGGCAATATATGTTTTGTCCCTTCGCCGGATTATAAAGAGTGGTATATGCTTTATTTGGTGCGTAATTCACTTCATGATATGCTTATGGTGGATAGCCGTTCTTTACGGATGCAACCCATCGGTTGGGATGAAGAAGGTCTGCCTTTGCTGGGCAAACCGGCAAAAGAAGGAGAAGTGTTTCGTAAGCCTTCCGGACTTTAATGTACATATACCCCATTGTCTTCTATAGGAACAATCATTGTGCCACTTAATAGGAAACGACTGTGCCAAGCAATGGAAACGACTATGCCAAGCAATGGAAACAGTTGTGCCAAGCAATGAGAACAGTCGTACCAAGCAATGGATAGCAACCGTGGCATGCGGAACCATTACTTTTAGAATAAAAAAGAAGTTCTGCACGTGTCCAGCGAGTGAATCAGCCGACATACGTGCAGAACTTTTATTGAAAACTGAAAAAGGAGGTATTACTTGTATTTCTTCACCCGTTCGTCGTCTATCACACCCTTCCAGTTCAGTCCGTACGTATAATCGTACACATGACCGTCGGCATCGTGATAACAACGCATATCATGTGGAGTATCCTCCGCCTGCTCCTCTACTGTGCGCATGTCTGCCGGCATTTGGAAAGGTAGCAGGGCGGAAGGTTCCGCTTTTCCTGCCATCAGGTCGAGAACCGTCTGACGCTGTACGTCGAACAACAGAAACAATGCATCGGCGTAAGGCTCTATCTCACTCAACACAGGAGGATTCAGTACATTGATGGCTACAATCACCGGCTTTTCTCCCATGCTCTTCTTTGTTTGGATGACCAGGTCCATGTCGCCCTTGTTGACTGTCTTCACGCTTTTGCCTCGATAGCTGCGGTTGGTGAAGTCCTCGTACGGGTCGCCACCGGACAGACTCTGTGCACGGGCATGCGTGGCAGTATAGTCGCTGTATTGCAGGCTGATAGGACGATAACCCGTATCTTTTCCTGTGCGTGCAGCTTCTTCGTCGAAACCGTAACCACTGTTGGGGGATTCGATGAATACGATAGCTGCGTCAGCTTCTTGCGGAGTGGAAACCAGCTCGAAGTATCTTTCCACCAGTTCCTTGCTCAGCGGAGTGATGTGCTGTTCCTCAATACGTCCACCCCAGAAGTCAATGTAGGAGGGGACATAACGCTCAGGGATATACACTTTCTTCTTTCCTTCCAACGGCAGTACGCTTGCATGGTTCTTTAGCATGACAACGCTTTTCAACTGGGCGTCGTATCCTTCCTGCATGAATTCGGGACAGCCTACCACTTCGCTTGTGTGTGCCGGATCGAGATAAGGGTTCTCGAACAAACCGGTACGGAAGATATTGGTCAATAAACGGCGGGCGGAAGTCCGCATACGTTGCTGCATCCATTCTTCCCCCTGTTTTTCCACTCCTATATGGTAAGCATCGAGCACAGGTCCCCGGTCGTTATTTCCACCGAATTGGTCGACTCCTGCCATCAGAACTTTGTAATGGCGTTCTGCCACGCTTTTGGTTTCCATGCCCCATGGTTTTCCTTTGCAGGCGTATACTCCTACTTCGTCATGCGTGATTCCCCAGTCGGAGCAAATCACTCCGTCATAGTTCTGTTGTTCGCGTAGCATATCCTGAATAAACTTCCGGCTGAAACCACTACCTACGCCGTCCGGCTCGAAACCTACGCAAGCGGAATAGTCAGGCATCAAGGCAGCCGATACCTTGGTTTTGCCTTCCAGCTTGAAAGCGCCTTCCGTGAAAGGCAACGTATGCAGTTCGAAATTTCCGTTGGGGAAAACGGCGTATTTTCCATATCCCTGATGACCGTCGCGTCCGCCTTCGTTGCATGCTCCGGTGCCCGGCCAGTGTTTCACCATCGTGTTTACACTGTTCCAACCCCATCCTTCACATATTTCCGCATCGCCTTCCGATGTCTGGAAACCATCGCAATAGGCACGTGCCATATCGGTAGCAAGTTTGGTACCTTCTCCCATTGTATAGCAGAAGCGCATCCATCGCGGGTCGGTTCCTACGTCCACCATCGGGAAGAGGGAAGTGGCGAATCCCAGTGCCCTGTATTCGATGGAGCCTATTTCCGCAAAACGTTTCATGATTTCAGGTGAGAAAGTGGCGCACATGCCCAAACTGCCCGGCCACATGGAGATTTTGCCACCTCCGCCGGCGTTGAATTCCGCATCCGCCCTCGATGAGTGGCGGGGGTCGGAAGAGTTATTGCACGGAATGCCGAATCCCAGACCTTCCACATAACCTTGTGCCGCATTGTTCCAACGGGCAGCCGTTTCCGGGCTTTCCACAGAGGTGATAAGCACGTGGCGTACTCCGTCTTTCTCGAGAAACGTCTTTTGTTCATCGGTCAGTTCCCAAGCAGACATACCGCTTTCGGTGTGCGTTTTGCCGTTGTAGACGTTTCTGTTCACGGGGATGGTCTGATGGCTGCTGTACAGCATAAGCCCTGCGATGTCTTCCATGCTGAGTTGGGCGGTCAAGTCCGCCACACGCGCATCTATCGGTTGCCGCCAGTCTTCATACACGTCCAGTCGGCCGTTGCGGTTCAAGTCTTTGAATGCGTAGCCGTCCTGTTGGATAATGGTGATTCCTGACATCGGGCTGTATCCCAATGTGGCACCGTCTTTTTGCGTTATCAGATGATATCCGTCTTCAACGGATTCCGTCCATCGCTGTCCGTTGCAACTGCATAGCACGCAGCCGGACAATAAGACAGACAAACATAAATTGTTCTTTTTCATATATTATTTTTTACTTTTTAAAACGACTTCAACCAGTCTGAAAGTTGAGACATTAATTCCTCATGGTGTACAAAAGAGCCCAAATTTCCCCATCCATGTCCGGCGCCCCATCCGTTGCTGCTTTGCCAGCTGACTAATTTTGCAGGTATTCCTTTATTTATCAATGCCTGATAGTAGGCTTTGCCGTTTACGGTGGGAGGAACTTCCGTGTCATCTTCGGTGAATGTAATGAAAGCACGTGGCGTATCTGTTTTTACCTGTTTTTCGTTAGAATAAAGTTCCATTTGTGCCGTTGAAGGGTTTTTACCCAAGAAGTTTTCACGTGACCATGCATGTCCTTGGGCTCCCATTGTAATAACCGGATAGAACAGGATCTGGAAGTTGGGATGTGCATCTCCTGTGGAGTGAGTGGCAATAGTTGAAGCTAAGTGTCCTCCTGCGGAGAATCCCATAATTCCCACATCATCTTTGTTGACATACCATTCCTTCGCATGTTCGCGAACACGTTTGATGGTTGTTTCTGCGTCAGCGATCGGCAATTGGCAGTTACCTTCGGGAAGTGTATATTTTACCACAATCAAGGCGATTCCCCGTTCGTTGAAGAATGGAGCCCAGCCATTCCCTTCATAATTGTCTTCCGGTTTGCAATACCCGTATCCACCACCGGGGCATACCACAACGGCCCGTCCCGTAGCAGTGTGGGAGGCAGGTAGAAAAACAAAAGTTTGAGGATTATCTAATGTGAACGAACGTGTGGCATAGCTGGGGGCTGTTTCGTTGTCTTTGATATGAAGTAAGAACGCTTTCATAATTTCCTCCGCTATTCTTTTCATTCCTTTATCATTGGGATGGGCTATAATGAAATCTTTCGTTATCGTATAAGGTTTTCCGTCTAAATCATACAGAATATCTCCCGTAGAAGGGCGAGTGACACCCACTTGGTCGATTCCTCTAAGGTCTACATAAGGAATTCCATAAGCTGTTGCCGCTTGTTTGATAGCCGCCTCTTTCTCGTCGTCCTTCCAGAAACAGCCGGTAATAAACACATGCTTCGCTTGTTTTTTGCAATAACTCACCAACCGGCCTATTGCCGTTTTAAAAGCCGTCTTATCTTCTACATTTTCTCCCAAACGAATGACTATGACATCTTTGTCTTTACAATGCTGGTCCAGCAATGTATTCAGGTTCATGGACAGATTGCGCTCCCAATCGGCTATGTTTAGTGGAGTCACTTTTGAGCCGGGACGCTGTTGGCACAACATTCTCTCCAGTTGATGGCAATAGTCGTTCTCTTCTTTCGAAGCTGCCATTCCCCAGGCAGAGAACCATTCGATACTTGGGGCGTATTCATGGCGTGTGATGGAATTTCCCAAGCATAATACTTTTAATCCATTGGAGGTATCCTCTTTGTCATCGTCATCGTCTTTATTGTCTGTGCCTGGAGTCTCCTTTGGCGGTTCGTTTATCAGCGAATCGTTTTTACTGCAACTTTCAGTTAATAAACCGCACAATATAAAAAATAGAAAAATAAATCTCTTCATATACCTTATTTAATTTGTTATTTAAAGTTCAACTTATTTCTTGTAGATACGGGCTGCAAATCCGCCGCCATTCTTCATCTCTATTGATAACTGACGGCTATCGGAGATAGTGATGAACTCTCGTTTGTAGCTTGTAGCATCCGTGTTGGCGTTATCGCCGTCTTTGAATATTTCAGCTTCGTATGTGCCTGAATCAAGGAAAGAAAGGTCAAGTGTAAGACTGCGCGAATCTGTCCGATTATTCAGTGCACCTACAAACCAGTCTTTACCGTTTTGTCGTGCAATGGATATATACTCTCCTAATTTGCTGGTCAGTACCTTTGTCTCATCCCATACGGTGGGGATGGAAGCTAGGAATCGGGCACATTCTTTCTCTTTCTCGTACGTTGTGATGTTATCCGCCAGCGTACCTAATCCAGAGAAGAATATGATGTAGTCTGCTATTTGTCGGCATCGGGTACCTTTGCTTATCGGACGGTCGTGGTTTACTGTCCACTTGCTATGAGAAGCATTACGCATCAGCCCCGCAGTGTAGTCGGTGGGTCCTGCCATACCGCGCAGGAAGGGGAAAGTGACGTCATAAGTTATCCAGTCGCCATTTCTGCCGCCCTCATATTTCAGATGTTCCTGTCCTTTTACTGCTTCGTATGCAAGTATGTTCGGATAGGCACGGTGCAGTCCGTGGGGAACAGGAGAACTGTGCAGATTGAGCAGGAGTTTGTATTTAGCTGCCATTTCCGCTATTTTCCATTGCAGGTCAATATATTCTTGGTCGCTACGTTCAAAGAAGTCTATTTTTATACCTTTGATACCGTCATTGCTCAGCCTTCTGAATATGTATTCAAACGTGCTGTTGCCTGCCTTCTCCAATACATCGGAGAAGAAAGCCGCTTCCATCCACACCCATACACCTATGTTACTCTTTCTAGCCTGTTCGATGACATCTTTTAAGCAAGAATCATAAGAGAAATCGTTTTCCCACATATTGATACTTCCTGCATCGATAGTAATGTAAGGGATACCCATTTCTTTGGCAAAATTGATGTGGTATATATAATTTTCTAAATGGATACCCGGAGTACCTACTCCATCAAGAGAATAGGCTGTCATCCAGTCCCATGTGCTCATGCCGGGTTTAATCCACGATGTGTCGAACAATTTGCTGCGTGCTGGTGCCAATTTGTATATCATGTCGTTGTCCAGCAACTGTGACTCCTTGTCCATCACCATGAGGATGCGCCAGGGGAATGTCATGGAACCCTCGCAACTGGCAATATATTTATACCATTCGGAAGGCCATTTGTATGAACCGTCACGATAGGCACTTCTGACACGTTCCTGTTGATAACCTGCCAAGTGGTTGCCCGGCATTTTGCGAATGAACATACTTGGGTAGTTTTTGACATTCGCTTCAGCGATACACAAGATTTTCCCTTCGCATTTCACCATCAACGGCAACATAGCCAACTGGCATCCGCCGGAGATTTCCTTGATATCATACTGATAGAAATTCTCGTAGCTGTTGTTTGCGTTTTTCTGCCACGTATCTGTAGCTCCCGGACTAAGAGCGGCTGTCATAGTGAAGCTGGAGGGGAAACTGAAATCCACTTCTTCCGATAGGACCTTGAAATTCTTTTTCCGCTCTGATTCGAAGTGGTAAGCCATTCCTTCGTTGTAAGCTCTGAACACGATGCGGAACTCTTCGGAGAAGTGCAATGTCAGTTCATTGTAGATATCATTCACCGATTTGCGGATATAAAACGGCGAATCAATGGTTGTGTTGACCGATTCTTTGGTAGAACCGATGAAAGTAGAACCTTTTCCCCAGGTTTGTCCGTCGTCCAGTGTCATGGAGACGGGGGATGCGTTTACCACTGTTACACCATTGTGTGAGACGGTATACGTGATATTTCCTTCAGTCGAAATTTCCACTTTCAGCCCCCCATCAGGTGACTCTAATGTCGTGTCCTTACCCATAACTACAGGTGGCTGTGGTTCCGGCTCAATTATTTCATTCTCATTGCTATCTTGGCATGCACCGAAAGTTAGCGACAGAAACAGGAGTCCTAACATTCCAAATTTTCGTTTCATCATAATATAGTACTGATTAGTTTTTATTTCCAAAATTCTCATATTCACCGTTCATCACTCGTTTTACGGCGTTCAGATAACCGAAACCGTTCTTCATATCGGGCAGGAGATAGCTGCCTTCCACCCATTCGTTCCAAGAGTTGATTGTAATCAGTTTGGGACGTCCAGGGCGTTGGTCTACGTACTCTTTCGTCTTTTGCAAGAAAGCAGCAAAACTTTCGGGCGAATCGTTATAATGCACGATTTCATCGGCTTTTTTGTTCGGGAACCGGGGGGAATCATCCCAACCGATAGATGCATTCGGGAAGAAAGGAACTCCGAGCGAATCCAGTGCTTGCGTCCACTGTTCCCGGCGTTGCATGGCTTTTGTTCCCCATGATATATAGTCTTCTTCGAAAGGCCATCCCCAGTTGTATTTTGTTACACTGTTGACGCCTACCGTAGCCACCATTTCCATAAATTCGGGGAAGGGGAAACCATCACCGATAAGCTGGAGATGTAAATCCGGGAATCCGGCTTTTTTCACCTCTTCTCTGAAGTAATCCATCGCCTTCTTCACTCCTTTGGCATCACCGAAGTTCTCGCGCAATTCGTAGTAACCGAAAATGGAAAATACCGGGCAACCGTCTATCTTGAAATAGTTTGGCTTGTGGAAATATTGGCGTATCACCCGTTCTACGATGATTTTGAAGTTATCCCAGTCTACCGTACCGTTCCATAAACGCGATTTGTCATCCTTGTATCGGTGTACATTCCAATAATTGTGTGCCACGTGGTGATTGGCCCACATCAGGTAGAATTTCATTTTCTCATTGTTCTTGGCTTTCAGGAATCCGTTGTTGACGGTGCTTTCCAGAAAAGGCTGTCCATCATACCAGTACCAGTCGAAGATAAACATATTGATGCCATGGGCGGTTGCCACATCAATCCATTTCTCCATGACTTGTGTGTCATCATCCATTTCATATCCCCACAAAGGTACCTTCGGCTGGTAGTGTCCTTCGAAACGGGGATTACCTTTTTTGATGACTTCCCATTCACCGATGCCTTCTCCCCATAGAGTGTCTTGTCCCATAGGGTCGTTGTGGCATGACGGCCAGATATAAGCTGCCACATAATAGTCATCTTGTTTTTCTGTTTGTCCGTCTACTTTTTGAGTGGACGGGGTACATGAGTAAATTGCTGTCATAGCTGCCGCCATACAGAAATTTCTCCATGTGTTTTTTGTGATTGTTCTCATAAGAAATTTGCAATTTTATAAATATAATAATGTGCAAATGTATAAATTGCCTAGGATTATAAAGGCTAAAATTTTGCCTATAAAGGCTAAAATTCTGCCAAACAGATTTGCAGATAAGAGTAGGGGTGGAAGGCTTGTGAAGGGGAATTTTGAGTATAGCTGAGTATAGCGGAGAATATACAAAAGGCAGAATTTTGTCTTTTTTAGGTAAAATAATCGCCTATCTTGCAAATTTAAATATCGTATTTTGCAAACATTAAAATTAAGTTATGTTGATGAAAATTTCGATAAAATGAAGAAGATCCTCATTGGAGCGATAGGTGTGCTCATTCAACTTGCAGTCAGCGGTGCTGTCTACGGGAAAGTACTGAACGTATATTCTCCCGATAGTACTGTAAAAGTCAGCATCGAGCTGAAAGATAAGATTTATTATTCAGTCTTTACCGGTGATGATATATTATTAGATAGGTGTACGATGGGGATGACCCTTTCCGATGGTACATTGGGAGTAAAACCTGTGCTGAGAAAAGTGCGGAAAGGCACGGTGGATGAAAGCAGGAAGCGGGAGATTCCCCTGAAAAATGAAACGGTGCGCAATCATTATAATTATTTGCGCATGAATATGGCAGGAGATTATACTGTAGAATTTCGGGTTTTTGATGACGGTGTAGCCTATCGTTTCATTACTGATAGAAAAAGTCCGATAGAAGTAGTCGGAGAAGATTTCAATATCAACTTTCCTACTGATTATCGTGCCTGTTTGGGCGAAGCACATGCTTTCTCCACTTCTTATGAGTCTGTTTACACCTGTATGCAGACGGAAAGTTACCGGACGGATGATATCATGGCTTATTTGCCGGCATTGCTTGAAACGCCCGTTGGTTGTAAGATTCTGATATCGGAAGCCGACCTTATCGATTATCCCTGTATGTTTCTGAAAAGTACAGGTAACAATGGAATGTATGCCTTGTTTCCCAAATGTCCTGTCCGTTTCGAGGACGATAATGATTACAAATTCAGAATTTTGGAAGAAGCCTCGTATATTGCCCGGACGTCAGGAAAAAGAAGTTTCCCCTGGCGTTTCTTCGTGATTGCGAAAAACGAAAAGGTATTGGTTGAGAATGAAATGGTATATAAACTCTCAGCACCCTGTGAACTTGCCGATTATAGTTGGGTAAAACCTGGTAAATCAAGTTGGGAATGGTGGAATCCCCGTATTTATGATGTAGATTTCAGAGTGGGTGCCAATACGCAGACTTATAAATATTATATAGACTTTGCAGCGGAGTTGGGGTTGGAATATACATTGATGGACGGTGCTTGGATGGCAGCCGCCAGTGATCCTTGGACTCCTCATCCGGAAATCGATCTGCCGGAAGTTATCCGCTATGCCAAAGAGCATAATGTGAAGATTCTGCTTTGGCTGAGTTGGCTTACAGTAGAAAAACATTTTGACCAATTGTTCGCCAAGTATGCCGAATGGGGAGTAGCAGGATTAAAGATAGATTTTATGGAACGCAGCGACCAGTGGATGGTGAATTTCTATGAGCGTGTAGCTAAAGAAGCAGCCAAACACAAACTCGTAATCGATTTCCATGGTTCTTTCAAGCCTGCCGGACTGGAGTGCCGTTACCCCAATGTGCTTTCGTACGAAGGAGTGGTAGGTATGGAGATGGGCAAGCGTTGCGATCCTGCGAACAGCATTTGGCTGCCTTTCATCCGTAACACTGTAGGACCGATGGATTTTACTCCGGGAGCCATGAATAATGTTCATCCAGAAGAAAACCATTTTGATATATGGACGCATGGGAATCCTGCCGCTTCGGGGACACGTGCCTATCAGATGGCACTGTATGTAGTATTTGAAAGCGGGCTGCAAATGTTGGCGGACAGTCCTACGTTGTATTATCGCGAACGTCCCTGTACGGATTTCATAGCCAGTGTTCCTGTGGTATGGGATGAGACGAGAGTTTTGGATGCCAAGTTGGGCGAATATATAGTCATTGCCCGTCGGAGTGGAGATAAGTGGTTCGTGGGGGCTATTACGAATGGTGAGCCGCGTACTGTCACGGTCAACCTCGATTTCCTTTCTCCTAATAGGGATTTTCATCTGACCGGCTTTGCCGACGGCATGAATGCCGACCGTTCGGCGATGGATTACATAAGGTGGGAGTCAGAGATTCGCTCTACTTCTACATTGACGTTGAAGATGGTTCGCAACGGAGGATATGTGGGAGTGATTGAGTAAATTAATTATTTATCAAAATATTTTTTCGATCAGATTAAATGACGTGAACCGGACAGGTTTTATATGAAATAAAATGATCAAAAAACTATTGTTAACTTTAATAATTTTCAGTATGGATTTAAATTCATTGAAAAAGAAGCAAAGAATGGTGGTTGCCTTGCCATTGTTTGCTTGTATTCTCGGCAGTTATCCGTTGGATGCCGTGGCTGAGAATAGTGGTATTCCTGTGCAAGAGGTTTTGCAAAACAAAGCTCCATTGAAACGCACTTTATATGGAACTGTGATTGATGCTACCAGTGGCGAGTCACTGGTAGGGGTTAATATCCGCGTTAAAGGTAGTGACCGAGGTACTATTACCGACCTTGATGGTAAATTCAAATTAGAGGTGACTAACAAAACGGAATTGGAATGTTCTTATATCGGTTATAAGAGCCAGACGGTAATAGTAGGTGATTTGGGCGTTATCCAGATTAAAATGGTGTCGGATAATGAAGTATTGGATGAAGTTGTGATTATCGGTGCCGGTACGCAGAAGAAAGTCTCAGTGACAGGTTCTATTGCCAGCGTGAAAGGTACTGTCCTGAAAGCTCCGTCTTCTTCATTGACCAACAACCTTGCCGGTAAATTGTCTGGTGTGGTTGCAAAAACGAATAGTGGTGAACCGGGAGCAGCTTCCGATTTCTATATTCGTGGTATCAATACGTTCGGTGGCGTAGCCACACCTTTGATTTTGCTCAATGGAGTGGAAATCTCATCCGGCGACTTGAACACGATTCCGGCAGAAACAATTGAAAGTTTCACCATACTGAAAGATGCATCTGCAACGGCTATTTATGGTAACCGGGGTGCGAATGGTGTCATGTTGGTGACAACGAAAAGCGGTTCTGAAAATACGAAAGCAACCGTGAACGTGTCGTTGGAAGCTTCTTATTTCCAGCCAATGAATCGTATTGAGTTTGCAGACGGTCCTACTTACATGCGCAAGTTTAACGAAGCCCGTCAGGCACGTGATTATGATGACGTTTATAATGCCGACCAAATTCAATACACTGCAGATGGAATCAATCCGTACGCATATCCAAACGTGGACTGGTATGATACTATATTTAAAAAAGGAAATTTTAACCAACGTGCTAATGTTAATGTACAGGGGGGTGGTTCAAGAGTTACCTACTTCCTAAGCTTGCAGGCCAACCACGATACAGGTTTGATGAATACGCCAAAGAACTATTTCTATGACACTAACTTCAACACGTGGGAATATAATTTTCAGAACAATATCTCCTACAAATTATCCAATACAACAACAGTAGACCTGCGTATCATGACACAAATGGGACATCGTAATGGTCCGGAGTATTCTACTGCTGATATGTATAAAAGTGTGATGGCCACCAATCCCGTATCGTTTCCTGCTGCTTTTCCGGCACAAGAGGGGGACAAAGGTCATATTCGTTTCGGTAATGTAGTATTAATCCCGGGAGTATATGGTGAGAACCCATATGCCAATATGTTGAAGTCGTTTCAAGAAGTCAATTATAATACAATGAACACTTCTTTGAATGTGGCCCAGAAATTAGATTTCATCACTGAAGGACTGAGCGCGAAGGTATTGGTTAACTTTAAAAATTATTCATACTCCAAATATAAACGTTCTATCGACCCTTTCTATTATCAGATGAAAGCGAACTCTTTCGATCCGGAAACAAATGAGTATGATTTGGAAACATTGAAAACCGGAAAATATTTTATTGAAGAGTCCGATCACAAAAAAGAACAGGATCAGACTTTCTATTTGGATGCACGGTTGGACTGGAAACGTAGTTTCGGATATCATAACTTTACCGCCATGGCAATGTACATGATGCGTGAATATCGCAATTCCATACTTCCTAATCGTAACCAAGGTTATTCAGGCCGTATCACTTATGACTATGCCAATAAATATCTTGTAGAGTTCAACTTCGGATATAACGGTTCCGAACGTCTGGCTTCAGGCACACGATTCGAGTTTTTCCCTGCCGTGTCTCTCGGATGGGTGGTAAGTAACGAAGATTTCTGGGAACCGGTTTCAAAGACTATCAATCATTTGAAAGTTAGAGGTTCTTACGGTTTGGTTGGTAGCGACCAGTTCCACAAGGATGCTCCTCACTTCCTCTATTACAATCAGATTAATTTCTCTCCTAATGCTGATGCAAAAGAGTTTCACGACAAGAAATTAATATACTCTACCGGTATGCCGGGTAGTACGATTGTCCGTGAAGGACCTGAATTCAAAACTCTTGCCATACAGAATGCGGGTTGGGAGCGTGTGAAGAAACTAAATGTCGGAGTTGACATTTCATTTTTCGATCAAGTGAATCTTACGTTTGATTATTTTTATGACCACCGTGACCGAATTCTGATGAAGCGTGCTTCTTTCCCCAGCTTATTGGGATATGGAGGGTATGCGCCTTGGAGTAATATCGGTGAAGTAATCAACAAAGGTGTGGAAATAAGCCTGAATTGGAATAAACAATTCGGTAAGAACTGGTTTGTTGATTTCCGCGGAAACTTTACTTTCAACCGTAATAAATATGAATATGCCGACGAACCGGACTATCCGTATGTATGGCAGACGAAAACTGGCAAACCGTTGAATACACTAACCGGATATTTAGCCGACGGTTTATTCAGCAGTCAGGAAGAGATAGACAACTGGGCTGACCAGTCACAATTGGGAGGTAACAACCTGCGTCCGGGTGATATCAAGTATCGGGATATTAACGGTGACGGACAAATCACGGAACAAGACCAAGTAATGCTTTCTCCCTATGCAGACATTCCCAATATTCAATACGGTTTTGGCTTAAATCTAACTTATAAGAAGTTTGATTTTGGCGTATTCTTCAATGGTTCTGCCAAACGTAAGATTATGATTAATGAGGGATATGCTCCTTTCCAAAGCGGAGGAGGTGACGGACATTCGGGGCAAACTCTGCCGACCAACTTGATGCAATGGATTGCCGATGGGCACTGGTCGGTAGATAATCCGAATCCAAATGCGGTTTATCCCCGCTTGGGAACAACCATCAGTGACATTCAGAATAATATTGTGAAGAGTTCCTTCTGGATGCGCAATGCTAATTTCTTACGGTTCAAGACACTGGAATTCGGTTATAGATTCCCTCATTGCCGTGTTTATTTCAATGGAGACAATCTTGCAGTGTTCAGCCCATTCAAATTGTGGGATCCGGAGCTTGCATGGAATGCCTACCCATTGCAACGTACTTTCAATCTTGGAGTACAACTTACATTCTAACACTGTACAATTCATAAAAATAATTCAGATATGAACATTTTAAAGTATACCAATCGATTTATAAAATCAGGTTTTGTCGGTATAACCTGCCTGGCCTGTTTTTCCTCATGCAATTACTTGGATGTCATTCCGCCAGCACAACCGGATATGGAAGATACGATGACAGACAAAGCTGCAACACTGGGATTTTTATTTTCCTGTTATGCTCCAATACTGGAGTTTCATACATATAATATCAATTATCTTGAAAATGGTTCGGACGAGACACTTTATCCACTGACGTGGTCAGGGCAATGCCAGAAAATTCAGTTTGGTACGGCTAATACAACAGATGGTATCGGAATGTGGTATACATGGTATTCTGCATTAGGGCAAGTACATCGTTTTCTACAACAGATTGATATCTTAAATCCGGTCGGAGTGACAGAAGATGATAAAGACGAATACAAAGGCGAGTGTTACTTTTTGGATGCATATTACCATTTCCGATTGCTGAATACTTACGGCCCCATTCCTATCGTTTCGGAAATGATGGACCCTAACATAACTAAGAATGAGATGCCGGGACGTTCGCACTATGATGCTTGTGTGGAATACATTGCTAAAAAGCTTGACCAGGCTGCCAATCTGCTTCCCGATAAACGGGAACTTAGTGATGCGGGACGTGCTGATGCCACTATTTGCAAGTGCATTAAAGCCCGTATATTACTCTATGCCGCTTCTCCTTTATGGAATGGCTCGTTCTACGATAAGAGCTGGAAAAACAGCAAATACGAGACTCCGGGATATGGAAATGAACTGGTAAGTTCGCAATATGAACGAAAAAAATGGGAAACTGCGTTGACTGCATGTCAGGAGGCTTTCGCAGCTGCCGATAAGGCGGGTTATAAATTGTTTGATATAGAAACCGCCAATTCGATAGCTGAAAAACAAAAAGTTTCATTGCCTTTTATACCCGGCAAAGAAGAAGATACACCGGAGAATGAGTTATTTAAAGAACGTGTTCGTATGTTCCAGTATTTGGTTGCTTCGAACGAAAGCGACGGAAACAACGAACTTATTTGGGGAGTGAACACGAAGCGTATGGGACCGACGGACTATTGGCCTGTAATTTCGCAAGCCCCCAGAAAGATTATCAAGACGAACGGAACTACATGGCATTCAATGAGTGGTTGGTCTTTTAATGCGCCGACGTTGAACACTGTACAGCGTTTTTATACGGAAAATGGGAAATTGCCTGCTGATGATAATGATTTCTATCATAAAAGCGAGTGGTATACCCGCTTTTATGAGGGTACTTCAAGTCCGGCTTTAGAGAGAGATGATATTGATAAGGAAGACGTAAAGAATGACATTATCAAGTTTAATGCCGGTCGGGAAGCTCGTTATTATGCGTGGATTGCTTTTGATGGCTGTCAGTATGCTACGAATATACGTGATGGAGAACCACTTTGGCTTAATCTGAAGAATAGTGCTACGAATGGATATGTGCTTAATGACCGTAACTATACCGGAACAGGATTTATGACGAAGAAGTTTATGACACCCGATATCAAGTATGACAAGACGAACAAAGTGACGGGAACTCCTACTCGGTTGCCGTTTGTCCGTATGGCGGAACTATATTTGAATCTTGCCGAATGTTATGCGGCATTAGGGAATAATAAGGAGGCCTTGAAACAACTCAATTTCGTACGCAGACGTGCCGGTTTTGATGATTTGGAAGAGGCGGATATGCCAAGGATGAATATGAGTGTAGTTGATTTGATTCGTAACGAACGTTTTGTTGAATTGTTTAAGGAAGGACATCGTTACTACGATATGCGTCGCTGGACAATCGCTCCTCAAGTATCAGGTGCCGGTAAAATTTATGTTTTGAACAACAACAAGGTAGATCCTACTTTTGAGGAATTTAATAAACCGATATTAGCGGAACAACCATTGAGATGGTATAATCGTTTGTATTTACTTCCATCGGATGACACGGAAATATACAGTAATCCGCAGTTAGTGCAGTCACCCGGTTATTAATAAATAAAAGAATACATTATGAAAACTAAGTTTATAGGAATTGCAAGTATGCTCGCCTTGCTGGCGGCTTGCGAGCAAGATAAATATGAATTGGACAATTTGGTTCCTGAGGAGTATAATAAAGTGTTGTATATAAAAGAATACGGAACCCCTGAAATCACTTTATACAATGCTGATGAGAAGAGTACATATTCTTTCTCTGTCAATCTTGGCGGTAAGGACTTTATGGCGCAGCCGGCTGCTTGCGACATCCATACGCTGACACAGGCAGAGGTAGACCAAAAATACAGCATTCCCGAAGGGACCAATTACAAGGTACTTACCAAAGGCTATTCCATTGACAACTCGCATTTGGATTTTGCAACGGAAGAGTTCTACAAACAGGTTACTGTGTCTATGGCACCCAAAGTCATTGAGGATGAAATAAACACTGCCCCCAATTCTACATGGGTATTACCCATATGTTTACGTAGTGAGAGCGACCTGGTGAATGCTGCAAAAAATGAGATATTCATGAAAATCAACGTCGTTAGTCCGTCTGTAGGTTTCAATAGTGCTGTCGAACGGATTGTACAGTATGAGAATGGCACTCCTCGCGTCAATTCGGTTGAGTTTGGTATTGATGCTGAAAACCAGTGGGGACTTACATGCACATTTGAGGTTGATGAAGAATATGCGGCTGCAATGTATCCTACGTATAGGCTATTGCCGGTAGAATGTTATGAGTTCTCTGAAAATATACAGTTGCGCAAGGGAGAAAAGACCGCAGACTTGTTTATAACCTTTACCGGTGAAAAACTGGAATGGGGGGATTATGTACTTCCGATTCGTATGAGTAGTGATCCTGTTGCTTCTTCACCGGAGAAAAATATACATGTAATGGTTATTCATCATAGCAGTGACTGGGAGGTTACAGGTAAATATGAAGAAAGAAGATGGAATAATGGTGGTAAATTCAAACATCTTTTGGATGGTGATCCTAAAACATTTTGGGCAAGCCATTGGGATGGTCCTAACGCAAGAGATATTCCTCCTGTCTTGGTTATAGATACAAAGGAAGAGCATGCTTTCAGTAGAATCGGATTTATGCATATAGATAATGAGGGTCAACAGGATAGACACAATTATCAACTTGAGTTTTATGTTAGTTCCGATTCCAGAACTTGGTGGAATTTTGACCATGAGAAATTCTGGGAAGGAAAAGAAGACGGAGATGTCGACTGGAATGAATATGGATGGAAAACAGATACTAACTGGGAGAGTCAAACCAACTGGGTGCCTGTGGGCAAGGTAACAGAGATGAAGAGCCTGCATCACCCCGAATATGAATATTTTGATTTGGACAGTAGCGTGAAAGGTCGGTATTTCATTATCAAAATGCCATATAGAGGTGATCGGGATATGGGTGAGTTTGCAGAAATCGATCTTCAGACGGTAGATTGAATGACAACTCTTAATTGAAAAAAGCAGCTTTGGGACCGTTCATATATGGTCGGTCCCGAAGTGATTCTTTGGAGCGAAGTCTGAACAGATTATTATTTCGCGAATGGACTTTAATTGATTTTTAAACTTCTTAATCTTTTAGATAATATGAAAAAGATTTTTTTGTCGGCAGCGGTTATTGGACTACTTGCAAGCTGCTCACAGACAGAAGGACTGTCTGTCGATAATTCTACGGCAGATAGCCGTCAGATACAACTTTCGGTGGGGGTAGGCGACTTGCAGACGCGTGCCGGTTATAACAGTGAAAACTTAGAACAGTTCCAGTTGATTATCGACAACCCCGGAAATGCGGAGTATAACTACAACATTCTGATGCAAAAGGGCGATGATGGGTGGAATACTTCCAGTGGCGAGGCATTGATGTGGGACCCCAATACTCCGAATATAACAGTATGTGCCTTTGCGCCTGCTAAAGACGACGTGCAATTGACAAACGGAAGTCTTGAAGTAAAAGTTCCCTCTAATCAGAGCACGGAAGATGCTTTGAAGACGGCAGACTTTCTGTTGGCGAAGAGAGCGGTCAATCTTCAAAATGAGGATGGCAGACTTGATATCAAATTGAAACATAAATTGTGCAAACTGATTATCAAACCCGTTAGCGGTGGAGTTGCAGCACCGGTGGACAACCTGAAGGCGAATGGCGTGATTTTAAGCGGAACTTGCGATTTGACGATGGCAACACCGGCTGTAGTAGCCGCTTCTTCTGCCGGCACGGCAAGCATCACGCCTTTCAAGAATGCGGAGGGAGCTTACGAGTGTATTTTGCTGCCGCAAAATGCCGGAACGTTAACCGTTACTTTCAATATAGGTGATACGGATTATGAATGGAAATCTGATGAAGCTCAACTCACGGAGGGTACTTGCTATACTCTGACGATGGATGTGGTTACTTCTGAATCGAATCTGGAGGCAATCAAATAGGCAGATAACAATTAGTCACTCAATTAAGTAGAATATACAATGAAAACATTCAGATATTTTTATTTGCTTGCAGCTCTTACTACATTTTCAGCTTGCGGCAACGATGACGATGAAGTGCAAGGACAAAGCTCTGCGACAAATGCCGACAAGGTTCTGATAAACGCTGTGGTGGATGGTAATTCGCTGTTTACGCGTAGCAATCCTATGGGGGCGAATGATGCCAGCCAACAGACATTTAATCAAGGTGACAAACTGGCGGTTGGATGTGGCGATGAGCTCCCTGTGCTATATACGATGGGCGCGGACAAGAACTGGGCAACCGAAGGGGAAAACGGTCTGGTATGGGCAGAATCTTATCCGGAAGCGGTAGCTTATCATGCGTATTATCCCGCAGTGGCGAGTGTCTCTTTCAACACTTTCATTCTGCCTGCCGACCAATCATCGAACGAATACATCACCAATGCGGACTACATGACCGGTACGACGGAAATATCCGAAAAGCCTGCCGATGGTGTATTGAAACTGAATATGAACCGTCGGATGGCACGTGTTATCATCAAAATAGCCGGTGTAGAAGAAGGGCTGGGCAGTGTGACGTCACTGACCGTCAGCTCTCAGTATGCCGCCATTTCTCCGGTGAACGTGGAAGGCCCCGTGAAATCCATCACACCCTATGCAATGGGCAATGATACGTATGCCGCTTTGGTAATACCGGGCGAGGGTAGCAATACGGAAACGTTTGTTGAAGTAGGAACGACGACTGGCGGTACAAGAAAGATTACAGGCATCAAACCAGCCGAAGCCGGTAAAAGTTATACTTACGACCTTTACGTAGGTGAACGTGGCGCCACACTATCCGATCCGATTGTGGAAGACTGGACCGAGGGTACGTTGCAGGGAACCTTGACTGTAACGGCAGCAAAAAGATTGGAACGTACAGGTTGGAGAGTAACCGGTAAATTTGAAGAGAATGAGAATGACTCATTTATGAAGCTTATAGATGGTGATACAAATACATTCTGGCGTAGCGATTGGTGTAATCGGGGATGTGATAAACCTTATTATGTGGTTATTGATCTTGGTGAGAATGCCAACTATGTGTTTACGGGAGTGGAAATTATGGAACATAGAGACCTCCTAGGTCCGTATAAATGTAATTTCTATGTTACAGACCAATGGGAATGGAGAGAACCATTGAGAGATTTAGGAGGAACAGAAGGCTATGAAGGTGATTGGCATTGGAATACTCATGGTGGAAATGGTACTCTTGATACAACAAAATGGAGTGAGGGATGGACAAAGGTGAATAATGCGGATATAACATTAGAAAGCAGTGCGGATTTCCAAAAAATATCAATCAATAATGAAAATGCAAAAGGGCGTTATTTCATGATAGAAGTTACAGAAATGGAAGGAAATCCTAATAGTTGGATAGGTTTTGCTGAAATTTATCTGTGGGGTAAAGACGCCAAATAGCGTTTATTTATCACCTATCTTAATCAAGAAAGGAAGAACTCTTTCTTTGGGAAAAAATCCCGAAGAAAGAGTTTTCTCTATGGTCACTCTAATAAGTTGTAGATAATATAGTTTACTAATTGATTTGTATTGTATATGAAAAGAAAATTTGTGACTTGTTTGTTGTCTGTCCTGTTTTTAGCGGCAGATACGTATTCATTTGGCGAATGCAAAGGAACCGTTACGCCAAGTGTCGTTATAACGGAAAATCAATGGAAAGGAAAGAGGGTCGCTTTCTTGGGTGATTCCATCACGGATGAACAACGAGTGGGTACTACAAAGTGTTATTGGGAGTATTTGGCAGAGTGGCTCGGCTTGTGTCCCTTGGTATATGGCATCAATGGAAACGAATGGAACGGAGTTCTGCAGCAGGCGCATAAATTGCGGGAAGAGCAGAAGGATACAGTAGACGCTATTGTCATCTTTGCCGGTACCAACGACTTTTTTGCAAATGTGCCGTTAGGAGAGTGGTATACGGACCCTATACGTAAAAAACCGAAAGTAGCGGATACACAATTGGAATATTCCCGCAAATATCGTATGCCATTGCTGAAAGACGATACGTTCAAAGGGCGAATCAACAGGGTGCTTCACTTTCTGAAGACGAACTATCCGGACAAGCAAGTGATTCTGCTGACTCCGCTTCATCGTGCGCAAGCCCGCTTCAGCAGTGAAAATGTACAGCCCGACGAAGGATTCGCCAATCAAATAGGCGTTTATATAGATGAATACGTCCAAGCTGTTAAAGAAGCTGGCAATGTATGGGCAGTACCCGTCATCGATCTTCATAGCCTTAGCGGATTATACCCGCTGAACGATTCGTGCTCCATTTATTTTCATGATGCGGATACCGACAGGCTGCATCCTAATGCGACAGGCCATCGCAGGATGGCAAAAACTTTGCTGTATCAGTTGTTGGCACTTCCGGCAACGTTCTGATGCTGGTATAAACGAACTGGCATGGCTATTATTCAGAGATATATGATAAGAAGGCAAAGAAGTGGAAACTTGCCATTCTTATCATATATTTTATTGTAAGCATTCGGCCTCGCCCGTATTTCTCTCCAAGCTATAATAAAGTCAAAAGCCAGACATGCTTTGTCTGGCTTTTGACTTTATCTATCTTTCTTGTTTATCCTTTCCAATTAAATGGCAGTAAATCAGCGTAGTCGTTTTTCTTTTCTCTTTCATTCTCCTGTACCCTAATCAACACGTCCTGCATCCATAGTTTTGGGTTCACCTTATTTTCTCTGCAACATCCCATCAGTGAAAAGAATATTGCCGCTGCATGTGCCGCTTCATGTGAACCGGAGAAAAGAGTGTTTTTTCTGTTCAAAGTCAATGGCCTTATAGAGCGCTCCACCGGATTATTGTCAATGCAGAACTGTGCATCGTTGACATATCCAGACAGTTGTTCAAAACGTGTGTACATATAGAATATGGCCTTTGCAATAGGCGATTTCTCAACCGTATGTTCATACTCCTGCCTGCACCATTTTTCCAGTCCTTTGATAATAGGGTACGATTCTTCCCGGCGAAGCCTTACTACAGCCCCGCCTTCCAGATGTCCTATCCTGATTTTCTCCTCCACAGCATACAGTCTGCCTATTTGTTCAAGTGCATGCCTTGCTCTGGGAGGGTCATTTCCTTCCGCTTCCACAAACTTGCGCCTGACGTGTGCCCAGCAGCACAGGTGCAACTTTCCGGGTAGTGTGTCGAACTCGTCATATACTGCAAAGCCGTCACTCTGTACCACCCGAACCTGTCCTGCCAGCAGCGTGTCTATTCCGCTGCTGCCACGTCCCTTGTGATATTCAAAGAATGGGGTATGGAACCGGGGCAGATAGAAGTTCCACATATACCCGCGGTGAAGAGCACCGGGCCGGTCGCTTTCAAGTACGGGATGGGGCGTCTCATCGGCCATGACGTAATAGCTGTCCTTGACCAGTTCACGAAGTTCATTATAGATTGGCTCCAGACGCTGTGCGGCAGCCATCATCCAGTTACTTACAGTGGAAGGACTCAGATGGATGCCTTCACGCTCAAAGATGTCCAGTTGTCTGTACAGAGGCAGGTGGTCGTAATATTTGGCGGTAGCAATGTGTGACAGTACACTTTCCGACGCATTGCTGTGGGGATGTGCCATTACGGGCATGGGAGCAGTTATGATACGACCGTCGGCGAGCCGGTATTTAGGGCGGATGATGCGTCTCACATAGAATCGGGCGGGACTGACGGCATATTGTTCGCTCACTTCCTCTCCCAGCTTCGCCGCTCCCTCCAACGAAAGGCCCTCCGGCATGGGAATGATAATCTCTTCACGGGGAAGGGACGGGGCGATGGGCTTACGGGCGTGGGGGGTAATCTTTTTGGTGAAGCTCTTACGGAAACGGTTGTAGCCATTCTCCGATTTGGCAGATTTCTCAGCTGTTTTCTGTTCTTCCGCTACCGGGTCATTGACATCGGACGGAGACTCAAAACAGATGCTCAACTGGCCAGCATCTTCGGGAAGATGGCGTTTTTCACTGGATTTACCCCATAAACGGCGTGTCAAGTCAGCCAATTTCCATCTCAGGTCGGCAATGACGGCTGTACAGGCTGAGATTTCTTCGACCTGGCGGGAATACTCCCGCAAAGAGGATTCGTATTTTCTCTGAAGTTCTGCATGTTCCTTTTCAAGGCGTTCACGTTCCTTGCGCAGCTCTTCGTACTCTTCCAAAGTAAGGGTAATGACCGGTTCTTTCACTGTATATCCACTTTTTTATTATGTGACAAAGTTATGAAAATAAAGCAGAACGGCTTGTAGGACGGGAGATTACTTTTCAACTGTTTTCCGATACTTTTTAACAGTAAGCAGCTCATTCAGGCGATTCCAGGAAATTTGAAGAAAATCCCTCTTCCGTTCGTCCTTTTTCAAGAAAAAAGAGCCGCGATTCAGACGACGGTATTCCAAACGGTATTCGTCGTCGCACCGATAAAGGATATGCAACCTGCTACGGGAGCGGTCAAGAAAAACATGGCAACTCTGCTCTGACACGCAAGAGCCCGTGTGCCGGATGACCTCGCCACAAAGACCGTCAATGCCTTTATGGAAATTACAACCTTGGGGATAAAGGTAATAGGCCCAGAAAGGACTGCTACGGAAAAGACCAAGGCCTAAAGGGAGAAGTAGGTCCTGAGGGGAATGGATACCAAGGCTGGAAGCCGAAACTTTATAACGACGACCACCATCAAATATGAAAAGAACCGAATCAAAATGGTTAGACTCGGACAAAAGACTACGTAGTTTATCACTTTCGCTAGAAAATACTAATACAGAACACATATATGGATTAAGATTGTAATGAAGACACAAAGGTAGGAAGGAAAAGAAGGGAAACAAACACGCACGAGGCCGAATGCTTACCATTTTATTTCTAATTACTAACCGCCGACGGTAGTTGTCCATTCAGCCGACAGAGGTCGACCAATAGGACAACCGCTGTCGGCTGATTGGACAACTTAAGTCGTCCTCTTATATGTAAGCTGTTTTAATTTGATAGGACTGACATATCCGATGCGAAAGTTGCTAAACTGGAATCCACGGCTGAGCGACAAGGAGAACGGAAGAATCCGTAGGAAGAGGATTCTGAAAAAGTCAGATAAAGGAAGAGATGTAGGAAATAGGCGATATGACAGAATTTTGTCTTTTTTAGGCAAAATATTAGCTTGGATTTCGTACTGAAACCACTTGTTTTGCAGCGTGCTTGGAAATCGAAACTAATACTTATAATAAAAAAACACAGATGGTAAAGGTATATTTAAAATACATGTACGGGTTTCTGATTCTGGTGTTTATGATAACTGGGACAGATATTCTGAATAAAATGCTTCCTCAGGAATCTGTTACTGCTTTGGAGTTTGCCTTACGTGCGGCGGGCAACAATCGTGTAGAATTGGAGAAAGTGCTCCGGCGTTACCATGCGAATGCTGCCGACAGTCTGAAATATGCCGCTGCCTGCTTTTTGATAGAGAATATGCCTTTTTATACGTATCCCGAGAGCGAGCAATTGGAGAATTACAAATCCTATTATATATGGTTGAAAGAGACTCGTTCAAGGTCGTTTGAACAGTTGGCGGATTCTGTGCGACAACTGTTCGGACCGATAGACAGGATGCAACAGAAAAGAGATATACTCGAAGTCGATTCCGCTTACTTGTGCCACAATATTGACTGGGCTTTTAAAGTCTGGCATGAACAGCCTTGGGGAAAGAACGTCTCTTTTGAAACCTTTTGCGAGTATCTGCTTCCTTACCGTATCGGAGACGAACCGTTGACCTACTGGCGGGAGATGTACTATGAGAAGTACAATTCGATGCTTGATTCTTTGCGGTCGTCCGACTCACTGGATTGTGAAGACCCGTTTGTGGTAGCCGAATATCTGAGAGATCGGCTGCAGGACAACAGTTCTTTTTATACATCTGTTTCGCCTTTTCCTTTCGGGCATATCGGCCCTCATTACGTGCAATATCAGGTGGGGCGTTGCCAAGACCTGACCGACTTTGAGATTTATCTGTTTCGTGCGTTGGGCATTCCTTGCGCCACCGATTTCCTGCCTCTTCGCGGACATACAAATGCAGGACACTTTTGGGTGGTCACTTGGGATAAAAATGGAGAGGAATATACATCCGATTTTATGGGGAAACTGGAAAAAATACATAAGAGTGCATTGTATAATGATGATTTCAGCCCTAAAATATATAGGTATACTTTCAGTGTGAACAGAGAGCTGCACAAGCAGATGACAGCATATGGGGAGGAGGTGTATCCTTTCTGGAATTTTCCTAAGTTCATCGACGTTACTTCCACTTATGGACATTCTTTTAGCAAAGAATTGTCTATCCCTCTCGAAAGGCAGTATCACGACAAACGTAAGGGGCGAATAGCCTATCTGTGTGCGAGTAGAAGAGACAACTGGGTGCCTGTGGACTGGGCAGAGTATGATGCCCGCCATCTGATTTTCCGGAATGTGCGCAATGGTGCAGTGATGAGAGTGGCTACCATAGAGAATGGTTTACTCACCTTCCTGACCGATCCCTTTTATATCGACAGGCAGAGTGGTAAAGTGCATTATTGTACTGCCGGCACAGGCAAGCAGAAGGTCGTGTTGTATGCAAAATGCGATTTTGGGGGAGAAGATTTATTCCGTGAACGTATGTTGGGAGGTATTTTCGAAGGAAGTAACCGTCCGGATTTTGTGGATGCGGATACATTATACATAATAACGGATGTGCCTGCCCGTCTGAATACCGTAGCGGGAAGTTACTCGGACAAAGCGTATCGTTATCTTAGATATAAGGGACCTGCCGACTCTCATTGCAACGTGGCGGAAATCGCTTTTTATGAGAAAGGCGATACGGCTTCCGTCAAAGGGAAGCCAATAGGCACTCCAGGATGTTTCTACAATGACGGAACGCACGAATATATGAACGCGTTTGACGGTAAAACTTGGACATCCTTTGATTATTCTCATCCTTCCGGTGGCTGGGCAGGTCTTGACTTGGGTAGAAAGGCATGCATAGATCACATTGTGTATACTCCCCGCAATCGGGACAATTATATCCGTCCCGGAGATGTGTATGAACTGTTTTATTGCGACCACCATTGGAAATCGGCAGGCACTGTAAAGGCTGCTTCCGATTCGTTAGTGTTTTGTGGGATTCCCGAAAATGCATTGTTGTTTTTACGCAATCATACACGTGGAGTCGATGAACGGATTTTTAGTTACGAAAACGGAATTCAATTATGGAAATAAGAATGAATGGCAGATTGACAACAATTGTCAAGAGAATCATCGAGGGAGTAAGTTGTGTTTCACTGATTTGCATCTGCTCCTGTTCCTGTTCGGACAGTCGGAATATTCCTTTTTCCGGTGTTTCTTCCGTCGGGCATGTGGATTGGACGGTGTCGCCCGGACTTTCAACTTTTCCGTTGACGGGAATCGTGAGGGTAGATGGCAAGACGTACCGCTTTTGTGGCGGAGATTCCTTGCGTATGTTTCCTTTGGCTTCGTTTTCAGAAGATGATATTTCCGGTTGGGAGTGTAAGTATACTTTTTTATTTCCGGGAAAAGGCTGGGAACAACCGGGATGTGATGAATCTTCGTGGCAGTCGGGCAGAGGAGGATTTGGTTTCGGGTATGAAGACTATCCGGTGCATACAGCATGGGTGGCGGACAATCTGTATGTTCGCCGGCAATTCGAGGTGACGGACAAAGAAGCCTTGAGAGGACATAAAATGTACGTCCGATATGTCTGCGATGACCAACTGACCATTTATTGCAACGGACAATATTGGTTTAAAAAGGAATGCTTTACTCCCTCTGCCGAATGCCATGTTTTGACGGACGAGGACATGGAGGCTATTCGGACAGGAGATAACCTTCTGGCAGTTTACGGACGCAACACGGGTGGCCCTGCCTTAATGGATTTCGGACTGTATGTAGAGAATAAGACCTATGCTGATACCGACACTGCTCTGTTGCAATATGTGGATATACAAGCCACGCAGACACACTATGTGTTTCAATGCGGTGACCTGCATCTTCGGCTTGATTTTGTATCCTCGTCCATGTCCGAACAATGGAATATGACAGGGTGGCCTGTAGGCTTTGTATCCTATCGGATAGAAGGAGACGATGACGGTACCCACGAGGTAGAAATATTGTTCGATATGGATGTGAAATGTATGTTCGGTAAAGCCAAGGCAGAGAGCCGGGTAGACGGTGGATGGCGGCTTGTCCGGTGTGAGGGGTTGCATTTGGCTATGAAAGAGGGTGCTGCGTTTACGAGCGAAGAAGGACATATCGTTCTTTCTCAGAAGTTGGGTGTGGAAAATGGGTATGAGGGGATACTGGTGGTTGGATATGAGGAAGGAGAACACTTGTTGTTTGCTGGCGAAAGCCTGTATCCTGTTTGGAATGGGAATGGTGAACGAACGATGGACGGACTGATGCAATCGGTCGGTAATCACTATCAGGAGATAAAAGCGGACTGCGACAGGCTTGATTGCAAATGGAACAGTAAAGCCTTTGGCAAACGTGATACCGTGTTCGCACGGCAGATGTTGCCTGCATATCGTGATTTTGTAGCGTCGCACCGTTTTTTCCTTTCATCGGACAACAAGCTTTTCTGCTTTGCTGATACGTTGGGCAATGTAAGAGATGCCTACGAGAGTTTTCCCGTATTGAGTTTTTTCCACCGCATTGATTGGATGAAGGCTTTGCTCGAACCGGTATTTGAGTATTGTGGGAGTTCCTGTTGGCAGCGAAAGCATCCACCTTATGACATGGGGTTGTATCCCGTGGCTTCCCGGCAAGTGAAAGAAGGGAATAGTGTGGTAGAGACCACTGCCGATATGCTGGAGATGATTCTTGCCATTGTGGAGGAGGAACAGGACTTTGCTTTTGCGGGTATGCATTGGGCGGTTCTATGTCAATGGGCGGATTTCTTGGAGAATTATACCATCAGGAATGTGGCATCTTCGGATGCTTCTTTAGAATGTACTAAAAAAGAACAAGGATTGTCCGCATATCGTGAGCTTGTCCGTTGGAAAGAGAAAGGGTGAAAGAAAAAAGTATAACATATTAAAAAAGGAGGTGAAACGATAGTAGAACAGTTGTGTTTTCTGTAAGTAGTCCGGCTACTTCTCGCTGAAATGATAAAAGCGAGCTAACGAGAAAAATGTATCATAAGTGGGAAGGATTTTTCCCAATAACAGTTTATTTGATGAAGATAAAGTTTGTAAAGACAATATCCATACTATTGGTATTGTCGGCTTTAGGATTTTTAGTTTTGAGAAGCGAGTTTTTTGTGCAAGATGAGGTTCGTTATGTCAAGGAATGGTACGGTAAAAAACTGATTTTTCCGGAGCAGATGACTTTTCGCTTGTATGGCAAAGAGTCGGTAGACTACGATTACTCTACAGCAGACTATAAGATATTGGCACTCATGGATTCTGTATCCTGCATAGAGTGTCAATTGAGGATAGACGACTGGAAACGTTTTATTACGGATGTGGATTCATTGACAAATGCCAACATAAGATATTTGTTTGTGATGAAGCCTGTTTCTGAGCGAAATCTGTACGATGTATTGAAGGATGAAGATTTTCAGATTCCGGTATGTACGGATGGTGCCGAGTTTAGAAAAATCAATAAAATGGAATTCCCGGGCACTCATGTATTCTTGTTAGACCAAAACAATCAAATAATATGTGTGGGTAATCCTTTGCTCCGTAAAAGGATACGTGAGTTGTATTTTAATTTAATGAACTAACATGAAAGTAAAGTATTTTATTTATTTGTTCGCAGTTGTTCTTGTAACAATAGCGGTGAACCTGAAAGACAGAAGAAATCAGGATTTAAATCTAGTGGCGAATATTGAGGCTTTTTCTGCGGCATGTGATCCGGAAATAGATGCGACATTGGAGCCATATTATCGACTGAGTCATAAGCTTTTCTGGATAGGAGAGTACGATCGGCCAACTCAAATTCCTTGCTGTGAAAAGTTTGACAGCCAATACAGTGGGTGTGCGAGAGGGCTGGACAGATGTAATTAATGAGTAATGACATTCGGTAAAAGTTTTTGGAAATATTGGATAAAAGTATGCGGCAAAAGATTAGCCATGATGATTCGAGTTTCTGAAATCTTTTACCGAAGATAAAAATAAATATATAATGAGAGTAATAAATCTGTTTCTTTGCGCACTATTAGTTTGCGCTTCATGTTCTTCTAAGTATGAAGAACCGTGTGAAATTGTGAGATATGATCATACCAATATCAAAAAGAGTTATCCATTATCAACTTTTATTGATACGGTGAGGTTCACTCGTTTGGAATTGCCAGAATCCTACTTTTTTGGAAGAGTAAAAGACATTTTATTTGATGACTCCGGCATTTATGTAGTCGATTCAAAACAAGACATTGTTTATCGTTTCAATTCGGATGGAACGTTTCTGAATACGATTGGCAAACGAGGTGAAGGTCCGGGAGAGTATGCCGACCTTACATCCTGCTTTTTAGGAAAGAATTCGATTTACATAGCCGATATTGGTCCGTGCCGAATTTATGAATATTCTTTTGATGGAGACTATATAGGGACAATATCACATCCATTTAAGTTGGTATACAATTATATACGGGAATTATCCAATGGTAATTTCCTTTGTCATACAGTGAGTGGAATGAACAAAATGCATGGAGTATGGATTATGGACAGACAGGGAGAACTTTCTAAAAGAGTTTTAGCCATTTCAGAGATATATCCTTTTATTAGTTCCGGATGGAATACAATGACTTTGCAGGAAGATGGGACTATTCAAATTTACGATCCTCCTGTTGGCATATTCTATTCGTTCAATCCTCAGGACGAATCGATACATAAGATTTTTCAGCATAAATCGAACTATAAAATGACCGGCGATTTTATAGGCGTTGAAAGTAGCTATTATATAAAAGAAGAACATGCGAATTGTGATATAGTTGTAAATACAGACAGGTATCTTTTGTCTATTTGGGCTTTGCCTGATATGACTACCTCTTTTACTTTATTGGATAAGAATACTCAGAAAGTAGAGAGTTGCTCTTTTCCCGAAATGGATATTTCAGGTTTGTTCAATTTTGGTCGTTGGGTATCTTCCAATCTCTCCAATACTTGGGTTACTTACCTTAATGACGAATTTATAGGCGAGTATTATCCGGAAAAATATGAGGAATTGCGTATGAGTGAAAATGTGTTGATTGTAAACAAACTGATTTTTAAACGATAAAAAACATATGAACATAATGCTATAAAATACTATGCGAATACACTAGTGTCCCGTTAAAATCGGGACGAGTTATTAATTAATCAAATAATCCCGGAATAAGGGGATTAAATTGTTCTTTGACATCATTGAAATTAGTCTTATTAAACAGCTCTTGTAAAGGCGTTTTATCTGTTAATGAGATGCTAAGAATCTGCAAGACCTCATAAGTTGAACGATTCAGTTGCATATCATATTGTACAATAGCTACTAAACAATAGGTGATGATAGCAACACTAATCTGTATTCGAACCGCATTCTCGGTAGTACCCCAGAACCTTTTTATCTTAAGGTGTTGTTTCAGCCATTTGAAGAAAAGTTCCACGAACCATCTTTTCTTATAAAGATTGGCAACATCAAGTGCAGATATGTGTTTGGCATTCGTCAGGAATGTGAATTCACGATCATCCTCTTCATCATAGAAACGGATGACTCTGAATGATTCAGGATACTTCTTTCCAGAAGTGTACCCTATCAGTTTCACTTCCGCATCTGAAAGGATATTTTTCGGCATTCTACGCTTCCATTTACAGAACTTGCATTTCAGATTAGACTTCGCTCTGACTACAAAGAAAGAACCTGTAAGATGAATCCGATAAAGTTCTTTAAACGAGTCATACGCTCTGTCAAATATATAATAAGCATTTGGCTCATAATTAATTGCGGACATTTCTGTTGAATCATGCCTGGATGCTGTAGTTACTGTATAAAAGGCTGGAAGTTGTGCTTCTATGTCATAAAGGACATGAGCCTTAACTCCACCTTTTTTCTTACGGAACTTCGCCCAAGGGAATGTAGCCAAACATAAAGGAATTGTAGTGGAATCAAACGCATACTTCCTTCCTGGAATATCCAAGATGTGAGTCGATCGTTTTTCACATGCTTCCTTCATCATATAGAAAGCAAAATCTTCGAAGATTCTGTAATCCCGATTCTGATTGGCAGATGCAAGCGTAGTTTTGGCAATGGGCTCACGACCCAATCCCAAATGATAACGCTTTCCTTGATGTGCTTCCAAAGCTACAATCAAGTCACGAAGACTTTCACGATTACTGAGTTGACCGAACATCATTGCAAGTAACTGACTCCAGCAAGTGAAATGTTTCACATAACGATTGCCATCATACTTGTCTACAAGTCTTCTGAACTTATCATTGTTCAAGAATTCTACTAACTGAGCGAAAACATATTTATCTTGGTTCATTTGAGGTCACCTTAATTGACCTCAAAGGTATGATTTCAAATCGTCGCGCCTAAAAAGTAGTATCTAATAGACTATATTTCAATTATTTCAAAGAACTATTTATCCACTTTTACGGGACACTAATGATGCGAATAATAAATTTATTTTTATGTGTGTTGCTATTTTGTGTTTCATGTACTTCTACCCAAGACGACACTTGTGAAATGGTGGAGTATGACCACACCGATATAAAGGAAAGTTTCCCTTTATCTTCTTTTGTCGATAAAGTTGAGACAGTTCGTTTGGAATTGCCCGAGCCTTATTTCTTTGGCGGAGTTGGCAATATCTTATTTGATGAATCTGGAATTTATATAAATGACAGCAAACAAGAAGTGATTTACCGATTTGATGCAAATGGGATTTTTCTGAATACAATTGGTAAACGTGGTGAAGGCCCTGGAGAATATGTAGAACTGTCTTCCCACTTTTTAGGAGAAAAATCGATTTATGTAAGTGATAGAAATTCTAGAAAGATTCACGAGTATACCTTTAACGGTGAATATATAGGGACGATTTCATATCCCTTTGAGTTGCTTTATAATTATATTATGGCATTGCCTAATGGAAATTTCTTATGTCATACTGTAGATGGGTTTCTAAACGGGCATGGAGTGTGGATATTGAACAGGCAAGGGGAAATGGAAAAGACTGTGCTGTCCATTCCTGAAAAATATCCTTTCCGCAGATGTGGATGGAATACAATGGCCTTGCAGGCAGATGGAAGGATTCAGATATATGATGCACCGGTGGGTGTCTTCTATCTGTTTGATCCTAAAGATGAATCTATAAAGAAAGTGCTTCGACATAAGTCAAATTTCAAAATGACAGGTGACTTTGTCGGGCAAGAACTTAACAGCATTATTAATGAATCGTATGCTGATGGCGGCTGGGTACTCAATGGGGATAGATATCTTTTTTCTGTTTGGAGTCTGCCTGAAACGGACCATCTATATTATACATTATATGATAAAAAGACGAAGAAGTCGGAAACTTGTAATTTCCCTGAATTGGATGTGCCTGGAGTGTTTTCTTTTCATTTTTGGAAATCTTCAAATCTTCCTAATACTTGGGTATCTTATGTTGGCGACGAATACATGGAAATGTGTTTCCCGGAGAAACGTGATGAATTGCATATGAGCGAAAGAACATTGTTTGTGTATAAATTGATTTTTAAGCGTTAAAGGATATATATGTTTACTATTATAAATATAGTACTATGAGAAGAATAACAAATCTGTTTTTATGTGTATTGCTATTTTGTGTTTCATGTACTTCTACCCAAGACGACACTTGTGAAATGGTAGTGTATGACCACACTGATATTAAAGAGCAGTTTCCTTTATCTTCCTATATCGATAGAGTAGAATCTGTTCGTTTGGAACTGCCCGAACCTTATTTTTTCGGTGAAGTAGCTACTGTCTTATTTGATAAATCCGGTATTTATATACTTGATAGTAAACAAGATAAAGTTTTCCGTTTCGATGAGAATGGTACTTTTTTGAATACGATCGGTAAATGTGGTGAGGGACCTGGAGAGTATGCGAACATGTCTTCTTGCTTTTTGGGAAAGAATTCAGTTTATATAGATGATGACAGTTCAAGAAAGATTTATGAGTATTCTTTTAATGGTGATTATATAGCTACGGTTTCTTATCCCTTTGACATACTTTATAATTATGCCATGGAATTGCCGGATAAGAATTTCTTGTGTCATTCGGCAGATGGTTTTTGGACCACGACTCATGGTGTATGGATACTAGACAGACAGGGGAATATGAGAAGAGTTCTTGCCATTCCTGAAAAGACTCCTTATTGTCTGGCTTCCTGGAAGACAATGACCTTACGTGAAGATGGTAAATATCAGATATATGATCCCCCCGTTGGCGCCTTTTATCTGTTCGACACCGTTGATGAATCTATAAAGAAGGTTTTCCAGCATAGGTCAAGTTACAAGATGTCCGGAGATTTTGTAGGCATGACTGATATAAAAAATGAGGACGTTGCAATGGGGAATTGGATTGTGAATGGAGAAAGATTTCTTTTTTCTGTATGGGGGTTGCCCAATACAGATAAGTTATATTATACGATATATGACAAGAAGACTAAAAAGTCGGAAACCTACAAATCGCCTAAAATAGATATTCCGGGATTGCTGTTTTTCAATAATTGGAAATTCTCGAATCTTCCGAACGCTTGGGTGCATGTTACCGACGATCAACTTATGAATCATTTTTATCCTGACAAACTCAAGGAGCTCCAAATGAATGAAAGAGTATTGATTGTGGAAAAGTTATTTCTTAAACGTTGAGTAAGACGTGTATAATAATTTAACGTAAGTTTGATATGACAAGTATCCGGATATATTCTTTTAGGGCAGTTGGGGAATATCGAACTTACGTTATTAAATATCATGATATAATGCGAATAATAAATCTGTTTTTATGTGTATTGCTATTTTGTGTTTCATGTACTTCTACTCATGACGACACTTATGAAATAGTAAAGTATGATCATACCAATATCAAAGAAAGTTATCCATTATCAACTTTTATTGATACGGTGAAGTTCATTCGTTTGGAATTGCCGGAATCCTGCTTTTTTGGAAGGGTGGGAGATATTTTGTTTGATGACTCCGGCATTTATGCAGTCGATTCAAAACAAGACATTGTTTATCGTTTCAATTCGGATGGAACGTTTCTGAATACGATTGGCAAACGAGGTGAAGGTCCGGGAGAGTATGCCGACCTTACATCCTGCTTTTTAGGAAAGAATTCAATTTACATAGCCGATATTTACATAAGCAGGATTTATGAATATTCTTTTGATGGAGACTATATAGGTACAATTTCACATCCTTTTGAATTAGTATACGATTATATACGGGAATTGCCAAATGGTAATTTTCTGTGTCATACCGTGAGTGGTGTTAATGAAAATACCCATGGAGTTTGGATTATGGACAGACAAGGAAAACTTTCTAAAAGAGTTTTAGCGATTTCAGAGATATATCCTTTTAGTAGTTCCGGATGGGATACAATGACTTTGCAGGAAGATGGAACTATTCAAATTTACGATCCTCCTGTTGGCATATTCTATTCGTTCAATCCTCAAGATGAATCGATACATAAGATTTTCCAGCATAAATCGAACTATAAAATGACCGGTGATTTTATAGGCGTTAAAAGTAACTATTATATAAAAGAAGAACATGCGAATTGTGATATAATTGTAAATACAGACAGGTATCTTTTGTCTATTTGGTCTTTGCCTGATATGACTGCTTCTTTTACTTTATTGGATAAAAATACTCAGAAAGTAGAGAACTGCTCTTATCCCGAAATGGATATTCCAGGTTTGATCAATCTCGGCAATTGGATGCCGTCCAATCTCTCCAATACTTGGGTTACTTGTTTTAATGATGAATTTATAGACGAGTATTTCCCGGAAAAATATGATGAATTGCGTATGAGTGAAAATGTGTTGATTGTAAACAAACTGATTTTTAAACATTGAAGTGTATGTGTTTGACTAAAAAAGAATCTGTTGCATATTTTTGGGGTGGGTTAGGAATTGTTTCCATGTTGAGTGTTGTTCTTCTGAGGTTTGAAGATATACCTGTAGGAGCAACTGAGGGACATTGGTTATGGATTGGCCGGGCTTTTATAAGTTTGTCAATAAGTTTGGTATTGATGGCATTGCTGTTAAGCCCCTCTATAAAAGCAGACAAACTTGGTTCTCTTTTTAGTTGGACATTGATATTTTTAAGTTCTATAGAAGCTGTATGGGGGCTGTTGCAACTGGCTGGTTGCGCAATGCCTGGCAATCTGTTGTTTACACTTACGGGAACATTCAATAATCCCGGACCGTATAGTGGGTATGTGGCTGTAGGATATATGCTTTGCTTCAATGAATGGCTACGGCTGAAAGAAAAGGGCAGGCGTACGCCTGTTTACTTTGTAGTGGAGATTGTGCTTGTTCTTTTATTGTGTGTGCTGATTGCCGCCATGAGCCGTGCAGCGTGGTTGGCTGTAGTTGTGTCAAGTGTTTGGTTGTGTTTTGTCCGATACTCATGGCACAGGAGATTATCGCATTATCTGCATGAGAACAAATGGAAAGTAATATCCGGTGGAGTGATGTTGCTATCGGTGTGCGTGGGATTATTGTGTATCTTGGGATTTGTCATAAAGGGAAATTCTGCATTAGGAAGGCTGTTTATCTGGAAATTATGTATACAGGCTATTGCCGGGCAACCACTCACCGGATATGGGGATGGCAGTTTTACGCATGTCTGCGGAGTGTTGCAGGAAAAGCATTTTGCCAGTGGAGATTATGAAGCTTGGGAAGAATATGTGGCGGGAATACCGGAATATGCTTTTAATGATTATTTGCAGATAGCTGTCGAAAAGGGGCTGTTGGTCTTAATTCTCTTTTTGGCTATTATTTGTCTGGCATGGTATAGGGCGTATAGGAGAAAAAAGTATGGATTTTGTGCGGCGTTGATGTCGTTGTCTGTATTTGCTTTTTTCTCTTATCCATTGCAGATTCCAGTGCTGCAAGTTACTTTTTATGCTATTATTGGCATGTGTTTTTGGGAGGATATTCTGCGCAGTAGGTTCTGGCTTGTTCTGATTGCATTGTGTTTGGGAGGAACAGGATGGGCTATTTGTACCGATAATTCATATTCTGCTTACGTAAATTGGAAAAAAGATAGTAGATGGTATTATAATGGGAAATATGAGATAGCGGAAGAGAAATATGTCCGGTTGTATCCGTTATTGAAAGGCAATCATAATTTCTTATATGAATATGGGCACATTTTGTATGAGTTGGGGAAATATGAACAGTCGGTCGATATCGTGGAAGAGGCGTTGGAATTATGTAATACACAAGTCGTTTGGTATCTGCAGGGAATGAATTATTGGAAGTTGAACAGATATGAAGAAGCGGAAAAATGTCTGATTCGTTCCCGCAATGTCCTGCCTATACGTATATATTCTTATTATGTACTGACGAAGTTTTATGCAGACCCTGCATGTTTTCAGCCTGAGAAGATGAAGGAAAATGCCCGTATCGTATTGACTAAGGAGCCGAAGGTGATGTCGAAGGCGATAGAAGATATGAGGAAAAAGGTACGAGCATTGCTGGAGGAGCGGGAGAGAGCCGTAAAGTAATCATTGGATACTAAAGAAGTGCGATATGGATAGATTTCTTGCTGTTATAAAGAAATTGCTGACATTGTTTATGAAACTGTTTACAGGAGTGTGCTATTTGGTGTTATTATTCTTTTTTGTACAGGTGTTTTGTTATACTTCATTTCGAATTCCTTCCGAGTCGATGGATCCGGTATTGGTAAATGGCGATTACATTCTGGTTAATAAGATGATAAAGGGGGCTCGGCTGTTTGATGTATTTGCGGCTGTCGAGGGTAAAGACGTAGATATCTATCGGATACCCGGTTTTGGTGATTTTAAGAGGAATGATGTGCTGGTATTCAATTTTCCTTATCCGGAGAATCGTTGGGACAGTATCAGCATGGATGTTATGCGATATTACGTGAAACGGTGTATTGCTTTGCCGGGAGATACGTTGGAGATTCGGGAAGGGCGATATAAGGTACGTGGCTGTGGCGAGAGGTTGGGGAATCAAGACGAACGGTATATTGAGAAGTTGAAACATGCGGAACAATACGGCATTGCAGTGGATGCATTTCCTTACGATGAACAGCAAGGATGGACTGTTTGTGAATTCGGCCCTTTGGCAATTCCCGAAAAGGGTCGGAAGGTAGTGATGAACCGTACGAATTTCTTTCTGTATAGGCAGCTGATAGACTGGGAACAGAAGAAAAAGCTCTCTTTGAAAGACGGACGGATTCTGTTGGGGGATAGTGCGATTACACAATATCGTTTTGAAAAAGACTATTATTTTGTTGCTGGTGACAATATGGCAAATTCGCAGGATTCGCGTTATTGGGGGATGCTACCGGAAGAGTATATTGTAGGTAAAGTAGTCCGTATCTGGTATTCGGAAGATAAATATTCAGGAAAGATCCGTTGGGAGCGGATTCTGAAAAAAGTCAGATAAAGGAGGAAATGTAGAAAATAGGCGATATGACAGAATTTTGTCTTTTTTAGGTAGAATATTGTTCTAAAGTCTCTCTGTGAATGCTTTTCTTTGGGGGTTAGAAAGAAATTGAAATGATTATAATTAAATAAAGGAAGTGGCGTTTGATGTAGGATAAAATGAAGGATAAAAACACTTTATTAATTTGAGAACAGAATGTGTAATTATGTATAAATTGTATCATTTTATGGAATAGAAAATTTTAAATATTATTGTGCTTGTTGCAATATATTTATTTGTAATTCAGTATTCAAATTCTAAGAAGAATGAGGATATATTGACTTTGTTAGATATAGAGAAACTTGGCTGGGCAGAAAATGTTCCTATTGATTATTATGTCCCTGATCAATCTAATAATCCGAAAGAATGTACTATGGAAATATGGGTTGACGGAAGCGTTAGTGGTTCTGATGGAATAATAACTTTTATCTCGTCCAGTCCACTTATTCTTTTAGAAAGTCTTGGGAGGTAATTTGTTTAAGTAAATCTTTTGCGAATAATAAAGATAGACAAGCGTTTAAAAGTCTTTATGATGAACTTAATGATGATGATAATCCTGTCATCTTTAAGTTGCGGATAAAATAAAAAAACAGAGAGGATTATGAAATGAGAGAGGAAGTAAAGAAATTATTGAAATAAAAGAACCAATAAATATGAAGAAACACGAATGTATATGGTTACTGTTATGTTTGGCATTAGGAGGAAACACCTCTTGCTCTGACAAGAAAAATAGTGCTGATGAACAGGAGAAAGGAGTGACCACCGTTCTTCCTGACGTAAAGAATGAAGTTACCACTCAAATTCTGAAGAAGCGTAATTTTGACCATGAACTGGTAAGCAACGGCAAGGTGAACGCCCGCAGTAAAGCCGACCTACGCTTTGAAACGGGTGAAGTCATTGCCCGTATTTATGTGAAGAATGGCGACCGTGTACATAAAGGACAGAAACTGGCTGAACTGGACAAATTCCGTCTGGAGCAGAAACTGTCCCAGGCGGAAGACGCTCTGTTGAAAGCTGAGCTAGAATTGAAAGATGTGCTCATCGGGCAGGGATATACACCGGATGATTTCAGCAAGGTTCCTGTGGAGACAATGAAGATTGCAAAAGTGAAGAGTGGTTACGAGCAGTCGAAATCCCAGTACGAACTGACAAAAAGGGAGACGGAACATGCGACACTTACCGCGCCTTTTGACGGTGTAGTGGCTAATCTTTTCTCAAAACCTTATAACCCGGCTAATACCTCGGAAATATTCTGCACTATCCTTGACACCAGAGGGATGGAAGCTGAATTTACCGTATTGGAGAATGAACTTGCCTTTATTAAAAAAGGTGATAAGGTGACGGTCATTCCTTATGCCGGGGGAAGCTCGTTTGAGGGTAGGGTATCTGAAGTCAATCCGTTGGTGGATACCAATGGAATGGTGAAGGTGAAGGCTGATGTGAACGGTGAAGGCAAGCTGTTCAGCGGTATGAATGTGAGGGTCAGTGTCAGGCGGAATCTGGGTGAACAGTTGGTGATTCCCAAGACGGCTGTGGTACTGCGCTCCGGCAAGCAGGTGGTGTTCACATTGAAAGAAGGCAAGGCTATGTGGAACTATGTGCATACGGGACTGGAGAACGCAACGGAATACATTGTTTCTGATAAATCCCGGAAAGGTGTTGAAGACGGTTTATTGGAAGGAGACACGGTTATTGTGACCGGAAACCTGAATCTGGCGCATGAAGCGGAAGTAAATGTAAGATAATCCGTCCCAAAATCAAGTAAGCATGATAAAATTTTTAATCCAGCGTCCTATCGCCGTGTTAATGGCTTTCACCGCCAGTTTTATAATCGGCCTGGTGACTTATTCCACACTGCCGATATCGCTGCTTCCGAATATCGCCATTCCGGAGATTACCGTACAAGTGTCTGCCGCGAATACATCCGCCCGCGAACTGGAAAACACGATTGTGAAACCTTTGCGCAGCCAACTGATTCAGGTTTCCACTTTGAAAGACATTCATAGCGAATCAAGGGACGGGGCGGGTATCATCCGCCTGTCTTTTGAGTTCGGCACGAATACGGATCTTGCTTTTATCGAGGTCAATGAGAAGATAGATGCTGCGATGAACTATCTCCCCAAGGAAACGGAACGTCCGAAAGTAATCAAGGCGAGCGCAACGGATATTCCCGTGTTCTACCTGAATCTGACCTTGAAGAATGACAGTGCTTATAGTACTACTACCACGGGACAGCAATCCTTTCTTGACTTGTGTGAATTTGCCGAATCGGTTATCAAGCGAAGGATAGAGCAGCTTGAAGAAGTGGCTATGGTGGACGTGACCGGACTGGTGGAACGCCAGGTGCAGATTGTGCCCGATGAGGACAAGCTTGCCATGATGGGGCTTGCCATCGGGGATATTGAGTCCGCCCTGTCGTCCAACAATGTAGAACCGGGCAGCATGACGGTACGTGACGGGTACTACGAATATAATATCAAATTCTCGACATTGCTGCGTACGGCGGAAGATGTGGAAAATATCTATCTGCGTAAGGACGACCGCATTGTGCAGTTGAAGGATTTCTGCAAGGTCAATATCGTGCCCGTGAAGGAAAAGGGCGTGTCCTTGTCGAACGGAAAGCGTGCGGTGACACTGGCTGTCATCAAGCAGGCGGATGAGAATATGGACAAGATGAAGGAGTCGCTGGTAGGCACGATGGAGTATTTCCAGCAGGTCTATCCGGACATTGATTTCAGTATCAGCCGCAATCAGACGGAACTGCTTGACTACACGATTTCCAATCTGCAGCAGAACCTTTCTTTAGGGTTCCTCTTTATCTGCCTGGTAGCGGTCCTGTTCCTGGGTGACGTGAAATCCCCGTTAGTCATCGGGCTCAGCATGGTGGTTTCCATCGTCATCAGTTTCGTGTTCTTCTACCTTTGTAATATGTCACTGAATATCATTTCCCTTGCAGGATTGATTCTGGCTTTGGGAATGATGATTGACAGCTCGATTATCGTGACCGAGAATATTTCGCAATACCGCGAACGGGGATATTCACTGCGTCGTGCCTGTATCACAGGAACAAGTGAAGTGGTGACCCCCATGTTGAGTTCTTCGCTGACCACCATCGCCGTATTCGCTCCCCTGATTTTTATGAGCGGTATTGCCGGAGCCATCTTCTACGACCAGGCTTTCTCCGTCACGGTAGGACTGATGGTGTCTTATTTTACAGGTATCATGCTGCTTCCCGTCCTTTATCTGCTGGTCTACCGTGCAGGTATCCACACCCGGAAATGGAAGTGGCTCTCCTTTAAATTCAATAACCCGATAAAAGACCATACACTGGACCGTTTCTATGACGCCGGAGTAGACTGGGTGTTCCGTCATAAAACGTTCAGCGTATTGTTTTGCGTCATTTCCATTCCGCTCTGTGTATTTTTCTTTTTCTTTATAGATAAAGAGCGGATGCCCGATATCGAAGAAAACGAACTGATTGTCCGCATAGAATGGAATGAAAATATCCACGTGGATGAAAACAGGAAGCGTGTGGACGCACTTTTTAAGGAACTGGACGGCCGCTCTCTGGAACAGACGGCTTCTGTCGGCAGACAGGATTTTATCCTGAACCGGGAGAGGGAGCTTTCCTCTTCCGAAGCGGAACTTTATTTCCGTACGGAAACTTCCGGTGAAATTGCCCTATTGGAACAGGAGATATACCGGAGATTGAAAGAACGTTACCCGCTTTCCGTCATTTCTTTCTCTCCGCCGGAAACGGTATTCGAGAAACTTTTTGTGACGGGTGAACCGGATATCATAGCTGAATTTTATGCCCGTAACAGGGCACAGGCACCGGAAGCGGAAACGATTCGCAACCTGGAGCATGAACTGGCAGGGGAAACCGGCATCAATCCTACGGGCATCGCTTTTGAGAACCAGTTGGACCTGAGCATCAGCAAGGAAAAACTGCTGCTTTACCGTGTCTCCTATAATGAACTTTACCGTGTCCTGAAAACGGCTTTCCGTGAAAACAGCGTGACTATGCTGCATTCCTACCAGCAGTATCTTCCGATTAATATTGCGGGGAATGAAAAGACCGTGAACAGGGTCTTGCAGGAGACATTGGTACAGACACAGCCGGATAACCGTGGCAATATAGAATATATCCCGCTCCGGGAACTGGTAAAGGTGGCTCCTGCCGAAGACCTGAAAAGTATTGCTGCCGGGCGTAACGGGGAATTTGTGCCCTTCGATTTTTATGGAGTGCTCGATGCGGACAAGCTGATAAAAGACGTGAAGCAGGTAGCCGGGAATACGGGGGAGTGGGATGCCGGCTTTTCCGGCAGCTTCTTCTCGAACCGGGAAATGCTGGACGAACTGGTAGTGATACTCCTGATTTCCCTGTTGCTGATGTATTTCATCCTTGCGGCACAGTTCGAGAGCTTTCTGCAACCCCTGCTTGTCTTGGCGGAAATCCCGATAGACGTGGCATTTGCGCTTTTGCTGCTTTGGATTTGCGGGCATACGCTGAATCTGATGTCAGCCATCGGGCTTATCGTCACTTGCGGTATCGTCATCAATGACTCCATCCTGAAGCTGGACGCCATCAATGAACTGCGCAAGTCAGGCGTCCCTTTGCTGGAAGCCATCCATGAAGCCGGACGCAGGCGCCTGCGTCCCATTATCATGACCTCGCTGACTACGATTTTCGCCATGGTCCCGCTCTTGTTCTCTTCGGATATGGGTTCGGAACTGCAAAAGCCGTTGTCCATTGCCATGATAGGGACGATGTCGATAGGCACGGCAGTGAGCCTGTTCATCATACCGTTGCTTTACTGGTTCATTTACCGGAAAAAAGAAGAAGTAAGAAAGTTGAAATAAGTAGCAAATAATAACAAATAGTTCAAATATGAGAGTTATGAACGGATTATTAAGAATTCCCACCTTTCTCTGTGTCCTCAGTGTCCTCTGTGGTGAATCCCCGCTGTACGCACAGAAACATCTGGTACTGGACTTGAATCAGACGATTGCTTTGGCCAACGACAGTTCTCTGGAATCATTCCGCACACAGAATATGTATCTCTCCGGCTATTGGGAATACCGGACATACAAGGCGAACCGCCTACCCAGCCTGACGCTGGACCTTACTCCGGCGCAATATAACCGGGATATAACGAAACGTTATGATTCGGGCTCCAACCTCGACGTGTACCGCACGCAGCAATCATATTATGCCTACGGCGGACTGAGCGTGAGGCAGAACCTCGACCTGACCGGGGGTACATTCTATCTGGAATCGAATCTTGCCTATATGCGCAACTTTGGGGATAACAGCGCGACACAACTCACCAGTGTCCCGATAAGGCTTGGATATTCGCAGAGCCTGGTAGGATACAATCCTTTCAAGTGGGAGCGCCGAATCGAACCGTTGAAATACGAGCGTGTGAAGAAGGAGTTTCTTTATAACGTGGAGAAAGTCTCGGAAACGGCCACGAACTATTTCTTTTCCCTCGCCATGGCACAGGCTGAATATAAACTGGCAAAGGACAACCTGGCTTCCACGGATACGCTTTACCGTATCGGGCAGCAACGCCACCGGATAGCCGCCATCTCACAAGCCGACCTGCTGACATTGAAACTGGACCGTGTCAACGCGCAGAACACCCTTCAGAACAAGGCGAGCGACCTGAAACGGGCGATGTTCTCCTTAGCGTCTTTCCTTAATCTGGATAAGAATACGCAAATCGAACTGCAACTCCCTTCCCGTCCGGGCATGATAGAGATTCCGGTGGATGAGGCTTTGAGTTGGGGGAGAAGCAACAACCCCCAATTGCTGGAATTGAGACAGAATGTACTGGAAGCGCAGCGGAATGTGGACAAGACAAAGAAAGAATCCCGTTTCAACGCAAGTGTGAATGCGAGTGTCGGTTTTAACCAGGTGGCGGATAATTTCGGGGATGTGTATCATAAACCGATGCAACAGGATTTGGTGGCGGTCAGTGTTTCCATTCCGTTATTGGATTGGGGTGTCCGCAAAGGCAAGTATAATATGGCGCGGAATAACCTGAATGTGGTGAAGATTTCGGCACGCCAGGATGAGATTGGCATCGAAGAGGAAGTGATTATGACAGTGAGCGATTTCAATATCCAGCAGCAGTTGATAGCAAGCGCGGAAGAGGCTTTGGATCTGGCTATACTTGCTTATAATGAGACGAAACAGCGTTTTATCATCGGCAAGGCGGATATAAACAGCCTGACACTTTCACTCAACAGGCAGCAGCAAGCACAGCGGAATTATATTTCCGCCTTGCAAAACTACTGGCTGAATTATTATAAGATACGCCGGCTTACCTTGTTCGATTTCGCCGCGAAGCTTTCTCTTTCGGACAGATTCGATTTCAATGGGGGGAAGTTGGTTAAATGATGATTCCCATTTATATGAATGATGATAATGCAAAATTATGGAATCTGAAATAAATAAGTCCCCGAAGGCTTCCGCCTTTACGCTGATTGTGGCTTTTGTCTGTGTGGCGTTGGTCGGGCTGGCGCTTGTTCCGCTGTTGCCTGTCAAACTGAACCCGTCACGGACGCTGCCCGGCTTCACGGTACGTTTCAGCATGCCCGGCACTTCGGCGCGTGTGGTGGAGATGACGGCTACCAGTAAACTGGAGGCGATGCTTGCCCGCGTGAAAGGGATTCGGGGAATTTACTCCACTTCGGGAAACGGGTGGGGAAGTATCAGCGTGAATTTGGATAAACATGTGGATGCGGCAGTCGCCCGTTTCGAGGCTTCCACCATTATCCGTCAGACGTGGCCGGAGTTGCCGGACGGTGTGAGTTATCCGTATATTCAGATGCAGAGTCCGGGACAGAGCAGCCAGTCTCCTTTCATGGCGTTTACAATCAATGCGCCCGCTACGCCCGTATTGATTCAGCAGTATGCGGAAGAGCATATAAAAACACGCTTGGCACAGCTTTCGGGGATTTATAAGATTAATCTTAGCGGTGCTACTCCGATGGAGTGGCGGTTGGAGTATGATTCCGAACAGTTGCGTACGCTTGGGATAAATACGGATGATATCCGTGAGGCAGTCCGGTTGCATTATCAGAAAGAGTTCATGGGGACTTACGATGTAGAGCAGGGCGCTTCGGACAAGCAGTGGATACGTCTGGCATTGGTTCCCGAATATGAGAACCGTGAGTTCGACGCGACACGAATACAGGTAAAGATGAAAGACGGACGAATCATCGGACTAAATGAACTGGTAAAGGTTTCCCGTGTGGAAGAGCAGCCGCAGAGTTATTACCGGATTAACGGGCTGAACTCGATTTATCTGTCTGTCGTGGCGGAAGAAACGGCTAACCAGTTGGCGTTGAGCAAGGAAGTGAAAGCGTATATGGATGGTATCCGGTCGTTTCTTCCGGCGGGGTATGAGATTCATACCAGTTATGACGCGACGGAGTTTATTCAGGAAGAACTAAACAAGATTTATCTGCGTACGGGAGTGACGGTGGCCATTCTGCTTCTGTTTGTATTGCTGATTACTTTCAGTCCCAAATATCTGTTTCTGATTGTAGTCAGCCTGTCCGTCAATATAGCGATAGCCGTTATTTTTTATTATGCGTTCGGATTGGAAATGCAGTTGTACTCTTTGGCAGGTATCACCGTCTCTTTGAATCTTGTGATTGACAATACCATTGTGATGAGCGACCACTATCTGAGGCGCGGGAATCGGAAGGCGTTCATGTCCGTACTGGCAGCTACGCTGACGACGATAGGGGCACTGGTTATTATTTTCTTCCTGGATGAGAAGATACGGCTCAATTTGCAGGACTTTGCCGCTGTGGTGATTATCAATTTGGGAGTTTCATTATTGGTCGCCCTGTTTTTTGTTCCTTCCCTGATTGATAAAATCGGACTGAAACGGTGGAAGAAAACATCTCTTTCAAAACGGGGAAGACGGATGGGGAACGTGCGTTCCTTTATGTGGATACGTTCGAAGATGCGGCGGGTTCCAGTTTATTTCAGCCGTTTCTACGGGTGGCTGATAAGGATTCTCTGCCGTTGGCGGATGGCGGTCTGCATACTGTTATTGCTGGCTTTCGGATTGCCTGTATTCTTGTTGCCGGAAAAGATGAAGGGGGAAGATAAGTGGGCGGAAGTTTATAATAAAACGCTGGGTACTTCTGCCTATAAAGAAAAGGTGAAACCGGTTGTGGATAAGGCGTTGGGTGGAAGCCTGCGGCTGTTTATACAAAAGGTGTATGAGGGGAGTTATTTCTCACGGAATGAAGAGGTGGTGCTCCACGCCAATGCCAATCTGCCGAATGGAAGTACACTGGAACAGATGAACACACTGGTTAAGAAGATGGAAACCTATCTGAGCGGATTTAAGGAAATCAGGCAGTTTCAGACGTCTGTGGAAAGTGCCCGCAGGGCATCCATCCATATTTATTTTACGAAAGAACATCAGAAAAGCGGTTTCCCCTATACGCTGAAAGCCAATATGATCGGCAAGGCACTCCAACTGGGCGGCGGTGACTGGAGCATCTACGGATTGCAGGATCAGGGATTCAGTAATAATGTACGTGAGAATGCGGGCTCCTTCCGGGTGAAGATGTACGGGTACAATTATGACGAGTTGTATGCGCAAGCAGAAAAGTTGAAAGAAAAGCTGTTGTCCCACCGCCGTATCCGGGAAGTGACTATCGGTTCCGATTTCTCCTGGTGGAAGGATGATTATATGGAATTCTATTTCAATCTGGACAAACGACGGATGGCAGAGGAAGGGATTGGAGCCGGGAGACTGTTTTCCGCTATCCGTCCGATATATGGGCGAAATATGGAAATCGGTTCGGTATTGACGGAAGAAGGAACGGAAAAGATAAAGCTTTCTTCCCGGCAATCGGAAGAACGGGATGTATGGGCTATGCAGTACTATCCTTTCCAGTCAGGCGGTAAGGAATATAAGATGTCGGAACTGGCCGTCGTGGAGAAAGGGCAAATGCCGCAGGAAGTGGCAAAGGAAAATCAGCAATATCGCTTGTGCCTGCAATACGAGTATATTGGTTCTTCGGAACAGGGGCATAAACTGCTGAAGAAAGATTTGGAAGAGTTTAACGAGCTTCTTCCGATGGGATATACCGCAAAATCGGAAGATAACAACTGGTCGTGGGGCGGAAAGGATAATAAGCAATATCGTTTGCTCCTGATTGTAATCGCCATTATTTTCTTTATTACAAGTATCCTGTTCAATTCGCTGAAACAACCGTTAGCGATTATCTTTGTGATTCCGGTATCTTATATCGGCGTGTTCCTTACATTTTACTGGTTCAAACTGAACTTCGACCAGGGCGGTTTTGCTTCCTTTGTCCTGCTTTGCGGTATTACGGTAAATGCGAGTATTTATATTCTGAATGAATACAATGCCATCCGTAAACGTTTTCCGCGTCTTTCACCGCTCCGGGCCTATGTGAAAGCCTGGAATACGAAAGTGATTCCTATTTTCCTGACGGTCACTTCCACTATCCTGGGCTTTATCCCTTTCATGGTAGGAGCGGAAAAAGAAGGTTTTTGGTTTCCGTTGGCGGCAGGCACTATCGGTGGATTGATAATGTCCGTAATCGGGGTATTTATTTTCTTACCGGTGCTGACGTTGAAGAGAAACAAATGATTGGGATATTTTATATGAATTAAGCGATAAACTGGATATCGAAAAGAAGGACAAACAGATTTTAGGATATATAGCGACCAATAAAATAGTTAGATAAGTGGTGAAATGGTTAAAAAGTAAAATATTGTCTTTTTTAGACAAAATATTCGCTTTTTATTTATTAATAAGTGTGTTTATTTGTAGGCATGATACATATTGGTATGAAGGTCACACATCATTTACAATAGATATGAAAAGAAAAATGACAATTTTAGGGATACTTTGTATGAGTATGCCAATCGTAATGGGACAACAAAACTCATTTAGCGATCGAGAACGAAAAACATCCGATATTGCCGTTTATTTGGATACGAATAGACCAATCGAAGAGCGAGTGAAAGATGCATTGAACCGGATGACCCTTGAAGAAAAGGTGAAGATGATTCATGCACAGTCTAAATTTAGTTCGGCAGGCGTTCCCCGTCTCGGAATCCCCGAAGTATGGGCTACCGACGGTCCTCACGGTATCCGTCCGGAAGTGTTGTGGGATGAATGGGATCAGGCGGGATGGACAAACGACTCCTGTATTGCCTATCCGGCACTGACGTGTCTTTCTGCTACATGGAACCCTGAAATGTCACATCTTTATGGGAAAAGTATCGGTGAAGAGGCGCGTTATCGCAAGAAAGACATCTTGTTGGGTCCCGGTGTGAATATCTACCGTACTCCCTTGAACGGACGTAACTTCGAGTATATGGGAGAAGACCCGTATCTATCCGCCACTATGGTAGTTCCTTACATCAAAGGTGTACAAGAGAACGGTGTAGCTGCCTGTGTGAAGCATTATGCCTTGAACAATCAGGAGTTCAACCGCCATACCACCAATGTGCAATTGAGTGATCGTGCTCTTTATGAAATATACCTGCCTGCTTTTAAAGCGGCTGTTCAGGAAGGTGGAACATGGTCGATTATGGGCTCTTATAATCTTTATCAGGGGCAGCATGCTTGTCACAACAAACATCTACTCAAAGATATTCTTCGTGATGAATGGGGCTTCGACGGCGTTGTAGTGTCCGACTGGGGTGGTGTGCACAACACCGAACAGGCTATTCACAATGGTATGGACTTGGAATTTGGTTCCTGGACGAACGGACTGTCTACCGGAACGAGAAATGCGTATGATAATTATTACCTTGCTTTCCCTTACCTGAAACTGATAAAAGAAGGTAAAGTAGGAACAAAGGAACTGGACGAAAAGGTTAGCAATGTTCTTCGTCTGATATTCCGTACTTCAATGGAGCCGCACAAACCGTTCGGCTCTTTAGGCTCTCCCGAGCACGGACAAGCCGGACGTCAGATAGCTGAAGAAGGAATTGTATTGTTGCAGAACAACGATAACATATTGCCTATCGATTTGAATAAAACGAAGAAAATAGCAGTGATCGGTGAAAATGCGATAAAGATGATGACTGTGGGCGGTGGTAGTTCTTCTTTGAAAGTGAAATATGAGATTTCTCCGTTGGATGGACTGAAAAGCCGTGTGGGCTCAAAAGCGGAAGTGGTATATGCCCGTGGGTATGTAGGCGATCCGACAGGAGAGTATAACGGTGTGAAAACCGGTCAGGATTTGAAGGACAACCGTTCGGAAGATGAACTGCTCGCAGAGGCTTTGCAAGTGGCTAAAGATGCCGACTATGTTATCTTCTTCGGTGGCTTGAACAAGAGCAATCATCAGGATTGTGAAGATTCGGACCGTGCCTCTTTGGGTTTGCCATACGCGCAGGATAGAGTGATAAGCGAACTGGCAAAGGTGAATATGAATAAAAACCTGATTGTTGTCAATATCTCCGGCAATGCTGTGGCCATGCCTTGGGTGAATGAAGTGCCTGCTATTGTTCAAGGTTGGTTCCTGGGGTCGGAAGCCGGAACAGCTCTTGCTTCCGTATTGGTGGGAGACGCTAATCCTTCAGGAAAACTTCCTTTCACTTTCCCTGCAAAACTGGAAGATGTAGGTGCTCATAAACTGGGCGAATATCCGGGTAATAAAGAAGAGCTGGCACAGTCTAAGCATAGAGGAGACACCATTAATGAAATCTATCGGGAGGATATTTTCGTAGGTTATCGCTGGGCGGATAAAGAGAAAATCAAACCGTTGTTCCCGTTCGGACACGGATTGAGCTACACTACTTTCGCCTATGGAAAACCCTCGGCCGACAAGAAAACAATGACAGCAGATGATACCATTTCTTTCACAGTCAATGTGAAGAATACAGGCACTCGTGAAGGTCAAGAGGTTGTTCAACTTTATATCAGTGATAAGAAATCCTCGCTCCCTCGTCCGGTAAAAGAGTTGAAAGGTTTCCAAAAAGTGAAACTGGCTCCGGGCGAAGAGAAAGCGGTAACGCTGACAATTGATAAGAAAGCATTAAGTTTCTTCGATGATGCAAAACACGAGTGGATAGCCGAACCGGGCAAGTTTGAAGCGGTTATTGGAAGTTCATCAAGAGATATTAAGGGAATTGTTCTGTTTGAATTAAAATAAGATCTGAATTTTAATATAACTCGTAAGATGTAAATATTTATTGGTATTTCTCGTAGGAAAGCAATTGAATTGTTTGAAATAAGAGTAAGGAACAGAATAGGGATGGAAATTTCAACTATACTTGGCGATTGTCGGAAAATAAAAAAATGTGTAGTTATATTTTTTATTGAAAAGGCTGTTTTGTATATAATAATATTCTGTTGAGCCAAAGCCTAGTACTATTATGGACTTCAAATGGAAAACGAATCTAATACGACTAGACCTAGATATTGAAAAATATATTATATGGCTGATTAGGGAATTTTTTCTCACTACTTATTTTGGGGGTAGTCAAGCAGGAATGAAGGATGTAAGTATAGATTATTATGTGTTTAAAAATTAAAATATTCTCGGGATATATTATCTTGATATTCCTGCTTGTCTTGACTATTTATCTTTTTCGTAAGGAACAGATGAAGCGAAACTATTTGCAACAGGATGAACAGGAACTGCTTCATTTCTGGCATCTGACCGGAGAAGCCTACGCCGGCCTGCTGGATCTGGCCACTTATGGAGAGACGGTCAGTGTGTGGGACGAGAACGATCGGGGTACTTATCAGAAAAGGAGAAACGAGGTATGTGGCACATTACAGTCCTTGAAGCAATATGTGCATACATCCGGACAACGGGTGCGTATAGATTCGCTGTGCCTGCTTCTGGAGAGAAAGGAACAGTTGCTTGACACGGTAATGCATACATTCAGCCGTTTTCGTGAAGCCGGTGAAATCATAAACCGGAAAATCCCAGTGATTGCATCCCATATCCGCAATGAGAAAGCGCCTGTTGGAGTCAAAGAGGAAGTTCCGAAGAAAAGTTTCTGGTCCTTCCTCAAACGCAAGAAGAGAAAATCCGTTTATTCGGAACAGAAGGAAAAACGGGAACGGCTGCAACCTGCGGAAAAAGACCGGAAAGTCTCAACTGCAAGTATGCTTCATTCTTTAAACAGGGAACTGACCGGCCGGCAGGAGACTGAGCGTGAACGTCTGCTGGTACAAATGGAGTATCTGTACAATAACAATATGGCATTAAACTGTAGGTTGTATGGTATTATCAAGGATTTTGAATTGGAGACCGACCGGCGCCTTGAGGAACGTTACATGCAGTTCCTTTGGGCACGAGACCGGTCCTTTTATACGGTTTCCACTCTTGCCGTCTTTATGGAAAATTTAAAGTCGATTGACTCACTATTATACTCTAAATTGACCCATCAAAAAAATATTAGATTTAAATAAAGAAAAATGCATTTTAACCCGGGTCATTTTCAATTATAATAATCTACAATATATACTATTTCTTTTTAGCATTAATCTTTCTTACAGAATCCCCGGTAAGTTCAATCTTGTGTGCTGTATGTACAATTCTGTCCAGGATTGCGTCAGCTACTGTAGGATCACCAATTGCATCATACCAGCTTTCGACAGGAAGTTGTGATGTTATTATGATTGATTTTAATCCGTGTCTGTCTTCTATTATTTCCATAAGGATTGACCTTTCCCTGGCATCCAGTCCTATAAGAAACAGATCGTCAAGAATCAGCAGTTGACACTTTTCTATTTTTTTCATCTCAGATTCTATAGTGCCCTTGTTTTTGGCAATTTTAAGCTGTCCCATAAGCTTTGACGCATTTGAATACAAAGTCTTTATTCCATTCTTACATGCCTCATATCCTATGGCTGAAGCTATATAGCTTTTACCTGTACCGGAGCTTCCCGTGATGAAAACATTCTGTCCGTCTCTTATAAAATCAAGAGATGCAAGTCTCTCAAGCTGGTTACGGTCAAGGTTACGTTTTATGGTATAGTCTATTTTTTCCATATATGCCTTATATCTGAAGTTTGCAGACTTTATCAGTCTCTCAATGCTTACATTGCGTCTGTAATCATATTCGCTTTCAAGAAGCCATTTAAGAAACTCATCGTTTGTCATACCATCAGAGGATGTGGTCCTGCAGTCATTTCTATATGTTTCAAGCATGCCGTAAAAACGTAACTTGGAGAGTAGTTCCATTATTCTGTCCATATTTTTTCCGACAGTTCTGCTTGTTTTATTATTACTTGTCATTTTTATCCATGTTTTTAGAGTTAAAATAATCCTTGCCTCTGAGATTTCTGTGTTTGGGGGTAAGTTCGGGAGCCTGTCCCTCCATCTGTACATGATACTTCTCATCTTCCCTGTTTACCAGAATACTTTCAAGTTCGTTGTACCCGAACATACCGAATTCCATTGCCACCTGGCATGAAAGAACCACCCTGTCATGTCCGAAACGCTCCACAAGACTTAATATACCATCGGCTGAACGTACGGCCTGGACCGGATATTTCTTGGCAACGGCCACACGCTTTATGTACTCTTCCAATACCGGATCAATTTCACATGCCTTGCGGTATATATCATCCATTCTGATTCTGTATTCATGTAGCACTCCCGAAAGTTTGTGGGACGGTTTTTCTGAATAAGTGAAAGGTGTATCATCCCTGCGATGTGTCGTTATGTGTCTGAACTTATGATATATCTCCACTGTGTCCCCATCATACAGTAATTCTACAGTATCGCCGATATACTCTTTAGGAACACTGTAATAGTGATTGTTAAGCGATACATAACTGTTTCTCATGACAGTTGCCGTTTTCCGGCTTTTTGATATAAATTTTGTTGCCGGCAATGTATGCAGCCTGTCTTTCTCGACTTCGAGGAAACGTTCCCGACGGCTGTAGTTGCGATTGTACATCTTTCGGCTGTTCAACGCATCCGTATGCTTCATTATTTCTATGTTCAAGGCTTCAAGATCATTGAATTTCAATCCCGTCATCTTTGAATACACCTCCCTGTAGAGCAGTCTTACAGCATTCTCAACCAGAGCTTTGTCTTTAGGCTTTCGTACTCTTGCCGGGAAGACAACACATCCATAATGGTCTGCAAATGCAGCAAAGTCGTCATTGATTACAGGTTCAACACCTCCAGGCTTTGTTACGGCTGATTTCAGGTTGTCTGGAACTATGGCATTGGGGACACCTCCAAAATAATGGAAAGCATTTTCACATGCCTGGATAAGGTGTTCTTTCTTTTGTGATGGTACAGCCTCGTAATAAGTAATCTGGCTGCATGGAAGTATAGCGGCAAATACTTCTACGGGAACCTTATTGCCTGTTTTTTCGTATGAGAGATAAAGTTTGTCGCCGGCAAAATCCACATACATCTGATCACCGGCTATATGATCTATGCGTCCAACAGGAATCTTTACTTCCCTTTCTCGTCTGATATATAAACAAAAAGAACAGTAGCTGTAACCTTGTGGACGATTTTTAAGATATTCCTCATACAAAGACCTTCTTGTTGTCCCACGGACCTTAAGTCGTTTCATGTAATCAGGTATACGTTCTTGAAGATACTTATACTCTGCAGAGCCAGACGATTCTTTGTCAGTCTCCGTACCGAAAAGCTCATGCAGATGCTGCTCGTCCATTTTCAACAGACGCTCAAGTTCTATACCCATATCTTCGTATATACGGATATAACGTTTGACTGTATTACGTGAAACAAGGAGAGAAGAACTGATACCGCGGATACTCATTCCTGACTGATAACACCGCAGTATGTGCTTGATTCTTATTTTCATTCTTTAAAATTTTATTCAGTTAATAATACCGGGTTAAAATGCTTTGTAAAGTACGAAAACAAGACTGAAATATGGTAATTATACAGGGGCAATTTTTATTATAATCACAGCGGATCAGTTTCGGTTATAAAGGTGGGTCAGAAGACTTTTATAATAGTGGGTCAATCGACTTTAAATTTTCCACGATAATACCTTTGCTTCCATATTGCTGTAATTTTTAAGTTTTTGATTTTATGCGGATTTGAGAGGTGAGGGAGCCCAAAGTTTCACTGAACTTTTTTCCTGTTTCCCGTAAATCCGACTTTTTTTTTATGCGTCTTCCGGTCGGGTCGGTCGTTTTCGTTTCACATAGGCTGGTTTGTGAAGGGGTCTTGCTATGCAAATTTTTCCGACAAAAATTTTTTCCGACCAACGGGAAGCTGGAACAATTTTTTTCGATGAAACCCAATTTGCAGAGCCAAAAGCCCCCGTAGCTACCTTTGCCTATTGAAATGATAAAAACGACTGTCCCGGCTGGGGGACTGCATAATGAGGAAGATTTACAGATAGGGAAACAGGGGAAAAGTGCTTGTTCCCTTTCATCCTTTAGGGAACACTCCATGCGGGCGGGAAAGGCAAGGGTATGGCAAGTTCATCTTGCGGTACGCTTGTGCGGGTTTCCAACGGCTCTTTTCACGAAATACAGTCAGCCATGCCACGCACGGCTGGCGTTTCGGGGAATGTGCCAGTGGAAAAGGGAATAAAAAATGCGGGTAGTCGGTGGACTGCCCGCAAGGTGAAAGGATGTAAAATACTTGGATATAGCTTATTAGGTGGTATTTCGTTACCGAAATCGTTACCTATTCGTTCTTATCACGGTTATAGGTAACGAAACCTACCGGACGGCGTTCTTTCTGTTGTTTCGACTGGCTCAAAAGCTGGGTAAGGGCTTGGTACAGTTCGTTGAACTGTGCATCGGTGCTTACCTCCAGTTCTTCGATGCGCCTTAACAGTTCCTCGTAACCGATTACCATTTGGCGCATGAGGACGAAAGCCCGCATGATTGAAATGTTTACTTCTATGGCTACTTTGGAACGGAGAACCGAAGAAAGCATGGCTACGCCCTGCTCGGTGAAAGCCATAGGCGGGGTGGGCGTGTGGCGGATATTGTCAGGGAACTTATCACAATTTGTGATAAGTCCTAACCACTCGTCTTTGCTCAATTCAAACATGAAATCACTGGGGAAGCGGTCTATGTTACGTTTGACCGCTTGTTTCAAAGCTCGTGTTTCCACTTGATAGAGTTCTGCCAAATGCAAGTCAAGCATCACCCGGTAACCTCTGACTTCAAAAATCTTGTTTTGGATAATCTGCAAGTCCATAATCTTATTTTTTTAAGTTAGTATTTATATGACTGATATTTTTCTGTTATTTAGCTTGTTAGCTAAAATATCCATATCCTCGCTAAGTTTAGTATCTATGATTTTTGCGTAGATTTGGGTAGTTCTTATGTTGGTGTGTCCCAACATTTTGGAAACGCTTTCAATGGGTACGCCATAACTTATGCTAAGGGTCGCAAAGCTGTGCCTCGCAACGTGGAACGTGATTTTCTTATTTATCCCACAAACAGTTGCAATCTCTTTCAAGTAATCATTCATCTTCTGATTACTGATAACTGGCAACAGTTTACCATTGGGCAGTTTTCCGTCATATTTCTGCAAAATGGATTTGGGTATATCCAGTAATCGAATATTGGACGTTACGCTTGTCTTATGTCTTTTCTTGATTATCCACAAATTACCGTCAAAGGACAATCTTATATTTTCAGGGGTTAGTTCGCAGACATCAACATAAGACAGTCCAGTGTAGCAACTGAAAATAAATATATCACGAACTTGCTCCAGTCGTTTGCTGGCGAATGTCTTTTGATATATCCGGTCTAATTCTGCTTGTTCAAGAAAATCCCTTTCCACATATTCAAATTTCAGCTTATATGCCCCGAAAGGATTAAAAGTAATTAGTCCCAAGTTGTGGGCAAACAGAACAACAGTTCTGAAACGCTGTATAAACTTCATGGCTGTATTGTGGGTACACGGATAATTCTCCCGGATAAATAGGTAGAAGCCCTCGATAAACACGACATTTATTTCCCGAAAGGTAATATCCTCCACATTATATTTATTGTGGATATATTCGGCAAGGCGATTTTTGGTAAGTTCATAACGGGTATATGTCTTTTGCGTGGCTGTTTTCCCTACTTTCAGCGCATATTGTTCATTATGCTGGGAAAATACCTGTAAGAGAGTTTTTGCTTTTTCCTCTTTACCTAAGAACACATTGCGTACTTTCTCTGCGGTTACATAGCTGTCCCGTTCTAAAATGGTCTGATAGTGTCTGTGCAAGGTAGCCTTGATGCTATCCAGCATTTCATTCATGCGGGTAAATTCCGCTCCTCTGCCATTTACCTTTCCGGTTTTGGCAGACCAGTTTTTAGGATTGACTTCAAGTTTAGTGTTGAATTGGGCTAATTTCCCGTCAATGGTAATACGTGCCATGATTGGCATATTACCGTTCTTTTTCACCTTGTCCCGTTTCAGGAAGAACAATACTCGGAATGTTGATTTCATACCTCATTTTTTAAGTTACAAAACTACTTTTATTAACTCATAATGAGATAAATGCAGAGTCTCCAAATCTCGACAACATTTCGCCATTTTCCGACAAATCGTACCCCTTTTTAAAGAATTTTGTCGGGGGTACGAATAAGGCACTAATTTTTGTCTGTCAGTGACCTTTTCGTGGCGGTCAAGGTAGCCAAAAGACAATAAAAAAAGTCCCACAAAATATTGATTTTGTAGGACTTGTCTTTTTCTTGTCGCCTTTTGGCTTTTCTTTCAGTGATCCGCCTGGGGCTCGAACCCAGGACCCCAACATTAAAAGTGTTGTGCTCTACCTGCTGAGCTAGCGAATCAATCCTTATTTGCAAATCAGTTATTTCCTGATTGCGGGTGCAAAGGTAGTGACTTTTATTTAATCTGCAAGTATTTCGTAGAAAAAAGTTTCAATTATTTTTTCTCTATACCGCTTGTCTCTTGATTATCAGCGATTTCGGCTTCATCATAGTTTATCTTTTCTTTGTTGATAATAAAGCGTTGATAATAGGAAAGCATCAAAGTGGTGAGAGGTAACGCGATGATCATTCCTAACATTCCCATTAAAGAACCCCAAATAGAAAGAGATAAAAGGATGATGGCAGGATTCAGCCCGGTAATTTTTCCCATGATTTTGGGGACGAGGAGAGTGTCTTGTATAATTTGTACGATGGCGAAGACTGCCAATGCGCATGCGATGATAATCCAGAAGTCCTGTCCCGTATTGGCAGCTTTGAGGATAGCTAATACGATGGTAGGGAGAAAACCGATAATTTGCAGGTAAGGAACCATGTTGAGAGCTCCGATGAAAAGTCCCAAGGCAATAGCCATCGGGAAGTCAATAATCAGGAAGCCTATGCTGAAAAGAATACCTACGCAGAATGCAACCAATGCCTGTCCACGGAAATACCTGTTCATACCGTCCTGCACGTCATAAACCAAGTTGGAAGCGAATTTGCGGTATTTATTGGGGAGCAGGTGCAGCCATCCTTCGGCTATGGCTTCATAATCCAGTAATATAAAGATTACATATAATAATATGATAAAGGAAGCAAAGATACTGAACAGGATATTGAGTGATTCTGCAAGCAAAGCCCACATTTTGGGTACAGTTTCTTTGATTGCGGCAAGGATATTCTCTTCACTCAGCATTTTGTTCAATGCTACCAAATCAAGATTCTCATGGACAAATTCGGAAAGTGTTTTGGGAACGTTATTGCCACCACCGTTTGTGAGGTAGCTTACTAATAAATCATTCATTCTGCCTATTTCGGAAACCATAGGCGGAACTAACAGATAGAATAATGCCACTCCCACAACAGTGATCAGAAACAATGCGCAAAAAATGGAAAGGATGCGGCTTTTCAGCTTTAGCCTGTATTGGAAGAACTTGACTAACGGATAAACCATATAGGCAATCAGCCAGGCGATAAAGAAAGGCAATAGCACTCCGCTCAGTCGTTCTACAAGCATTAATATTCCTACCACCATCATACATCCGATGGCACCACGTATAAAACTGTCGAATGTTATCTTCTTCCTTTCCATAGTTGTTTTCTGTTGAGTTTATACCTTTTGCCCGTCCTCTTCCAGTGCCTGGAGGTAGCATTGCCTACAAAGAGGCTCATACTCCGCTGTTTCACCTAGAAGGACTTGCTTGTCGTTCTTGACTGTACGATGTGAGAATGATGCCAGTTCTCCACATTTTACGCAGATGGCATGCACCTTGGATACTTCATCGGCTATGGCGCAGAGTTGTGGCATCGGGCCGAAAGGATTCCCTTTGAAGTCCATATCCAAACCTGCAACAATGACGCGAACTCCATTATTGGCAAGCTGATTGCATACGTCTATCAGCCCGCTGTCGAAAAACTGTGCTTCGTCGATTCCTACCACATCTATCTCGGAAGTGAACAACAGGATACTTGCCGATGAATCAATAGGAGTGGAAGCGATGGAATGGCTGTCGTGTGAAACTACGTCCTCTTCCGAATAACGGGTGTCGATAGCCGGTTTGAATATCTCCACACGCTGACGTGCAAACTTAGCCCGTTTCATTCTGCGAATCAGCTCTTCTGTCTTTCCTGAGAACATAGAGCCGCAGATAACTTCAATTCTACCTCTTCTTTTAGTCTCCTGTATGTGGTCTTCTGAAAATAATACCATGTGATTTCGTGCTTTCTTGATTAAATAAATGACTGCACAAAGGTAAACAATTCAATGTGCAAGAACTGTTAAAATATCCATTATTTTAAGTTATTGCATAAATTATTCCTACATTCGCACCATATTAATAATAGATGAACATGAAACAGAAGCTATTAGCAGATATCGAATTGGATGTTCATGAGTTGAAGTATCTCATGGGGTCTTTTTCCAAAGAGCCGACTCAGACTCTGTCTGAACTGTTGAAGCGGAGTGTTGCGCGTATGCAGGGACGTCTGGATGAATTGTCGCAGGAAATAGATTCTGTTGATTTGGCTTCTTTGTCTTCTTTTGTCGTAGAAGAAACGGTAGTGAAAGAGGATGAGATTACCGCTCAGGAAAAGGATACATCTGTTATTATCCAATCTCCTGAACCTGTGATAGTAGAAGAATCCGTCATAACGGAAGAACCCGTCATCGAAGAGGCCCCCGTCATTATAAAGAAGGAAGAACTCAAAAACGCCGTGTTGGGAGAAAGCATAAAGCTGGCTGCCGGCTTGCGCCATTCTATCAGCTTGAATGATTCTTTCCGTTTCTCACGCGAACTGTTTAAGGGGGATACTGATTTGATGAACCGTGTGATTGAGCAGATATCAGTTATGGGTTCCTACAAGACTGCTGTCGCATTTCTTTCCTCGAAAGTTGAAATAGACGAAGAGAAAGAAGCGGTAGTTGACTTTTTGGAGTTATTAAAAAAGCATTTTAACCAATCAGCATAAACAAAAATATATGGGAAAGTTGTATGTAGTGCCTACGCCGGTAGGAAATCTTGAGGATATGACCTTTCGGGCTATCAAGGTTCTGAAAGAGGTCGACTTGATTTTGGCAGAGGATACGCGTACCTCCGGTATCTTGCTGAAACACTTTGAAATAAAGAATGCAATGCAATCTCACCACAAATTTAATGAACATAAAACGGTGGAAAGTGTTGTTAATAAAATAAGGGGCGGTGCATCGGTTGCGTTGATTTCGGATGCCGGAACGCCCGGGATTTCTGATCCCGGATTCCTGGTGGTTCGTGAGTGTGTACGTAATGGTATCGAAGTGCAATGCTTGCCAGGAGCAACGGCTTTTGTTCCGGCACTCGTAGCATCGGGATTGCCGAACGAGAAGTTTTGCTTCGAAGGATTTTTGCCCCAAAAGAAAGGACGTCAGACACGACTGAAGGCATTGGCAGAAGAACGCCGTACTATGGTGTTTTATGAATCGCCTCACCGTCTGTTGAAGACGTTGACACAGTTTGCCGAATATTTCGGTGCCGAACGTCAGGCAACCGTGTCGCGTGAAATATCCAAGCTCCATGAGGAGACGGTTCGCGGCAGCTTGACAGAACTGATAGAACACTTTACCGTCACCGAGCCACGGGGCGAGATTGTGATAGTATTAGCAGGAATAGACGATTAAAATAACTTCATTTAAAAACGTAAAACGTAAACGTATGAAAAAGTTAGCAGTTTTATTTGTATGCGCAGCCATGTTGGCTTCGTGTGATAGCTTTAAAGGTGGAAGTAAAGACTTGAAGGCTGAAAATGATTCTCTTTTGATGGAACTGACCCAGCGCAATGCTGAATTGGATGATATGATGGGAACTTTCAATGAAGTACAGGAAGGTTTCCGTAAGATCAATGCTGCCGAAAGCCGCGTGGACTTACAACGCGGAACAATTACTGAGAACTCGGCCAGTGCCAAGCAGCAGATTGCTTCTGACATCGAATTCATCTCTAAACAGATGGAAGAAAACAAGGCTCAGATTGCCAAATTGCAGGCTCAGTTGAAGAATAGCAGTTACAATTCTGCACAGATGAAAAAAGCTGTTGCTGCTTTGACTGCCGAACTGAACGCTAAACAACAGCGTATCGAGGAGCTTCAGACAGAGCTGGCTTCCAAGAATATCCGTATTCAGGAACTGGATGCTGCTGTCAGCGACTTGTCTGCTGCCAAAGAAACATTGGTTGCAGAAAACGAGGCTAAAGCTAAAACCGTTGCCGAGCAGGAAAAGAGCTTGAATGCTGCCTGGTTCGTATTCGGAACAAAATCTGAATTGAAAGCTCAGAAGATACTTCAGAGCGGAGATGTCCTGAAGAGCGCTGATTTCAACAAGGATTATTTCACTCAGATTGATATTCGTACAACAAAAGAAATCAAATTGTACTCTAAACGTGCTGAGTTGCTGACTACTCATCCTGCCGGTTCTTATGAATTGGTGAAAGATGACAAAGGTCAACTGACATTGAAGATTACTAATCCTAATGAATTCTGGAGTGTATCCAGATACTTGGTTATCCAGGTAAAATAAGGTAGGATTCCTTTTTTGAATTGCCAATGTGCTGATTCCTGGATTCGAGAAATTAGCACATTGGCTTTTTTATTTCTTATATACACCCATAGCTACTGATGAAATATAAAAATCTGTTTTTTGATCTTGACGACACTATCTGGGCTTTCTCCCGCAATGCCCGTGACACTTTTGAAGAAGTATATCAGAAATATGCATTCGACCGTTACTTTGATTCGTTCGACCATTATTATACACTTTATCAGAAACGTAACACCGAACTTTGGATTGAGTACGGTGAAGGAAAGGTGACGAAAGATGAATTGAACCGTCAACGGTTCTTTTATCCTTTGCAGGCGGTAGGAGTGGAAGATGAGGTTTTAGCCGACCGGTTCTCGAAAGATTTCTTTGCCATTATTCCTACCAAAAGCGGTCTGATGCCCCACGCTAAGGAGGTGTTGGAGTATCTTGTTCCTAAATATAACTTGTATATCCTTTCTAACGGCTTTCGTGAACTGCAATCGCATAAGATGCGTTCGGCAGGCGTGGATGGCTATTTCAAGAAAGTGATTCTTTCGGAAGACCTCGGAGTATTGAAACCCCGCCCCGAAATCTTTAATTTTGCCCTGTCCGCCACTCAATCCGAGATGCACGAATCGTTGATGATTGGTGATAGTTGGGAAGCGGATATTACCGGAGCGCACGGGATAGGGATGCATCAAGCCTTCTACAACGTGACGGAACGGGCTGCTTTCCCTTTTCTTCCTACTTATCACATTCATTCTCTGAAAGAATTAATGAATTTATTATAAGTTCTCTGGATTAAGTCGTATTTTTGTTGCGTTTAATAAATGCATAAAAATACGATATAATTATGGATAGTGCACTTCTGCCTTTTGCCTTACTTTGCTTCACCTCGTTTTTTACGTTGACCAATCCTTTGGGAACAATGCCTGTCTTCCTTACTATGACTCACGGGATGACAGAAAGAGAGCGTCAGTCTATCGTTCGTCGTGCCACTATTGTGTCGTTTATCACAATAATGGTTTTCGTCTTTACCGGTCAGTTTCTTTTTAAATTCTTCGGTATTTCTACTAACGGATTCCGTATCGCCGGGGGAGTGATTATCTTCAAGATAGGCTTCGATATGCTCCAAGCTCGCTATACGCCGATGAAACTGAAGGATGAAGAGATTAAAACGTATGCGGACGATATCTCTATTACTCCGCTTGGCATACCTATGTTGTGTGGACCCGGTGCGATTGCCAACGCTATCGTATTGATGCAGGATGCCCATTCTTATGAAATGAAAGGGATACTGATAGGCACTATTGCATTGATTTATCTGCTGACTTTCTTTATTCTTCGGGCTTCTACGAAGTTGGTGAATGTCTTGGGTGAGACGGGCAATAATGTGATGATGCGTCTCATGGGATTAATTCTGATGGTGATTGCTGTAGAATGTTTCGTGAGCGGGGCGAAGCCGATATTGGTGGATATTGTGAGGGAAGGGATGGACGGTATCTGCAAGTAGAAATTTGAATATGGGGGGAGGAACGGATAAGCTTACTCTCATGTATAAATTTGGAAATGAAAAATAAAAAGCGAGAGGCTGTCTAAAAAGTCGTTTCTATCCTCATTCTCCTCCTTCGGGAAGGTTGCTAACGATTTTTCAGACAGCCTCTTGTTATTAAGTGGTTTCAATGTATTAGTTAGTAGCCTTCGTTTTGTTTCAGCTTACCGTTAGATACATTGATTTCGGAAACCGGAATAGGCATTACAGTACGATAGTCGTCATAGTTGATCGGACCAGCCGGAACTTGGGCATTCTTTACTGCCTTTTTGTTTCTCCATGTATCCCAGGCGTTATGACCTTCACCATAAAGTTCCAATCTGCGTTCTGTCAGAATATCATCGATAGTAACAGAGGCAACGTCTTCATATTCGGCTATTCTTTGCTTACGCAAGTTATTGATATAGCTGGCAGGATCAGCACCACCTGCTTTTAATGCAGCTTCTGCGGCAATCAGATATACTTCGGATAGGCGGATTACTTTCGGATTGTTTACATATATTTCTCCGTCACGTCCCGGATACTTCTGGATATACCAGCCTTCGTTATCTCCACTGTCGCTTTCTTCAGCAATCAGAGTGCTGCGAACATCTTCCGGACGTTCTTGAAGGAAAGCTTTGAATTCCTCGGTGATACCGGCTTCTGCATAACCTTTGGCATGTGTGTAGAATCCGAGAGAGTTACGTTGTGCATTGTAGAGTGAGGTAATCAGGAACTCGAAAATGCTTTCACTGCTTCCAACTTTGGCCCATACTGTTTCGTATTCATCTTTGGTGTACAGTTTGTACGGAGATTTCTCGATTACATATTTGGCGTCCTCAAGTGCTTTACTGTTTTCATTCATATAGAGATATGCACGGGCTCTCAGTGCACGGGCTCCCCAATAATCGATATGACCGGCAGTTACTACCCTGTTGGTTTCAGGGAGATTATCCAATGCAGTCTTCAAGTCATCCAGGATGGTTTCGTAAGTTTTCGCAATAGTAGCTCTCTCTGCTGTATATCCGGATTCGAAAACTTCTGTAGACAATACGATACCCGGATCGCCAGGCTGTGCATTGCAGGGAAGTTTAGCGAATAAGCGTGCCAAGTCAAAGTGGAAAAGTGCCCGCAAAGCATACAATTCGCCTACTTGAGCATCAACTTCAGCTCCTTCCAGACCGGATTTCTTAACTCCCTCCAAAACTTTGTTTATTCTTGCCAGAGAAAGATAAAAACGTTTGTAGAAATAGTATGAATCAGAACTGTTTTTAGTGGCCTGATAGGCATACACATCGATTGTTTGCTTATTGCTGCCGATGGCTTTGAAGTCGCTGCCTCTTTGGTCGGCGTACAAGAAGAAATCACCTGCGTAGCTGCCACGTGGATTGGTGCCCGCGTCTATAGAAGAAGTCTGAGACTCATAAACACCGTTAACTGCAAATTGTAAATCTTCGAGAGTCTTAATAGCACCTTCTGAAGGCCATTCACTGGAAGGCACTTTGTCGAAAGTATCGCATGAGGATACTGCCAACGTCAGTAATAGAATGGGTAAATATATTTTTTTCATTATTCAGTCTGTTTATTGATTATAATTTGATATTAATACCGAATACACAGCTTTTCAATGCCGGTGTATCTGCCTGACGATAACCATTGATCGCTACATCCGGGTCAATGTTTTTAGTCTTCGACCACAACATAGCCAGATTGTTTGCTCTGAAGTAGATGCGGAAGTTGGAAATGTGTTTCTTCAATACCGGTAGCGTATATCCTACTGTCATTTCTCTCAGACGAATATTGTCAGTCGATTTGATTGTGCGGCTTGAGAATCTGTCCCAACGATAAGGGTTGGCATAGATAGGCATCGGATTGTCTACTTTATCACCTGGATTTTTCCAGTAGTTTCCGGCTACGTCTTCTGACAGGTTCATGGAACCGATTCTTACGCCATCATGATGAGAGAAATATCCCGGATAATCGAACATGTTGCCACCAAACTGATAAGTGATCAGGAATGACAGGTCAAAGTCTTTGTATGTGAAAGTGTTGCTGAATCCACCGATAACATCAGGCAATGCTTTTCCTACAATTCCCTTGCCTGCTTCGGAATAGTCATTTACCACTCCCTTTGAGTGATCTTCAGGATCTAACCAGAATTCTCCTAAACCAGTTTCAGGATTTACACCTTTCCATTCGGGCAGATAGAATGTATACATTGACTCTCCCTCACGGTGCAGATACATTTCTCCGTCTCCATACTGGATGTCTTTTCCTTCAGGAAGTTTGTCTACCAATGCGCGTTGGTAAGTCAGGTTGAAGTTTGAAGTCCACGTAAAGTTCTTGTTGCTGATATTTTTAGAATTGAGTTCCAATTCGAAACCGTCATTCTTCAATGCACCTAGATTTTCCCAACGGGAGTCAAAGCCGGTGATTAATGAAGTCGGTACTTCGAACAGCAAATCCGTAGTCTTCTTATTGTAATATTCCAGAGACAGATTTACACGGTCGTACATATTCCATTCAATTCCCATATTGAAGTTCTTGGATTTTTCCCAGCTTAATTTGTCGTTAGCTATTCTTGACCAGTAAATAGCGGGAACACTTCCGTATCCGGAACCTGTATACAGGTCCATGTAACCATAGTAATCTGAAGGCAAGTTACCGTTTGTACCATAAGATGCTTTGAACTTGAAGTCGGTAAATAACGGCATATCCTGCATAAATCCTTCTTTGCTCATTCTCCATGCACCGGATACAGACCAGAAACTGGCCCAACGGTTGTCTTCACTCAAACGTGACGAACCGTCACGACGGAAACTGGCAGAGAGATAATACTTGTTGTCATAGTTATAATTGCCACTTGCGAAATATGACATCATGCCAGCTCCCAAGGTTGCACTTGAAGCCTGGTCCGGTTGTCCGTTTGCCAATTCGGGATAGTGGCTTGAATAACGTTTGGCAACAGTTACAATCTGCAACAAGTCTCTGTTTTCGACTTCGAAACCGGCCATCAAGTTCAGATTGTGCATATCTTTAAAAGTATCCGTGTAGTTTAATGTAGAAGAGCTGGTAGCTACGCGGCTTTCGAAGGTATAACGAGAACCCATTCCGCTGACAGAACCACCGTTAACGCTGTTGCGATCCCAATATTCAAAGTGCTTGTTGTCTACATAGTCATAACCAAAGATAGAGTTTAGTGATAATTTATCACAGAATTTGATTGTTACATCTGCATTGGTCATGCTACGGAACATTTTGGTCTGAATCCACTCCAGAGCTGTATCGCTGTCTTTACCACCTAACATCAGATGCGGGTTGGTGACTTTGCCCCATGCTGCATTTTTATTATATGAACCATCTTCATTCTTTACCGGAGCAGTCGGGTCCATTGCGAATAAAATACCTATCGGAGAAGAAGTACCCATTCCCTGAGCCTGGTCTCCCTGGTCGCGGAAACCATCTTGCGATGTAGCAGCTACCATTTGCTTGAGAGCTACGTTCAGCCAGTTACTTACTTTGTGGTTGACGTTCAGACGACCGGAGATACGTTCGAAGTCACTGCCAAGAACGATACCTTCGCTCTTGTTGTAGCCAATTCCGGCGTAGAACTGAGTATTTGACGAACCGCCGTTGATAGATACCTGATGATCTTGCATGAAAGCAGTGCGATAGATTTCTTTCTTCCAGTTCGTATTTACTTTACCGGATGGGTCGTGGATAAAGTCGGCAACAGTAGCCGGTGAGCCGAGCAGAGAATTGAACATATCGCCTCCGTTGTCGATGTTGTTCAATGCTGCTTGTTTGCTATCTGTTATTCCGTAAGTAACTAGGCAGTTGGCTAATGATTCGCGGGTGTAGTCAATCAAGTCGGCTGATCCCATCATATTGAAAGCATTTACAGCCATCTTGTTCCAGCCTACTTCACCTGAATAGCTGACATTCGTTTTTCCTTCTTTACCTTTCTTTGTGGTAATGATGATAACGCCGTTTGCGGCACGTGAACCGTACAATGAAGCGGCAGCGGCATCTTTCAGAACAGTCATACTCTCGATGTCTTCAGGATTCAAGGTACTCAGTACGCTTTGAGTCTTACCGTAGTAGTTCATATCTCCATCAGCTTTTGTTACAACACCATCAATAACATACAACGGGCTTTTAGAAGCACTGATAGAACCGACACCGCGAATGTTGATTTCGGCCATAGACCCCGGGTCACCAGTTGCTGAGGCTGTGCGCACACCTGCCATTTTACCGGACAATGCCTTGTCGAAAGACTCTTTGGAACCGGACACGATTTTATCTGCCTTAATGACAGCAGCTGATCCTGTGAATGAAGACTTCTTCGCAGTACCATAAGCCACAACAATAACCTCGTCAAGTTTTTGTGCATCGGATTTCAGCGTAACTTTCAATTGAGGTTTAATAGCCACTTCCTGCGTCTGCATACCAATATACGAAATCTGCAAAGTCTTTGCAGAACTAAATATTATTATTAATCTTGTGTTTAACAGAAAAAAGAAACTGAATAAAAAGGGAATGGCATTAGTGCAGGTGGAAGCTTATCTCAACAGGAGGAAAATGTATTTCTCTACTAAAATATACCTCAAAGTTGAGCAATGGGACGCTAAACGGAGAATGGTAAAAGGTCACCCTAATGCTAATGTTCTCAACCGCATGTTATATGAATATATAGCTGCGATTGAGCAAACTGAACTTGGATTGTGGCAACAAGGAAAATCAATATCTCTGGATTTATTGAAAGAGTCTATTGACAAACCAGTAAGCAATGGAAGGTCATTTTTAAGTTTCTATAAAGAAGAAGTTGACAACTCTTCATTGAAAGAAAGCACCAAGCAGAATCATCTTTCCACGCTTGAATTACTTCGGGAGTTCAAGAAAGAGATATCGTTTACGGACTTAACATTCGAATTTGTTTCATCGTTTGACAATCATCTGCAATCCAAAGGATACCACCTTAACACTATAGCCAAACACATGAAACACCTAAAACGGTATGTCAACGCTGCTATTAACAAGGAATATATGGATGTACAAAAATATGCCTTCAGAAAATATAAGATTAAAAGCGTGGAAGGTAATCATACACATTTGTCACCAGAAGAATTGCATAAATTTGAAGATTTACAGCTAACAGGAAAATTTGTAAAATTACAAAAGACAAAAGATGCTTTTTTGTTTTGTTGTTACGCGGGGTTGCGATATTCCGACTTTATAAATCTGACACCTGCAAATATTGTCGAATTCCATCAGGAAACTTGGCTTATATACAAATCTGTAAAAACGGGAATTGAAGTACGCTTGCCATTATACCTATTATTTGAAGGTAAAGGAATTGGTATATTGCAACGCTATAAGGAAGAATTGAATAGTTTCTTCAAGCTAAAAGATAATTCTAATATTAATAAAGAGTTGAATATATTAGCAAACTTGGCGGGTATTGACAAACGGGTATCTTTTCATACTGCACGTCATACAAATGCTACCTTATTATTATATAGCGGTGCAAATATAACCACTGTACAAAAATTATTAGGTCACAAAAGCGTGAAAACCACTCAGGTATACGCAAATATAATGGATATTACAGTCGTGCGTGATCTTGAAAAGGCGGCTTTGTTGAAGGAGAAGAACGGATATAAGAATTAGATTGAAAAATTCCATTTCTAAATTTATTGTTTTATAGCCACGGATACTCAATTCATAGGTTAACCGTATCAAAATATCACTTTTGTATGGTTTTGAACTTAACTGTTACATAATGAAAAAAATATCTATCATTCTTATACCATCAAAAACAGGGTATCTCTCATTAATAAAATAGCCTAATAAAGGTCGGACAGGCGTAAGATAGCTTGTTTTTGTAGCAATGAATCCATATAAATCTGACCATCATGGCTTAATAATTCCACTTGAATGGCGATAAGTTCTGCAAAGACTTTGCAGATTTCGTATATTGGTATGCAGACACAGGAAGTGGCTATTAAGCCTAAAATGAAAGTGGTTCTTAAATCAGATGCACAGCTAATAGACGAGGTTATGGTGGTAGCGTATGGTACCACCAAGAAGGAGTCGTTTACAGGTTCGGCAGAGGTCATTAAGTCAGAAAAACTGAAAGAAAGACCAATAGCAAATGTAACGAAGGCATTAGATGGTATGATAGCCGGCGTGCAAACTACTTCCGGTTCCGGACAGCCCGGATCGGGTGCTTCAGTGGTGGTTCGTGGTTATGGTTCCATTAATTCTTCACAAGCGCCTTTGTATGTTGTTGACGGAGTACCTTATGATGGTAATATTTCAGCAATTAATCCTAATGACATTGAAACTATGACAGTGCTGAAAGACGCTTCTGCGGGAGCTCTTTATGGTTCTCGTGGTGCCAATGGTGTAATTATGATTACAACAAAGAAAGGAGACTCCGGCAAAGTTAGAGTAAATTTAAAAGCCAATTGGGGTGTTTCGTCACGTGCTATTCCTCGTTATGAAACGATGAATGAAGCAGGATATTTAGAAACTGTCTTCCAATCATACAAGAATAATCAAATTATAAATAATGGACTTTCTCCTGAAATTGCAGGAAATGCAGCATTAGAAGCCATGAAAAGTGGTGCTACTGCAATATTGGGTAAGGATGAACAATATAATCCATTCAATTACGGTATTGCGGAATTGATAGATCCTATTACAGGAAAAGTTCGCAGCGATGCAAAATTAAAGTATAGTGAAGATTGGATGGACGAAGCTATGAAATCCAATCCATTGCGTCAAGAATATGTTGCGTCCTTCAGTGGTGGCAATGATAAGACTAAATATATGTTCTCTTTAGGCTATTTAGACGAAGAAGGACTGTTGAAAACCACAAAATTCAATCGTTATAACGGACGATTAAATATTGATTCTGAAGTGACTAATTGGCTGAAAGCCGGAATGAGTGCCAACTATTCTCGCAATGAAAGCAATACTGCCGTAGAAAATTCATCCGGTGCGTCTAATGTCTGGTTCTCGGCGCAGTTAATGGCACCGATATTCCCCGTTTATGAAAAAGACGCTGATGGTGCTACTATATACGACAATTTAGGTAATGCTGTTTTTGACTATGGCAAGAACAGACCGGCCGGTGCAAACTCAGAATGGAATACGATCGCAACCCTATATGATGACAAATACTCCACACAAAGTGATAATCTCAGCGGACGTGTATATGCCGAATTGGGTGATTTGAAAAATACATTCTTGGAAGGCTTAAAGTTTTCAGTAAATTACGGTTTTGATTTAATAAATTCAGCAGGAGTAACTTACTATAATCCATACAATGGTAACTCCGTTGCGGTTAAAGGTACTATACAAAAAGCGACAGCTCGCACTTTCAGTTATACCTTCAATCAGTTATTGACGTATAATCGTAAGTTTGGCAATCACCATTTTGAGGCTTTAGTCGGACATGAATTCTATAAATATAGATATGATTACTTATCAGCAACCAAAACAGGATTTCCATTTGGCGGACTTTATGAATTAGATGCGGCGACCAACATAACCGGAGCATCCTCCTATCAGCATAATTATGCCGTACAATCCGTGTTGTCACGATTGAATTATGATTTCGCTGATAAATACTATTTGTCGGCAAGTTTCCGTACCGATGGATCTTCTCGTTTTTATGAAGACAATAGATGGGGTAAATTTTGGTCTGTTGGCGGTAACTGGCGTATTTCTCAGGAAGAATTCATGAGCGATATTAGTTGGATTAATAATCTTTCTCTAAAAGCCAGTTATGGTCTTCAGGGAAATGATGCAATATTAAATGGTACGAAACAAAATTTCTATGCTTGGCAATCTTTCTATGATTTAGGATATGCAAATTCTTCTATGAGTGGCGCTGCCGTGACCTCCTTAGAGAACAAAGGCTTGAAATGGGAAAAGAATGCAAATCTGAATATTGGTATCGAAGCTAAAGTATTTGACCGTTTTTCTGCCACTATAGAGTGGTATCAACGTAAGACAACAGACATGCTGATGTCGTTCCCGATGGCATCCTCACTTGGTTTTGACGGATATAACAAAAATGTAGGAAGTATGCGCAACACAGGTGTTGACGTTACATTGGGAGTTGATATATTTAAAAATACGCCATTTACATGGAATCTGACCCTGATTGGTTCAACTATTAAAAATAAAGTATTGCAATTAGCCGACAAACCTGAGATCATTTCCGGCTCTTATATTATTCGTGAAGGTGAAACTTTAAATTCATTCTACACTGCCACTGCCGCAGGAGTTGACCCGGCAACCGGAGAACAGTTGTATTGGGCTTGGGACACAGACGAGAATGGCTCTAAGGGACAAAAATACATCACCAATGATATGGCGAAAGCAACTGCTTGTAAGGAAATTCAAGGCAGCCGTATTCCAGACCTGTATGGCTCTATTGGCAACACGTTTAAATATAAAGATTTTGATTTAAGCATATTATGTACATATTCCATAGGCGGTAAAGTGCTGGATGGTGTTTATAATACATTACTGTACGGCAACTATATCGGCCAGGCAAAAAGCAAAATGTTGGAACGTGCATGGAAAAAGCCCGGAGATCTCACCGACATTCCTCGTATTGAAATAGGAAAAAGCTACATCGTTACTGACAACAGCCTAATAAATGCCTCTTATTTTTCGATTAAAAATATAGCATTAGGATATACCTTGCCTTCAAAATGGATGAAATCTATAGGATTTGAGTCGGCACGTTTAACCGCAACAGCAGACAATGTAGTGCTGTTCAATCATTTGAAAGGTATGGACCCTCAATATAATTTTACCGGAGGAACAAATTTTGGCTATGTACCTGTAAGAACAGTTTCATTGGGAATTGACATTACATTTTAAATAAATATAGATCAAACAGTAAAAAGATGAAAAAAATATTATATATATTCTCTTTAATTGGCATCCTTTCATTTAGCTCATGCGCTGATGAATTAAATACCGAACCGACTGATAAAGTTTCCGGTTCTACAATATTTGCAGATGCCAGTAGTGCGGAAACTGCCATCAATGGCGTATATCGTATGTTGTATGTGGCGGGATGGAGTGAGAATTGGCCATCTGAAAATTGTGGGCAAACAGCTATTAACCTGTTGGGAGACTTAATGGCTGAAGATCACTTGATGAAGGAACAAGGTCAAGGATGGTTTTATGAAGATTATAGATTGAATGTACATGGCGATTATTCCAGCAAATCGGGACGTTCTTATTCTATCTGGAATTTTTATTATACACTAATTAGCAATGTTAACTATATAATTGCTTCCGAGACTTCGATGGGAGGAGACCCCGAACTTAAGAATAGTGTTGTCGGTCAAGCCTATGCCATGCGTGCTTATGCCTATTTCTATCTGATCCAACTCTATCAACAAACTTATAAGGGACATGAAACAGCACCGGGAGTACCTTTATATACGACACCGACAGTAGCCGGTTCGGAAGGAAGCCCGCGCGGTACAGTGCAAGATGTATATACACAAATAAATAGTGATATAAATAAAGCTATTGATTTGCTTGGCAATCTGAATGATAAAGAACAGACACATGTATCGCATGTGGATTATTATGTTGCCAATGGTATTAAAGCCCGTATTTGCCTTGTACAGCATGACTATGCCAATGCAGCCTCCGCAGCAGCCGAAGCATTGAAGAAGCCATCTTTAAAAGTTGCGACTATAGCCGAATTAGGAGGGAACAACAGTGTGAAAGTAGCAGATGTGTTATGGGGAATGGAGATTATAGCCGATCAATCAAGTGCCTTTGCTAGTTTCTTCTCACACATGGATGCCGATGCTCCGGGAATGTATGCTTCTAAAGCCCGCCAATGCATTAGTACGGGATTATATGCACTAATACCCGATACGGACGAACGCAAAACCGCTTGGTTCCGTGGTGCCATTCCTGCCGAGGAGGAAAAAGCGTCTTCTTCTTATACAAGTTATTGCCAAACAAAGTTCAAGATGGCAGATTACACCACACGTACCGGTGATTACTTGCTAATGAGAGCAGAAGAAATGATTTTAATAAAAGCTGAAGCAGAATGCCATCAGGACAAGTACGATGATGCGCGTGCAACAATAAAGACTTTAGGCAATCAAAGAGATAGCGGATTTGAAAACCGTTTAGCTGCCCGTACGGATGCCAAAACTTACAACTCGAATACAAACGCGCCTCTGCAGACATTGATGGATGAAATCTTATTTCAACGCCGTGTTGAACTTTGGGGAGAAGCAGGTCGTATCTTCGATTTGCAACGTTTAGGTTTAGGATATAATCGTAATTATGAAGGATCTAACCATACGGAAAAAGTAACCACAAAGAATACAGAGGCTTCTTCTCCGCTATTCATTCTTCCTTTGCCACAGTCGGAAATTGATGGTAATGAGCATATAGATTCTTCTGATCAGAATCCTATAGTTCAGTAAATTAGTAATTTATTTAATGAAAGCAAATATGAAAATATATTTAATCAACATTTGTGCGGCCATAACCCTTTGCCTGGCAGCCTTGACCTCTTGCAGTACGGATGCGGAAGGTACAATATATGACATAAACGGGGAAGAACTTGCCTTTGCTTCCACTCAGATGAATGTGGAAATAACGGCGGCAGACAATGGCATTATTAGAGTCCCTGTATATCGGGGGAACACCAGTACGGAAAGTACCGCAAATATTAGTATGGATGAAGCCACAATAGCCGAAGGCATTTTCTCTTTAAATAACTCAGCCGTTACTTTTGCTAAAGGTGAAGCTGTTGGATATGTAGAACTTGGATTTGGCGAGATAAATAATTTGGGTGCCACCGAGAAATACGAAATTGTATTGACTATAGATAATGAAGATCAATTATCCCCTTCACAATTAGGGAAAATAAAAGTTTTAGCTCAAAGGAAGTTGACTTGGGAAAGTATCGGCACCGGAACTTATACTTCTGAATTATTTGGTGATTCATGGCCGCAGCCTATTGAAAAGGCAATAGAAGGAAATATCTACAGGTTACCAGACTGTATAGGGGAAGGATATCCGTTTGTCTTCTCGTTAAGTGATGACAAGCAAGAATTGATAGCTTGGGATCCTCAGCCTACTGGTTATGACAAGACGAATTATGGCATGTTGTACTTTGCTGCGGCAGGTATGGAGCGTCAAGGAAACGTGCTGTCTTTCCCAATGCAGGGAGTTGTGCAATTTAATGGCGGATGGGGAGTGCTTTATCAAGACTTTACGGAAACACTGGAGATGCCAGAAGGATTCTGATTATTTAGGCAATTAGATAACATGTAATTTGAAATGGCATGTAAAATGAAGTTCGGCTTCATTTTTACATGCCATTTTCTATTCCGTCTGTTTTTATTTTATCTTTCTTTTTAGTAGCTTCCATTAAAATTATCTATATTTGTTGCCACGAACCAACGATACATAATATATATATAATAAGGTGTAGAAACTATGGCTATGAAAGAATTTGTAATCTCCGAAGCCCAGGCAGAAACGGCGGTATTGGTAGGACTCATCACGAAAAATCAAGATGAGCGCAAGACTAATGAATACCTCGATGAACTGGCATTCTTGGCTGAGACAGCCGGAGCGGAAGTTGTCAGACGATTTACTCAAAAGCTGGATCAGGCAAACTCTGTGACCTATGTAGGCAAGGGTAAACTGGAAGAGATAAAAGAATATATTAAGGGCGAAGAGGAAGAAGAACGTGAAGTGGGAATGGTCATTTTTGACGATGAACTTTCCGCGAAGCAGATTCGTAATATTGAAGCCGAACTGAAAGTGAAGATACTGGACCGTACTTCGCTGATTCTCGATATATTTGCCATGCGTGCCCAGACTGCCAATGCAAAGACGCAGGTGGAATTGGCACAGTATAAATATATGTTGCCGCGCTTGCAACGACTCTGGACTCACTTGGAACGCCAGGGTGGTGGTTCCGGTGCCGGTGGCGGTAAAGGTTCCGTAGGACTTCGTGGCCCGGGTGAAACACAACTCGAAATGGACCGCCGTATCATCCTGAACCGTATGTCGTTGCTGAAAGAACGCCTGGCGGAAATTGATAAACAAAAAGCTACCCAACGCAAGAACCGCGGACGCATGATACGTGTCGCACTGGTCGGTTACACCAATGTCGGTAAATCGACAATGATGAATCTTCTGGCAAAGAGCGAAGTCTTTGCGGAAAACAAACTGTTCGCTACGTTGGATACTACCGTACGTAAGGTGATTATTGAAAATCTTCCGTTCCTGTTGTCGGATACGGTAGGATTTATTCGTAAGTTGCCTACCGATTTGGTTGATTCCTTTAAATCGACCTTGGATGAAGTGCGCGAAGCGGATTTGCTGGTGCATGTAGTAGATATTTCCCACCCCGGATTTGAAGAACAGATTGAGGTGGTGAACAAGACACTTGCCGAAATTGGCGGCGGTGGTAAACCTGTGATACTTGTATTTAATAAAATAGACGCCTATACCTACGTGGAGAAAGCGCCGGACGACCTTACCCCCCGAACTAAGGAAAACTTAACACTCGAAGAACTGATGAAGACGTGGATGGCAAAGATGGAGGACAACTGCCTCTTTATTTCCGCCCGCGAACGAATCAATATGGACGAACTGAAAGATGTAGTTTATCAACGAGTGAAAGAATTGCATGTTCAGAAATATCCCTATAACGATTTTCTTTATCAGACCTACGAAGAAGAAGTAGAATAATTAATCAATGTGCTGCTTTGCTGATTGGGGGAAGCAGCACATTACTATATTTATTTATATGAAAGACTATCGTAGATTAACTGAAGATGAGGTGCTTCAGTTGAAGAGCCAGTCGTGTCTGGCTGATGATTGGGGAAATGTTCTGGTAGCCGATGGATTTAATTGTGAGTATGTCCATCACACCCGTTTTTCGGGAGAAGTGAAGCTAGGGGTATTTGAAGCCGAATTCACACTGCGGGGAGGCATTAAGAAACACTCGGGATTGCGCCATGTGACGCTGCACAATGTGACGGTAGGGGATAACTGCTGCATTGAGAATATCCAGAATTACATTGCAAATTATGAGATTGGCAGTGATACCTTTATCGAAAATGTAGATATCATCCTGGTGGATGGGTTGACTACTTTCGGCAATGGGGTGGAAGTGGCAGTACTCAATGAAACCGGAGGACGTGAGGTTTTGATAAATGACAAGTTGTCTGCGCACCAGGCGTATATACTTGCGCTGTACCGTCACCGTCCCGAACTGATTAACCGCATGAAATCCATTGCGGATTATTATTCCAACAAACATGCATCTGCCGTTGGCAGTATTGGTAATCACGTCATGATTCTCAATACGGGTTCTATCCGGAATGTGCGGATTGGCGATTATTCCCATATCTGTGGAACTTGCCGTCTGACCAATGGTAGTGTCAACAGTAACGTGACTGCCCCTGTGCATATCGGGCATGGGGTGATTTGTGATGATTTTATTATCTCGTCCGGTTCGCAGGTAGATGACGGCACGATGTTAAGCCGTTGCTTCGTCGGACAGTCCTGTAAATTGGGACACAACTACTCCGCTTCCGATTCCTTGTTCTTTAGTAACTGCCAGGGAGAGAACGGAGAAGCATGTGCCATTTTCGCGGGTCCTTTCACAGTGACACATCATAAGTCTACTTTGCTGATTGCCGGAATGTTCTCATTTATGAATGCAGGCTCAGGGTCTAATCAAAGCAACCATATGTATAAGCTGGGGCCGATTCACCAGGGAACGATGGAGAGGGGAGCGAAAACCACTTCCGATTCGTATATCCTGTGGCCGGCGCGTGTCGGGGCTTTTTCTCTCGTGATGGGACGCCATGTCAATCATGCCGATACCTCCAATCTCCCTTTTTCTTACTTGATAGAGCAGCGGAATACGACTTATCTGGTTCCGGGAGTTAATCTGCGAAGCGTGGGTACAATCCGTGACGCCCAGAAATGGCCGAAGCGTGACAAACGGCAAGACCCGAACCGGTTGGACTATATCAATTACAACCTTTTGAGTCCCTATACCATACAGAAGATGTTCAAGGGACGTTCTATTCTGAAAGAATTGAGACGGGTATCCGGTGTGACATCCGAAATCTATTCTTACCAAAGCGCCAAAATCAAAAACTCTTCTTTGAATAACGGTATCCGCTTTTATGAAATAGCTATTCATAAATTCTTGGGCAACTCAATCATTAAGCGGTTGGAAGGCATCAACTTCCAGAGCAATGAAGAAATCCGCCAGCGTCTGAAGCCGGATACGGAAATCGGAACCGGCGAATGGGTGGACGTGTCCGGGCTGATTGCTCCAAAGAGCGAGATAGACCGTCTGCTGGATGGCATTGAGAACGGTACTATCAACCGATTGAAATCAATCAATGCCTGCTTCGCAGAAATGCACGAGAATTATTACACATATGAATGGACGTGGGCTTACAATAAGATTCAGGAATTTTATGGCTTGAATCCGGAGACTATTACAGCGCAAGATGTGATTCGTATCGTAAAATCCTGGCAGGAAGCTGTTGTAGGACTGGATAAGATGGTGTATGAAGATGCTAAGAAAGAATTCTCCCTGTCTTCCATGACCGGATTCGGTGCCGACGGTTCTCACGACGAAATGAAACAGGACTTTGAACAAGTGCGCGGTGATTTCGAAAGCAATACGTTTGTGACGGCTGTGTTGAAACATATTGAAGAGAAAACAGAGCTTGGAAATGAACTGATTAAACGTATTGAAAAGATTGAATAACGGCAGACGACAATAACTGTAACGTATAAAAAAACAAGTAGGCAATAAATGGGAATTTCATTTATTAGCCTACTTGTTTTTATGTGCTACAATGTTTTATTTCTCAATTTTTAATTCTCAATTCTTAATTTATCATTACCTTTGCCACACTAACTAACATTACGTAATAAAATAAGAAACTTATGGCAACACCTCCGTTTAAGTATCAGCCCATGTTTGAAAAGGGGAAAGATACGACTGAGTATTATCTGCTTACAAAAGACTATGTGTCAGTAAGCGAGTTTGAAGGAAATCCTATCCTGAAAATTGAGAAAGAAGGTTTGACTGCGATGGCTAACGCAGCTTTTCGTGATGTATCATTCATGCTTCGCCGTTCGCACAACGAACAAGTTGCTAAGATTCTGAGTGATCCTGAAGCAAGTGAAAATGATAAATATGTGGCATTGACTTTCCTGCGCAATGCGGAAGTTGCTTCAAAAGGGATACTTCCTTTCTGCCAGGACACAGGTACTGCCATCATCCACGGTGAAAAAGGACAGCAGGTATGGACCGGCTATTCGGATGAAGAAGCTCTTTCACTGGGTGTCTACAAGACATATACTGAAGAGAACTTGCGTTACTCTCAGAATGCACCTCTGAATATGTATGATGAGGTTAACACAAAATGCAACCTTCCCGCACAGATTGACATCGAAGCTACCGAAGGCATGGAGTACGAATTCCTTTGCGTAACAAAAGGCGGTGGTTCTGCCAACAAGACTTATCTTTATCAGGAGACAAAGGCTATCCTGAATCCAGGTACATTGGTTCCGTTCCTGGTTGAGAAAATGAAAACTTTGGGAACAGCCGCTTGTCCTCCTTATCATATCGCTTTCGTTATCGGTGGTACTTCTGCTGAAAAGAACCTGTTGACAGTGAAACTGGCTTCCACTCACTTCTATGATAACCTGCCTACAACAGGAAACGAATATGGTCGTGCATTCCGTGATGTAGAATTGGAAAAAGAAGTATTGGCAGAAGCTCACAAGATTGGTCTTGGCGCGCAATTCGGCGGTAAATATCTGGCTCACGATGTACGTATCATCCGTTTGCCTCGTCATGGCGCTTCTTGTCCGGTAGGTCTGGGCGTATCCTGCTCTGCCGACCGTAACATCAAATGTAAAATCAACAAGGAAGGTATCTGGATTGAGAAACTGGATTCGAATCCGGGCGAACTGATTCCGGCAGAACTGCGTCAGGCAGGCGAAGGTGATGTTGTGAAAATCGACCTGAACCGTCCGATGGCTGAAATCCTGAAAGAACTGACTAAATATCCGGTATCGACCCGCCTGTCATTGAACGGAACGATTATCGTAGGTCGTGACATAGCTCACGCTAAACTGAAAGAACGTTTGGACCGTGGCGAAGAACTGCCTCAATATATCAAAGATCATCCTATTTATTATGCAGGTCCGGCTAAAACACCGGAAGGTATGGCTTGTGGTTCTATGGGGCCGACTACGGCAGGTCGTATGGACTCATATGTAGAACTGTTCCAAAGCCATGGCGGCAGCATGATTATGTTGGCAAAAGGCAATCGTAGCCAGCAGGTAACGGATGCTTGTAAGAAGTATGGTGGTTTTTATTTGGGTTCTATCGGCGGTCCGGCAGCTATCCTTGCTCAGAATAATATCAAGAGCATCGAGTGCGTGGAATATCCTGAATTGGGTATGGAAGCTATCTGGAAGATTGAAGTGGAAGACTTCCCGGCATTCATCCTGGTAGATGATAAGGGCAACGACTTCTTCAAACAGTTGAAGCCATGGAATTGCACTAAATAAACAGACAATAAATTCATTTATATAAAACTATTTATTTAAGGGATACCTGTCAACTTTCCGTATGGGTATCCCTTTTTTACTAACTTCTCCTTTCTGCTTACTACTAACTATTATGAAACCATCGACAATCGAACTTATTCATCAAAAGAAACAGCATATCGTATGGCTGGATGTTGTACGCCTTATCGCGATGTTTACAGTTGTTTGCTGCCATTGCAGCGATCCTTTTAATTTTTATCCGGGCACTGCTCCCAATATCGGGGAAATCAAATTATGGGGAGCCATTTATGGCGCTGTTCTTCGCCCCTGTGTCCCTCTGTTTGTGATGATAACGGGGGCATTGCTTTTACCTGTCAGAGGGGATACTTCTACTTTTTATAAGAAACGTATTACCCGTGTCCTGTATCCGTTCTTAATCTGGTCTGTCATCTACAATCTTTTCCCTTGGCTGACAGGCGTATTGGGCTTGGAGCCTAAGGTTATTCTTGATTTCTTTCCTTATGCCGGCGAGGAAGTGATGCAGCAATCTTTTTCGGTGGCTGTGCAGTATATCCTGACAATTCCTTTCAACTTCTCTGTTCTGGCTGTGCATATGTGGTATATTTATCTGCTTATCGGGCTTTATCTTTATTTACCTATATTCTCGGCATGGGTGGAAAAGGCTTCGCAACGTGCTAAACTGATGTTCCTGCTGGCTTGGGGCGTGACTTTGCTTCTACCATATTATTATCAGTTCGTTTCACCTTACTTGTGGGGCTCTTGTTCATGGAATTCTTTCGGAATGTTGTATGCATTTGCCGGATTCAACGGATATTTATTATTAGGGCATTATCTGAAAGATCTCGACTGGAGTTGGAGGAAAACATTGTTAATCGGTATTCCGATGTTTGCAGTAGGTTATGTTGTGACGTTCTTAGGCTTCCGCTATATGACCGCTTTGCCAGATTGTACAGATGAAATGTTGGAGCTTTTCTTTACTTATTGCTCTCTGAATGTGGTAATGATGACCATTCCTGTATTTATGCTGGCTAAAAAAGTCAATGTCCGTTCGGAAAGAATACGGAAAGCATTGGCAGATCTTACTGTATGTGGTTTCGGTGTCTATATGATACATTATTTCTTTACCGGTCCGTCTGTGGTATTGATGAGAACTCTTAATGTACCTATTCCTTTGCAGATTCCGATTGCTGCAATAGTTGCGTTTGCTGTCTCCTGGCTGATAGTGAATTTGGTGAACCGTATTGGTAAACCTGCAAAATATATTATGGGATAAAAAGAACATAAGGTTTCTTTTTGAAGACATAAGAACAAAAGAACATAAGTCTTACGGTATCAATATTCTTGAAATATGAAACTTAGAAACTTATGTTCTTTTGTTCTTATGTCTTTTCTATTCTTCCAGATACTTTGTAATCTTTCCACTAATCTGCAACAACGAAATCTCGCAAAGTTTCGTATTATACTCTGCAGAGAGGATACGTTCTTCCGCATCCAATAAACTCTTTTGTGCTTCGCGTACTTCGAAGCCGGAAAGGTCTCCCTGGATGTAACGATCCATGGCGATGTCGTGGTTGTCCTTAGCAGTGATAAGGTTCTGCCGTTCCAGGTTCAATAGCTGGAGATTGTTGCGGTAGGCTTGCCACAGGTTGCTGAGGTCGGAACGGAGTGCCAGTTCAAGGTTCTGCCGTTCCAGGCGGCGGTTCTTGAATGCAAGTGTTGCGTTGCGCTTTTCTCGGCGTCGGTTTCCATCGAATATATTAAATCCGATAGTTACTCCGGCATTGAAACCCAGGTTACCTCTTCTACTTGTAGCGTTGATGTCATATTTGTTAAAGGTATATCCGTATCCGGTATTTAATCTAAGGTACGGATAATTGCGTGAGTTTATTTTTTTGTAATCCAGTTGTGCTAACGTGGTGTTTTGGTCAGCTTTTAACAAAGACGCATTTGTCGCTAACGTAGAACTCCATAAATCTTCGAACTTCAAGTCACTGTGCACGTCAATTGTGGAATCTTTGATTATTATAATCTGATTAACATTATTGTTAGCCATCAATTCATTCAATTGGATACGTGAAGAGTGCAGCAATTCCTGTTGTTTCATGTATTGGGCACTGTCCGCATTGAAATCCACTTTCGCCTGTTGATAATCCAAACCGGAGAACTTACCGACAAGGTGGCTCGCTTCCGCTATACGCAAACGTTCTTTAGAGAGTGACATTGCATAATGAAAGTTTTTCAGACGAATCTTTTGCTGGATAAAATTATAGTATTCTGAGGTCAGGTCAGCGATGAAATCCTCGATGGCTATACGGGTGTTTGTTTCGCCTTGCCGCTCCAACTCTTTCAACTGCTTGTAAGTCGTGCTGATATTGAATCCGTCGAAAATAGTCCAATTAAGGTTGAGGCCGACATTGACTGTCTGGTCGTATACCCCATTGTTTTTTGTTATTTCTCCGGTAGCGCGGGCCTTGCTTTCGATATTATCCAGATTTCCGGTATATCCGGCAGAAAAGTCCAGCGTCGGCAGATAGCCTGCGTTCCCCAACGTTGCGTTGTTTTTGCTGATTTGCTCTTCATTATGGACGATACGCAGAGAGTAATTGTTTTGTAACCCTTCTTCCAGACACTCTTTTAAGGTGAGCACCTGTTGCGCCTTTGCAGTAGAAACTGATAAGAATACACATGAAGTAACTATATATATGATGTGTCTCATACAACTATCTTTCTGTTTCATTCTTTTAGTTTTTTGATTCGGTTCGTCGAAATATAACTGTAAATAGCCGGTACGATATACATGGTGAGCAAAGTAGAAACTACCATGCCACCTACTACTGCCGTACCCATGGCAATACGCTGATTAGCACCTTCACCGGTGGCAAAAGCCAATGGGATAAGTCCCAAAACCGTAGAAGCACTTGTCATCAGAATCGGGCGCAGACGTTGCAAGGCGGAATCCTTGATGGCGCTCATCTTGTCCTCTCCGGCTTCCTGTTTCTGATTGGCGAATTCCACAATCAGGATACCATTCTTGGCTACCAGCCCGATAAGCATAATAATACCAATCTGACTGAAAATGTTCATTGTAATACCTCCAAAATACATAAACACTAATGCTCCGGCAATAGCCAGCGGCACTGTCAGCATGATAATCAACGGGTCTTTGAAACTCTCGAACTGGGCTGCCAGAATCAAGTATATCAGAAGAATAGCCAGGATAAAGGCAAACATCAAACTGGAAGAACTTTCGCGATACTCCTTGGAGTCGCCCGACAGGGCAGTGCGGAAAGTGTCATCCAATGTTTCCTTGGCTATCTTATCCATTTCGTCCAACCCTTGTCCGATTGTTTTTCCATCCGCCAGTCCCGCAGAGATAGTGGCGGATACAAAACGATTATAGCGGTATAGTTTAGGCGGAGCAATACCACTTTCCAGTTCAATCAAGTTGTCCAATTGAATCATGTCTCCTTTGTTGCTGCGGACATAAATCGCTTTCAAATCGGCCGGTTTATTTCTCTGCTGGCGGTTGATTTCGCCAAGGATTTCGTACTGTTTTCCGTTCATATAGAAATATCCCATGCGCTGGCCGCTCAATCCGTATTGCAACGTTTGGGCGATGTTCTTTGTACTTACCCCCATGATGCTCGCCTTGTCGCGGTTAATCTGGATGCGGGCTTCCGGTTTGCTGAACTTCAAGTCAACGTCCGCCATCTGGAAGACCGGGTTTTCGTACACTTTCGCCATGAATTTAGGCAATACCTCTTCCAGCTTTTCCAGATTGGTAGCCTGAAGTACATACTGGACAGGCATACTTCCACGACGTCCGCCGAAGGAAGATTGCTGTTGCACGAACGAACGCGCCATCGTTTTATTCCGTACCGCTTTCGATATTTTCTCGGCAACTTCCATCTGTGTGTAGTCGCGGTCCTTCATGTCCTTCAGCGTGATACGCACGTTTCCGCTACCACTGGATACACGGGCAGTCACCGCTTCCGCATCCGGAAGGATGGAGTCGACAAGTTGGTTGATATCTTCGGTATAATCGCGTATGTATTCATACGTGACGCCTTCTGCGCCTCTCGTATTGATGCTGATTTGCGAACGGTCTTCCAAAGGTGCCATTTCCGAAGGAACTGCATTCCACAAGATACCAATCAGGCAAATGGTGATGAATGTGAATGGAAGCGCAATCCATCGTTTATTCAGAAAAGCGGCAAGTGAACGGCTGTATAGCCGGTTCATTCCTTCAAAGAACGGTTCTGTCTTTGTGTAGAACCAGCCTTGTTTTTCCCGTTTGATAAGCAACTTGGTTGCCAGCATCGGCGTGAAAGTCAATGCGGCAAATGAAGAGATGATGACCGAACCGGAGATTACGATACTGAATTCCCGGAACAGACGTCCCGTCATACCATCCATAAAGACGATAGGGAAGAATACCGCTACCAGCGTAATGGTGGTGGAAATAACAGCAAAGAAGATTTCTTTGGCTCCTTCTATACCCGCTTCTTTCGGGGTCATTCCTTTCTCAATACGGATATAGATATTCTCCGTCATAACGATGGCATCGTCTACTACCAGTCCCACGGACAATACGATGGCAAGCATGGAAAGTACATTGATGGAGAAACCTGCCAGATACATGACGAAGAACGCACCGATAAGGGATACGGGAATCACGATACATGGCACGAGTGTGACACGCCAGTCGCGCAAGAAAAGGAAAATGATGATGATAACGAGTACGAAAGCTTCATACACAGTAGACTTCACTTCGTTGATGGATGCGCGGATAAACTTGGTATTATCAAAACCATAGTTGTAGTGCACGTCTTCCGGCAAGTCTTTCTTCATTTGTTCCATACGCTGATATACGGCGTCCGCAATCTCAATGTGGTTGGCACCCGGCTGTGGAATAACTACGACACCTACCATCGGCACACCGTTCATCTTCATATAACTTTTGATGTCGGCAGGTCCCAATTCTGCACGTCCGATGTCGCTGAAACGCACGATGCGGTTATTCTCTTCCTTGATAATCAAATCATTGAACTCGTCTGCTGTGTGCATCAATCCTAAGGTGCGGATTGTCAGCTCGGTGGTATTTCCTTCGATACTACCGGACGGAAGTTCTACGTTCTCACTGTCCACTGCATTTTTCACGTCGATGGGGCTGATACCGTATCCGGCCATTTTTGCAGGGTCGAGCCAGAGGCGCATGGAGTAGCGTTTCTCTCCCCAAATGGATACGCTACTTACATCGGAAATGGTTTGCAACTGTTCTTTTACTGTCAAATCAGCGATTTCACTCAATTCCAACAAGGTACGTTTGTCGCTTTGAAGGGCCACCATCAGGATAGGCATAGCGTCCGCATCGGCTTTGGATACGGTAGGCGGGTCACAATCGCGCGGCAGATAGCGTTGGGCACGTGAAACTTTGTCGCGCACGTCATTTGCTGCCGTTTCCAGGTCGACGGACAATTCAAACTCTACTGTAATACGGCTCTGTCCTTGTTGGCTGACACTGGACAAAGAACGGATACCCGGAATACCATTGATGTTCTGCTCCAACGGTTCGGTAATCTGGTTCTCGATAACGTCGGCATTGGCTCCCGGATAGGAGCAACTGACGGAAATAATCGGATTATCCACTGACGGATATTCACGGACACCCAGGTAGTTGTATCCGAAAAATCCGAAGAGTAGGATAATGATTGTCAGTACGGTGGCTAATACCGGTCGGCGTATGCTTAATTCGGATATATTCATAGGGCGCTGGTATTAATCAATGTTGTCGAGTTTCACGGCAAGTCCGGTGCGGAGCTGCAATGTTCCTGAGGTGATGATAGTATCTCCCATGTGCAATCCCCTTATCACCTGCACTTCGGATGCGGTGCGGATGCCGGTAGTGACTTCCACCGGTTCGGCCTTTCCGGATTTATACAGGTAGACTTTGTCTTTACCCATTTCCGGCACAATTGCTTCCGTAGGGATAGCGATGGCATTGGCTATTTCGTCTTTTTTTATCAATACGCTTGCATAGCGGCCGGGGAGTAGGATATGGTTGACATTCGGATAGAGTGCACGGGCGGTAAACTGGTGCAGGTTGGGGTCGATGGTCGATTCCACAGCATACACTTGCGCGCCGAACGCATCCAAATTGCCTTCAACATTGAAGTTTAAGTTAGTCCCTTTTTTAATCTGCTTGGCATAACGCTCCGGTACGGAAAATTCAACTTTGAGGGGAGCGATTTTTGTCAGTTTGGCTACGACCGTAGTAGGAGAGGCGTAGGTACCGATACTGACTTGGCGAAGCCCGATAATTCCGTCAAACGGAGCACGAAGCTCGGTCAACTCGATATTAGCTTTGATTATTTCTATGTCGGCATTCAAGGTAGCCAAATCTGTTTTCACTTGCTCGTAGGCTTCTTTACTGACAGCATCGCGTTTCAGTAACGCGTCTTGGCGGAATACGCGGTCTTCTGCCAATTTCAATTGTGAAACAAGACGTTGTAATTGTGCCTGCAACTGCCGGTCGTTTACTTTGGCAAGCAACTGACCTTTCTTTACCGATGTTCCTTCCTCAAAATTAATTTCAACAATCTTGCCGGAAGTCTCGAAAGACAAATCCACTTCTTCGTCAGGCAGAAGTACCCCTGTAGTCGTAAATTCATCTGTCAGGGATTGTGGCTTTATGACTTTGGCGTTCACATTTAAAATCTGCTTTCCCTTTTTGGATTTGCCGCCCATCACTTTGTCGGCAGCGGCCAGTTCGTTGTTCTTTTTGGGTAATTGTGAGTAGATTCCACCACCGATAATACCGGCACCGACAAGAATAATGATGCCCCATTTAGTTTTCTTATTCATGGTTTAGTATAGTATATAGCATGTTACATTACGTCTTTAACGTCAGTTCGATAGATGTTTGTACTTTTCGATTCTCCTCCTTCAGGAAGGAGGAGTCCCCGTAGGGGGAGGTGGTAGGTGAATTTGTAGATCTATATATTGCTGAATAACAGGTTACTATATTTACCTACCACCCCGTCCTTCGGACACCCCTCCTTTCCGAAGGAGGGGAAGCCATGCGGGCGAACTTATATCGAATTCACGTTCTTTAGAAGATTAGACATCTTCTAATCGGAAAGGTTTAATAAAGATTGTAGTAAAAAAACGTTAATCTCCCGAAGGCGGGAAGAGAGTTAGTAAGCAGCCCGGTATTTGCCTTCCTCTTTATCTTCCAGCATATTCAGATAAGAGGTGTAACGTGATTCGCTTATCAGGTGTTCTTCTACCGCTTTGCGCACAGCGCATCCCGGTTCGTGGCGATGGGTACAGTTATTGTATTTGCAGTCGGTGGAAATCTTGAATATTTCGGGGAAATAATGTCCGATTTCTTCCTCTTCCATATCGAATGTGCCGAAGCCTTTGATGCCTGGAGTATCGATGATATACCCGTCTCCGTCTACAGGAAACATTTCGGAGAAAGTAGTGGTATGCATTCCCTTGTTATGATAAGAGGATATTTCGCCGGTTTTAGCTTCTATTCCCGGTAGTAGGGCGTTGATAAGCGTCGATTTGCCTACTCCCGAATGACCGGAGAATAAAGTGATATTACCTTCCAAAGCCTTTTTAATCTCATTTATCCCGTCGCCATTCTTGGCGGAAACCTTGAAACAGGGATATCCGATATGTGTGTACAAATTGATGAGTGCGTCCAAATAGCGTAGTTCGTCTTCATCGTAAGCGTCTATTTTGTTGAATATCAGTTTGACAGGAACCCGGTAGGCTTCTGCCGATGCAAGAAAACGGTCGATGAAGATAGTGGAAGTTTCGGGATAGTTGACGGTTATCACCAACATGCACTGGTCGAGATTGGCGGCAAGAATGTGGGATTGTTTAGAAAGATTGGAAGAACGACGGATAATGTAGTTCTTCCTATCTTCTATTTCGTTGATGAAAGCAGTGCCTTCCTGATTGAGTATAATCTGAACACGGTCGCCCACCGCTACCGGATTGGTGCTACGGATACCTTTGAGTCGGAAATTACCTTTGATTTTACATTCGATAAGTTGCCCGTCATCGGTCTTTACCTGATACCAGCTACCTGTGTTTTTGATTACTAATCCCTTCATGAATGGAGAGTTCTCAACTTATACTGTCATTATTTCTTTGTCTTTTTCAGCCAGCATATCATCAATTTGTTTGATATACTTATCATGGATTTTTTGCAGTTTAGCTTCCGCATTCTTCTGCTCGTCTTCTGCCAATCCGTCTTTTACGGCTTTTTTCAATGCGTCGTTACCGTCACGGCGGGCGTTACGCACGCTTACTTTAGCCGTTTCGCCTTCGCTTTTACACTGTTTTGCCAGTTGTTTACGACGTTCTTCCGTCAAAGGCGGGATACCGATACGGATTATTTCACCGTTATTTTCGGGCATGATGCCGAGGTCGGAGTCGATAATTGCTTTTTCGATGACACGGAACATGCTTTTATCCCAGGGTTTGATGGCGATGCTGCGTGCATCGGGTGTGGTCACGGCTGCTACATTGCTGATAGGAACCATGCTTCCGTAAGAGTCTACACGGATACCGTCCAACAGTCGGGTACTCGCTTTTCCGGCGCGGATATGTGCCAGTGCTTCTTCCAGATACATGATCGCCATATCCATTTTTTCTTGTGCATTGTCAAGGCAAGTCTTTACGTCTACCATATTTTTCGATAATTAAAGTTGCTATTCGATTGATTAATTAGCAAAAGTATATTATTTTTTGTTCATCTGCAACAGCATACTCATCTTTTTTATGAGCGACTTGCCAATGATAATCAAGGTAACGGCGGTGATAATCATTAAAATACCTACCATTAACCGGGGCGTGAGTTTTTCGTGAAACAAAAGAACTCCGAAAAACAAAGCCGTCACAGGTTCCAAAGCGCCTAAGATGGCTGTCGGCGTAGAGCCTATATAATGGATAGCCAGTGCTGTGCATACCAATGATACGGCAGTAGGCAGAATAGCCAGTGCCAGTACATCTGCCCAAAGCCATGCGGATGGTATGGCTTGCAGTTCCGTGCAGAAGTTCAGGCGGACAATATAAACCGAAAGCCCGAACAGAATAGCATAAAATGTGAGTTTTGTTGTCGGCAGGTTTTTCAGTGTCGAACGGTTCACACCTACTATATATATAGCATAGGAGAGTGAAGACAACAGGACAAAGATGATTCCCACGGTTGATAACGGCTTACCGCCATCTCCCTGATATAGCAATGCGATGCCCGAAAGTGCCAGCAGGATGGAAAATATGGTAATCGCTGAAATCTTTTCTTTGAAAAACGCTCCCATGATAACAGCTACCATCACCGGATAGACGAATAGAATCGTGGATGCGATTCCTGCGTCCATGTAGTTATAGCTCATAAAAAGGAGTAAGGAAGAAAATGAGAACAACAATCCCATAATAACCAACGGCGGAATATCCGCTTTCTGAAGGGAGAAAGATTGATGTTGCATCTTCATTAGTATCCCTAATACAATGACAGCAAAAAAGTAACGGTAGAATAATACCGTATCGACACTCATGCCTGCTGCATAGAGCGGGAGCGCAAAAAGAGGATTCATACCATAACTTGCGGCGGCAATCGCTCCATAGATAAAGCCTTTGGTTTTGCTGTTCATCGTTTTAAGTTTTTAAAATGGCGTGCAAAAGTACGCAGTTCGCACATGATAAACAAGCGTTTCACCCCGTTGATAGTATAATTTAATCTTTCGTATGCTGAAAACTAATCTTCTGCCTGCATAGAACTAATATCGTTTATGCATAAATATATTCGTCTGACTATAGTTAGATGAAAGTTCAACTGTAGTCAGACGAATAAAATCATGCAGTTCGAGGATTAAAGGAGTGCAGGTGGAAGGATAGTCTTTAGGAATGTAGGGGGTAATTAACGTAAGTTCGATATGACTTCGTCCGCATGGTTTCCCCTCCTTCGGGAAGCTACCCTTTATACACAAGTCTTAGCTGATTAACTCATACAATTCAAACTGTGTATAAAATCTATCCAGTCCATTCTTAAAGGTTATATATCCTGGAATGGACTGGCTCTTGTATGCACTCCATGCTCCTAACCTTGCAATAATCCATGCCGCCCATGCCATTGATTCTTTTTTATATGGATTTTGCTGTATTTTTGTATTTCCCTCACTCTTTTTTCCTACTATATGTAATAATTCTATTTCTTTGCTTGTAAAGTAGATTTCTGAAGAGAGGTTTTCATCTTCTTTATCAAAAGAAAGTTTGAGTACCATCACCTGCAGGGCTGCCTGCAAGGAAATTAAGATTAGTTTTTGTAATGCCGAAACTGTTTCCAACTGTGCGTCCTCAATCATGAATCCCTTTCTTTTGAGTACTCTGAACAACTCTTCAATCAGCCATCTACAACGATACCAACCGATACATTCAATTGCTTGTTCTACAGTCTCCACCACATGTGTAGTTAGCAGTCTCCATTCAATAGGACTCTCATTTATCGGTGTACTGGAAGATTTTTCTTTAACATGTATGCAATAAAGACTAACAGGGGGACTGCCCTTTGCCGGACCGTTAACAGGAGCGCACAAAGTGACTCTTTCAAAGCGAAGTTCCATACACGCTATCCGTTTCTTACGTCCGCTTCCCGGGAGCACTTCAAAGCTATACTCTGCCCGTAGAACAGCCTGATCCATTAATGTATTCAGATGGACAGAACAGTCTGGATTATCCAACCGGCAATTCCTTTCATGAACAGAACGGATCAGCAAGTGAACATTATCAGCAGGGATACGGCTGAAAAGCTCGAAAATGTCCGCTTCACGGTCACCGATAATCGTTTTAACTGCATCCCGGGGCATTTGCTCACTGGCAGCCATGCCACTTTCTATCCAACGATATGACTCTTTTTCTTCTATAGGCTGATATCTGTAATTACGTTCTTCACGACTTAAAGCATCCGGTGAGCGATTCCACTGCTTGACCGAAGAAAAGCCTATAGGAATATGGCTGGAGGCATCCACTACCAAGACTGGATGCAAAAAAGTACCACATTGCTTTTGACCGACAATGCCGGGACTGACTGTTTTTTTCTTCATTCGCTCAACATGAGCCTCATAGTTTATCTCCGAGGTATCTTGAATACACAGTAAATGCTTACGACCGGAAGCATTCTTACAGCAAGTTTGTATCAGACCTGATAAGATAGCATCAGAACTGACTGAGGAATTGTTCAAAAATCTATAAGCACCCATCTTTTCTTTATGTTCCTTACTAAATTGATTCACTATAGCACTTTGATGGACAACCATCTGAGAGCAAATTAAGTTTAAACGTCGCAAAAGCCGAGGATCACGAATTTGATCTGTCTCTAATAACATCAAGCAAAGATAAAAAAATAATATATACTTGTGTATAAAGGGTAGCTTCCTGAAGGAGGAGAATCGGAATAGTGCAAGTAATTATATACAAAACAAGGCAGAGAATCCCGTTCCGGGGATTCTCTGCCTTGTTAAAGATGTATTGAAGGAGTTAATCAGTTGTGTACAACTGTACCTATTTCTTCTCCGTCGATTACTTTTTTAAGGTTACCTACCGTATCCATGTCAAATACGACGATAGGCAGGTTGTTTTCTTTGCACATACAAGTCGCTGTCAAGTCCATTACTTTCAATCCGCGTTTCAGTACTTCATCGTATGTAATGTCGTCGAACTTGGTTGCCGTAGGGTCCTTTTCAGGGTCGGCAGTATAAATGCCATCTACACGAGTACCTTTCAGCATTACATCTGCTTCGATTTCAATTCCTCTTAATGAAGAACCTGTGTCAGTAGTAAAGAAAGGATTTCCCGTTCCTGCGGACATGATGACAACCTCACCGTTTTCCATACATTCGATAGCTTTCCACTTGCTATAGAATTCACCGATAGGCTCCATGCGGACTGCTGTCAATACACGGGCTTTCACTCCGGCAGCTACCAGTGCCGAACTCAATGCCAGGCTATTGATAACAGTTGCCAACATCCCCATCTGGTCGCCTTTTACACGGTCGAAACCTTTATTGGCTCCACTTAATCCACGGAAGATATTTCCACCACCGATAACGATGCCTATCTGCACGCCTTGTCTGTGGATTTCTTTGATTTGCTCTGCATATTCTGCCAGCCTTTTTTCGTCAATGCCGTATTGCTTTTCGCCCATCAGGCTCTCTCCGCTTAGTTTCAGCAAGATTCTTTTATACTTAGCCATATCTTTTGCTTTTTATTGTTTGCCGCAAATATAGAGATAATTTGTCATATAGCCTTATTGAGATACGATTACTTTTTTCATGATTTGTCTTCCCTGGAAGGTTTGTACAATTCCTCTCAATGAAAGATAAACAAGAAAAGCCAGCCATAAAGCATGATTTCCCAAAAGAGAATGAAATGCGTAATATATTCCGAAAAAGCTGGCAGAAGCGATTAACATCGAGTAAAGCATCTGGCGGGTGGCAGTAGCACCAATAAAGACTCCATCCCACAGGAAGGCGGAGAAGCCTGCTAATGGAATGGCGAGTGCCCAATAAAAATAGGAGTCCGATGCATTGATTACGGAATCATTATTAGTCAGTAATCCCAAAAACTCCTTCCCACCGGCAGAATATAGGATAGTGAATACCAGTGAAAGCCCGAATCCCCAATAGAAAAGGTGATGGACCGTACTGCGCAGACCTGTTTGATTTTTGGCACCGATATAACGTCCCGCCAATGCTTCACCGGCATAGGCAAAGCCGTCCATGATATAGGAAAAGAGCGTAAATAATTGCATGAGCAATGTGTTCACAGCCAATACGATTTCTCCTTGTGCGGCTCCGGCTGAAGTAAAGAACATGGTGACCATGACAAGGCAAAGCGTGCGGAAGAATATATCCCGGTTGACCTGGAAGAAGCGGTACATGGCTTGTTTCTGCCAGATGTCTTTCCATGCGATTCGTTTACGGAGCTTGCCGTAATAACGTATGTATAACAGTATTGCCATAATGAAACCTGCATATTGTGCGATAAGGGTTCCTGTGGCTACTCCTGCCACTTTCATGTCCAGCAGATAGACAAGACATAGACTGGCTGCGATATTGACGATATTTTGGGTGATGGCGATATACATCGGGAAACGTGAGTTCTGCATGCCGATAAACCAGCCTGCGAATCCATACAGTCCCAATATGGCAGGTGCTCCCCAAATACAGATATAGAAATAGGTGGTTGCCAGTTGTTCAACTTCCGGAGTAGTCTGTATAAAAGTGAATGCCAGTTTCAAGATAGGATACTGGAGTACCAACAGGCAGACTGCTATGAATAAGCCGACGCCGACCGAGCGAAGCAATAGCCGGGTGATTTCATTAAGGTCATGCTGCCCGTAAGCTTGTGAAGTCATGCCACTCGTCCCCATGCGCAGGAATCCGAAAATCCAATAGATAATATTGAATAACATTCCCCCTACGGCAATGGCTCCGATATACGCCGGAGAATCGAGATGACCTACTATGGTGACATCAATAAGTCCCAGTAGAGGAACGGTTATATTGGATATAATCGATGGTATGGCAATCTGTAATATTCGTCTGTTTTCAGAGGTTTGTTTTTTATCTATCATTTTATAGAAACACTTTTATCAAATCGATTGTTCTTTTTGTGCGCAAAGGTACATTTTTTATTTTTTTATTGTATCTTTGTGTGTCACGAACTAAATAGCAAATATTGGATTATGAGAGCCTTAACTATCTTCTTTTTATCATTGTTTTCGTTGCCGCTGATGCTCAATGCGCAGTCGGTGGATGAGATGTTGCAGAAAGTGTCTGCCGCTATCGAAGCCGGGCAGCACGGACAGGCTGTGAGCTATTTCCGACAAACGATCAGTCTGAATATTGACCGCACGGAAATGTATTATTGGACGAGTGTGGATAAAAACAGTGAAATTAGCGTGAAGCTGGCAAATGAATTGGCGATTGCCTATAGAAAGAGGCGGAATTACGACAAGGCTTACCTGTTCTATAAAGAGTTACTTCAAAAGGCTCCCAATAATGTAGATTATCTTGAACCCTGTGCCGAAATGCAAGTTTATCGAGGACAAGAAAAGGATGCTCTGCGCCTGTATGAGAATATATTGCAATTGGACGCAGACAACTTGGCTGCCAATATCTTTTTAGGGAATTACTATTATTTGATGGCTGAGCGGGAAAAGAAGCAGTTGGAGACTGACTATAAGAAAATATCATCGCCAACGAAAATGCAATATGCCCGGTATCGGGATGGATTGTCAAAAGTCTTTGCTACGGGATACGAAAAGGCACGGAGCTCTTTGCAGAAGGTTGTTTTAAGGTTTCCGTCGACTGAGGCTCAAAAGACGTTGGATAAGATATTGAGAATAGAGAAAGAGTTGAATCGATAGGCGATTCAACTCTTTCTCTAATTATATAAGTTTGTTATTTTATCATTCCTATATGTTTAACTTCCGGTTTTTTCAGTGGTTTACCGACTACCTTATTGATAGAACGTGTGGTAGACTTAATAAGATTTGTTCCTGTGATAAGACTTTCCGCTATAGCGTATAGTGGGTCCTCGCTAGTACCGAAATCACCATAACCTTCAAACATATTATTCCCGTTCGGGGCATCCTCATCTATTATATATTCCGGTTGGAATCCGTTTGCATAGTCACCATTTCCTTTGGCATTATATGATTGGAAAGTTATAGGGTATAGCTCGTACTTAGCTGCCGCTGTGTTAATTGTAATTCCTTCCATTCCAACATTTTTACCATGTGTGGTCATTCCGATTAGTTTAACGTCAATGCCAATCCCTTTTAATGAGTTGATAACTAATTCACTAGATGAGGCTGTATTATTGCTAACGAGACAGTAAACGGTTGGTAAATTCAACGCACCGGCAGCAAGCGATGTATTGTTTAGATTTGCATATTTGCTATAGGCGAATTGTTCAGTAGGGCGTTGATTCCCAAGTACTTCCATGCGACTGCTATTGTAGCGATAAGAAGCGAAAGTTTTTCCGGCGCAAGCTTCCCCTGCAATACAACTAGCCATTAAATTGGCGGATATAACGTGTCCTCCTCCGTTATAACGGAGGTCTAAAATTAAATCGGTAATCGATTGATTATGGAAATTTTTAAAGGTATCAAAAAGTTCCTGGTCAAATCCTGCTTCAAAAGCGGAATATGCTAAGTAGCCGATTTTATGTAAGCCTATCTGTTTAACTTGAGAGAGAATTACCGGATTTGGATAAATCGGACCGGAATTAATATTATAAGTTTTTCCTTCGTAGTCTTTTACTTCCAATGATATTGACGAAGTGGGAATACGTAAATTGTAATAATAGTCAAACCAATTGTTTTCTGTCAATCTCTGACCATTGATTTGGGTAATCTTAGTTCCACGTTTTATTCCTGCTTGATGGGCGGAAGAACCGGGATGCACACCTTGAACGGCAAGAAATATATATGTTGAATTTGAAGTGCCACGATACGCTACAGGTAGCATATCAATAAAACCAAAATTGTATTGTAAGACTTTCTTTTCTATAGTGTTGCTACTGCGAGTTGGCTGTAAATCGGGGTCTAATTTTTGGATGAAAGAGAACAAGGCATAATATGATTGACCGGAATTATTAATATATACTTTTTTATCTAAAGTATTAGTAGTCATACTCATTAAGGTATTTTCTAGGAACTTATCATAGGATAGAGTGAAGTCCGGAGTTAATTTCTTATAATCGTCATTCCATAAATACATCTTTTTCAAGTATTCGTCTACTGCATAGTTGACTTCGTTATCTTCGTGTTCAGTGTTGCTGCTTAACTTTAAATTAATATAGGTTTCGACAGAATAGCCATTTACCTTGATTGTGACAGTACCTTGCTGCTGAGAAGATTTGTTCGCAGTAATTTCCAATGTGTTTTCGCCTGAGTTGCCGGAATTTGCACTCAGTGTCAGAAATGTTGTAGAATTACTATTTGCCGTCCAACTGGAACGTGCATTAAAAGTAAACTTTAGTGTCTGTCCCTCAGAAATGGAATAAGTCTTGTCGGTGGACCAACTTTTTTCCTTTAACCCATTACCCTCTAATATAGTATCTTTGTCATCACTACAAGAAGCAATAATGCCTAATAAGATAATTAATATATTAAACGGCGCGATAAAAAGTCTTTTTTTCATAAGCGTAAATTCTTGCATTACTATATACAAACTTTCAAAGATAATGTTTTTAATCAGGCAGTCAATTATTTATTTCAATAAATATTCCACTTCCTTAAACATATATCCTCTTTTTGTCTGGCTCTCATCTTCCAAAATCAATCTTCCTTCGGGTTCTACACACACAATCCGTGCAAGGAACTCTCCGTCAGCATCTTTGTACCGATGCATCCCTTCCTTTCTGAAAAGCGATTTTTCATAGTGGGCAACAATTGATGAAGTATCATTCTTTTTAAGTTGATTATAATAAGACTGTATTCGCAGCATAATATTCTTCAATACCTCAAAAATATCATATTGCTTTCCTGTGATTTGGTACAATGAGACAGGATTGGGAGCCGGGCTGTGAAACTCTTCCTGGTTGATATTGATTCCGATTCCCGCAATACTTTGGCTGATATTCCGTCCCATCAAGTCGTTTTCTATCAATATGCCGCATATTTTCTTCTCTTTCCAGTAAATATCGTTCGGCCATTTGATAGAAACATCATTAGTATAAGTATCCAGTTCTTCTTTGATAGCTAAAGATATAATCTGAGAAATAAGAAACTGGCGGCGTGCTTCCAGAAACTCGGGAAGAAGCACAAAGCTGAAAAGGAGATTTTTGTACGGCTCCGATTCCCACGAATTTCCACGCTGTCCCCGTCCGGAAGTTTGGAAGTCGGCGACTACAGTCGTAAACTCTTCTATCTTTTCTTGGGCACACAGAGTTTGCAGATAGTTGTTGGTAGAGTTCGTTTCGCTGATATGAACCAATGGAACCGGAAATAATTCAGGGGAGAGCATCATATTCTGCACGTAGCTTTTTTGTAAACTTCTTGATTACTTCATCATAAGAGTGGTCTATCAGCTCTTTCATGAGTTTGTCATCTACATCACTGTCAAAGCGGACGCTATTCCAGTACTTCTTGTTGAAATGGTAAGCTCCTTCAATTCCGGAATAATGTTCGCGCAGTTCAATCGCCTTTTCCGGATCGCATTTTAATGAGATGTGATTTGCTCCTTCCAGGTCAATAAGGGCAAACATCTTGTTCATTACTTTTATAACAAGTGATACCTCATCAAAAGGAAAAGATTCGGTAGTTCCTTTCTTGTTTAAGCAATATTCTCTGACAGTTTCTACGTTCATAATAATTCAAATTTATAATAAATCAGTGTACACTTTGCACTTTTGGGTGTGAACTTTAGAATAAAGGCGGATAAAATGCCTCTTTCATATGCTCAATCTTAAAATCTCCATCGTTACCCACTACGGTAATAATATCGAAACGTACAGGGATGTCAATTTGAAATAGTTTCATATACGTATCCGCAGCGCGTACAGTACGTCTTATCTTGGGTAAATCAACGGCATCTTCCGGCTCTGCAAACTGAGTGTTGCTGCGTGTTTTCACTTCTGCTACAATCAATTCAAGGTCCTTTACAGCCACAATATCTAATTCCAAACGGCCTTTTCTCCAATTTCGGTCGCGGATGATATAGCCTTGCTGTTCCAGATAGGCTACTGCGGCATTTTCTCCGGCTTTACCCAATTCATTATGTTTCGCCATCTTTTTTTGCAAATTTACTGCTTTTATTCTTTGAATTTACAGAAGTAAAAGTAATTTTGCAGAAGATATGAGAAAAAGAAGTAAGAAGTGCCTGAAAATGCACGTCGAATGTACTAAAAGAGAACGACGGATGAGCATTTTGTTGAGCGATGAAGAGCAACTGATTGTAGATCGTTATCTTGAAAAGTACAAGATAACGAATAAGTCACGTTGGCTTCGCGAAACCATTCTCATGTTTATCCATAAGAATATGGAAGAAGATTATCCGACCCTTTTCGGTGAGCACGATATGAGACGATAGGGGATAGTTTATGATTAAAAATTAAAGAGAGTGCTGGACGATACTTATTTCATGAAACAGGCTTTGATAGAGGCACGTAAAGCTGCCGAGCGGGGAGAAGTGCCCGTAGGGGCTGTTGTGGTTTGTAAAGAGCGGATTATTGCGCGTGCCCACAATCTCACGGAAACATTGAATGATGTGACAGCCCATGCCGAAATGCAGGCGATTACTGCTGCAGCCAATGTTCTTGGTGGTAAATATCTCAATGAATGTACCCTGTATGTCACAGTTGAACCCTGTGTGATGTGTGCCGGAGCTATCGCCTGGGCACAAACGGGCAGACTCGTGTTTGGCGCCGAAGATGAGAAACGTGGCTATCAGAAATATGCCGGTTCGGCTCTGCATCCTAAAACAGTCGTTGTTAAAGGCTTGATGGCTGATGAGTGTGCTAAGCTTATGAAAGAGTTTTTTGCTGCGAAACGTTGATCATTTATTCCTTAATTTCCTCAAAGTCTACATACTCACCATCATCCTGCGTGAATATTTTCTTGTGTCTTCTTCCCGATACATTCTCTGAATATATTTCTTCTTCATTATCTGTTGGATTCTGGGGGCTCTGACCGTATTCCTGTTGTCCTGTAGCAGTACGTCCGGATTCGGCTTGTTTCGGACGAGATGATGACGACGAACGGCGACCGATCCCGAATATGGCTCTTAGCAAAAATCCGATAATCGAAAGACCAAATACGACAATGGCAATAATAAAGATAAGTATAAATAAAAGTATATGCATCGGGCTATGATTTTTACGTTGTAACTTTGATAAAACTCATAGTACAACAAACGTGCCAAGAGATTGTTTATTTACTTTTTCTTGTAAAAAGTGAAAGTAAAATATACCATACAATAATGGCCGCAAAGCTACTGATTCCCAGAAAAACAAGGAAAGGAATACAAATAATCAAGAAAATAAAACTGACTTTATTGTCAGCCCATGACAGATTTTTGAATTTCAGGGAAAACATAGGTATTTCTGATACCAGCAACCATGAAAACAGACAGACAAGTATAAAAAGATAGACAGGATGGCAGTTTTCGGAAACCAGCAAGTCATGTGCCCCTGCTACCAAAGAGCCCCAAAATAAAGCATTTGCGGGAACAGGAAGACCGACAAAAGAGCTTGTCTGCCGGGTATCATTATTGAACTTAGCCAAACGCAAAGCGGAGAATACGGAAATCAAAAATGCCGCATAAGGCAGATATGGAGCAATAAATTCCATACTTGCGGGATAGTACATCTCTTTAAACAAAGAGAATACAATCAGTGAAGGCGCCACACCGAAACTGACATCATCTGCCAACGAATCCAAGTCTTTTCCGATGATGGAATGTGCATTGAGCGTACGGGCCAACAGTCCGTCAAAGAAATCGAAAATGGCACTTAAGATAATGAAAAGCAATGCCAGCTCGTATTTTGCTTCAAAAGCCATGACGCAAGCAATACAACCGGAGAAAAGGTTCAGGCAGGTTACGGTATTCGGAATACTGTTTTTAATAACGTTTGTCATTGTGACAGAATTATTTGAGTTTTGCGATAACCGTTTGGTTACCGGTTGTTAATTGCCCCATGCTGACACATACTTCTGTGCCGATAGGCAAATATACATCCACGCGGGAGCCGAATTTGATGAATCCCATGTGTTCGTCGATATAACATTCTTCGCCTACTTCCGCGTAGGTTACGATACGGCGTGCTACAGCACCGGCAATTTGGCGTGTGAGTATTTCCACTCCTTCGGGAGTTTCAATCACTACCGTAGAACGTTCGTTTTCTGTGCTGGCTTTCGGAAGCCAGGCTTTCATAAAGTTGCCATTGTGGTGAGCCACCTTTTTGACGGTACCGTCCACCGGATACCAGTTGGCGTGAACATTCACAATGCTCATAAAGATAGAAATCATCAATCGGCGGTCGTGGAAATATTCGTTCTCATCGACTTCTTCGATAACAACGATTTTACCATCGGCAGGTGCCACGACTATTTTCTCGGTGTCCTGCCCGAAAAGACGGATCGGACAACGGAAGAAGTTCACCATTAGCAGATAGATTGCGATACTCGCTACTGCTACCACATAAAATGGAATTTTGCAATCGATTCCCCAATAAAGAGCTGCATTCATCAGTAGCAATAGCAAAAAGCTAGCCCATAATATATGTGTTCCTTCGCGGTGAATACGTATTTTCTTCAATTTTTTTAGTCGGCCCATGAGTGCTGTTTAATGATATTGTCTGCAAAAATATACTTAATTTAAAAAATCAGCAAGTAAATGAGCATAGAAATGTGAATGTTGATAACTTTTTGAGGATTATTTTTGTTTATAACTCAAGAGGTCGTACTTTTATGCCTTCAAATTAACTACTTATCATTATGCAGGATTTCGTTCATTTACATGTCCATACCCAGTATTCTCTCTTGGATGGTCAGGCAAGCGTGGCTCGTCTGGTAGATAAGGCGATGAAGAATGGAATGAAGGGTATTGCCGTGACCGATCATGGAAATATGTTCGGTATCAAGGAATTTACGAACTACGTCAATAAGAAGAATAGCGGTCCGAAAGGTGAAGTCAAGGACTTGAAAAAGCGGATAGCGGGAATTGAAGCCGGTACCATAGAGTGTGAGGACAAAGAAGCGGAGATTGCCGCTTGCAAAGCCAAGATAGTGGAAGCGGAAAACAAACTTTTCAAACCCATCATCGGTTGTGAAATGTATGTGGCGCGCCGCACAATGGATTTGAAAGAAGGAAAGCCAGACCAAAGCGGTTATCACTTGATTGTATTGGCTAAGAACGAAAAAGGCTATCATAACCTTATTAAATTAGTATCGCACGCGTGGACGCGCGGATATTATATGCGTCCGCGTACAGACCGCAGCGAACTCGAAAAGTATCATGAAGGACTGATTGTCTGCTCCGCCTGCCTCGGTGGTGAGATACCGAAACGGATTACTGCCGGACAATTTGCGGAAGCTGAAGAAGCTATACAATGGTATAAGAATTTGTTCGGTGATGATTTTTATCTTGAGATGCAGCGCCATAAGGCAACTGTTCCCCGTGCCAATCACGAATGTTACCCATTGCAGGTAAATGTGAACAAATACCTGATGGAATACGCTCAGAAGTTCAACATCAAGCTGGTTTGTACGAACGACGTCCACTTCGTGGATGAAGAAAATGCCGAAGCACATGACCGCCTGATTTGTTTGAGTACCGGTAAGGACCTGGATGATCCGAGCCGTATGCTTTACACCAAACAGGAATGGATGAAAACACGGGAGGAGATGAATGAGCTCTTTGCCGATGTGCCGGAAGCCTTGAGCAATACGTTGGAAATCCTCGACAAAGTAGAATATTACTCTATCGACCATGCGCCTATCATGCCTACTTTCGCTATTCCCGAAGATTTCGGGACGGAAGAGGGATATAGGGCTAAATATACGGAAAAAGACCTTTACGATGAGTTCACCCAAGATGAGCATGGTAATGTGGTGTTGAGTGAAGAAGAAGGGAAGGCAAAAATCAAACGTCTGGGTGGCTACGATAAACTTTATCGTATCAAACTCGAAGGAGACTATCTTGCCAAGCTGGCTTTTGACGGAGCGAAGCGGATATATGGCGAACCGTTGACCGAAGAAGTAAAGGAACGTATGAATTTCGAATTGTACATCATGAAGACGATGGGGTTCCCCGGATACTTCTTGATTGTGCAGGACTTTATCAATGCTGCCCGTAAAGAGTTGGGGGTATCCGTAGGGCCGGGGCGTGGTTCCGCTGCCGGTTCGGCAGTGGCATACTGCCTGGGCATTACGAAAATCGACCCTATCCAGTATGACTTGCTGTTCGAACGTTTCCTGAATCCTGACCGTATTTCATTGCCCGATATTGATGTGGACTTCGATGATGACGGTCGTGGTGAAGTGCTCCGGTGGGTGACTAATAAATACGGGCAAGAAAAAGTGGCTCATATCATCACTTATGGTACGATGGCTACGAAATTGGCGATTAAGGACGTTGCCCGTGTGCAAAAACTTCCTCTCTCCGAATCTGACCGTCTGGCAAAATTAGTGCCGGACAAGATTCCCGACAAGAAGTTGAACTTGCGAAACGCCATCGAATATGTTCCCGAATTGCAGGCAGCCGAAGTATCGCCAGACCCATTGGTGAGAGATACGCTCAAATATGCCAAGATGCTTGAGGGTAACGTGCGCGGTACAGGTGTGCATGCATGTGGTACGATTATCTGCCGTGATGATATTACCGATTGGGTGCCGGTCAGCACCGCCGACGATAAGGAAACGGGTGAAAAGATGCTCGTCACCCAGTATGAAGGATCGGTCATTGAGGATACCGGACTGATTAAAATGGACTTTCTGGGACTGAAAACTTTGTCCATTATCAAGGAAGCTGTCGAAAATATCCGTCTGAGCCGTAGCATCGAAGTAGATGTGGATATGATAGATATCAACGACCCTGCTACCTATAAGTTATACAGTGATGGTCGTACGATTGGTACATTCCAGTTTGAATCTGCCGGTATGCAGAAGTACTTGCGCGAATTGCAGCCTTCCACATTCGAAGATTTGATTGCCATGAATGCCCTCTATCGTCCGGGACCGATGGATTATATTCCTGACTTCATTGACCGTAAACATGGTCGTAAGCCGATTGAATATGATATTCCAATAATGGAGAAATACCTGAAAGATACGTATGGTATTACAGTCTATCAGGAACAGGTGATGCTTTTGTCACGTCTGTTGGCGGACTTTACTCGTGGCGAATCTGATGCTCTTCGTAAAGCAATGGGTAAGAAGCTGCGTGACAAGCTGGATCACATGAAACCTAAATTTATCGAAGGCGGACGAAAAAACGGACATGACCCGAAAGTCCTCGAAAAGATTTGGACGGACTGGGAAAAGTTTGCGTCCTATGCGTTCAATAAATCGCATGCTACCTGCTATTCATGGGTTGCTTATCAAACGGCTTATCTGAAAGCGAACTATCCTGCCGAATATATGGCGGCTGTTATGAGCCGAAGTTTGTCGAATATTACTGATATCACGAAACTGATGGACGAATGTAAGGCAATGGGTATCCAGACACTTGGACCGGATGTGAATGAGAGTAATCTGAAATTTACTGTAAACCATGACGGTAATATCCGTTTCGGACTTGGTGCGGTGAAGGGGGTAGGCGAAGCCGCTGTGCAAAGCATTATGGAAGAGCGTGAAAAGAATGGGCCTTTTGCCGGAATTTTCGACTTTGTGCAACGTGTCAACTTGAATGCCTGCAACAAGAAGAACATGGAATGTCTCGCATTGGCCGGTGGCTTTGACAGTTTTCCGGAACTGAAACGTGAGCAATATTTCGCAGTCAACTCCAAAGGGGAGGTATTCCTGGAAACTCTGATGCGTTATGGAAACCGTTACCAGGCAGATAAGATGGCTGCTGTCAACTCCTTGTTCGGTGGTGAGAACGTGATTGATGTGGCAACTCCTGAAATTCCCCAGGGAGTGGAGCGTTGGAGTGATCTTGACCGTCTGAACCGGGAGCGCGACCTAGTCGGTATCTATCTTTCCGCTCATCCGTTGGATGAATTCTCTATTGTATTGGAACATGTCTGCAATACTCGTATGGCAGATTTGGAAGATAAAGCAGCATTAGCCGGTCGTGAAATAACAATGGGCGGCATTGTGACCAGTGTTCGTCGTGGAATCAGTAAGAATGGAAATCCTTATGGCATCGCCAAGATAGAAGACTATTCCGGTTCTACCGAAATCCCATTCTGGGGAAATGACTGGGTGACTTATCAGGGATATCTCAACGAGGGTACTTTTTTATATATCAAAGCCCGTTGCCAGGCAAAACAATGGCGGCAGGATGAACTGGAAGTGAAGATAACCTCTATGGAACTTCTACCGGACGTAAAAGAAGAATTGGTACAGAAGATAACAATCGTTATTCCATTGTCAGTCTTGAACTCTGCGTTAGTCACAGAACTGGCGACGTTGACGAAAGACCATCCGGGCAATACGGAGCTTTATTTCAAAGTGACGGATGATGCTGATATAAACCATATGTCGGTTGATTTGATTTCCCGTCCGATCAAGCTTTCGGTAGGGCGTGAGTTAATTACCTATTTAAAAGACCGTCCCGAACTGGGATTTCATATAAATTGATTATCTTTGTGGCGGAAATAATCAACGAACTAATTTTTAATAATTAATACTTAATACTTAAAGAAATGGCTTTTGAAATTACAGACAACAACTATAAAGAGGTGCTTGCAGAAGGCAAACCGGTTGTTGTGGATTTTTGGGCTCCTTGGTGTGGCCCTTGTAAAATGGTGGCTCCTATTATCGAAGAACTGGCAGCAGAGTTTGAAGGACAAGTAATCATCGGCAAATGCGATGTAGACGAAAATGGTGATGTGGCTGCCGAATATGGTATCCGTAACATCCCTACCGTACTGTTTTTCAAGAATGGTGAGATTGTAGATAAGCAGGTAGGTGCTGTAGGCAAACCTGTATTTGTAGAAAAAGTGAAGAAACTGCTCTAAGCGGTAATATTTGAAACTTATCACTTAATACTTAAAATTATCATGGGACTGGAAGAAGACTTTTTTATGGCGGATGCTGACGACGAAAAGACCGTCGAGTTTATTAAAAATTATCTGCCTCAGGAACTGAAGGAGAAATTCGTGGACGACGAGTTGTATTACTTCATCGACTTGATCGACGAATATTATGCCGAAAGTGGTGTTCTCGATGCTAATCCCGATGAAGACGGTTACGTTGTCATTGATCTGGAAGCGATTGTGGATTACATAGTGAAAGAAGCTAAGAGTGACGGACAAGGAGAATACGATCCTGAAGAGATTCTTTTTGTGGTTCAGGGAGAAATGGAATATGGAAACTCTCTGGGACAAGTGGACTAAACGACGTCCAGTCTCATTGTAGATGATAAAAATGAAGAAAAAGTCCGAAAGATAATATTCGTTCGGGCTTTTTTTGAATCATTTTGCAACCTTAAATATGACAATACTAATGAAAGCTAGACAAATTTGGTGGGTATTTCTTCTTTTGCTGGTATCCTGCATTTCTACGGTTAATAAGCCTCACCCGTCTCTGTTGCATGCAGATTCTTTGATATGTGCAGGCCGTTCGGATAGTGCTTTGTCGTTGCTAGAGTCTGTGGAATCTTCACTTTTTACGACTGAATTGTCAAGAGCGTGGTATGCTTTGCTATTGACACAAGCCAAAGATAAGAACTATGTGCCTCATACGGATGATTCGTTGATTCGTATAGCGGTTGATTATTTTGATACTACGGATGATATGCTTCAACGGGCTAAGGCGCATTATTATTGGGGACGTGTGTTTCAAGACAAGGAAGAGGTGGAAAATACCGTCCGTGAGTTTCTGACAGTATCGGCGTTGCTGGAGAAAACAGACAATTATGAGTTGAGTATATTGCTAAAAAATAACTTAGGACTTCTGTTTTGGGAACATAGTCTATCCAAAGAAGCTGATTCACTATACAGGCAGTCGGTGGAGTTGGCAGAAGCTCATCACGACACTTTACGTTTGGCTATTGCTCTTGTACATCGTGCGGATATATGTATGGAGAAAGGTAAAGAATATTATGCTGATGCGGATACAATAATGAATCGGGCTTTGAAATTAGTTGATGGAATTGATGATGAGCACGTAAAATCCATTGTGTTTAGCTCTTTAAGTTATCTTTGTGATTATCAGGAACGGCTGCAAGATGTCATTTTCTATGCGCATCAGGGACTTAGATATACCTCGGATAGTTCTGCGAAGAAAGGCTATTATCTTGTTTTGGGAAGTGCATATTCTCGATTGACGAATTATGATTCTGCCACAATTTATCTGAAACGCAGTTTGGATACGGATAGTTATTATACCCGGGCAAGTGCATGTATGAGGTTGTCGGAAGTGGCAGCAGCATTGGGGGATAAAGACAACGCCTTGAAATATGAAACTCTTTATGGCGTATATAAAGATTCCATGAAAATGGTGGAACGGCCTACAGTGGTGGTTTCTTCTCTGAAGAATGTATTGCATGGTCAGTCAGTGAGTCGTTATGAATCTTCTTTAGTTCAATATCGTTATTATTTGTTATTGATTGGAGGGTTGCTGTTAGTCTTTGTTTGTTTTTATTTATATAAACGAAAGCGAAGACATGCGGAGATTGTGAAATTGCAAGCGAAGCATCAAAACTTATATATAAGTATAGAATCTTTGCAGAAGGAATTATTTGAAAAAAAAATCGAAATAGATAATTTGCAGAAACACTATCAGCAACTAAAGACAGGTACAGGTCAAAAAGAACAACAAGAAGGGTGTCTTCAGGAATTATTGGGAGAATATCATCGGATGCAGGAGAATTTGGAGAAACAACTTAATGAAAAAAATGAAGAAGTAATAAAATTAAGACGCTTGAATCTTAAATCCGTTCTGGCTTCATCTCCGGTTTATATAAAACTACTTGAACTCTGTAAACATAACAGACTGAATCCTGATGAAAAGCGAATGTTTTCTTCCGAAGAATGGAATATGTTATTACAAGAAATAGATATTGCATCATTAGGGTTTGTTGAACGCTTGCAAAAGAAATATGAATTTTTGTTAGAAGATGATATTCATTTTTGCTGTCTTGTAAAGTTGGAGTTTAAATATTCGGATATTGCATTCATTTGGGGATGTTTAGATGTAGCTGTATATAAAAGGAGTAACTCTGTTCTGAAAAGAATGGGAGTATCTGCTACTAAAAAGAGTGAGTTGATTAATATACTGAACCGAATTTGACTTGCTAACTTATTTCATAAAGCAATAAATGATGGTTTTAGCTTATGTTAACATAATGCTATAATGAATTTCCGATGCAGAACTTTCATATTTGTGCTGTTAAAACATTAAACAGATAATATTATGAAAAAACTATTATTTTTATTCCTTTTGGGAATACTCCCCTTGAATTTTATAGTAGGTAATGCTGGCTGCTATAGTACACAAAATAATAATGTGCATTTAGTGCATAATCAGAGAACAATAATTCTTAAAGGGAAAAAAGAAAATAAAACATCTCGAACTCTAAAGATTTATCCAGTAGAGGCGTTTCTTGAAAACAAAGTATTGTCTCTCAATTTTCTTTCTGAATTGCCGAGTGTAGTTGTCACTGTTACTAATGTAGAAACAAATAATGTTGTTAGTCAAGATATTTTTACTTCGTATATAGGGACTTTGTCTATAGATTTAAGTACGGAAGAGATGGGAAACTATAAAATAGAGATTGTTGCGGGAGAGTATGAATTAACTGGTGACTTTGTCCTTGAATGAAATTTAGTATTCTCTTATATTCATTAGTGTCCCGTAAAAGTGGATAAATAGTTCTTTGAAATAATTGAAATATAGTCTATTAGATACTACTTTTTAGGCGCGACGATTTGAAATCATACCTTTGAGGTCAATTAAGGTGACCTCAAATGAACCAAGATAAATATGTTTTCGCTCAGTTAGTAGAATTCTTGAACAATGATAAGTTCAGAAGACTTGTAGACAAGTATGATGGCAATCGTTATGTGAAACATTTCACTTGCTGGAGTCAGTTACTTGCAATGATGTTCGGTCAACTCAGTAATCGTGAAAGTCTTCGTGACTTGATTGTAGCTTTGGAAGCACATCAAGGAAAGCGTTATCATTTGGGATTGGGTCGTGAGCCCATTGCCAAAACTACGCTTGCATCTGCCAATCAGAATCGGGATTACAGAATCTTCGAAGATTTTGCTTTCTATATGATGAAGGAAGCATGTGAAAAACGATCGACTCACATCTTGGATATTCCAGGAAGGAAGTATGCGTTTGATTCCACTACAATTCCTTTATGTTTGGCTACATTCCCTTGGGCGAAGTTCCGTAAGAAAAAAGGTGGAGTTAAGGCTCATGTCCTTTATGACATAGAAGCACAACTTCCAGCCTTTTATACAGTAACTACAGCATCCAGGCATGATTCAACAGAAATGTCCGCAATTAATTATGAGCCAAATGCTTATTATATATTTGACAGAGCGTATGACTCGTTTAAAGAACTTTATCGGATTCATCTTACAGGTTCTTTCTTTGTAGTCAGAGCGAAGTCTAATCTGAAATGCAAGTTCTGTAAATGGAAGCGTAGAATGCCGAAAAATATCCTTTCAGATGCGGAAGTGAAACTGATAGGGTACACTTCTGGAAAGAAGTATCCTGAATCATTCAGAGTCATCCGTTTCTATGATGAAGAGGATGATCGTGAATTCACATTCCTGACGAATGCCAAACACATATCTGCACTTGATGTTGCCAATCTTTATAAGAAAAGATGGTTCGTGGAACTTTTCTTCAAATGGCTGAAACAACACCTTAAGATAAAAAGGTTCTGGGGTACTACCGAGAATGCGGTTCGAATACAGATTAGTGTTGCTATCATCACCTATTGTTTAGTAGCTATTGTACAATATGATATGCAACTGAATCGTTCAACTTATGAGGTCTTGCAGATTCTTAGCATCTCATTAACAGATAAAACGCCTTTACAAGAGCTGTTTAATAAGACTAATTTCAATGATGTCAAAGAACAATTTAATCCCCTTATTCCGGGATTATTTGATTAATTAATAACTCGTCCCGATTTTAACGGGACACTAGTGTCTTATATTTAATAAAGAACTTTATCTGTAGTAATGGATATTTGGTAAACTTCTAAAAATGCAACAGAATATGATTAGTAAAATTATTGAACCCAAAACTTTATCGTTGATTACAACAGAAAAGTGTACTGCAGCTTGTCATAATTGTTGTTTTCAGTGTAGCCCGCGATTGAAACAAAGAATGTCATTGGAAGATATGAAATTTCAGATAGATGAAGTGATTAAAGATTTTCCAATGATTTTAGCTTGTGTTTTTACAGGTGGTGAATGTACAACATTGGGAACAGATCTGCATCAAATAATCAATTATGCAGCTATAAATAACCTAAAGTGTAGAATCGTTACTAACGGACACTGGGCTGTATCTGAATCTCGGGCATTATTATTCCTTAAACAACTAAAAGATGCAGGTTTGCATGAATTAAATTTAAGTACGGGTGATGAACATCAGAAATGGATTCCCTATGATCGAATAGTATATGCTTGTCAGGCAGCTGTAAAATTAGAAATGTTTGTGGCTGTTAATATAGAGTCAACTCCTGAAAGCAAGTTTACTTCAGTTTCAATGAAGAGTGATGATAGAATATCCAGAGAAATTATGCTTGGTAAAGTTGTTGTTAAAGATAGTTTGTGGATTGATTTTGATAAAGAGCACCTTGATAGAACTCTAGAAATGAATGATGGTCCATGTATTAATCTTTTTAATACAATTTCGGTTTCTCCTGATGGGCACTTGCAGGCTTGTTGTGGGCTGACTTGTAAAAATAGTATATATCTTGATTTAGGTAGTTATCGGAAACACTCACTAAGACAGTTATATATAGAACAATTTGATGATTTGATGAAATTGTGGCTCTATACACATGGGCCTAAAAAGATATATTCATTCTTATGTGAGAAAAAAGGAGTGGCAAATGAATCATATCGCTATCCACATATTTGTTCAATGTGTCATCATATTCTAGAGAGTAAAGAAAATATGGATATTATTAAGGCTAATATTTCGTCTATCATTCCATCTGTTATGCTAAAATATCAATTTATTAACAATTTAAAAACATGAGTTTATGAGATCAATGAAGACAAAAATCAATTCTCTGACAGCTAAAAGTTTAGCTACGTCTATGCTACTTGCATCATGTACTCCAAATGCTGACTTTGATCAAATAATGGTAGAACAATCTGGTATTAATTCAGAAAAAGATATAACAGACAGTAAAGGTGTATCAATATCTTTATCTTTGAACGAAGAAACTAAACAAGCTTTGCGTGATATTGCCCCTTTGGTACAAGAAATTATTGATAATCCAAAAGTAGCTCAGGAGTTATCAAAAGATCCGGAATCATTTTGTAAACAAAGAGGGTATAATTTTACAATAGATTTAGATGATGCTATCTTTAAGGTAATTGTTGCACTGGGAAATGAGGAAATAAATGAAGCATTGAAGAGTAATGATTTTGAGAGATTTATGCAGTTATGTGCTGATATGAAGTTATTGGAAACAGGGCAAAAAGTAAAACTGAACGTATTGTTTCAAAATGAGGATGAGCAAGAAATCTTTAATGCAATAGCTTATGAACTGAATGGAGAAACTATAGAAACACGTAGTGTTGCTTTTTGGCTTGCCGTGTCGGTAGTTTTAGTAGTAGCTATAATTTTGACTTATACTGTAGGGACGGAAGAGTCGCCTATTGATGATGAAAATGTATCTCTGCAACGGTTGGAGCCTGGTTTGCAAAGCGAGGATAATGTACTCTCAAAAGATCAGATAAATATTTGTACATCAAAAAGAATGCAATCTTTCTTGCATTGTACTGATCCTAATTATTCGGTTTTGGATGTTTGGGCATTGAAAAATATAAATGTGAGTGATTATCAACTTGTATCAGGTTATAAAAGTTTCTTTGTAAATCAACTTGTATCATATTTAAAAGTTAACAAACCGGACATTTTTACGAAATATTCAGAGATGCAAATCTCAGAATTCTTGAAGAAAAATATTATTGTATAATTCAAAAAATGTAAGTAAAATGAGAAGATTTAAGTCATCGTATTCAAAGTCTATGTTGTTAGCAACTTGCTTTCTGCTTATTATATTGTTATTTGCTATATGTATTATAATCAATCAGATGGCGAAATTGCCTATAGATTCACTTAATTTCGTAGGAGTAGGTGTTGCGCTCTGTTTTATTTTAGTAACATTGCTATATTCGTTTTTTTCTCAAATCCGATATGTGTGTGTGACAAAAGAAAATTTGATAATAAAGAAAATGCTAGGGAAGGTTATTATACCTCGTTGTAATATATTGCAAGTTCAACATAAAAAAAGTTTAATGTTTGATGTTAGATTGTGGGGGATTAGTGGATTATTTGGGCATATAGGTATCTTTTGGAATAAAAGTATTGGAAAATATACTGCTTTTGTTAAGGATGGGAGTTCTATGCTTGAAATTAAAACAGAAGGAAAATGTTATGTTGTAAGTTGTGATGATTATGTTCAGATGATAAAACTTCTAAATGATTGATGTTGAGCTTTGTATGTTTGCAAAATAAAATTTGAGAAATTTAAGATAAGGGGTATACCACAGAGCATACCCCTTTTTTGTGCGTTGCTTTTTCTCAAATATTTTATGCCTATGAGAAAAAGTTCTCATTACTATGAGAAAAAATACTCATTGCTATGAGAATTTATTCTCACTGCGGTGAGAATAATCCCTTGCCAGAATAGTCTTAAACAGGGTATTCAGGTTATATTTCTTCCAATGCATAATATTGATAATCGCGAAGTATCGTCTGAAGGAATTTTTCCTGATTACCCTCACGAGGAGTAACGGAAAGTAATTCCTGTACTTTTTGGGCAAGTACCGTGATACGTCTTGCCCGGTCTTTCTCGCCGGATTCCAAAGTCCGGGTAATTACATTCACTTGTTCGAGAGATAAATCAGCCGACTGCGGATATACCGGATGATAATTCTGGGTCAGATAGTCGAATTCATCCAGGCTGACATGTATCTTACGATAGTTTTTCTCTTTAATCACCATAGTACCGGCAGCTAGATCCCCTAATCGTTGATTGTTCTTATTCAGTAAAACGACCAGAAGTCCAAGGCCGCTTGTGATGGGACCATCAATTGGGAAAAGAAGCCACCGTAACAGATAAGAGCCGATGCTTGGAGTAGAACCGTCTACTTTTACGACACGGATGTTGATAAGTTTCTTCCCAAAGCTCTGTCCGTGATTGAACATCTCACAAAGAAAAGAATAACCGAGAATCGGTAAATAAACGACGCACAGAAAAAAGAACCAACTGAATCCTGACGGTAAATTTAATTTGGACAAGAGCGTAGCTGTGGAGAAGATGTAAAGCCCGATCAGAAAATAATCGATGACTAATGCCAGAAATCGCTCGCCGATACTGGCGGGTGTTTGGCTGATACGGACGAATTGCCCGGTGATTATCGTAGATTCTGCCATTTGGGGTTAAACATTTTTGGGATTCCGTTGCAAATATATCATAATTCTCTTACTTTTGTTTCCAGTTTCGGACAAAACTTATCCGGAAACTATTGAAAAGCATGAAAGAAGTTACGTTTATCCGTCGGAACATTGAAAAATGGAAAGAGACTGAGAAGGTGGTGGAGCAGGCTGCAAACCTGTCCCCTGACCAACTTGCCGATGCTTATACGGACTTGACTGCCGATCTGGCGTTTGCCCAGACACATTTTCCGACTTCCCGCATTACGATTTATCTGAATAATCTGGCTTCGGCGTTGCACAACGAAATCTACCGGAATAAACGTGAGAAGTGGACACGGATTATCACCTTTTGGACGCAGGAAGTCCCCCGGACCATGTATGACGCACGCCGGGAATTGTTGACTTCGTTTCTCATTTTTGTAGCCAGTGTGCTGATTGGCGTTTTATCCGCTGCAAATGATCCTGATTTTGTCCGTTTGATTTTGGGGAATGGTTATGTGGACATGACATTGGAGAATATAGCCAATGGCGAACCGATGGCTGTATACGGCGGCTCTTCCGAAGTTCCGATGTTCTTGGGGATTACCCTCAATAACATAATGGTATCTTTCAACTGTTTTGTAATGGGATTATTAACCAGTTTCGGTACGGGATACATGCTTCTTACCAATGGAATTATGATAGGAGCTTTTCAGACTTTCTTTTATCAACACGATTTGCTTTGGGAATCCAGCCTTGCCATTTGGCTGCATGGAACGCTTGAGATTTGGGCGATTATCGTAGCCGGTGCCGCCGGACTGGCTTTGGGCAACGGATGGTTGTTTCCCGGAACATATTCGAGACTGGAATCTTTCCGGAGAGGGGCAAAACGAGGACTGAAAATTGTAATCGGCACTGTTCCCGTATTTATCATGGCAGGTTTTATCGAGGGCTTTCTCACCCGTCACACCGAACTTCCTGATATGTTGAGGCTGGGCGTGATCCTTACTTCTCTGGCATTTATCATTTTCTACTATATTTATTTACCAAATAGAAAAAAACATGGAATTACAGAAACCTAAGATTGCGATGTACGTAAAACGCCCTTTCGGCGAAAAGTTGAACGCTTCTTTTGACTTTATAAAAGAGAATTGGAAACAGTTGTTCAAGTACTCTACTTATTTGGTACTCCCTATCTGTTTGCTTCAGGTCGCAAACTTTAGCGGACTGATGGGAGGTATGACAGACCTTACCGCCATGCAGGCAGCAGGAAGTACGGGTGACAATCCTTTCGCACTTTTGGGACCTGCGTTTGCATTGAACTATGCAGGGATTATTTTCTTTTCATGCTTGGGAGCCTTGTTGCTGACTTCCTTGATTTATGGAATGGTTCGCTTGTACAATGAACGTGAGGAACGTCTGAACGGTATTGTATTCAGTGACATAAAACCGTTGTTGCTTCACAATGTCAAGAGATTGTTTCTCATGGGGGTGGCTATCGGCTTCTTATTCTTGTTTGTCATCATTATAATGGTGTTATTGGCTGTATTGACTCCTTTTACACTGTTGCTCACTTTTCCGTTATTGTTCGCATTCATGATACCTTTGGCGCTGATGGCTCCTATCTATTTGTTTGAAGATATTTCGCTGATGGAGGCGTTTAAGAAGACATTCCGTTTGGGATTTGCTACCTGGGGAGGAATTTTCCTGATTTTGATTGTGATGGGAATCATTGCCAGCGTATTGCAAGGGATTGTCTCTATACCGTGGTATGTCATTTATATCGTGAAAATGGTTTTTGCCATGAGTGACGGTGGTGAAGTCTCTTCGTCCGTCGGACTGAACTTTGCGCAATATCTGTTTTCTATTCTGATGTTGTACGGCTCTTACCTGTCGGCTATATTCAGTATTGTAGGATTGGTATATCAGTACGGTCATGCATCGGAAGTGGTGGACAGCATAACGGTAGAAAGTGATATTGACAACTTTGATAAACTCTAAAATAAATCCGGAATAGATGAATCTAACTTCCCCGGCTGATACATTGGTCTGTGATACGGCGAAGATTGCTCTTTGGCGGTCTGATCCGGCATACGACTATAACCGTGAACTGATTACTCCGGAGCTTAACCTCTTTGAGTGGATTAGTAAGCAGTTCGGGGAACTTCTGCGCAAAATATTCGGCAGCCGTTTCGCGGAAGAGTATTCGGGGCTTATCCTGATATGCATTGCCATTATTCTTCTGCTTCTGATTATCTGGTTCGTTTATAAAAAGCGTCCCGAACTGTTCATGCGTTCGCCTAAGAATGCATTGCCTTATACCGTAGGGGAAGATACGATTTATGGCGTAGATTTTCCGGGAGGAATTGCCGAAGCGCTTTCCCGCCAGGATTATCGGGAAGCGGTACGTTTGCTTTATTTGCAGACATTAAAACAGCTCAGCGATGCGGAACGCATCGACTGGCAACTTTATAAAACGCCTACACAGTATCTGAATGAAGTCCGTTTGCCGGCTTTCCGCCAACTTACCAATCATTTTTTGCGGGTACGTTACGGAAACTTTGAGGCGACGGAAGAACTTTTCCGTACCATGCAGGCGTTGCAGGAAGAAATAGGGAAAGGAGGCATCTCATGAAGGGAAGCCGTTGGTTTATTATCTTTATTGTAGCTTTTCTGCTGGTTATGTTTGCGATAGAGTATCATTTACCGAAAAAGTTTGTGTGGACACCTACTTTCAGCCATTATGATGAGCAGCCGCTCGGTTGTGCGCTGTTCGACAGTCTGCTGTCTTTTTCTTTGCCTAATGGCTATTCCATATCTAAGGAGACGTTCTATCAGATGGAGGGGGATACGACGGACAATGGCAATAAGGGCATACTTGTGATTGCCAACAATTTGTCTATGGTAGAGGCAGACGTGAATGCTCTATTGAAAATGGCGAAACGGGGGAATAAGATTATGCTGGTAAGCAATAACTATCCTAAGTATTTGGAAGATACTTTGCGGTTTTATTGTACATATTCTCATTTTAGTGCGGCTGCTTTCAAGAAGTACGCTTCTTCGATTTTCGGGAAAGACAGTATTTATTGGGTGGCTGATTCAGTCTATTCCCGACAGCTATACCGCTGTTATCCGCAATTCTGTAATTCCTATTTTAGGAATTATGACTCATTGCCGGTACGGAAGTTGACGGAGAAAGATATGTCGGACGCTATCGGTGATGCGTTGGCTGATTCTGATTCTGTGAAAGCGTACAATAACTATCATCCGCTGTTGGCGATGGTTCGTCCGTGGGGGAAAGGGGAAATTATACTCGTCTCTACTCCGTTGTTGTTTACTAATTATGGTGTGTTGGACGGGAATAACGCAAATTATATCTTTCGTTTACTGTCGCAGATGGGGGAACTCCCAATTGTTCGTAGTGAAGGATATATGAAAGCGACAGCACAAGTACAACAGTCGCCTTTCCGTTATCTGCTTGCGCATCAGCCGCTTCGCTGGGCTTTATACCTGACGATGATTACCATCCTGCTCTTCATGATATTTACCGCAAAAAGACGGCAACGGGCTATTCCTGTTGTTCGTGAGCCGGCAAACAAGTCTCTCGAATTTACAGAACTGATAGGTACTCTTTATTTTCAGAAGAAAGACCATGTTGACTTGGTGCGTAAGAAGTTTGCGTATTTGGCAGAAGTGTTGCGAAGAGAAATTCAAGTGGATATTGAAGAAGTAGCGGATGACAAACGCTCTTTCGAGAGGATTGCCCGCAAAACGGGAATGGATACCGAAGATATTGCGAAGTTTATCCATGAAGTCAGACTGGTGCTTTACGGTGGACGCACTATCGACTCTGAACAGATGAAAGTGTTTATTGATAAAATGAATGAAATAATCAATCATATCTAAAGAAGAAATTTATGGAAGAGAATACAGAACAGCGAGTAGATTTAACTCTCTTTTCCGAGAAGATACAAGAGTTGAAAGACCGGATTGCTTCCGTCATTGTCGGACAGGAACAAACGGTGGATTTGGTGCTGACAGCCATTCTGGCTAATGGCCATGTGCTGATAGAAGGTGTGCCGGGAGTGGCAAAGACCTTGTTGGCCCGCTTGACGGCTCGTCTGATTGATGCTGACTTCAGCCGTATCCAGTTTACACCGGACTTGATGCCGAGTGATGTATTGGGTACGACGGTGTTTAATATGAAGACCAATGGCTTTGACTTTCATCAAGGACCGATTTTCGCGGACATTGTATTGGTAGACGAAATCAACCGTGCGCCTGCCAAAACGCAGGCTGCTTTGTTTGAAGTGATGGAAGAACGTCAGATTAGTATTGACGGAACCACGTACCGGATGGGGGAACTTTATACAATTCTTGCTACTCAGAATCCTGTGGAACAGGAAGGTACGTACAAACTTCCCGAAGCGCAACTCGACCGTTTCCTAATGAAGATAACGATGGATTACCCTTCATTGGAAGAGGAAGTGGATATCTTGGAACGTCATCATACCAATGCTACGTTGGTGAAACTGGACAGCATTACGTCTTCCATTACCAAGGAAGAGCTTCTGTCGTTACGTGCTTTCATGAACCGGGTATTTGTAGACCGTACGCTACTCCAGTATATTGCATTGATTGTGCAGCAGACGCGTACCAGTAAGGCTGTGTATCTGGGAGCTTCTCCGCGTGCATCCGTAGCCATGCTGCAATCCTCAAAGGCCTATGCACTCTTGCAGGGACGGGATTTTGTGACGCCGGAAGATATTAAGTTCGTAGCTCCTTACGTACTTCAGCACCGCCTTATCTTGACGGCGGAAGCGGAAATGGAAGGATATTCTCCGGTGAAGGTGACTCAACGCTTGATTGATAAGGTCGAAGTTCCTAAATAATGGACAGTCGATTATCACCTGTCTACGGTCTTTAGTTTTTAATCTTTAATATCTGATTGATAAGTTGTATTTAACCCGTCGTTTCTATATTGCCCTTGTCGTAATTATCCTCTTGTTGGGTAGTGGATACGTTTTTGCTCCGCTTTTTGTTATCGGACAGTGGGTGCTTTTTGCCTTTTTCCTGACTGTGTTGGCGGATGGCTATCTGCTTTATAGTGTTCGTGGAATTCAGGCATTCCGCCAATGTGCCGACCGTTTCTCCAATGGGGACGAGAATGAGGTAAGTATCCGGGTAGAGAGTAGTTATCCCCGTCCTGTCACTTTGGAAATCATTGACGAAATTCCTTTCATCTTTCAGAAGCGTGATATTGATTTTTGTGTCAGTCTTCGGGCAAACGAAGGGAAAACGGTTAGTTACCGGCTTCGTCCTACGCGTCGGGGCGTTTATTCTTTCGGACATATCCGGGTTTTCGTTACCGGGCGGATAGGTTTGGTTTCCCGTCGATACACTTGCGGCAAACCGACGGATATCAAAGTATATCCGTCTTATCTGATGCTTCATCAATATGAATTGTTGGCTATCAGTGATAATCTTACCGAACTGGGAATAAAGCGTATACGCCGTATAGGTCACCACACAGAGTTTGAGCAGATAAAAGAGTATGTGAAGGGTGATGATTACCGTACGATAAACTGGAAAGCGAGTGCCCGCCGACATGAACTTATGGTGAATGTTTATCAGGATGAACGCTCACAACAGATTTATAATGTGATAGACAAGGGGAGAGTGATGCAGCAGGCTTTTCGTGGAATGACTTTGCTCGATTATGCAATAAACGCTTCGCTGGTACTTTCGTACGTTGCGATGCAGAAAGAGGACAAGGCGGGTTTGGTGACTTTTGATGAGCATTTCGATACGTTTGTCCCTGCTTCCAAGCAACCAGGACATATGCAGACCTTGCTTGAGAAACTTTACAGCCAGAAGACTACTTTCGGGGAAACGGATTTCTCGGCTCTATGTGTGCATCTGAACAAGCATGTCAGCAAACGGAGCCTGTTGATATTATATACAAATTTCTCCGGTATATCCAGCATGAACCGTCAGTTGGCTTATCTGAAGCAATTGAACCGCCAACACCGTCTGCTTGTCGTCTTTTTCGAGGATGCCGAATTGAAGGAATACATTGCCACTCCTGCCAAAGATACGGAAGGCTATTACCGCCATGTGATTGCGGAAAAGTTCGCTTACGAAAAGCGGTTGGTTGTTTCTACCTTGAAACAGCATGGAATCTATTCCTTATTAACTACACCGGAGAATCTTTCGATAGATGTGATTAATAAGTATTTGGAGATGAAAGCGCGGCAGTTGCTTTAGACATAAGAACAAAGGAGGCTATTTTTGCAGTCTTTTGTCCTTTTGTGCTTTTGTCTGAAAAAGGTTGCCTCAAAGAGCAATGGCTTTCCGTGTTTCCACAAAGAAGAAAATGGCCATACCGATGATGATAACCCCTAGTATGCCGTAGAATAACCGTGCCCGGTTTCGTCCTACGTTTCTGACAATGGTCTGTGCATTGCGTGTTGTGAAGAACCAGTTCCAGTTGAGCAATGACGCCAGCAGGGAGACACTCCCTGCCAACGCAAATATTCCTTGTACGATATATTGTCCGGTCATAGTTTAATAACTCTGCTTCCGTCTTCCAGTTCTTCAATCGTTACTTTTACGGCATCGCCCGGCAGCAGCTCTTCTACAAGTTCCGGCCATTCGATGAAGCAAAGCGCACCGCTGTAGAAATAATCTTCGTATCCCATGTCGTACACTTCATTCAGCTTCTTGATACGGTAAAAGTCGAAGTGATAAATCAATTCCCCTGTCTCGTCCGAACGATATTCATTGACGATGGCAAAAGTAGGAGAGCTGATAACGTCTTCTACGCCCAATTCTTCGCAGAGTGCTTTGACAAATGTCGTTTTGCCGGCACCCATCTTTCCGTACAAAGCAAATACAGTGTTGTCGCCCATAGCAGCAATGAATTCGCGGGCTGCTTCATGGATATTTTCCAGTGATTGAATTTTGATTTCCATATGCTAATCTATTATAATGACTATTTCCTGCAACAACTCTTTCCTATTTTGCAAACAGCATAAATCAGGATAGAGAAGAATATAATCGAGGCTCCCGAAGGAACTTTCCAATGATAAGAAATGAACAATCCGCCCAGGCATCCCAAGAAACCGATAACGATGGACAACCAAATGATTTTCTTGAAACTATACGTGAATAAGTTGGCAGTCATTTGTGGAATGGTGAGAAGGGAAATGGCTAGTACGATACCCACCATGCGCAGACAGGCTACAATCGTCAGCGCGATGAACATCATCAATACATATTCGAATATCTCTACCGGAATCTTCTGTGAACGTGCGAACTCACGGTCGAAAGCGATATATACAATGGGACGGATAAACAGGTAAAAGAATCCGGTCAGCAGCAGTGCCAGTATACCGAGCATCCATAAGTCAGCCTGATTGATAGTCAGGATATTCCCGAACAGATAAGCAGAGAGGTCGGGAGCGAATCCCGGTGACAGAAAGCTGAACATGATTCCCAATGCCATGCCCAACGTCCAGAATACGGCTATGGCAGAATCTTCACGCATATCTTTCCGCCTGCTGAGCCATTCGACGCCAAAGGCGGACAAAACGGAAAAGACGGCAGCGGAGAGTATCGGGGAAATTCCCGCGAACAACCCTAAGCCTATTCCACCAAAAGAAGCATGGGTGATACCCCCACTGATAAATACCAGGCGGCGGGTAACAATGTATGTTCCTATGATTCCACAGGCGATACTTGCCAGCAGGCTTCCTAACAGGGCATGTTGAAAGAATGTATATTGTAGTAGATTCATGTTCTTCTTTCTCCGATAATCAGGAACACTTCATCTTTAAGCTCGTCCGGCAATTCAATGCCGCGAAGTTGTAGGCTACGTACCCATCCTGCCACTTCATCATCTTTGGTGGTGTATAATACATCCCGAAACATATCTGTCTCTTCTTCTGAGTATGCACTCCCTTCGCGTCCGATGAATTGGTCCAGTTCTTCATCATCGTAATATTCTATTTTCTTGCTGACGGCAGCCAGCAGGCTGTCTTTTTCGCATACTTCGTGTTGTCCGCAGCATTCTGTATCCACTTCCTTCACTTCCGGCATACGGTCCAGTTCGCCTCTCTCTATTTTCTTTTGCAGTCTTTTGTTGCGGATGATTCCGGCTATCAGTGCGATAACACCCAGCAATACCAGACCTATAATGAGTATCCACATAATCGTACTAAATCAAATTTCTGCAAAGTTACTTATAAATTTGCATTCTATAGGCGTATGATATCTATTTCTTTTCTTACTTTTGTACATTACAAATTAAAGGTACTTGTACTATGAAACAAAAGGAACTGCTGTTTGGTTTGTTGGGCTTATGTTTGTTGGTAGGCTTGATTTCTTGTTCTGATGAAGATAGAAGCGTGTTTGGAGACGACTTCGAAATTCCGGAATTAACGGATAATAATACGATTCAGTTTACGGTGGATGCTACCGGTGAATGGAAGCAGTTACAGATAGTTGCCGGCGGTGGAAAAATGGCTATTGAATGGGGAGACGGACGGTTGCAGAAGATAGCAAATCCGGGAGATGCCCCTATTATGTATAAATATGGAAATTCCAGAGCTTATCAGGTGAGGATATGGGCGGAAGAAATAGATATCTGTAATGTCGAAGCTCTTTTGATTCCTACAAGTAATTTTCGTTTAGGTTATTTCCCTAAGATGAAAACCTTATTGCTCAGCAGTTTAATGAATACTTCGAAGATTGATTTGAGTTCCTCTTGTCCTAATGTAGAGGTGGTTAGCATTGGTAATTGTCCTGACTTGGAACTTCTCGACATTGACAAGTGTCCGAATTTGAAAGGGCTACAATTTTATACGCTCCCAAAATTGAGTTCACTAAAGTTGGGAGAACATCCCGTTTTGGAAGGCTTGTCCTGTACCGGGTGCAGCTTACAATCTCTTTCATTGAAAGGATTGCCATCTCTGAATTATATCTTTTGCTATGATAATCCGCAATTGTCCACGTTGGAATTTGATGACGGATTGGCACTGTCGACATTACGTATCAGTGGGTGTGCCTTCCGGTCATTAGATTTTTTATCTCAATTGCCCTTATTGACAGAGTTGAGTTGCGGCTCTAATCAATTAACCGAATTGGATTTGTCGCAACAGCCATTATTGTATACTTTAGATTGTAGTAATAACAGACAATTAGAGAGTGTCTTGATTCCTGAGAATAATCAATTACGAGGTTTGGAATGTAATTCTTGTAATTTGGATGAAAATGCCTTGAATTCGATATTTGATAAATTGATTAAAATTCCTGCGGATAATCCCGGATACGGAAAGTCATATTTTATTTCTTATTATAAAAATCCGGGAGAAAATCTTTGTAATAAAGAACTGATTAAAGGATGGGCTATCAGTAAGGCTCCTTCTGCTAACTAACATGGATAACGCTAAAAAACAGGATATGATGAAGTTAATTCTGATATTGTTTGGACTGTTGTTTACAAGAGTCATAACTTTTGCACAAGCTCCTTTAGAAAAAGGATTGCAAAGTATCAACCGCTCTTCTGCTGAAGCCACTATCGGTTTTCTTGCAGCAGATGAGCTTCAAGGACGCGAAGCGGGATTTCATGGTTCGTATGTATCTTCGGAATACATAGCTTCTTTATTACAGTGGATGGGCGTACAGCCTTTGAACGACAGCTATTTCCAGCCTTTCGAAGCCTATCGGAAAGAACGCCAGAAGAAAGGGCGTCTGGAAGTTCATCCCGATTCTATTACCAAACTAAAAAAGGAAGTTCACCAAAAGCTTTCCATGAGGAATGTATTAGGAATGATTCCCGGCAAAAATACTAAGGAGTATGTGATAGTAGGTGCTCATTTCGACCATCTGGGAATAGACCCTGCACTCGATGGCGACCAAATTTATAATGGCGCGGATGATAATGCATCCGGTGTATCGGCTGTATTACAAATAGCAAGAGCATTTGTAGCCAGTGGGCAGCAGCCGGAAAGAAATGTAATTTTCGCTTTTTGGGATGGAGAAGAAAAAGGATTGCTTGGTTCTAAATACTTTGTACAGACTTGTCCTTTTGTCTCTCAAATCAAAGGCTATTTGAATTTTGATATGATTGGCCGTAATAACAAACCTCAGCAACCCTGCCATGTGGTCTATTTCTATACGGCTGCCCATCCTGCTTTCGGTGACTGGCTGAAAGAGGATATTAAGAAATATGGCTTGCAGTTGGAACCGGATTATCGTGCATGGGATAATCCGACAGGTGGAAGTGATAACGGGACATTTGCCAAAGTGGGTATTCCAATCATATGGTATCATACAGATGGACATCCCGATTACCATCAACCGTCTGACCATGCCGAACGGCTGAACTGGGATAAGGTCGTGGAAATCACCAAGGCATCTTTCCTGAATATGTGGAAGATGGCAAATGAGAAGTCTTTTTAAAAATCTGTCATTCGGAGTGTAGTAAAGGACTCCTTTTTTATTTGTTTAGGAGTGGGGATTCTTCGCTACGCTCTGAATGACAGATAGTTCTGATAAAAGGCTGAGCATATAATGGTAAGGTCGATTTATTTATGAAATCAATGAGTATAGCCTTTATCTTTTTTATTGTTATTCTACTGGTTGTGCACCGGTATCTCCTTCAATCTTCCAACCCGGATTCTGATAAACCACAGAACTTGTAAAGTCATTTTTGTCCGAAGCAGTCTGGCGGAATACAGCCATGCCTATCGGATTCAGATAGTGAGCCGGAGTAAAGAGGAAGCCGTTCTGCCCTGCTATCAGGTTATTCTTCGTGATTTTTTCGTACGGAAGAATATAGTTGCTTAAATCGGATGAAGACATATTGCCTTCGGCCGGATCTACTTTACATAAGTCTTGCAGTTGATCTTCATAGTCACTTCCCCAGTATAGCATACCTTCTACACGGTAAGGCTTGGATATTAACTGGTCGCACGCACGCCAGCGCTTCAAGTCTTCCCAACGCAAAGCTTCTGCACAAAGTTCGTTGCGGCGTTCACGGCGAATATTATACAATGTAGCATCTATCAGTTGCCCGTGAGAATAAGCACCGAAATCGCCTTTGGCTTCTTCGCTCATTTGTGTCGCGGTAATTGTCTTGTTATAGTCTTCGTCCACTTTGGCACGTCGGCGTAAAGCTTTCCAATATCCGTCGGCTGTTGCGTCAATTCTGCCGTTCTTTTCGTAGGAAGCTTCCATGTAGATCAACATGGCTTCTGCAGCACGGAAAACAATGCCGCCTGATGTTCCTGCACTGTGGTCATTGGCCATATGACTGGAGTAATGTTTGCCTTTCTTGATGATGAAACCTGTTGTCGCCAGACTTCCCTTGTCGCCGTAAATGAAGCGGATAGAACAATAGCTGGGAGTACCGTCATTACCGTAATAATTCACATCACCCTCATCTTCCGTATTCGCATCGCCTGGCTTTTTGGTAAAGATAACAATACGTGAATCCCGGTTTTGCAGAGTGGAGTTGACTCCTTTCTTTTCCCAATTATGTTCATAACCCGAACCGTCTGCGTAGATCGGAAGCCCGTTGCGCATAAGGAAAGAGTTGACCATGCCGCGAGTCCATCCGGAACCGCCGCCGTTGCGTTCCAGTTCCATTTGCAGGTTACTTGTCACCAACCCCTCCTTGAATTGTTTCCACATCAGAATTTCATCGTATCCTTCCATATTTTCATCGCAGAACATGGTATAATAAGGGTTGATGGAAACCAGACTGGCATTCATTCCCTCGGGAGTATCGGTGTTCTCTGCCAGTTTTCCGACAATATAGTCGCCCACTATTTTGGACGATTTCATGGCTTCGTCAAGAAAATAAGCTATTTCTGTGTCAATGTTGAAACCGCTCACGTCTGCGGGATTTCCCGGCCATCCTTTTCCACCGGGTACGAATGCCGTCCCTTTATGGTACTTTTCCCAAGTTGCTTCGAAGAGGGCTACACGTGCACGCAGTAAATGTGCTACATTTCTGCTGATACGATTCTTTTTACCGGGGCTATTATCAAGCAATAATTCTGTCGCTTTCTGCAAATCATCTAAAATGAAACGTGCCACCTTATTACGTGGTTGACGCTTGCTGGATTCCACCAAAGTCTCTTCTACGTCGGGCAATGCTGTGGTGATGATGGGCAAATCTCCTAAAGAAACCAGCAATTTATAGTAATTATATGCACGTATCACATACATCTCTCCGATGTAATGTTTTACATTATCCTGATTGCCGGTGATGGTACCCGCTTCGAACTTAGGTAAAGTGTTGTCAAAGAAATAGTTGCAGGCACGTATCTTCTTCCAGTCCCAGTCGCCTTCGCCCGACGGAACTTTCTTCTGACCGGGTATCCAGAATGCCGGGGAGTCACCGCTGGCTTGGTTATCAGTATCGTTATCTTTGCCGAAGAAGTTAATGCCATACGCGTCCGTCACAGTTTCAAACGGATAAGCATTGATAGTGTAAGCAGCCAAATCACTTTCAGATGCGAAATATTTTTCGGGAATAACTTTATCCAGAGGTTCCCTGTCTAGAAAATCATTACAGCCGGTCAGTCCGCCCAACAGCAATGTCCCTATTGTTAAAAGTTTGATATGTTTTTTCATAATTTTCTGTCATTTAAAAAGTTGCACTTAAACCGAATGATACAGTTTTGGATAATGGATAGGTACATCCGTCCCAGTTGCCGATACCGACAGTTTCGGGATCGAATGTGTCAGCCAGATTGGTAATGGTGAATAAGTTTTCTGCCGAAACAAAGAAGCGAAGGTTGTTCACGCAGAACTTTTCTGTCAGTGATTTGGGTAATGTATAGCCTAAAGTCACGTTCTTCAGTCGGCAATAAGCCGCATTCTGCAAGTAGCGGGTCTGCGGATTACGGTTTCTGTCGTTCTCAAGAGGGCGAGGATAATAACCGCCGAGATTGGGGCCTAATGGATTAGTCGTATCTGCTCCACGGAAATAGTCCAGATGTTGCTTGAAGAAGTTAGTCTGCCAGTAACCTACTGCCCCCCAGAACATGGTGGAACCGCTTCCCGGCATATAGTCACGTTTCATAGTTCCTTGGAAGAACAGTTTCAGATCAAAGCCTTTCCAGGCGGCATCCAGATTCAAGCCAAAGTTATAGCGTGGTGTACTGTTACCGATCTTTTTCAAGTCGCCATGGTCTGCAAGGGTCTTGTTACCTCTGCTTATCTGACCGTCGCCATTCAAGTCGGCATACATGACATCACCAGCTCCCCAACCCGAACCCAGTACGTCTTGTGCGCCATTGGGCATACTGGCGAGATGATCCTTCATTTCCTGATCGGTTTTTGCGATGCCGACTGTTTGGAAGCCCCATATGTCACCTACATGAGCACCGGCATAGTACGTATTGTTATTATCCTTATCGAGAATTGTGTTTGATGGGTTGGGATATCTGTCGATGACTACTTGGTTGTCCGACAGGGATAGAGTAACTCCATATTTGAAGTCACGGATTTGGTCGCGCCAGTTTACCTGTATTTCCCAACCTTTGGAAGTCATATCGAGGTTATTTACTTTGGGGACATCAATACCCAGCAGGTTGGGAAGTTCGGGGGCGGGGCCTACCATATCTTTTGATTTACGTTGGAAGTAGTCGAATGTCACATTCAGGCGATTGTTGAGCATCGACAGGTCGAAACCTAGATCTAGTGTTTGTGTCTTTTCCCAAGTCAGCAAGGAAGATACCAGGGCAGATTCCTTGGAAATGTTCGGTTTTGCACCGTTTACCAACCAGCTGCCTAATGCATAATTGCCCCATTGGTTTTTGTTAATGTCGATGGTGCGATAGAACGGGTACCAATTATCTGTATTTTGGTTACCCAGTTCGCCCCATGAACCGCGTATCTTGAGTGTGCTGATCAAGTCGGTAAAATCTTCGAAGAATGCTTCACGGGCGATGTTCCATCCTAAAGAGAAGGACGGGAACAGATTCCAGCGGTTATCCCGGAGGAAACGTGATGTGCCGTCGTAACGCATATTGACTTCTGCCAGATAACGTCCCTTGTAATCATAGTTGAGACGTCCGAAAAATCCAGCGGTTGCCCATTCGCTGTATCCACCTCTGTTCTGTGCATTCGTTTGGGTGGTATTTAATGTGGCGACTCCTGACATGATACCATCTTGTGAAGCGGTAATATCACGTTGTTTGAACAATTCACTTTGGAAGCCCAGCATCACTTTAAAGTTGTGTCCACTTTCCAGTGCCTTATTATATTCGGTAAAGATGTTCGGGTTGAAGAAATTGCTCTTATATGCATATTCTGTCACACCGGAAGTCTGGTTGGCAATTATATAAGGGTCTTTGTTCACGTCATAACCATATACGGTCTGATAATCGGTATGATTGAAGTCATAATTGGAGCGGTAGTTCAGCTCTACGTTGATTTTCCAGTCTTTGATGGGTTCAACGATGAAAGCGAGTTGATGTGCCATCATGTCCTTTTGCGATTTGTAGCGTCCGCCTTCTGTCAATTGGTAAATTTTGGATTCGACAGTGTAGAATCCGTTCGGGTCTACTACCGGAATGACAGGCCAGTAACGGCATACGTCGAAATAGAACACATTGCTCTTGATGTCTCCGCCGGCAAATGAAGGAGCTTCATAGTCTGTGCGGTTGAAACGCATACTATAACTTATCTTTAACCATTTAGTAAGGTCGGCATTGATTTTTGCTGTAAAAGCGTATCGTTGCTTGTTGTCATCACCAAATTTCAACAGACCACCTTGGTCTAGATAATTGGCTGAAAGATAATATTGTATCTTATCTGTACCACCGTTTACGCTCAATGAATGTTCGTGAGTGAAACTGTTGCCGAACAATGTTTTCAGCCAGTCGGTGTTGCCGGCAGGCATCACATCCTTGCGTTGGGGGTCGTCGAATGAGTTCCATCTTCCTGCATCGGTCGGCCACATATACTGTGTACCTTTTCCTGCTTGGAAATCCAGAATTTGTTGAAGTTTTGTGTCACTGTACATCGGAGTTTGCCCGCCATTTGTCAGCTGATCGTTAATGGCCAGGGCAAAGTTGTAGGAATCAGCCATTTCCGGCATATTCAGTGGAGATACGAAACGGAAGTTGTTGTTATAGTTGACTACCGTCTTTCCCGATTTACCTTTCTTTGTTGTAATCAGGATAACTCCACCTGGTGCACGGGAACCATAAATGGAAGAAGCGGCTGCATCTTTCAGTACGGAAATATTCTCAATGTCCTGTGGATTGATCGCATTCATGTCTCCCTCCATGCCATCAATGAGTACCAATGGTTCTACCTTCGAACCGGCACCGATTGTTCCGACGCCACGAATGTTGAATTTTTTATCCGAACCTAAGGAGCCGCCACCGTCACCGGTAGAGATGTTCATGCCCGGAACTACACCTTGCAAAGCCTCGATAGTAGAATTGACGGGACGTGCCGCGATTTCTTTTGCTCCTACAGTGGATACGGCTCCTGTCACATTTACTTTCTTTTGTGTACCGAAAGCAACAACAACGACCTCATCCAGCTTTTGAGTATCGTCTTTTAGAATGATATTCAATGATTGTCCGGTGAATTTGACTTCCTGAGTCTGATACCCTACAAAAGAGATGACAATAATGTCTCCGGTTTTTACATTGTTTAGAGAGAAATCACCGTCAAGTCCGGTGATTGTACCGTTCGTTGTGCCTTTGACTACAACGGATGCGCCGATAATGGTTTCACCTGTTGCATCTTTTACAACACCTTTGCAAGTAGTACCCTGCTGTACAACGGAAACATTCAAGGTGTTTCCACCAGTCTCCGAATAAACGGTTCCTGCTGACACTGTCAGTAGAAACAACAACATGCTAACTGACTTTAGTTGTTTTAACATAGCATTGAATTTAAAGTTTTTTCCTAGAGTCTGGAGTAACTTTTTAATAAGTCCTTTCAGAACTTATTCTTGACATAAAATGCTTGGTTTAAAACTTTAAAGTCGGGAATCTACTCTTTTGGAACGCTGTATTTTCTACTTATTATCTACCGTTTTCATATTTGTTAGATGACTGTTTTTTACTTGATAGAATAATGATATTTAAGGAAATAAGAGATGTGTTTATATTAGAATTGAATATTAAATAAGCATTGTTGTGCTTTTAAAAAGAAATAATGCACTTTAATTTGATATTTTTTCTATAAATGAGTGCAATATATTAAAATATATTATATATTTGTATTGTTAATTCTAATTTATAAATCATCCTAGTTCTGAAAGAACTTATTCTTCCATCATTAATTATTGAGTCTTAAAATCCGTTTCCATTGCGTTTATCTTGTATATTTGTGAGTCTATCGTCATTATTGGGAGAATATGTTTAGGAAGGATTACAGACATGGCTGAAATCCGGTAGATAGCAATATTCGTATAAACTATTATCAGTTACTACATCCGGCAATAAATAGCTGACGGTATCAAGCGAAATAGTAGGGCTACGTATTTCCATCTTTTTGAGATAAATGCTACTTTTTTCTTCTTATGAATAGCCTCTTTTATTTGTTTCACAGCTTTATCAACAGGAGTTACCCAAAACAGTCCCTCTCCTTTAGCCATCGCTGTATCTACAAACCCCGGACGGACATCTGTCGTATGAATAGGATAGGGGGATTTGGTGGCTTTCTGCCGTAGTCCTTCCATATAGTTGATTTGATAGGCTTTTGATGCATTGTAGGCAGGTGCGATGCCGCTACCACGTGTACCGCCTACGGAAGAAATGGTGACTAAATGCCCGCTCTCTTGTTGTTCAAAGTAACGGAATCCCCAATCGGCTATGTTGGTGAATCCTATTACGTTGGTCAATAAAGTCGGTTCTTCCAGTTGATAAGAAAGTTCGGGATTGAGCTCTCCCGTGCCGGCACAGATTATCAGTATATCCATTCCACCCATTTCTTGCACGAGTGTTTCCAAACACTGAATGGTAGTCTGCATGTCGGTGATGTCGCATACTTGATAGAATAGTTTGTCTTTGTCTTGGGCGCATATCTCTTGTAGCAGGTTTTCTCTGCGACCTGTAATGCCGATGAGGCAATCTTCTTGAACATATGCTTCCGCCAGCCCGCGGCCAATACCGGAAGTTGCGCCTATAATTAGTATTTTCTTCATTCGGGGAGTATCTTTCTTGAAATCTTCCACTATATCTGGCTATTAATCTTCGTTTATAATCTGAAATCCAGCCTGTTTCAAATCTTCCCAGTATCCGGGATATGATTTGGTAACGACTTGCGGGTCGGCGATTTGCATAGTAGGGTGGCAGATTATTGCCGGTGCAAATGCCATTGCCATCCGATGGTCTTCGTATGTTGCAATGACGGGAGTTTCTTCCGGTTCGCATCGTTCGCCGTTCCACATTAATACGCTGTCATTCTCTTCTTCGATTAGGTATCCCAGCTTTTTCAGTTCATTCCTTAAAGCGGCAATACGGTCGGTTTCTTTTATTTTCAGACTTTGCAGTCCTGTGAAGCGGAAAGGAATGTTCATCAAGGCACAAGTGACGACAAAGGTCTGTGCCAAATCAGGTATGTCAATGAAGTCTTCTTCCAGGCTTTCCGGTGCTTTCCCTGTCTTTTTGAGTTTAACTCCTTTGGTGGTAAATTCTGTAGTTATTCCTAACCGCGAGAATACTTCCGCTCCACGGCTGTCTCCCTGATAACTGTTACGGAATAATCCCAATAACTCAATTTCAGTTTTTTGGGATAATGCTGTAATTTGATACCAATAAGAAGCTGCGCTCCAATCACTCTCCACTGTAAACGGAATGCTTGTATAAGATTGTGGAGCTACGGAGATGCTGTCTGAAGAAGTCCATGCTGCTTTTGCACCGAAGTCCTGCATTAATTGTAATGTAAGGTTGATGTAAGGGCGTGAAATAATCTCACCGCTCAGATGCAACACCAGACCGTTTTTAAGTGCCGGAGCTATCATCAGTAAAGCTGAAATGTATTGGGAGCTGACATTTCCTTTCAGCGCAATCTCGTTCCCTTTCAGTTCTGCACCTTTTATGCGTAAAGGGGGGAATCCCTCATTATTGGTATAGCTTATTTCCGCTCCCAGTTCACGAAGGGCATTGACCAATATTTGTATGGGGCGTTGTTGCATGCGTATTGTGCCTGTGATTATCCGTTCTCCCGGTGTAACACTCAAATAGGCTGTCAGAAAGCGCATGGCGGTTCCGGCAGCCATGATGTCAATTGTTTCTTCATTTTGGGTGAGGGCTTTTATCATCACGCGTGTATCGTCGCAATCGGATAGATTGTCAGGAGTACAGTTGCTTTCTGCCAATGCATTGATAATGAGTGCACGGTTACTGATACTCTTGGAAGCCGGCAATTGAATTGTGGCTTTGATTGCGGAAGGAGCTGAAAGTCTATAACGCATTTTTTTATCATCTTAGGTTTGAGATGACAAAAATAGGCATTTTTCTTTGATTCTCCTTTCCTGAAGTTCAAGATTCTGTAGTTTATGGTGATTTGTTGCAAGGATTTTTTATATTTGTGCTATAAAATTTGTTTATATGAAGATACCGGATATTCGTTTACAAAATCAGCAGTTGCTGAATCCGCTTTTCCGTAAGCCGAAAGAGTTGGTTTCCTGGATGGGGGCTATGCAGGCGCAAAATTATACGATGGTGAAATGGGCAGTGGGAATGCGGTTGAAGTCGGCAACGATTCAGACTGTGGAGAAGGCTTTGCGAGATGGTGAGATTTTGCGAACACATGTAATGCGTCCGACGTGGCATCTTGTAGTTGCTGAGGATATTCGTTGGATGTTGAAGTTGTCTGCCCAGCGTATTAAGGCTGCTAATGACTCTTTTGCCAAAGGGTATGATTTGGAAATAACTGATGAACTTTATGCTAAAAGTTATGATCTGTTGGAGAAAATTCTTTGTGGAAATAAGAGTCTGACCAAGCAGGAAATTACTGAACACTTTTGTCGTTCGGGGATTCTGGCTGAGGCTGATAATCATCGTATGACCCGGTTTATGGCACGTGCGGAGCAGGAAGGTATTATTTGTAGCGGAGTGGATAAAGGCGGAAAGTGTACTTATGCTCTTTTGGAAGAACGGGTGCCGCCAATGCCGGAAGTTACAAAGGATGAGGCGTTGGCGCGTTTAGCGAGGAGTTATTTTCGTAGCCATGCTCCGGCTGTATTGCAGGATTTCGTTTGGTGGTCCGGGCTGCCTATATCAGATGCAAAGCAGGCTATCTATTTAATAGATTCGGAATTGACGGCGGATCAATGGAATGGGCAGACATGGTATATCCATGAGACGTGCCGGACGCGCGGCAAAGTTTCCGGTAGTTTACATCTTCTTCCTTCATACGATGAGTATCTGTTAGGATACAAAGACCGGACGGATGTTTTGCCAAAAGAGCATTATCCGAAAGCATTTACCAATAATGGTTTGTTTTATCCGGTTATTCTTCATGAGGGACAAGTGGCAGGAAACTGGGAGCGGTCTATCAAGAAAAAAGAGATTGAATTGTCGCATTCGTGGTTTACATCGGATATTTGCATTGATGAGGAGCTTATGAATCAGGCGAAACAGAAATTTGTAAAATTCCTCGGACAGTAGCTTTTATTATTATAATTCTGCCATTCACATTATAGTGAATGACAGAATTATTTTTTGTGTTATCCTTACTTATTCTGTTGCTTCTTTGCCCATTCCAATCTTCGTTGATCTGCTAACGGGGTTACTTTGAATTCCTCGAATATGGCAGTAAACCCCTTGCCGTCAGGACAAGCGCCCATCAAGCCTACCATAACCGGACAGTTATCCTGTAGCCAGCAGATACGTGTCATTATATATTCCTTGTCATCACGTGAGAAGAAAACTTCTACGGCATCTAGCCGACGGACTGCTTTTATCCAAATAGAACGTGGGGCATCCGGTAACTGCACTACACTCCAGTCGCTGGTTCGATGTGTCACTACGGTACTTATATTCTGTTTGCCATCAACAAATTCCACTCCTGTCTTTATCCAATTCTCATGGTCAATGCGAAGCATCAGTCCCATTTGGTCGAAAGTGGTCACGTAGTTACCGGTAATCTTTACTTTTACCTCGAATTCCCCACCATACGTAGCATAGTAGAAAGGTCCGTCATCTACTGTAAATCCATAATGAGAGATTCGCCAAAAATCGGTTTTGGCAGGTACGTCCATAACTAGAGTGTTACCTTCTTTTATCTCCCATTGTTGAGGCTCGTTCAGCCAGTTCATTTTGTTCAGACTTTGTCCCATAACAGATGTTGTTATTGCCAATAAGGCTATTGACATGATTTTGATTTTTAAATGTTTCATGGTTGTTTCTTATTTAATTATCTTTGTGCTGCAAAGGTAGGTCATGCCTTTATATGCAGCAATACTGAATAATAACCATTTTACAGGATGGACGTATTACAAAAGGAAATTGATGAGGTTTATGCTACGCAACTGATAACCAATGAGGTATTAGACAAAGGAATTGTGGAGCAACATCGGCATTTTATCCGTTCATTGACGGGGATTAATGGCGGATGTGCTGTAATTTCTGACCTTTCGAACCGCAAAAGCTATGTAACAGTTCATCCGTGGGCGCATTTTCTGGGATTAACTCAGGAAGAGGCCGCTTTAAGCGTTATTGATTCGATGGATGAGGATTGCATCTATCGGCGAATTCATCCGGAAGATTTGGTAGAGAAACGCTTGTTGGAATATAAGTTTTTTCAGAAAACTTTTGCCATGTCTCCTGAAGAACGGTTGAAGTATAGAGGAAGGTGCAGGCTGCGTATGAAGAATGAGAACGGAGAATATCAGTACATAGATAATCTGGTTCAAATCATGGAAAATACTCCTTCCGGGAGTGTTTGGCTGATTTTTTGTCTTTATACTTTGTCGGCAGACCAACGGATGGAACAAGGGATATATCCGACCATTACCCATATGGAACGCGGGGAGGTGGAAACACTCTTCCTTTCAGAAGAACATCGCAATATCTTGTCTGAACGTGAAAAGGAAATACTTCGCTGCATACGCAAAGGGTTGTCAAGTAAAGAGATAGCAGCTACTCTCTATATTAGTGTGAATACAGTCAACCGACACCGACAGAATATATTGGAGAAACTTTCTGTCGGAAATTCGATTGAAGCATGCCGGGCGGCTGAGTTGATGAAATTGTTATAATTATCCGAACAGGTTTAGCAATTCATCGAACTTTTCTATCTGGTTCAAATGCTCATGTGTGAATGTATCTATCACTTCATGTTTCCACATTACTTCGAAAGGAATATGTACTCCATATCCACCTAAAGATAGAACCGGTTGAATATCTGATTTCAGGGAATTGCCGACCATGGCAAGTTCTGAAGGAGTAATTTGCAGGATATTCAACATTCGGATATATTCTTTTTCAGTTTTATCGGACATTACTTCAATGTGATCGAAATAGGGAGCTAATCCGGAGCGTTCCAGTTTGTTCTCCTGGTCAAGCAAATCTCCTTTTGTAGCGACAACTAACTTGTATTGTCCTCTCTCTTTCAGGGCTTTCAGTGTTTCTTTTACTCCGGGCAATAACTCAATAGGCATTTCTAGTAATGATTTTCCTAAATCAATAATATGCTGTATATCTGTGCCCGAAATCTTTTGTCCACTAATTCGTAGAGCAGTCTCAATCATGGAAATGGTAAAAGCTTTGGCACCGTATCCGAGATATTTCAGATTATTCATTTCCGTCTGGAATAAAGCGGCTGAAATATCTTCGGAAGTACCATAAGTCTGTAACAGGTGGGTATATTGCTTTTCTATTTTCTGAAAAAAAGGTTCGTTGCTCCACAAGGTATCATCTGCGTCAAAGGCGATGACTTTAATAAATTCTTTCATTGGTTTTCGTTGTTAATTGGGGATTTCAAATAATATGTTTGGCATTTTGTGTGGCAAAGTTATAATAAAAAAGGTGAATGAAAGCGGGTTCTTTGTTTTTAGAACCAAATCCCAGTTTAATTTCATAGAAATCTCTATCTTTGTTACTCGTTTTTTTAGTTTGGACTTTAATTGGAATATGCAACAATGAAAATAGGAGATAAAGTACGCTTTCTCAGTGAGGTAGGCGGTGGAATCGTAACTGGATTCCAGGGAAAGGATTTTGTTTTGGTGGAAGATGCGGACGGATTCGACATTCCTATGCCGATACGTGAGTGTGTGGTGGTTGAAACAGATGATTATAATATGAAGCGAAAACCGAGTTCCTCGACTCCGAAGTCGGAAGAGCCTGCTAAGCCCTCAAAACCGGAAATGCCTGTCATTCAGCGTTATCCCGAAGTGCGTGGGGGAGATACGTTGAATGTATTTCTTGCTTACGTGCCCGAGGATGCAAAGGCTATGATGACCACTCCTTTCGAAACTTATTTGGTGAACGATAGTAATTATTATTTGTACTATACCTATTTGAGCGCGGAAGGAAAAGCTTGGAAAAACCGTTCGCATGGTCTGGTGGAACCGAATACAAAATTGCTGTTGGAAGAGTTTACGAAAGATATGTTGAATGAAATGGAACGGGTGGCTGTACAACTGATAGCTTTCAAGGACGGTAAGCCTGCGGCTATCAAACCAGCTGCCAGCGTAGAGATACGGATCGATACTGTGAAATTCTACAAACTGCATACATTCAGTAATTCCGACTTCTTTGAAGAACCAGCTTTGATATATAATATTGTAAAGGATGATATGCCTGCAAAGCAAGTCTATGTCTCAGCCGAAGAAATCCAAATTGCTTTGTTGCAGAAGAAATCGGTAGATAAACCGAAGTCGCAACCTATCGTGAAACCTAACCATGCCCATGGTGGAAAAAGTGGAATTGTTGAAATAGACCTTCACATTGATTCTTTGTTGGATGATACTCAAGGCATGGGGAATGCCGAAATCTTGAATTATCAATTGGACAAGTTTCGTGAAGTGATGGAAAACTATAAAAATAAGCGTGAGCAGAAAATTGTTTTTATACATGGCAAGGGTGATGGAGTACTTCGGAAAGCTATCCTTGATGAACTGAAGCGGAAGTATAGCAATTGCCGTTATCAGGATGCCTCTTTCCAAGAATATGGATTCGGGGCTACGATGGTGACTATTAGATAACCCTTGTCGGTTAAATGATGTTTGCAATAAATAAAAAGAAAAGGGTGGAAGCCGATTATCAGCTTCCACCCTTTTTCTCTCTCTTGTGTATTAATCGTTTTTACTTATTCAGTTCAATACCTTTGTTCATCAAGGTAATGTTCATCAAGGCAGCATATTTGGCATACTGTTCTGCGCTTAGTGTCTTTCTCATCAGTTTCAAGTTACCATAAACAGCGTTACGTAATTTTGCTTCTTTATCTTTCTTCGCTGTTGAGGCTTTTGACATCTGTGTAGAGAAGTAATCGCAAATGTTTGCCACTTCTTCGCTCTGAACGGAATTTAAATTCAAATATTTACCTAATTTACTTACGTTGATGTTACCTTCCCATTTTGCAGTTGTAGGCTGATTTCCTGCTGCAAAAGTCGTAGCAGTCAGACAGAGTGCTGCCACTAATGTTAATCCTATACGTTTCATAATACCTACTTTTTAATTGTTATACCTAAAAACTATTCCTAAAAACAAATCTAATACCTATTGAAAATACTGTCTAAGCGCTTAGTTTTTTCTTTTTACCTATGCAAATGTAGAAATATGTTTTATAACACAAAAACAAAGAAAGAGAAAAGAATCTATTTAGGTTGATTTCTTGATGTAAATCAAGAGGAAGTATGCTTTTTGATACAAAAATGATTCTTTATGAAATGTTTTTGTAATACGTGTGCGGAAACGATGATGGATAATTGCTTTATTTTAGGATTTATTGCTATTAAAATGATATTGAGCAAAGGAACGTGACCAGAAACGGAACACTGAAATCGACAACAAAGCCGTGAAAGATGGAAATGATTACAAATTCCTTTCCTGAGTATCGGGTAATGATAGGAAGAGTGGTATCCATAGTTGTAGCTCCTCCCACAGAGATAGGAGCTAACTTCCCGAAATACTTCACTAGCAATGGAGCACACAGCAGAGCTATAATTTCGCGCATGATATTTGAAAGTAATGCGATAGTTCCCAGTTCCGGGCCTTTGTATTCGGTGATAAAAATACTGGAGAGCGAATAATAACCGAATCCTGCTCCTACAGCCATACAATCCACAGCACCCCGTTGGCTCATAAAAGTTCCGGCTACCGCACATCCTGCTAATGTACCGAGTATTGTCATGATAGAAAGAAATACAAGTCGGGGATTCAGTGAACGGAAACTTTTTAGCGTGTTCGGGTCGTTGCCGATACTAATCCCTACACAGAACATCAGTCCGCAGAGGGCATAATAACTGAGTTTACTGTCGGTGAAATCATATGGAATGAGATGATAAACTCCGCAGAGAGTACCGATAATGAAGAAAGAAACAATAATCAGGCTGCCTTTCATGCTTCTGTCTCCTTTCCTTTATTCCTTATATATAACAAGTACCATAGCCCCCATGCGCATAGGGTACTTCCTATGACAGCGGCTAGAGTGATGATGACAGCTTCCAGTCCGAGAGTAGGCAGTCCTTTGATGATCGTTTCGTTTCCGCCTACATCAATTCCGAGCAGGAATAGCAGCGTCCATATCAGAAAAGTAATTATTTTGTGTATCCATGTCAACCGTTTGCTGCGTAGGAGATAGCCTGTAAACATCCCTGTCAGCATGATTCCGATGATAATAAACATAGTCAGTATATCTTTTTGGTTGCAAAGATAATTGAAAATGTATGTTTTGAGTCTTCTTGGGGAGTAAAATAAGTATTATTAATCCACCCAAAGCAAATCACTCATTATACTGTCGGAAATGAAAATACCTTCACGAGTCAGGCGCAAAGCGCCCTCGTGCTCTTCCAGTTTTCCATTTTCCAGATAGGGCGCGGCCATCTTCCGGCAGTACTCCCATAGTTCATTGCCAAATGTCTGCTTTAGCTTTTCTATGGGAGTGCCCCACACTGTGCGTATGGTAGTGATGATAAATTCATTGTAACGGGTGGCTTGATCCAGTTGCTCGATATCGAAAGCGCGTCGGTTCTCCTCTATACCTTTTATATATAGGTCAATGGATGAAACATTCCATTCCCGTGTCATTCCGTCGAAAGAGTGTGCTGATGGTCCGCAGCCAAGGTAGGGTATCCCTTTCCAATACGAAGTGTTGTGGCGGGAGTATTTGCCGGGACGGCAGAAATTAGAGATTTCATAATGCTCGAATCCTGCTTTTTGCAGACGCTCTATCAGCAACGTAAAAAACTCCAGGCTGGAATCTTCGTCTACTTCGGATACCTGGTGCTGCTTCAACATCTTATATATAGGTGTATCTTCTTCGTAAATCAAGTGATAGGCAGAGATATGCTCCACATTCAGGTCGATAGCCTGCCGGAGATCGCTCTCCCAACGCTCTTTCGTTTCTCCCGGCAGTCCATATATAAGGTCGATGCTGATATTGCTGAATCCGGCTTGCCGGCATCTGCCGACGGCTTCGATGGCGGTTCGGGCATCATGGCGGCGTTTCAGTAATTTGAGGGTAGTGTCATCGAAAGTCTGTATTCCCATACTGAGGCGGTTGAATGGGAGAGTAGACAACATTTGCAGATATTCCTTTGATAAGTCGTCCGGATTGGCTTCCAGAGTGATTTCGCGGCAAGATTCCATTCCATAGCACTTTTGTATGGTTTCGAATAGTTGTCTGAAATCTCCTTCTTCCAATTGCGACGGAGTCCCGCCACCGAAGTAAACGGTTTCTATGTTTTCTCCTTTCAAATATTCTTTCCGTATTTCCAATTCTCGGCAAAGTGCCTGTACGTAGCGTGATTTCAGTTCGCTGCGTGTAGTTGAGTAGAAATCGCAATAGATGCAACGGGTCTTGCAGAAAGGAATATGAAGATAGATACCTGCCATAGCTATGCTGTTTGAGTTTTGTGGATGCAAAAGTAAGACTATTATCGGATAATATATCAAAGATTTGTTTTCTCTTAACACAAAACAGTGTACGTGGCTGTATAAAACAAATTTTATTTCATTCAACAACTATTCCCGTATATGCTATCCGGTTATCGTCCTACAGTTGTTGAACGAACGCCCTGCAGATGTTGAACTATCGTTCTACAACTGTTGAACGATAATTCGGCAGGCAATGAATTATTTCCGAATAAGCGATAGATGGCTTGTCTGTTTCTAACAGGAAAACAAGCTTATATTAAGCAGAATTGTTCATGATAAAGATGTGTTACATAACATTGTTTAGTAACACTACCTCAAATGTTGCTTTTCCCCCAATTAATCCCTAATTTGCGCATCACAAAATTAATGGTATGTGAGAAACATACTGAGTAATTACTAAAATCTTATATATTATGAAAGTATATCAGACTAATGAAATCAAGAACATAGCCTTGTTGGGAAGTTCTGGCTCTGGGAAAACCACTCTCGTGGAAGCGATGCTTTTCGAGAGTGGTGTTATAAAACGTCGCGGTTCTGTTGCCGCTAAAAACACTGTTAGTGATTATTTCCCTGTTGAACAAGAGTATGGTTACTCCGTTTTCTCCACCGTTCTCCATGTAGAATGGAACAATAAAAAGCTTAATATCATTGACTGTCCGGGTTCGGACGACTTCGTAGGCAGTACAGTAACTGCATTAAATGTGACCGACACAGCAATTATTCTTCTCAATGGCCAATATGGCGTCGAAGTCGGTACGCAAAATCATTTCCGATATACAGAAAAATTGAATAAGCCAGTTATTTTTCTAGTCAACCAGCTTGATAATGAAAAATGCGACTATGATAATATCCTTGAGCAACTGAAAGAAGCTTATGGTTCTAAAGTTGTTCCTATCCAATATCCTATTAGTACAGGGCCAGGCTTTAATGCTTTGATTGACGTACTGTTGATGAAGAAATATTCATGGAAACCTGAAGGCGGTGCCCCGATGATTGAAGATATTCCGGCAGAAGAAATGGACAAGGCGATGGAAATGCATAAGGCATTGGTAGAAGCCGCAGCCGAAAATGACGAAGGTCTGATGGAAAAATTCTTCGAGCAGGAATCTCTTTCGGAAGACGAAATGCGTGAAGGTATCCGCAAAGGGTTGATTGCTAGAGGAATGTTTCCCGTATTTTGCGTTTGTGGCGGTAAAGACATGGGTGTCCGTCGCTTGATGGAATTTTTGGGTAATGTAGTTCCTTTTGTTTCAGAAATGCCGAAGGTAGAGAATACGGAAGGTAAAGAAGTGGCTCCTGATTCGAACGGACCCGAATCCCTTTATTTTTTCAAGACAAGCGTAGAACCGCATATCGGTGAAGTCTCTTATTTTAAGGTAATGAGCGGCAAAGTCCATGAAGGCGATGATTTGCTGAACGCTGACCGTGGTTCGAAAGAACGTATTGCGCAGATTTATGTGGTGGCCGGTGGCAACCGTGTGAAAGTAGAAGAATTGCAGGCCGGTGATATTGGCGCTGCCGTGAAACTGAAAGATGTGAAGACCGGTAATACACTGAATGGCAAGGATTGCGATTATAAATTCAACTTTATCAAATATCCGAATTCCAAATATACCCGTGCCATCAAACCGGTGAATGAGGCGGATGTGGAAAAGATGATGACCATCTTGAACCGCATGCGTGAAGAAGACCCGACGTGGGTAATCGAACAATCAAAGGAATTGAAACAGACTTTGGTGCACGGACAGGGTGAATTCCATCTTCGTACATTGAAATGGCGTCTGGAAAACAATGAAAAGCTCCAGATAAAATACGAAGAACCGAAGATTCCGTATCGTGAGACAATCACGAAACCGTCTCGTGCGGACTATCGTCATAAGAAACAATCCGGTGGTGCCGGTCAATTTGGTGAGGTTCATCTGATTGTAGAGCCTTATAAAGAAGGTATGCCTGTACCCGAAACTTACAAGTTCAACGGACAGGAATTTAAGATTACCGTAAGAGGTACGGAAGAAATTCCATTGGAATGGGGGGGAAAACTTGTATTTATCAATAGTATTGTAGGCGGTTCTATTGACGCCCGTTTCCTGCCTGCTATTATGAAAGGTATTATGTCTCGTATGGAGCAGGGGCCGTTGACCGGTTCGTATGCCCGTGATGTGCGTGTCATTGTTTATGATGGCAAGATGCACCCGGTAGATTCTAATGAAATCTCCTTTATGCTTGCCGGACGTAATGCTTTTAGCGAAGCGTTCAAGAATGCAGGGCCGAAGATTCTGGAACCGATTTATGATGTGGAAGTGTTCGTGCCGTCCGACAGGATGGGAGATGTGATGGGTGACCTTCAGGGACGCCGTGCCATGATTATGGGTATGAGTAGTGAGAAGGGCTTCGAGAAGCTGGTTGCTAAAGTACCTTTGAAGGAAATGTCCTCTTACTCAACGGCACTTAGTTCGTTGACAGGCGGACGTGCTTCATTCATCATGAAATTCTCTAGTTATGAGCTTGTTCCGACGGATGTTCAGGATAAGCTAATTAAAGATTTCGAGGCTAAACAAACCGAAGAATAATTCATAATCCTCTTAATAGTGTTAAAATCGCCTTCTTTTTTAAGTAAAAGAGGGCGATTTTTGTTTAACTATGATTAATAAAGATGGAGAAACGCAAGGAGAAGATTTAATTTTTTATTAAATTTGCAAACCAAAGGAGGGTTTATATTGTTGTAGTAATCAGAATACGACCTTAATATCTCCTTTCGGTTAATTTCCGGGAAGTTCCGGTTAAATCAAGTTAATGGATTAGGAGTGTTAATTAGGGAGTGTTAATTTTGTTGCTATGAAGAAGTCAACAATTTGGATATTAGGTATTGTAATGGGGCTTTCTTTCCTCAGTTTGCTGTATTTACAGGTCAGTTATATAGAGGAAATGATGAAAACCCGGAAGGAACAGTTTGATTCGGCTGTACGCAATAGCCTGGATCAAGTTTCAAAGGATGTGGAATATGCGGAAACGCAACGTTGGTTGATTGAAGATGTTTCTGAAGCTGAGAGAAAAGCTCTGATTGAGAACAATGCTTCATTGCAGCAGAATGACTTGGTTCAGCAGACACAGCGGTTTACGATGAAGTCGAAAGATGGAAAGGTATATACGGATTTTGAGTTGAAGGTGATGACAACCAAACCATCCGAACTTCCGAAGGCTATGATTTCTCCTTACAGGGGGACAAAAACGATTCCGGAAACTTCGCGTTCACTGATAGAGGCTATCAAAAACCGATATATGTATCAACGCGAATTGCTGAATGAAGTGGTTTGGCAGATGATTTATCGGGCAAGTGACAAGTCGATTGGAGATAGGGTACGTTTTGGGGACTTGAACGGTTATCTGAAATCGAACCTATATAATAATGGTATAGACTTACCTTTTCACTTTATGGTGATTGATAAGGACGGACGGGAAGTCTACCGTTGTGCGGATTATGACGGAAAGGGAAGTGACGAGTTCTATCAGCAGGCATTGTTCAAGAACGACCCGCCTGCAAAGATGAGCGTATTGAAGGTGCATTTTCCGGGAAGAAGGGATTATCTTTTTGATTCGATCAGCTTCATGATTCCGTCGTTGATATTTACAATGGTATTGTTAGTGACATTCATCTTTACGATTTATATCGTATTCCGTCAGAAGAAGTTGACGGAAATGAAGAATGACTTTATCAACAATATGACGCACGAATTTAAAACGCCGATATCCACCATTTCATTGGCGGCGCAGATGCTGAAAGACCCCGCGGTGGGAAAATCCCCGCAGATGTTCCAGCATATATCGGGAGTGATTAATGATGAAACCAAGCGCTTGCGCTTCCAGGTGGAAAAGGTGCTCCAGATGTCGATGTTCGATCGTCAGAAGTCGACGTTGAAGATGAAGGAGATTGATGCGAATGAGCTGATAACAGGAGTTATCAATACCTTTACGCTGAAAGTAGAACGATATAATGGTAAGATAACATCGAACCTTGAGGCCACTGATCCTGTTATATTTGCAGATGAGATGCATATCACAAATGTAATCTTTAATCTGATGGATAACGCGGTGAAATATAAGAAGCCGGAAGAGGATTTGGAGTTGAAAGTGAGAACATGGAATGAGTCGGGTAAGCTGATGATTTCGATACAAGACAACGGTATCGGTATCAAGAAGGAAAACCTGAAAAAGATATTTGAAAAGTTCTATCGTGTGCATACGGGTAATCTGCACGATGTGAAGGGCTTTGGGCTGGGATTGGCTTATGTGAAGAAGATTATCGTCGAACATAAGGGAACCATCCGGGCGGAAAGCGACCTGAACGTGGGAACTAAATTTATTATTGCATTACCTTTATTAAAAAATAATTGATATGGACGAGAAACTGCGTATTTTATTATGCGAGGATGACGAAAATCTTGGCATGCTTTTAAGAGAATATTTACAGGCAAAAGGTTATTCTGCTGAGTTATTTCCTGATGGCGAAGCCGGTTATAAGGCTTTCTTGAAGAATAAATATGACTTGTGCGTGTTTGACGTAATGATGCCTAAGAAAGATGGCTTCACACTGGCACAGGATGTCCGTGCAGCGAATGCTGAAATTCCTATTATCTTCCTGACTGCAAAAACGCTGAAAGAAGATATTCTGGAAGGATTTAAGATTGGTGCGGATGATTATATTACCAAACCGTTCAGCATGGAAGAATTGACGTTCAGAATTGAAGCAATCTTGAGACGTGTTCGCGGAAAGAAGAACAAAGAAAGTAATATCTATAAGATCGGTAAGTTTACCTTCGATACTCAGAAACAAATTTTGGCTTCGGAAGGCAAACAGACTAAGCTGACCACCAAAGAATCCGAATTGCTCGGATTGCTTTGCGCTCACGCCAATGAAATCCTGCAACGTGACTTTGCGCTGAAGACTATCTGGATTGATGATAACTATTTCAATGCCCGCAGTATGGACGTGTATATCACGAAACTGCGTAAGCACCTGAAAGAGGACGACTCTATCGAAATTATCAACATCCATGGAAAAGGCTATAAGTTGATTACGCCGGAAGTTGAATCTTAATGCGATTACATTCAGTAACCACAAATAAAAAATCCCGGAAACATTCGTTTCCGGGATTTTTATTAATTTCTAAGAAATTAATCAGCGATCTTCTTATTGATAATGATATAAGAAATGAGTCCCAGTACTACCAGTACTACCGAGGTACCCAAAATAGCGTTGTTGTTTACATTGCCTGTAAAGGAACAACCCAGCAGGATAACTACTCCGACCAAGATTAAGATCAATCCCAAGTTCTTTAATAAACCTTTCATGTGTGTGTATTTTAATAGATTATTATATTCCAGTCACAAATTAAAGCATAATTCTTTAACGGGCGAAATTATTTAAATAAAAAATCCATTATAAAGATAGGATTTAGTGGATTTTATGATTTAAAGGGCTGTTTCTCTGCTTAATCCTTCGTGTTGAAGAATACCTTTTTCAATACTTCCTGCCCGATGCTCAATTCTTCGAGGGTAATGCCGTGAAGCGCTTCCTTCAACGTCTGCCCGGCAATGATACGCGCTTTTTCTTCCAGCTCTTTTCCGTCTTTGGTGAGATGGATCAGATTGGTACGGCGGTCTTTCTTATCGGAGATGCGTACTACAAGATGCTGCCGTTCCATATTGTCAATCAAACGGGTCATGCTGGGCTTGTCCTTGAAAGTTGCATTACACAACTCTTGTTGTGTAACACCGTCTTTTTCCCATAGAAAAATGAGTACGGTCCATTGCTCGGGACTGATTTCCAGACCATTCAGACGGAAGTTACGGTACAGTTTACGGTTGATTGCCGCAGAAACCTTGCCATTCAATATGGCAAAAATAAGCCGGATGTCGAAGTTGAATTGCTCTATCATGAAATTATTGTTTAAACAACTTTGCAAAGTTAAACCACTTCGCTGATAATTCCTACATTAGGATATAAAAAAAGATTAAATATTTGTAGTTCAAAATAAATTGCCTAACTTTGCACCCGCATTTAAAAATCAAAGATTTATTTATTTAATTAAACGAAGTATGAATCAATACGAAACCGTTTTCATTTTAACTCCCGTTTTGTCTGATGTTCAGATGAAGGAAGCGGTAGAAAAATTCAAGGGTATTCTTCAAGCTGAAGGTGCTGAGATTATCAATGAGGAAAACTGGGGACTGAAGAAATTGGCTTATCCAATTCAGAAAAAGTCTACAGGTTTCTATCAACTGATTGAGTTCAATGCAGAACCTACTGTAATTGACAAGTTGGAAATAAATTTCCGTCGTGATGAACGCGTTATCCGTTTCTTGACTTTCAAGATGGATAAGTATGCTGCAGAGTATGCTGCTAAGAGAAGAAGTGTTAAATCAAACAAAAAGGAGGATTAATCATGGCACAACAAGTTCAATCAGAAATCAGATATTTAACTCCGCCGTCAGTAGACGTTAAGAAGAAAAAATACTGCCGTTTCAAAAAGAGCGGTATTCGTTACATTGACTACAAAGATCCTGAATTCTTGAAGAAATTCTTGAATGAACAAGGAAAGATCCTTCCGCGTCGCATCACAGGTACTTCTTTGAAGTTCCAACGTCGTATCGCGCAGGCTGTGAAGAGAGCTCGTCACTTGGCATTACTGCCTTATGTAACTGACATGATGAAATAAGAAGGAGGAAAGGTATGGAAATTATTTTAAAAGAAGACATAGTAAACTTGGGTTATAAGAACGATATCGTAAACGTGAAATCCGGATACGGTCGTAATTATCTGATCCCGACTGGAAAAGCTGTTATCGCTTCTCCTTCTGCAAAGAAAATGTTGGCTGAAGAACTGAAGCAACGTGCTCACAAACTTGAGAAAATCAAGAAAGATGCTGAAGCTGTTGCTGCTAAGTTGGAAGGCGTTACTTTGACTATTGCAACTAAAGTTAGCTCAACCGGTACTATCTTCGGTTCTGTTGGTAATATTCAGATTGCTGAAGCATTGGCTAAATTGGGTCACGAAATTGACAGAAAGATCATCGTTGTAAAAGACGCTGTGAAAGAAGTTGGTAACTACAAAGCTATAGTTAAACTTCACAAGGAAGTTTCGGTAGAAATTCCTTTCGAGGTAGTTGCTGAATAAGAGCAAATTTACTTCAATATATAAAAAGCGATTTGTTCTAATGAATAAATCGCTTTTTTTGTTTTCCTTGTTAATATTATGAAACTCAAATGTTGTTTTCTGAAGAAGAGGTTTTGGTTTCTGCTGATTACTTTTGGGATTGGCAGTACTCTCTATGCAAATAATGAATTGAAACTACTGACCGACTCTTTGCGTAGGGTGATAGATGAAAAACACATTTTTGTTCAAAAAAAAGAGGACAGAATCAACAGGATAAAGTGTATGTTGAAAAGTCCCGGTTTGACGCTTGAAGGAAAATATAAAATCAATCTTCGTTTATATGACGAATATAAGAAGTTTCATATCGATTCCGCTATTCATTTTGTAGAAGATAATATTGAAATCTCCCGTAAGCTGAATAAATCTTATTTGACGACTCAGTCGTCTTTACATTTGAGCCTTCTGTATTCAATGTGTGGCAGATTTAGAGAGGCGGAAATAATACTAAAAGGTATAGACTCTTCCTCACTACCTAAAGATTTGTTGGTTGCTTACTATGAAACTTATTCAAGTTTTTGGGGACATTATTCTATTTCGGTTGCTAATAATATTTACGGACAACAGCAGGCGGCTTATCAGGATTCACTGATTGCTCTCATCAATCATACCTCTTTAAGTTATAAAATGTCTCGAGCGTCTTATTATATATGGAGAGATACCTTGAGGTCGAAAGAGATTTTTAAGGAACTGTTGGAGATTGAAGAGGTGGGAACACCTAACTATGCTATGATTACTCATTTATACTCCAGGTTGTGCAGACATCAAAAAAAATATGATGAGGAAAAGAAATACTTGATATTATCAGCTATTGCCGATATACGGAATGCCACGAGAGAGAATGCTTCTTTACAAAATCTCGCATTGATACACTATGAAGAGAAGAAATTGGCAGATGCTTTTAAATTTACCCAGTCTGCTATTGATGATGTCATTTCTTCGGGAATTCATTTCAGGGCAATTGAAATTTATAAGTTCAATTCTATCATTAATACTGCTTATCAGACAGAGCAGTCTAGATCTAGATCAAATCTGACCACTTTTCTTATTTCTACGAGTATTATCCTATTTCTTTTAGTCTTATTGGTGATATGTATCTATATTCAGATGAAGAAGATATTGAAGATTAAGCGGGCATTGGCACAAAGTAATCAGGAGCTTTTAAGGCTGAATGACAAGCTGAACAATATTAATAATCAACTGAATGATACAAATAATCAGTTGTATGAGATTAGCAATGTGAAAGAACACTATATTGCTGAATTCTTTGATGTGTGTTTTAGCTATATCAGTAAGATGGAGAAATATCAGAATGTACTGTATAAGTATGCGATCAATAAATACTACGATGAATTAATTAAGAAATTGAAATCTTCCGCGCTTGTCGATGAAGAACTGACCGCTTTGTATGCCCGTTTTGATAAAGTCTTTTTAGGGTTATATCCTACTTTTGTCGCAGATTTTAATGCTTTATTGAAAGAAAGTGAGCAAATTGTTCTGAAACCGGATGCATTGTTGAATAGGGAACTTCGTATTTATGCCCTGTTGCGATTGGGAATCACGGACAGTGGTAAGATTGCTAACTTTCTCCGGTGCTCTACAAGTACAGTTTATAACTATCGCACACGAATGAGAAATAAGGCGGCAGTCGACAGGGATGAATTTGAGAATGAAATTATGAAAATAAATTCAACTCAAGAGAAATAATTACTGTTATAAAGAAAAAAAAGATTCCAAATCATCTACATTTTTTAGACCTTTCTAAATAACTAAATATTTATTATATAGTTATTTAATCTTATTTCTTATCTACATAAAGTTGTCCAAGCCGAATAAAACGTTGTTTATTTGGCTAGTTTTGCAATATCGGTTTTCGGTTTATCTGCCAGATGGCAAGAATTGATAACCTATCGATTTTTTGTACTTAAATTCACTATGTTTTATGGACACGCAATCTTCAGTAGACACAAAAGTTAAGGTCGGTATCATCGGTTTTGGTAGAATGGGACGATTCTATTGGGAAGCAATGCGAAAAAGTGGGCGATGGGATATTGCTTATATTTGTGATACTAATCCGGAATCTCGTCAGTTGGCTAAGGAACTATCTCCGGAATCTCGTATAGTAGAAGACAATCAATGTATTTTTGAGGATGAAAGTGTGCAAGTTGTCGGACTTTTCACTTTGGCGGATTCGCGAATGGGACAAATAGAAAAAGCGATTCGTTACGGAAAACATATTATTTCAGAAAAACCCGTCGCAGATACAATAGAGAATGAGTGGAAGGTTGTGGAAATGACGGAAAGCTCAAATCTTATTTCTACCGTGAACTTATATCTGCGCAATTCTTGGTATCATAATCTGATGAAAGAATATATCCAAGAGGGCGAAATAGGAGAATTGGCTATTATTCGTATTTGTCATATGACTCCCGGACTGGCACCGGGCGAAGGTCATGAATATGAAGGTCCTGCTTTTCATGACTGTGGAATGCATTATGTAGACATAACCCGTTGGTATGCCGGTTGCGATTATCGGACATGGAATGCCCAAGGGGTGAATATGTGGAACTATAAAGACCCTTGGTGGGTGCAATGCCACGGTACTTTTCAAAATGGCGTAGTCTTTGACATTACCCAAGGCTTTGTGTATGGACAGCTATCTAAAGATCAGACACATAATTCATACGTAGATATAATCGGAACGAAAGGGGTGGTGCGCATGACGCATGATTTTAATACTGCTGTTGTCGATTTGCACGGGGTGAATCAGACGCTTCGAGTGGAGAAACCTTTTGGTGGGAAGAATATAGACGTACTATGTGACTGGTTTGCGGATTCGGTACTAACCGGACAACGTAACCCCCGTTTGCCGTTAATGCGTGATTCAGCTATTGCGTCCGAATATGCATGGACGTTCTTGAAAGATACGCGTGCCCACGACCTGCCGGCTATCGGTAACCTGCGCACGTTGGAACAAATCCGTGAACGGAGAAGAAATATGAAAAATGGATATGGGTTGCTGCATAGTAATCTTCCACAAATAACGAACCCTTAAAACAAATAATTATGTCAGACATTTCGAGGAGAGATTTTCTCAAAACGGGCGCTATGGCCTTGGCAGGCATTACTATCGCTCCGAGTTCTATTTTAGGAATGAGCCATGGGCATGTGGCTCCCAGTGATAAATTAAATCTTGCTGCTGTGGGTATTGGCGGCATGGGACATGCCAATATCAATAAAGTGAAGGGCACGGAAAACATTGTGGCTCTTTGCGATGTGGACTGGAAATATGCAAAAGGTGTGTTTGACGAATTCCCGAAAGCGAAGAAATATTGGGATTATCGTAAGATGTACGATGAAATGGGCAAATCTATCGATGGAGTAATTATCGCTACTGCCGACCATACTCATGCTATTATCACTGCTGATGCGATGACAATAGGTAAGCACGTATTTTGCCAGAAACCGTTGACTCACTCTGTTTATGAGTCTCGTTTGTTGACTAAGTTGGCTGCTTCAACCGGTGTTGCCACTCAGATGGGTAATCAGGGAGCCTCCGACGAAGGTACGGATTTGGTTTGTGAATGGATATGGAACGGTGAAATAGGTGAAGTGACTAAGGTGGAATGTGCTACCGACCGTCCTATCTGGCCGCAAGGGTTAAATGCTCCTGAAAAGGCTGACCGTATCCCTAGTACATTGAATTGGGATTTGTTTACCGGCCCGGCTAAGTTGAATCCGTATAATGAGATTTATCATCCTTGGAATTGGCGCGGATGGTGGGATTATGGAACAGGCGCGTTGGGTGACATGGCTTGTCATATCCTGCATCAACCGTTCAGGGCCTTGAAACTGGGTTATCCTACTAAGGTAGAAGGTTCTTCTACGTTGTTGTTGAGTGCTTGTGCTCCGCAGGCTCAGCATGTGAAAATGATTTTCCCTGCCCGTGACAATATGCCGAAAGTGGCGATGCCGGAAGTTGAAATCCATTGGTATGACGGCGGTATGATGCCTGAACGTCCGAAAGGATTCCCGCAAGGTAAACAATTGATGCAGAGTGGCGGTGGCTTGACTATTTTCCACGGAACGAAAGATACTTTGATTTGCGGATGTTACGGACGGAACCCCTGGTTGCTTTCCGGTCGTAAACCAAATGCTCCGAAAGTTTGCCGCCGTGTGCCTAATGCTATGAATGGCGGTCACGAAATGGACTGGGTACGTGCTTGTAAAGAAGACAAGTCAAGTCGCATCATGACTAAATCTGACTTCTCCGAAGCAGGACCAATGAATGAAATGGTAGTAATGGGAGTATTGGCTATCCGTTTGCAAGCTTTGAACAAGACTTTGGAATGGGACGGTGCTAATATGTGTTTTACCAACATCGGTGATAATGAAACTATCCGGACTTGTATAAAAGATGGCTTCAAGATTCATGACGGTCATCCTACTTTCGACAAGACTTGGACAGAGCCGGTGAATGCGAAACAATTCGCAGCCGAACTGGTGAAACACAACTATCGTGAAGGCTGGAGACTGCCTGATATGCCAAGATAAGAAGAATAACTTAATCAAATAACAGAATAATATCATGAAAAAAGTATTTTATCCTTTGGCTTGTTGCCTGGTTGCGGGAGTTTTCACTTCTTGTGGTGGTCAGAAAGCCGGAAATGCTCAAGGCGAGCAGACATCAGACAAGGTTGCATTGTCTTATTCAAAATCATTGAAAGCAGTGGAAGCAGACAGCTTGAATTTACCAGTTGATAAGGATGGTTACATTACTATCTTCGACGGTGAAACGTTCAACGGATGGCGTGGTTATGGTAAGGATCGTGTTCCTTCCAAGTGGACAATCGAAGATAGTTGCATCAAATTCAACGGAACCGGTGGCGGTGAAGCACAGGACGGTGACGGTGGCGACCTGATTTTTGCTCACAAGTTTAAAAACTTCGAACTGGAGATGGAGTGGAAAGTTTCTAAAGGTGGCAACTCCGGTATCTTCTATTTAGCTCAGGAAGTTACATCGAAAGATAAAGACGGTAATGATGTGCTTGAACCTATTTATATTTCCGCACCCGAATATCAGGTGTTGGACAATGCTAATCATCCGGATGCAAAATTGGGTAAGGATGGTAACCGTCAGTCAGCTTCTCTGTATGACATGATTCCGGCTGTTCCTCAAAACTCTAAACCGTTCGGTGAATGGAATAAAGCGAAGATTATGGTTTATAAAGGCACGGTTGTTCACGGACAAAACGATGAAAACGTGTTGGAATATCACCTGTGGACAAAACAGTGGACAGATATGTTGCAGGCAAGCAAGTTTAGCGAAGATAAATGGCCTTTGGCATTTGAATTGCTGAACAATTGCGGTGGCGAAAACCATGAAGGATTTATCGGATTGCAAGATCATGGTGATGATGTTTGGTTCCGCAATATCCGTGTGAAGATTTTAGACTGACTTCACTAACTAACCACAGCTTTCACAGGTAAATGAGGATTTTGTTTACTTGTGGAAGCTGTATATTTTATAACTCCTGATATCTATTATATGAGAACCCGAATTTATTTATGTGCTTTGGTCGTTCTTCTCATGATTCCGGTTACGATGATCGCACAGACGAAGAAAAAAGCTAAAAAGGCAAAGAAAGAAGTAGCTATTCAGCTCTATTCTGTTAGAGATATATTGAATAAGGTGGACAATAAGGACGGTAAGTGTGATCCGGCTTATACCGCTATTCTCGAGAAATTGGCAAAAATGGGTTATACCGGTGTTGAAGCGGCCAATTATAATAATGGTAAATTTTACGATAGAACTCCCCGGCAATTCAAGAAAGATATCGAGTCGACTGGAATGAAAGTCTTGTCTTCGCATTGTACACGTGGATTGTCGAAGGAAGAATTGGCTTCCGGTGATTATTCAAAATCACTGGAATGGTGGGACCAGTGTATTGCAGACCATAAGGCAGCAGGTATGAAATATATCGTAGCTCCCTGGATGGATGTTCTTAAAACACTGAAGGATTTGGAAACTTACTGTGCTTATTACAATGAAATAGGCAGACGTTGTAAGCAGCAAGGCTTGCAGTTTGGTTATCATAATCATGCTCATGAATTCCAAAAAGTGGAAGGTAATGTGATGTATGACTATATGCTGGAACATACGAATCCCGAATACGTTTTCTTCCAGATGGATGTTTACTGGGTGGTTCGCGGACAAAACAGTCCGGTTGATTATTTTAATAAATATCCGGGCAGGTTCAAGATATTCCATATCAAAGACCACAGGGAAATCGGTCAAAGTGGAATGGTAGGTTTCGATGCAATTTTTAATAATGCAAAGACGGCAGGGGTGAACTATCTTGTTGCTGAAATCGAGAAATATAGTATCCCGGTAGAAGAGAGTGTAGAAGTGAGTCTGGGTTATTTATTGGATGCTCCTTTTGTGAAAAGCTCCTATTCCAAATAATGTCTGTTTCCAATAGTATAAACAGCTAACAATAAGGCATAAAAAAAGTCTGTGCATGCTTTGTGCATGTCAGACTTTCAATTCTCTCAAGCTGTTAGTGAATATTATTCAGCTACAGTTTCAGTTACTTCTACTGCTACGCTATCAGTTGCTGTAGTATCTGCTGCTGCCTTTTCTGCTTCAAGAGCTGCTGCTTCTACTGCTGCGATTGAGTCAGCGATACGGATAGAATCTGCAGTTGCTTTTGCTGCGTCAGCTGCTTTGTTACCACAAGATGCGAATGATACTGCTACGATAGCTACGGCCATCAAAACTAATTTTTTCATTTTCTTTGCTTTTTAAAAACGTAATACAATCAATTGCTTTATTAAAACGCTGCAAAGGTATGTACTTTTTCAATATGTTGTTCTCGAAAAGCCAACTATTTTTATATTTTTTTTGGTAACGGCTCTCTTTTTTGCTCTTTCCCTATGTTTTAGAACATATTATTCGATAGCTATACTGTTATATAAGTATCTTTTGATACTTCTTTTCGGCGTTTTCTCGAATTCCGTAGGATAGAGTTGTATTTTGCTGATTTTCTCGTAAGCGGCTACGTTGGCATTCAGGTTCTTGAGGTTTTCATCCATAATTGTTTTCAGGTTGTCGGGGTTGTTCAATCCGAGTGAATCCAGCGCTTCGTAATCGGCATAGACAAGTGCTACCAACTTCTTATTACGTTCGATGACGATACTTTCGAGGATAAACGGCAGGCTGTTGAGCTTTGTTTCCAATTCTTCCGGGAAGATATTCTGTCCGCTAGAACTCAGAATCATAGTCTTGAGACGTCCGCGAATGAAAATATTGCCGTTGGCATCCATTGTTCCGAGGTCACCGGTACGCAACCAGCCGTCTTCAGTGAATACTTCCTGTGTGGCTTCGGGATTCTTGTAGTATCCTACCATTGTGTTCTCACCGCGTACTTGTATTTCTCCCACTTCCGCTTCCGGGTTTTCCTTGTAGATACGGGCTTCCATAATATCCAGAATCTTACCGGAAGAACCCAATACAAATTCATTCCACGGAGCATAGCTGATAAGCGGACCACATTCCGTCATTCCGTAACCGATGGTAAAAGGGAACTTGATTTTATAAAAAAACTCTTCCACTTCCTTATCCATAGCGGCACCGCCGATGATGATTTCTTTGAAACGTCCGCCCAATGCGTCGATGAGCCGTTTGCGTATCTGATTATAAATTTGGGTGTCGAGCAAGGGAATATTAAGCGCCCACTTCATTCCTTTCTTATTAATAAGAGGTTGGATGATATTCTTGTATATTTTCTCGATGACGAGTGGGACGGTGATAATCAGATTCGGTTTCACTTCCTCAAAAGCCTTCATAATGATTTTGGGCGAAGGCGTTTTCCCGAGCAAAGTGACATGCGTGCCGACGGCTGTTGCTGTCAGAAAGTCGAACGCACAACCGTAAGCATGCGCCAGCGGAAGGAAGGAAAGCACTTTGTCCCCCTTTTTGAGTAATTCGGTACGGATTCCGAAAGTGACGTTTCCGGCGAGATTATTGCCGGTTAGCATGACTCCCTTGCTGAAGCCGGTAGTGCCGGACGTATAGTTCAAGAGCATTACTTTGTCATTGGACAAAGTGGTGTATTGCACATCTTCGCGTGTAAATCCTTTCGGATAAGAAGAGTGCATTTCCTTATCGGTATTCTTCAGAAACTTCTGTATCGTTTCTCCGTCACGTTGATACAGGCAACGGAAGTCAGTCAGTGAAAATACGCCCCTTAATCCGGGCAGTTTCTCTTCTTCCAGATTTTCCCAAATGCTGTCGCTTGTAAACAGGAAGACAGATTCGGAATGATTGACGATATGATGTACATCGTTAGGGGTAAAGTCTTGAAGGATAGGCACAACGATTGCGCCATAGGTGATAGTTGCCATATAGGCAATACACCAATGTGCGTTATTTTTGCCGATAACGGATATTTTATCTCCTCTGCGAAGACTACAATGCTTGAATAACAAGTGCAAACGGGCGATTTCTTCAGCTACCTCCCCGTATGTATAGTGGGTATTTTCTCCGTAATCAGTGTAACAAGGCAAATCCCAGTTCTCACGAAAACTATTTTCGTATAGTTTAATGAAATTCTCTTTAATCATTGCACGTTTTTTAGTGAATTGTGCAAAAATAGGAATAAACTTTCGTATCTAAAAGGGTTTTACTAATAATAATGTGTAACTTTGCACTAAATATGTGTTATGACAGCTTATGATAGATACCACTGTATTCCAAAATAAGACAGCCGTTTATTATACATTAGGCTGCAAATTAAATTTTTCAGAGACTTCGACTATTGGTAAAATTCTGCGTGAAGCAGGTGTACGGACTGCGCGTAAAGGCGAAAAAGCGGATATCTGTGTGGTAAATACCTGCTCGGTGACGGAGATGGCGGATAAGAAATGCCGACAGACTATTCACCGGTTGGTCAAACAGCATCCCGGTGCTTTTGTGGTGGTGACCGGATGTTATGCGCAGTTGAAACCCGGCGATGTGGCAAAAATAGACGGAGTGGACGTAGTATTGGGAGCCGAACAGAAAGGCGAGGTGCTCCAGTACCTGGGCGACCTGCAAAAACATGAAAAAGGTGAAGCTATCACTACTGCGACCAAAGATATCCGTTCCTTTTCTCCTTCGTGTTCACGGGGCGACCGTACGCGCTATTTCCTGAAAGTACAGGATGGTTGCGATTACTTCTGTTCCTATTGCACCATTCCCTTTGCGCGCGGGCGAAGTCGTAACGGAACCATTGCTTCTATGGTAGAGCAGGCTAGGCAAGCTGCCGCGGAAGGTGGAAAAGAAATCGTCCTGACCGGAGTGAATATCGGAGATTTCGGCAAGACAACGGGAGAAAGTTTCTTCGACTTGGTGAAAGCATTGGATCAGGTGGAAGGAATCGAACGTTACCGTATATCCTCTATCGAACCCAATCTGTTGACGGATGAAATTATCGAGTTCGTATCTCATTCCCATCGCTTTATGCCTCATTTTCATATTCCTTTGCAATCGGGATGCGATGAAGTCTTGAAGTTAATGCGCCGCCGGTATGATACAGCTCTCTTTGCTTCGAAAATAAAGAAGATTAAAGAGGTGATGCCGGATGCCTTTATCGGTGTGGATGTGATTGTAGGCACACGTGGAGAAACAGAGGGATATTTCGAACAAGCCTATCAATTCATTGCCGGACTGGATGTGACGCAACTACATGTGTTCAGTTATTCCGAACGTCCCGGAACACAAGCGCTGAAAATAGACTATGTGGTTTCTCCTGAAGAAAAGCATCAGCGTAGCCAACGGCTGTTGTCGCTTTCGGATGAAAAGACGCAGGCTTTCTATGCCCGTCATATCGGGCAGGTTATGCCGGTGTTGATGGAGAAATCGAAAGCAGGCGCTCCGATGCATGGATTTACGGAAAATTATATCCGTGTGGAAGTGGAAAGTGATAACTCGCTCGACAATCAGGTAGTCAATGTGCGTCTGGGCGATTTTAACGAAGATAAGACAGCATTAAAAGGTACAATTCTGATATAAGCATGAAATCAAAACTTATCTATTGGCTCGTATCTACCGGAATGTGGCTTTTTTCAGCCCTTCCGTTCCGAATATTGTATATCCTTTCGGGTTTTAATTATCTGTTGATGTATCGTGTGGGGAGATATCGCCGGAAAGTAGTGCGGGAGAACCTCGCGAAATCATTCCCGGAAAAGACCGATGCGGAAAGGTTGCAGATAGAGCGCAAATTTTATCGCTACCTTTCAGATTATATGCTTGAAGATTTGAAACTGCTGCATATGTCTGCCGAAGATCTCTACCAGAGGATGACTTATAAGAATACGGAACAGTATTTGGAACTGACGGAGAAGTACGGTGGAATTATCGTAATGATTCCCCATTATGCCAATTATGAATGGCTGATCGGGATGGGGGCGATCATGAAACCGGGAGATGTCCCCGTACAGGTGTATAAACCTTTGAAGGATAAATATCTGGACGAACTGTTTAGGCGTATCCGTTCCCGTTTCGGCGGATACAATATTCCTAAACACTCTACTGCCCGCGAGATTATAAAATTGAAGCGTGAAGGCAAAAAGATGGTGGTCGGGTTGATTACTGACCAATGGCCTAGCGGTGACAGGTACTGGACTACTTTCCTGGGGCAGGAAACTGCTTTCCTGAATGGTGCGGAACGCATTGCGAAAATGATGAATTTTCCCGTTTTCTATTGTGAACTGACGAAGAATCGCAGAGGGTATTGCGAAGCCGAATTCAAACTGATGACGGATACTCCCAAAGAGACAGCCGAAGGGGAGATAACAGAAATGTTTGCACAGCGTCTGGAACAAACCCTTCGCAGGGAACCTGCCTATTGGCTGTGGTCGCATAAGCGATGGAAATTTACTTCGGAAGAATGTAAGCGGAATGAACGGGAAGAGCAGGATAAGAGGAAAGAGCAAAACAAGGAGAAAGAACAGAAATGAAAGTATCGGTTGTCATTCTGAATTGGAACGGATGCGATATGCTCCGCACTTTTCTTCCGTCCGTAGTACGCTATTCGGAAGGGGCGGGGATAGAAGTCTGTGTGGCGGACAACGGTTCTACGGATGATTCTGTGAATATGCTTCATCGGGAATTTCCCTCTGTCCGGACAATTCTGCTCGAACAGAATCATGGTTTTGCCGACGGATACAATGTGGCTTTGCAGCAGGTGGACGCTGAATATGTCGTTCTTCTGAACTCCGATGTGGAAGTGACGGAGCGTTGGCTGGAACCGATGATTGCTTATCTCGATGTTCATCCGGAAGTAGCTGCCTGCCAGCCGAAGATACGGAGCCAGCGGCAAAAAGAATATTTTGAATACGCCGGAGCATCGGGTGGATTTATAGATAAATACGGTTATCCTTTCTGCCGGGGACGTATTATGGGAGTAGTCGAAAAGGATAAGGGGCAGTATGATACAATTGTTCCCGTATTTTGGGCAACCGGGGCGGCTTTGTTTATCCGCCGTGCCGATTATCTGAATATAGGTGGATTGGACGGGCGTTTCTTTGCGCATATGGAAGAGATTGATTTATGCTGGCGACTTCGTTCACGGGGGCATGGGATTGTTTGCATTCCTCAAAGTGTTGTCTATCATGTAGGCGGGGCTACGCTCAAAAAGGAGAATCCTCGTAAGACTTTTCTCAATTTTCGTAATAATCTTGTCATGCTCTATAAGAATCTTCCGCAGGAAGAGTTAAATAAAGTGATGCGTGTCCGGACTTGTCTTGATTATGTGGCGGCACTTACTTTTCTACTGAAGGGAGATATAAGTAATGCTCGTGCTGTGATAAGCGCACGCAGGGAATATAAGCAGATATGTCCGTCATTTTCCTCATCCCGTGAGGAGAACCTGAGAAAAAAAACTTTGAATCCGATACCCGAACGGACAAAAAGTAGTATCTTATGGCAGTTTTATGCGAGAGGATGCAAACGGTTCTCTCAATTGTCGGACCTAAAAGGATAACAAGATGGAAGCATCAAAAGTAAGTTCGACTCCCCCCGTTTTATTTTCTGCTGCAATGCAGTTCTATCCCTGCTGATTCTATATCAGCTCCCATCGGCGGGTTTCGTTTGGAAAGATGCAGTTCTATTTCTTCAAGAGTCGGGAACTGTTGAAAAAGTTTTTCAACAATCCGTCCGCCTACGTGTTCCAGTAACTTTGACGGGACAGCCATTTCTGCCATTATCACTTGATGTACTTCTGCGTAGTTGACAGTATCAACCACTTCGTCCGTTTGTGCAGCTTTGCTGATATCCACTTTCAGTTTCAAGTCAATGATGTATTCGTTTCCGATAAGGTTCTCTTGTGGCGCTACTCCGTGGTAGGCATAGCAACGAATCTCTTTCAAAAGAATATAGCTACTGTTTATCTTCATATGATGTGATGTTAGTATGGTTTTGTTTTACTTTTAGCAGGTCTTTCTGGGCAACCATTTGCGGGATTACCTTCAGAAGGACAGGAGTGAGCAGGATACAGATACTCAACGTTATAAGCAGAGTCCAATCGCTTGTCCCTCTTGCTGTCTTTTATTACAGGATTCGGGCGCAAAGATACTTGATTAATTGGAATAAAACGGGGAAGATGGAAAAATAAAAAGGTGGCTACGTAAAGCGAAAAAAAAGATTGAGTGTCGATTCGGTTATTGCAAAAGAGAATGTCAGAAATATAAATAGCGCGGATAACACAGGTTTTCGACATTCTTAAACCGGCATTATCCACGTTATTTATCTTACTTACATCTATTTTTCAGGATTTCTCCCTGTATATTTAATCAGCTCGCGTATCTTATCATTGAATGCATGCGCTTTCATCAACTGTTCCAATGTGATATGCATCCGGTACCGCCAATAATTTCTTGGGTTGGACGGAACGTTGATCCGTTCTTCCTGCACATTCGGATTTCTCAATTTTCCGTCTATGGACAACCAGTCCTGGAAAGACAAGATGCAGAGAATCGAGTTGCTGTTAAGATGGTTGCGTACAATCTCTTCGCACAATTCAGGAGTCGCGACAGCAGGAGCAATACCGTAATGTCCCAATATCGTGTTGTAATACCGTTGTGTCTGTTGATAGTCCTCTTCCCACCAGCCGCGTAGCGTAGACATATCATGCGTGGAAATTGTGCAGACAGACCGATACGGATATTCATCCAAATGCCCGAACTCATGCATCGGGTTCTTGGGCATCCGCTGAATCTCCAGGCTGAGGATGCGTAAATCGTTCATTACTGACGCTACGCAAGCGGGAATCATTCCCAAATCTTCTCCACATACCAACATACGGGTGGATTGTGTTAATTGTGGCAATTTCTTCATCGCCTGCTGATACCAGAACTCATTGTGGCGGTGATAATAATATTGGTCGTAGAGTTTATTGAACGCATTCTTATCCTCTTCGCCCAATGACCGGAAGATAAAATCACGTTGTACGCCAATGCGGGGATGGTATTTGCCTTCCTCTTTTTTGTCCGGCACAAACAAGACATCACTGATTAAAGAATACAATCCATCCCGGATCCAAATACTGTCCTCGTCGTTTTTCCCGGCAAAGAATTGTTTCACTTCCTGTTGCGTTTCAAATCCCGGCTTCATGCAATAAATCCCAGGTTCATCAGTCAATTGGAGAAAATCTTGTTTCACAAGATGGGTATAAGGACCGAATAACTGTCCGAGGAATGACTCATGGATAAATGGTTTCAGATATTCTTCCCGGAAGGTAAAACCGTAACTTTCTATCTCTTCCCGGCTCATAGGCAAAGAAGGGACAAACTGCCCTAGTAATCCGTGTACGGCATGCATCGGTATTTCCCAAATACGGAAGAATCCGAGAATATGGTCGATCCGGTAGGCGTCAAAGTATTCTGCCATTTTCTGAAAACGTTTCATCCACCAGCGGTATCCGTCTTTTTCCATCACGTCCCAGTTGTATGTGGGGAATCCCCAATTCTGTCCGTTGACGGAGAAATCATCGGGCGGAGCGCCTGCCTGTCCGTTCAGGTTAAAATAATGAGGCTCGGTCCAGGCTTCCACACTGTTGCGACTGATGCCTATAGGAATATCCCCTTTCAATACAACACCGTTCTCGCGGGCATATTTAGTTGCCGCCAGTAATTGCAGATGCAGATGATACTGGATGAAATAATATAGTGCGATATGCGGATAGTCTGCCGTCTCCGGTTGGCACATCTTTTCTATTTCCTGTGCATTGTAAACCGAAAATTTCGGCCATTCACGGAAATTAGGTGTCCGGTAAGCGTCACGCAGATAGCTGAAGGCAGCATAAGGCTGCAACCACTCCTTGTTAGCTACAAAGAATGCCTTAAACCCTTTAGAAGCCAGCACCTTCTCGCCTTCCTGCCGGAAGATTAAACGGAAGAACTCCCACTTGGTCTGATTGACTGCTTCATAGTCAATGGCAGTCAGGTTGTTCAATTCTTTTTGTTTCTTGCTGAATCCGGCGGCGACCTCTTTGTCTTTCAATGTTCCCATCTGTCTCAAATCAGCATACATCGGATGGAAAGCATAAATAGAAATGCTATTATAAGGATAAGAGTCCGTCCATGCATGCGTCATGGTCGTGTCGTTAATAGGCAAAATCTGGATAACTTTCTGATGCGTACATACAGCCCAGTCGATCATACGTTTCAAGTCACCGAAATCGCCGACTCCGAAACTCCTCTCTGATTTCAGCGAGAATACAGGAATGGCAATGCCGGAGCCTTTCCATGCCGGAATATCAAAATAAGCATACCGGTCGGAAATCACGAGCGTTTCGTTCGTTTTTATTTCTGGGTCTGCCAGATAGCGGTTAGGGTTCTTTTCCCAGCATTCCACTGTCTTCTCCTGCTTGTTGTAAAGAACAAACTTATATTCCAGCGGATATTTGAGTTTACTGGCATCCAGTTCCACTTGCCATTCCGGGAAGTTGGCATCACTCATCAGAACAGCATTTTCCGGATTCCAGTTGCCTAATGCCTTCTGGTTGCCACAAATTCCCAGGCAGTAATCCTTGTTAATTCGCGGAGCATAAGCTTTGATAACCAGTCCTTTCTTATGACCTTGCGGAATACTTTCTCTTTCGGGATGCGCTAATAAAGCTTCCGTAAAAGCGGAACTGTAAAAATATAGTTGCTCGGGAATGTTTTTCCAGCAGTCGTTGATTCTGTATTTCTTCCTGGGAACACCGGATAAGAAAATACATCGTGGGAAGTTGTCCCATTCTTTGCGGGTAACAATTCCGTTTTGTTCTATCTGGTAGTTATAATGGATAATCAACCCTTCTTGGGGAACTTCAAGCTCCAGTTCTGCTGTCCAGTATATGCCATCTGTAGTGTGCATGGGGACAGATTCCGCAGACAAGCCGGCAAGCCTCACTTCTTCCCCCCAGTTGGTGCGATATTCGATGTTAAATGATAAAATCATATATATTAGATTTTGATTGAATATTTAAGACACTGCAAGTATAAGACATTTTTTTGAATAAAAAATAAAAGGAGCCCTCGCGGACTCCTTTTAACCTTTTGTTTATATATTAATTAACATACGTAAGATGTTTATCCGCATCTGGAAGCACCGCAACTTGTGCAGATCAGGCAACCTTCCTGATAAATCAAAGTTTCATTACCGCAGTTCGGACATTTCTTACCTTTGGCTTCGGTTCCATCTTGAATATACTTCTTCAAGGCACGTTCCACGCCATTTTTCCAGGTGTTAATATTTTCGCTATTCAATTGCAGAGAGCCTACTAGCTTGATAACCTGCTCAATCGGCATCCGGTAGCGAAGCACTCCCGAAATCAATTTCGCATAGTTCCAATATTCCTTGTTAAACTTCTCTGACAATCCTTCGATAGTTGTCTTATATCCGCGTTTGTTCTCAAATTGGAAGTCGTAACGTTTCGTACCGTCCTCGTCAACGTTCTTGATGATACGTCCGGAAGTTATGCTCTTGGGCAACAGGATACCTTCGTCATCATCCTGCAAACCGGTGAAGATTTCATAAGGATGTCCGTCCAGTAAGCCGACGAAAGCCACCCATTTCTCCTTGTTATTCTGGAAACGCACTACGTCAGCTTCCAAAATTCTCGGACGTACTTCTACCACTGTAGGCGGTTTGCAAGGAGGCAATTCTTCTTTCTTTTTCGACTTGGTGGAAATCAATACACCGGAACGTGAACCGTCACGATATACGGTACAGCCTTTACAACCGGATTTCCATGCTTCTACATACAAGCGGTTCACCAAATCCTCGTCTACGTCATTCGGCAGATTGATTGTCACGCTGATGGAGTGGTCTACCCATTTCTGGATTCTTCCCTGCATCTTCACTTTCATCAACCAGTCGACGTCGTTGGAAGTAGCTTTATAGTAAGGAGATTTAGCCACCAGTTCGTCAATCTCTTCCTGTGTATAACGTCTCGCAGGGTCGTAGCCGTTCGCTTCCATCCACGTAACGAATTTGTGGTGGAATACGATATATTCTTCGAATGCGTCTCCGGTTTCGTCAACAAAGTCTACATGTACATTTGTGTCGTTCGGATTCACCTTTCTTCTACGCTTGTAAACAGGCAAGAATACAGGCTCGATACCCGAAGTTGTCTGAGTCATCAGACTGGTTGTTCCGGTAGGAGCAATAGTCAGACAAGCGATATTACGACGTCCGTACTTCTTCATATCTTCGTACAGTGCCGGATCAGCTTCCGCCAAACGTTGGATGAAAGGATTGTTCTGTTCACGTTTGTTATCGTATATCTCGAAAGCACCACGCTCTTTCGCCATCTCTACCGAAGAACGGTAAGCACCGAGAGCTACTGCCTTGTGCACTTTTTCAGAAAATTCCGTAGCTTCTTCCGTTCCGTAACGCAGTCCCAAAGCGGCAAGCATATCTCCTTCGGCAGTGATACCTACACCGGTACGGCGACCCTGTCCGCTCTTCTTATATATCTTGTCCCAAAGCACACGTTCTGCACGTTTCACTTCGTCGTTTTCCGGGTCTTCATCAATTTTCATCATGATGCGCTCGATCTTCTCCAGCTCAAGGTCGATGATATCGTCCATGATACGTTGAGCCAAAGCTACGTGCTTTTGGAATAAGTCAAAATCGAAGTATGCATCCGGCTTGAAAGGATTAACTACATACGAATATAGATTGATTGCCAACAAGCGGCAAGAGTCATAAGGACACAAAGGAATTTCACCACATGGGTTAGTCGATACGGTTTTGTAACCCAAGTCGGCATAACAGTCGGGCACAGACTCGCGGATAATCGTATCCCAGAACAATACACCCGGCTCTGCTGACTTCCATGCATTATGAACAATCTTCTTCCATAAAGTAGAAGCGTCGATTTCTTTGGTGAATACGGGATCGGCAGAGTCGATAGGATACTGCTGTACATAAGGCTTTTCATCTACGGCAGCCTGCATGAAAGCATCGTCCAGTTTTACCGATACATTTGCTCCGGTTACCTTTCCCTCTGTCATTTTGGCGTCGATAAAGGCTTCCGAATCCGGATGTTTGATAGACACGCTTAGCATCAATGCGCCGCGGCGTCCGTCCTGAGCAACTTCACGGGTCGAGTTAGAATACCGTTCCATGAATGGGACAAGGCCTGTGGAAGTCAGTGCGGAGTTTTTGACGGGAGAACCTTTCGGGCGGATATGTGACAAGTCATGACCTACGCCACCACGTCTTTTCATTAATTGTACCTGTTCTTCATCGATTTTGATGATAGCGCCGTAAGAATCGGCAGCGCCATCTACACCGATAACGAAACAATTGGATAATGATGCAACCTGGTAGTCGTTGCCGATTCCTGTCATCGGGCTACCTTGGGGAACGATGTATCTGAAGTGATCCAGTAAATCGTACAGCTCTTTTGCTGTAAGTGCATTCGGATACTTTGATTCGATGCGTGCCACTTCATTAGCAATTCTCCAATGCATCTCTTCCGGAGACTTTTCATAGATATTTCCGAAAGAATCCTTTACTGCATATTTGTTTACCCAAACCCTTGCAGCAAGCTCGTCGCCTTGAAAATATCGTAAAGATTCTTCGTAGGCTTCGTCATAAGAATAAATTTGTTTTTCCACGATTCAATTTATGCTAAATCTGATTTTTAATAAGTAATGTGTAGAAGTTTACTTATCGTCAACAAATGTAGCTGCAAAGCTAAGAATGTTTTTTTATCTATCAAAATAAAAATGAAACAATTTATTAACAGGTTGCAGGTTTTCTATTTGTGCGCGTTAAGTATTTGATAAACAGATAAATTTTATTTTTGTTCAAAGGTTAAAGTTTTCCAAAAAGAAAACTATTCTTTTCTATCAGTGTGGTGGAATAGTTTTTTCTTTTTATATCTTTGCAAAAAAAAGATATGTTTGAAACCGTAAAGAACAGAAGAACAATCAGGAAATACCAGTCGAAGGACATTGCTCCTGATTTGTTAAATGATTTGCTTGAAACCTCTTTCCGTGCTTCTACGATGGGTGGGATGCAGCTTTATAGTGTGATTGTCACTCGCGACGCTAAAATGAAGGAAAAACTTTCGCCCGCTCATTTTAACCAGCCGATGGTAAAAAATGCGCCGGTGGTACTTACTTTTTGTGCTGATTTCCGTCGATTCAGCAAGTGGTGTGAGCAGCGGAAAGCGGTGCCGGGCTATGATAATTTAATGTCTTTTATGAATGCGTCCATGGATACTTTGCTGGTTGCGCAGACTTTCTGCACGCTGGCAGAAGAGGCAGGACTCGGCATTTGTTATCTGGGAACCACTACTTACAATCCCCAAATGATTATTGATACTCTTCAACTCCCCGAACTGGTGTTCCCTCTCACCACGATAACAGTAGGCTATCCCGACGGTATTCCTGCGCAAGTAGACCGCCTGCCTTTGGAAGCCGCTGTGCACGAAGAGAAATATCACGATTATACGCCGGAAGAGATAGACAAACTCTATGCATATAAAGAATCATTGCCGGAAAACAAACAATTTGTCGAAGAAAATAAAAAAGAAACTTTGGCTCAAGTCTTTACAGACGTGCGTTATACAAAGAAAGATAACGAATTTATGTCTGAAAATCTATTGGAAGTACTCCGCCGACAGGGATTCTTGAAATAATGATTAGCGTTTAGTGATTAGTGATTAACGCCTTGAAGTATAAATGCGCAGCCTATTAATTACTAATCACTAATCTAGTTTCTTTTCTTCAGTAACGACTCAATCTCCTGTACCTCTGCGCTAAAGCTCTTGTCCACCTCTAATTGACCTTTTACGGTCTTGCAGGCGTGAAGTACGGTTGCGTGGTCTTTGTTACCGATGAACTTTCCTATCTTGGATGTTGAAAAGTCTGTGTGATTTTTGGCGAGATACATGGCAATCTGCCTTGCTTGGACTACTTCCCTCTTTCTGGATTTTGTATGTATGGCGGTCGGTTCCAAATCAAAATGTTTGCATACTACTTTGAGAATATCATCAATAGTAACAGCCTTTGTTTCGTTATGAACCACGCCATGCACAATGCGTTGTGCCAAATCCATATCTATTTCCTTATTGAAAATAGTAGAGCGTGCCATGATGGCAATGACGATACCTTCCAAATCGCGTACACTTTCGTTTACATTTTCGGCAATATAATCGATAACTTCTTCCGGGAATTGTAATCCGTCGCGATGTATCTTATTGCGCAGAATGTTTTTGCGAAGTTCTACGGTCGGTTTTTCCAGCTCCGCCACCATACCCCATTTGAAGCGGGTAAGTAAGCGTTCCTCAATACCTTGCAACAACACGGGAGCGCGGTCGGAAGTCAATATGAGCTGTTTGCCGTTTTGATGTAGATGATTGAAGATATGGAAGAAGTTGTTCTGCGTCTTGGTGACACCGGCAAATTCCTGGATATCATCGATAATCAATACATCAATTGTCTGATAGAAGTTTATGAAATCGTTCGTCGTATTATTACGTACAGAGTCCGTATATTGTACTTGGAACAAATGTGCCGAAACATACAATACTCTTTTTCCAGGATAAATCTCTTTGATTTTCGTGCCTATTGCATTTGCCAAGTGCGTCTTTCCTACTCCGGATGCTCCATAGAGGAACAACGGGTTGAAAGCAGTGCCCCCGGGTTTTTGTGCTACGGCTTCGGCTACACTTCTCGACAGCTTGTTGCTGTATCCTTCAATGAAGTTTTCGAAGTTATAATTGGGGTTCAAATGCGGGTCCAAATCCTGAACGGCAGGAGCCTGTAAGAAACTGGGAGCTTTGTTTCCTCCGACTATGCTTTTGGGAGTAACAGCCGTAGAACGATTGCTTGGTTCGAGATCCACGGTTTGAGGCGGAAACGAACTTTTGTCTACCATGACGTTGTACATCAACTTGGTGCCTTCGCCAATGACCTTATACAATGTCTTGCGTATCAAGTCTACAAATCTCTCTTCCAGTATCTCATAGAAAAACTGGCTGGGGATTTGTAAAATCAATGTTTTGTCCTCATATTTCAATGGAACAATAGGGGCAAACCAAGTATTATATGTCGTTTCAGGAACATTGTCTTTTATAACCTCGAGACAGCGGTTCCAAAGCACGACATGATTTGATTCAATCATAGTAACTTTAATACATTTATTAATTAAGCAAAACTTCTACGTTTGCAAAATTGGGAATCTTATTCGGAAAAAACAAATTAGCTTTTTCTTGTTTTTTTCGTGAGAATAATAATGTGTTTACTTTCAGTGACTTATATATATCTGTTGTTACACACTATACTGATTCACTCTTGCAAAATTATAAGTATCTGTTTCCTAATATGTTATATATAAAATTCTGTCCAATTTTCTCCCGTATATGCGTTTGTACGGGAATATTATTTCGGTTTGTAGATAGACATTTGAGAAGCAATGACACGCTTTTCGAAACATATCGTTATTTAGATAAAATCTATATAACGATAAAATGCTACTTGTCTTTCTTACCGAATAATGAGAAGTGGACATAGCGTTTCGGATGCTCTTTCAAGTCTTCCAACAAGCTGGCTGCGTTTTCGGTTGTGGCATTCAGATTATTGTATAAAGTAGGGTCGTTGAAGAGCAGTCCGAGGGTATTATCTTTGCTGTTTAACTTCTCTGTAAGTATTTTTACGTTAGCCAGCGTTTCGTCTATTTTTTTGAAAGTAGATGCATAATCCACTTCTTTCAGATTTCCGCTGATGGCTACGAAGTTATCTCCGATTGTATTCAGCTTGCTGGTGAGCTGTGGGATATCGTTGCTCATGAGCCCTTTTACTTGTGAGCTGACTACTGCCAGGTTGGCTGTGGTTGTTTCTATCGAATGTAAAGTGGCGGGGATGCTCTTGTCTCCTAAAATGTTGTTCAGTGAGATAAGGATAGAATCCAGTTTCGGAAGCATTTCCTCAACTTTCGGGATAAGTTTCGCCGCGCTTTCCATCATTCCGTTGTTCATTGTGCCGGGGATTGTATCACCTACGGCATATTTTTCACGCGGGTTGTTTGCCAGGAGTATGTTCATGCGTACACCGCCCATCAATTCGGCTACCAGTTCTGCGCTGCTTCCTTTCGGGATACGCAGTTCCGTGTCCAGTTCTACTTCCACTATTACATTGCCGGGATTCGTGTAATCATAATAGATGTCGCGTACGATACCCACCCGTACACCGTCCGCAAAGACCGGGCTCGATTTGGTCAGTCCGTTCACGTTCTGAAATTTGGCATAGAAATAGCTGGAAGGTTGAAACATATGTATTCCCTTCAGCCAGTTGATTCCATAGATAAGCACACATAGTGCGATGATACCTGCAATACCTATTCTGACTTCTTTTGTAATGTACTTCATTTTATCTTTTTATTTATTTCTTCTCTTTTTAAACTCGGCAATCGCTTCGTTGACGTTCATTTTCTCTCCGTTGCGGAAGGCGATAATGAAAGCGTCTTTGAATTGAGGCGTAATGGTGCGTTTTGTGCGCAGCACTTTGTTGTAATCGCCGGAGGCACCATACGTATATTTGTATATGCCCTTCTCTTTATAATAATCCACACCTTTCAGTCCTTTCAGCCGCTTGTCGTTTTTGGCGAGAGGCTTGGAAGAGGTGAGTATCTGTATCTTAAACGTAATTTCACTGTCGTTGGTTGCACTTTGCGACGCAATCGGACGGTTTGTGGTCGTTTTTGTTGTCGAAGCAGCTTTTGTCCTGGCTTCTGCCAGCAGTTCTTTCTGCTGAGGGACCGATGCCCTTTCCGTGTCTTTTTGTGCAATAGCCGGAGTGTTGTCTTCTTCCTGCTCAGTCGGGATAATCGTCTTGCTGACTCCCGTAAGGCGTATCTCGTGTTCTCTTTTATAATTCAGGAAAGCATGATAAATGCCTTTTGCCATGGTTGAGGCTCCTACTTCGGAACTCAGATAACGTTCTTCCTCAGGGGTAGAGATAAATCCTAATTCTATCAGGATGCTCGGCATGGCACTTGCTTTCAGGACAAGGAATCCCGCTTGATGCACTCCACGGTCTGTCCGTTTGCAGGTATGGCGGAATTGTTTTTGCATCAGAGAGGCGAGATGTACGCTCTGCTCCATATACTTGTCCTGCATAAATTCAAATATGATATAAGATTCTGCGGAGTTCGGGTTGAAGCCGGCATATCGTGTCTCGTAATCGCTTTCGTAAAGAATCACGGAGTTCTCCCGTTTGGCAACTTCCAGGTTGGCGTCCGATTTGGCAAGACCCAGTGTCCAGGTAGATGCGCCTTTTGCTGTACGGTTGTTTGCCAGTGCGTTGGTGTGGATAGAGATGAACAGGTCAGCTTTCGCATTGTTCGCGATTTCTGCCCGTCGTGCCAGAGGAATGAAGACATCTTTGCTGCGGGTGTAAATCACTTTGACGTCGTCGCAGTTTCTTTTTATCAGATTTCCCACCTTCAGGGCAACGTTCAGATTGATGTTTTTCTCTTTGGTTGTCTTGCCTATGGCGCCGGGGTCATGTCCGCCGTGTCCGGCATCGATGACTACAACAAAATCCTTCCCCCATAAATGGCTGGTACATGAGGGTAGAAAAAGTAGCCAAAGGCAAATGCATATATATACTATGTATGGTCTATTCAGCTTCATATTTGTAATACGGTGCAAATGTAGTAGAAATTTGTAGAAAACTCATTATTTGCCATTAAGTTTTGTGTTTTTTTCGGTATAATGATAGCTTTTTTCCTGAAATCTCCGTTACTTTGCGCTTCGAAGTTAAAATGTACGACGATGCTTAAGTTTTTGAAGAATTGGACGTTACCTATTGCTATGCTGGTAGGTGCTATAGGTTATCCGCTGTTTATCAGCCTTTCTTTTCTGACTCCCTATCTTATTTTTACGATGTTGTTGTTGACTTTCTGTAAGGTGTCTCCACGTGATTTGAAGCCCAAACCTCTTCATGCATGGTTGTTGCTGATTCAGATTGGCGGTGCGTTGGCGGCTTATCTGCTGCTTTACCGGTTCGATAAGATTATAGCGGAAGGTGTGATGGTTTGTATTATTTGCCCGACGGCTACGGCTGCCGCGGTGATTACTTCCAAGTTGGGTGGCAGTGCAGCAAGTCTGACTACGTATACGCTGCTTGCTAATATCGGAGCAGCTATTGCCGTGCCTATTCTTTTTCCTTTGGTGGAAGTGCATCCCGATGTCGGCTTTTGGCAAGCGTTTTTCGTTATTTTGAGCAAGGTATTTCCATTGCTAATTTGTCCGTTTCTGCTTGCGTGGCTGTTGAGCAAATGCTTGCCTAAAGTACATCAGAAACTACTGGGCTACCATGAACTTGCTTTTTACTTGTGGGCTGTTTCATTAGCCATCGTGACGGCTCAGACATTATATTCATTGCTCAATGACCCTGCTGACGGTTTTACTGAAATCATGATTGCCGTTGGAGCTTTAATAGCTTGTTGTTTGCAGTTCTTTCTGGGGAAAACTATCGGCTCTGTCTATAATGACCGTATAAGTGGCGGTCAGGCATTGGGACAGAAGAATACGATTCTGGCTATTTGGATGGCTCATACCTATCTCAATCCGTTGTCTGCTGTTGCTCCGGGCTCGTATGTGTTGTGGCAGAACATTATCAACAGCTGTCAGTTGTGGAAAAAGAGAAAAAATGAGATAAAATATTGAACATAAGATATTGACATTTAGTATTTTATATTTGTTGAATGTAATTTCCTTTATTTTCCTTATTTTCTTGTTTAGTCTAATAAATGCCTTTATTTTGTTACTATTTTGTTACCTGTATTCATTGAAGTAACAAAACAAATCGCTATATTTGTATCGGTAACAAAATAAGAACATAATTATGGCGAAGAAAAAACAAGAAGTTAAATTGAAAGAACCTGTAAGGATTAGATTCAAGCAGCTTGCCAATGGCAACCAGTCTATTTATTTGGACTACTATACAGGTGATGTTATTAGAAAAGAAAATTATGTTGGCGGTAAACGGCAATATGAATTTTTGAAATTATACCTTATACCCGAAAAGACAAGAGAGGATAAGGCAAAGAACGAAGCTACGTTGGCTCTTGCAAAAGCTATTCAAAGCAAGCGGATAGTAGAGTTGCAAAATGATGCACACGGCTTTCAGAACACCAACAAGTCAAAAGCGAATGTGATTGATTATTTAATGAACATGAGAAGCCAATCTAAAGAACGTGGCAGCTTGAACTATGAAAAGACCGTTGGTAATACCATTCGTGAACTAAAATTGTTCAGAGGGGATTATATCGCTTTTCGTGATATAGATAAGGACTTCTTGAATAGCTTTGTGGATTTCTTGAAACAAGCGAAGAAAGCAAGCAAGTTTGGTTTGTTAAAGGCTGGGGGTGTATTAAGTAATAATTCCGTTATTGCTTACTATGGGGTGCTGCGTACCGCTATAAATAGAGCCTATAAAGAGGGGATTATTACGGTCAATCCAACGAAAGAGTTTGATTTTGCCAGTAAGGTAAAAGCGGAAGTCAGCCGCAGGGAGTATTTGACAATAGAGGAATTGAAGCGGCTTATCGGGACAGAGTGCAAGTATGAGATAATGAAACAAGCCTTTCTTTTCAGTTGTTTGTGTGGGCTGCGTGTAAGCGATATAAGAAAATTGAAGTGGAACGATTTGCAGAAAAGCGGTGAAAGAATAAGAATTGAAATAAAGATGCAGAAAACAAAAGAACCGCTTTATCTGCCTATATCCGATGAAGCGTTAAAGTGGTTGCCGCAACAAAATGAAGCAAAAGGCGATGATTTGATTTTTCCTTTGACGCATGAGGGAACTATAAATAAAATACTTCAAAAATGGGCGAAAGACGCAGGGATTATTAAGCATATCTCGTTTCATGTTGCCCGGCATACCCATGCTACCATGATGCTTACATTGGGGGCTGACTTGTACACAGTTAGCAAATTGTTAGGACATAAAAATATTGCCACAACTCAAATTTATGCGAAGATTGTCGATAAGAAAAAAGAAGAAGCTATAAGTTTGATACCGAATTTGACGGACTGATTTAAAAAGAAAGTATGGTTATATCACAGTTACCGTACTTTCTTTCTTTTTTTGTCTTTGTTTAGCCGGAAAAATATATCTTTGTTTCTACTAACTGAAACATAGATTATTATGACAGAAGAAGAACTGAAAATAAAATTCGACCATATACAAGGTATATTCAATCGCTGTATCAATCATGCCAGCCAAGTTATGATAGATAATATTGCCTCTAAGTCCTTATATTTCGACGAAGAACAGGCAGATAAACTGGAACAGCAAGAATATGTTCGTACCGCTGATGAGTTGGTGCAGTTATATATTCGTTATTCTGTGTTGAATGATATTCAATATTTTTATTCTGTATCTGATTTCTTTTGGGAAAGCGGTTTTTATGAATCCTTGAAATCCGATGAGAAAAGAAAATACATGTCGTTTAATCCTCTTTCATTTGATTATTCCCGGTATGAGCAAGATAATACGGTTTATGATGAAGAACTGCCTTATTTTTCCGTAATAGTTAAAACTGTTGTATTGGAAAAATATTCTGCGTACTTGCGAAAAAAGAAAGAAAGTAAGGTGCAAGCGGAAATGCAGCCACAACAGAAAGAGCCGCAACCAATTCAAGATAAATGCCAAGAGCCTAAAATTATCTCCCATATTGCTGAAACAGAAAATCCGTTTAAGTCTATTTTAAACGACAGACAAATAGCATTGTTGGTGGATTGTATCAATGAAGTGGAAATTTTCAATGCTCCTATGACTTTTGAAGATTTGAAAGCAATACTTTCCTGTAAGCCAAAAGTTATATTTAGGTCTAATAACAACAGGCAGGTAGCTTTTCTTTTTTCGGAATTAAGCAATCGTGGTTTGATAACACCTAACTGGCAATCTGTTATAGCAAAGAATAAGTTGTTTGTTACGAAGAATATAAAGAAAGATAAATATCTGAATCAAGGTGATTTAGCCACAGCCGCCAATTATGTAAAAGGGGTGGAACATGAAAAAGATTATGTAACCATCAGCAATTATATCAAACAACTGAAAAAACTTTAAGAATAGGTTAATACCTCAAACATAGCTTAATCCACTATCAAGCTATTCCTCAATACTTTTGCCCCCGTAATCGATTACAAGAAACTGGAGGGCATGCACTCCATATTGTCTAACGCAAATACTTTTGTTATATGGAAACAAGTATTGAGAAGCGAGTTGCAGAACTCGAAAATTTAGTGTTCCTTTCAAAGAATGTGCTTAGTTTTGATGAAGCGAGCAAGTTCTTGAACCTTTCAAAAAGTTACCTGTACAAGCTGACTTCGGGTAACTTGATACCCCATTACAAGCCGCAGGGCAAAATGCTTTATTTTGAGAAAGCGGAATTAGAAGCGTGGTTGCGTCAGAACCCGGTGAAGACGCAGGCGCAGATAGAGCAGGAAGCGCAGAAATATATCCTTAACCGTCCCTTAAAGAAATAGCGGCTATGGAAAATAGAAAAGCGACAGAAGCCGGGCAGGATGTCACCATGCAGAAAGAGGATTTTGCAGCCCTTTGGAAAACCATCCATCTAAAGGTGACGGACACTTACGAAGTGCCGCCCGAAATACTCTGGGTGAACGGCTCTACCATTGGCACGCTGGGTAATTTCAGCGCATCCACAGGAAAAGCCAAGAGCAAAAAGACATTCAACATTTCCGCCATCGTTGCGGCGGCGTTGAAGAATGACGAGGTACTGAAGTATTCGGCATATCTGCCACCGAACAAGCGGAAAATCCTCTATGTAGATACCGAGCAGAGCAAATACCATTGCCATAAGGTCATGGAGCGTATTTTGCGACTTGCCGGACTGCCTACCGACAAGGACAGGGACGATTTTGTTTTCATCGTGCTAAGGGAGCAGACCCCCGACAAGCGGAAACAGATTATCGGCTATATGCTTGAAAATATGCCCGATGTGGGGTTGCTCATCATTGACGGAATCCGTGACTTGATGTATGACATCAACAGCCCCAGCGAATCAACCGACCTAATCAACCTCTTGATGCGCTGGTCAAGCGGATATAACCTGCATATCCACACTGTTCTGCATTTGAATAAGGGGGATGACAACACAAGGGGGCATATCGGTACGGAACTGAACAACAAGGCTGAAACCGTCCTGCAAATCACGAAAAGCCAGCAGGACGGCAACATAAGCGAGGTAAAGGCGATGCACATACGTGACCGGGAATTTGACCCGTTCGCATTCCGTATCAATGACAACGCTTTACCCGAAATCGTGGATGATTATGTATTCCAACAACCTAAGCAGGACAGGAACTTTTCGCTTACGGAACTGACTGAACAGCAACACCGGGAAGCGTTGGAGAACGGTTTCGGCAAGCAGGTGGTACAAGGCTATTCCAATGTCATAGCGGCATTGAAACAGGGTTATGCGAGTATCGGTTACGAGCGTGGACGCAATGTTCTTGTGTCGCTTAACAAGTTTCTTGTGAACAAGCGCATGATTGTGAAAGAGGGCAAGGGCTACCGCTATAATCCCGATTTCCATTATTAAAAGTCAGTTTGGTTTAGTCCGGGTGTATATACAAGAGGAACGGACTTACTATTTCCCAGTATCGGAACAGGCAGGTTTAGTATGGTACGGGTGTATATATAACGGACTAAACAGGACTGGTGCACTTTTCAACTATTTTTTAATCCCCAAAAAGAAAATGTTATGAACATCGAAGATGTGAAACAAATACCCATCGCAGACTATCTGCACAGTTTAGGTTACTCTCCTGTCAAGCAGCAGGGTAACGGTTTATGGTACAAATCACCGTTAAGGGAGGAACACGAACCGTCTTTCAAGGTGAACACTGACCGCAACCTTTGGTATGACTTTGGCGCAGGCAAGGGCGGCAACATCATCGCACTGGCAAAGGAACTCTATTGTTCAGACAGCTTGCCATACCTTTTAAACCGGATAGCGGAACAGACACCGCACGTCCGTCCGGTCAGTTTTTCTTTTCCCCAGCGTAGGACAGAACCGAGCTTCCAGCATTTGGAAGTCCGTGACCTTATCCATCCGGCATTGCTCCGTTATTTGCAGGGACGGGGTATCAATGTCGAACTGGCAAAAAGAGAATGTAAGGAACTCCATTTTACCAATAACGGCAGACCGTTCTTTGCTATCGGTTTCCCGAACATGGCAGGAGGTTACGAGGTTCGCAATTCCTTTTTCAAAGGCTGCATTGCCCCGAAAGACATCACCCATATACGGCAGCAGGGAGAGCCGAGAGAGAAGTGTTTGGTATTCGAGGGGTTTATGGACTATCTTTCTTTCCTCACGCTCCGGATGAAGAACTGCCCGACCATGCCCGACCTTGACAGACAGGACTATGTCATTCTTAATTCGACTGTCAACGTGCCGAAAGCCATTGACGTGCTGTACCCGTATGAACGCATCCACTGTATGCTTGACAATGACAAGGCTGGATATGAAGCGACACGGGCTATCGAATTGGAATACTCCTACCGTGTGCGTGACTTCTCGCACAATTATAGGGGATATTCGGACTTGAACGATTATCTGTGCGGCAGGAAGCAGGAACAGAAAAACGAAGCCAGCCAAGTGCAGGAAACGAAGCAGGAAACCGGACAACGTGCCGCCTCAAGACAAAAGAGAGGCAGGGGCATTTAATCCGGCAGGACTATCAACGGCTGGCGGTTTATTTGGAGAGCAAGGTTATGTTTCGGTAAACCGAAACTACCTTGCTTTGCTCACCGCAAAGAAAATTTCTCCCGTTGGTCGCAATTTTTAAGACACCATTCAAACGTAAAAAACCATGACGAGTATAAAGGACAAGCCGGGGGGACGTCCGGCAAAGAAACGGATAGAGAAGCAGCAACGGGTTGTCAGTACGAAACTGACCGAGTTGCAGTATTACGCCATCAGGAAGCGAGCCGGGGAAGCCGGGTTGCGTGTCAGTGAGTATGTAAGGCAGGCGGTTGTTTCGGCAGAGGTCATACCCCGGCTGAACAGGCAGGATGCGGACACCATCCGCAAACTGGCAGGGGAAGCCAACAACATCAACCAGTTGGCGCACCGGGCGAATGCCGGAGGTTTCGCACTGGTGGCGGTGGAACTGGTGAAGCTCAAAAACAGGATTATTGGAATCATAAACCATTTGTCGGATGATTGGAAAAATAAAAAAGGGAAGCGGTTTTAAGGGCTGTGTGAACTATGTGCTTGGCAAGGAGCAGGCGGTTTTGCTTCATGCGGACGGGGTTCTGACTGAAAGTCGGGGTGATATAATCCGCAGCTTCTGTATGCAGACCGGGATGAATCCCGATTTGAAGAAGCCTGTCGGACATATTGCGTTAAGTTATTCGACAGTGGATGCGCCCAAATTGACAGACGGGAAGATGGTACAACTTGCGCAGGAGTATATGCGTGAAATGAAAATCACCGATACGCAGTATATCATCGTGCGTCATCAAGACCGGGAACATCCGCACGTGCATATCGTGTTCAACCGCATAGACAATAACGGCAAGACCATTTCGGACAGGAACGATATGTACCGTAACGAACAGGTATGCAAGAAGCTGAAAGCCAAACACGGGCTTTATTTCGCTGGTGGAAAAGAACAGGTAAAGCAGCACCGACTGAAAGAGCCGGACAAGTCGAAATACGAGATTTACACGGCTGTGAAGAACGAAATCGGCAAATCCCGTAACTGGCAGCAGTTACAGGAGCGGTTAGCAGAAAAGGGTATTACCGTCCGGTTCAAACGAAAGGGACAGACCGACGAGATACAGGGCATATCCTTTTCCAAAGGTGAATACACGTTCAAGGGTTCGGAGATAGACCGGAGTTTCAGTTTTTCCAAACTGGACAAATGTTTCGGGTATGCAGGAATGAATGTTGCCGGAAGCCAACGGCAAACAACTTTCGCGCCCGTTCGGGAGCAAGCACTTGCACCGGGCAAGGCTGACAGTCCGTTGATAACTGGTTCGCTCGGTCTGTTTTCCGCTTCTTCTCCCCCAGTGGATGAAGAACCTAATTTTAATTTGAGAAAGAAGAAGAAAAAGAAAAAACAACTTAAACTGTAAAGACATGGAAGATAATTTGATTTTAGAGGGGCTTCTCTCTATGGTTACGGAACTGAAAGAGAAGCAGGAAGCACAGGCAACGCCAGCCAGTCGGGAGGAAACTCTCGAACGGCTGGGAGCAATCGAACAAGCGTTGTCGGAACTGCACAGTAATTCGGCTGTTCCCGAAGAAAAGTTGCGGGTTATTCAAAGCCAACTTGACGACATAAGGAGCAGGATGCAAGGTCAGCAGAAGAACATAGAGGACACCAAGAAAATAACATTGGAAACTTACCGTTGTTTCAAGGTAATGATTGATACTTTGGGCTCTTGCAAGACGGATAAAGAGGAAGCTACGCCCTTACCGTTCTATCAACGGATTTACAACAAGGTCACTTCTTGGATTCGTCCGGGATTGTTTGTTTTTTCGGCAGTGCTGGTCGTCTGTTCCGTTTCCATATTCTTGAATGTCCGTTTGGCTGAACGTATGCAGCAGTTGCAGGACAACGATATGAAATACCGCTATTTGCTGATGCAAGGACAGGCAGACGGGGAAACTTTTGATATGCTGGAAAACAAGTTCAAGTGGCAACGGGATAACGGTTTTATCCGAAGTTTGACCGATTCAGTGATGGATTTTGAATATCGCATCCAAAAGCAGGCAGAAGCACTGGAACGTGCAAGGCTGTTGAATGAGCAAGCCGAACAGCTAAAGAAAGAAGCCGATAAGTTGGGTAAGCCATAAGCAGGGAAAGTCGGAACAGATGAAGTACATTCACCGTTCCGGCTTTTCAGATTCACTTCTTTTTCTTCGTACAGTGTTCTTTCTCGAACTGGCGTAGCGTGGTGACGCTGAACCGTTCTTTAATAAACTCCCGGACATCGGAAGCCTTGTAATACACTTTTCCGCTGATAGTGAAGTAAGGCAGCGCACCGATAGCCCGGTAGCGTTGCAGAGTTTTGATACTTACTTTGAATAATAAACACAAGTCTTGATTATCCAATAGGTTGTCATCTTCGGGTAGTACCTTGTCCGCATTGCGTAGTACCCGTACATCCTTGCAGAGTTCTTCCAGCTTGGCGTACAGCTTCTGCATCCATACGCTGAAATCGTCATTGTCTATATACATGATTGCTTCATTTTTCTGATTATACATTCTTGTCTGTCAATCAATTGATGAAGCAAAGTTCAGAAAATAGGCGCAAAGAAATTACGGGGGAACTAATGGAATCCCCTATAAATAAATCATAAGTCACTGATTATCTATATCCTTTCTTGTCATGTTCCTTTTTGATAAGTTCTACCAATCCATTAAGAAACCCGGTCAGTTTGCCCGGCTTTCGTTTTATCACGTCCTCATGTTTTTGGTAACAGTCGCCTATCTTGATGTTGAACAGCCATTCAAAGGCTTTCGCCAAGTCCACCAAGTAGGCGGGCTTGCCGTTCTGATACACGATGTTTTTGGAGAGGAACAGACCGCTTACCATTTCCATGATGTTGATAAGGGTTGTCTTGTCTGCGAGATAGAGAGGGGAAAGGGGCTGTTTGTTGATACGTTGCTGTAGCTGTTCCGGGTATTTGATGCGCCACTCGATAAGGCGTATTTCAGTGTTCAAAAGTCCTATCGCTTCATCAATTAGATGCAGATGGGGCATTTTTTTCTTGCTCAAACCGTACACGATACGATTTAAGACGGTGCAAACCAAAGGAAAAATAACGTAGTAAAACGTTGTAATCCTGCTCATTGATACTAAAATTGGCTACATGGGTCGCCAATTCTTCGATAGCTTCTGCAAATTCAGATGCAGACACTTTACGTTGTGAGCATTCCGACAATAAGCGGAAAAATCTTTGGTCGAATATTTTTTTCATTGAGTCGATTAAAAATACTATTTGACAGCAATCAAATAGAAATGTTATTGATAATATTTTTAACTTCATATTTTAAAGAATCTGGTCTTATTATAGTTGCACTATCTGCAAAAGACAGATACCAATGTGCAAACTTACTGATTGAAAATGTTAGAAAATGAAGTTCAAACATATCCCCTATCTCTTTCTCAGATGTTAATCCGTAATAATATTTATCATCATTCATTATGGAGGTTTTATTCTTTTCTATTCTTATAACGATTTCATGTAATTTTTCTTTACTGTAAAACTCGCGTATGAATTTTTCCAAAGGAGGATGCTCCCGTGATTGTAATTCATTAAGAATGTGCATTTTTTGAATTCTATCTATCCGAAATGTAAGATAGATTTCTTTGGGAAGATAAAAGCCTATTAGATACCAGTTAGTTCTCGAAAAGAAAATTCCAACAGCTTCAATCTTTCGTTCTGAAACACTTAACGCATTACTTCCCAAATAAGATATTTCAATAATTCTTTTTTGGTATATACTTTGTAAAATAAGTAAAAGAATATCAGGTTTATAGGTCGATGATTTATAAGTATCCAATACAGACATGCACTTTTCCATTGTTTCTAACATATTTTTGTCTGCAAAACGCATGACAGACCTAATCTTTTCTATTCCAGACTTATAATGTTCGTTGCTATTTGAATCAGTTAGTTCATGTACTAATTTCTCTGCAATCAAAAAGGACAAAGCCTCTTTTTGAGTAAACATTAGAGGAGATAATTTGAATCCTTCTGCAAGTGAATAACCAATACCGGGATTTCCTATGATAGGAATGCCTGCCTCTTCCAATGTTCTTATATCTCGATATACAGTGCGAATGCTTATATTAAAACGTTCTGAAATTTGCTGTGCTTTCACTAACGAGTGCGATTGTAACTGAATCAATATAGCAGAAATACGGTCTATTCTATTCATTTTGCATCTTTAATTTGAATATTTGAATCTTCAATAATAACAGCTTGTTTATTACTTATAGGAATAAGCTGCAACTTCTCATTATATAGTTGAACTATCTTTTCACCTTTTTTCTTGAATGGAAAATTTCCATAATGGGGAATCGTATAAAAATCGACCAAATCTAAAGAAGTACAGTCTTTCAATTCAGGAGCCTTTTCTATTGGATCAAAATTCACACTTCTCATATATTCTGCATCGGGAGAGGCTATTATTGCTCCGGCAGATTCCCCAATATACAGTTTACCCAATTTCACTTGTTTAGATATAATTTTATCAACACCTTTTCTTTTTAACTCTTGCAAAAGGAAAAATGTATTTCCACCTGTTATGTAGATATAATCGCATTTATGTAATATAGAAGATATTTCCTCTTTGGGCAGTTGGGTAATCTCGACTTCTTCAACAATCATTCCTGCTTCTTCTAAAGCCTTTTTCCCCTTTTTTACATAGAATCGTATTGGTTCTGTAAGGCTTGCAGTTGGTATAAAAGCTATAATTTTCCCTTGCAAATCTTCTTTGGCACAATCGACAAATAGATTAGCAACATCAGCAAATGATGAGCATAAAAATAATCTTTTCATATTCTATAATATTAAGTTGAATACTTTTTGATACAAAGATAGCGTCTTCTATGACAGCCCTATGTCAGTAAGTCTAAATATTGAAGAGTTTTTTTCATCAAAACAATCCATTATTGAAATTTACCCTATTTGTAATGTGGCTGCGTTCCCTTATGAAAAGAAGAAATAATTTTGTTCCCTTTATGAAAAACAAGTGCTACACAACCTGCCGGGATAGAACGTTGAAAGCCTTGCTTTACATCATCTATCCTTAAAAGCCAATATTGCTTTATATAAGGAGCGAGCAATTTGGTAGGTTGTATTACTTGAATTTTCTCCATTCTGTTTTAATTATCAAACAAAAGTAAGATTTCTTAGATAGATATTAGGTGTAAAAAAGGGACATTCTAATTAAAACATCCAAATATCTGTTACCTAAATCATTCAAAGTTCTCTGCATTGGAAGATATGTCATAGATAAGTTGAAAAAGTTATTATAAACACAAGTTTAGTTTGTGTTTTTGTCTATATATCCAAAACGGACTAAACTAATTTCTATTGACAGCAAATTATATATGCTGGCGAAAAGAAAAACAGTATTCTTCTTTTCGCCAGTTTTGCTTTTATGGTTAGAGAGCTTTTGTTACCTTTGCACATGAAGCCCACCGCAAAGCGATTTCTTCGTTTTTTTTGTTACTATTTTGTTACCCACTATTAGTAATAGGTGGGCTTTTACTTTGATAATCAGAGCTATATTATGCTGTATGTATAATGTGTGGCAGAATATTATCAATTCGTGGCAGTTGTGGAAGAAGAGAAAAAATGAATTGAAAATTAAAGCGTAAATATTTGATTTATAATAGTATAGTTTTTGTTATACGGTATAGGCGTTCGACGATTTTATAATCATTTAGTTGGAGTTGAAAAGAAGAAGTGATGGAGGAAATATTTGAAATAGAAGACTTAAGAGAGTTGGAAGAATTTTTGCAGTCCCAATCAGAAATAGAACAGTTGCGCGAACGTTTGTTTGCCGAGTTTCTGAAATATGCGGATTATAAAAATGCGGAAGAGTGGAATAAAGCCGTTCGCCTTTGTGAGAGTTTGGCTATTATCGGTTGGGGAAATCACGAAGCTCTTGAAGCATTGAGAGGACAATTCTTTAATGGAAATCCCACGACTTGTTTTCAAAATAAATTTGGAGAAACTCGTTTTGTTGATGCCGTTTGGTCGAGAAGAACCAACGGTTTTACTATGGAACAGGGGAGGACAAGCTACTGTTTCAGTCCTGACGATCCGGCTCAAAAACAATCTGTGTCTTGGGAATATGAGGTGAAAGAAGACATACAGGATATAAGTCTGGAAAGTCAAAGAAACTGGATTCCTAAAAATCCGGTTTGGATAAAGCGAATAATTAGTAATTGTTATGAAAACTCGAAGGCGGTGATCGAGAGTGTTGACAAAGAACTGCAATCGGAGCTGAATAGAAGGATGCGTCCTGAAAAATACGGGCGGGCTATTAATCAAATGATAATAAACTGTTCATATAGCTATTATGACCATGCACATTGTAAAACGAACTATGTCATTGCTGATGAAAAGTTGAAATTGAAACAAACAGATTTCTATCCGACACTGCTCACTATGTTTACCGAGCAAGAAATTGAGAAGAATGGATATTTCCTTCGCAATCGTTTTGAATTTGGACCATTCAAGGCAGATAGCGGAAAAATCAGAATCGGAATAAACCTAGAAAAAGAATTCAGCGAATTAAGTCATTCCGAACAGAAGTTAAAGCTAAGTGAATATATTCTGTTTGCTTTAAGCCACGTAACTGACAAGCTAAAAAAGAAGAAGCTGGATTATGACTTCGACTTGATGCTTGAAGATTTTAATTCAATACTAACCGAGTGGAAAGCATGAAAGATATAATAGAGTTATCTTATTATCATTTAATGGTAGACAACGAAAGTGGCGATCCGAAAGATTGGACGGAGTACAAACCTGATAATCAGTCATTGGAACTCTGCTTTGATGATATTATAATAACACGAAAGTAATCTTTTACATTAGTTTTATTTTGTAACAGATTCTCTTTTGTTATCTTTGCGTGTGAAGTCTCTCCTCAGCTGTGGAGTCTTTTGTGATGGTCGTTCGCGATATATTCAAGAGGAAAATCCTTGTCCGGGTATAACAAAATAAAGACTCATTGTGGATAAAACGGACATTTCAAAATACTAATTTAAAATCCTTAACACTATGCCGGATCTTGCAATAAACAATATCTTGAAGACAGAAATTACGCTTATTCAGAAAATGATACAAGAATATGGTCATCGGCAACTGCTTAAAAAAAATCAATATTTTTGTCGTGCTAACAGTCCCAACTCATTAATAGCCTATGTCGTGAAAGGTGGTTTGAAATACTGTTGTTATGATTATAAAGGAAAGGAACAAGTTCTGAGTTTTGCATTTGACGGTGAATTGATTGGTAGTTATCTGGCTTGGCAAACCGGTAACAGGTCTCTCTATGACATTCAGGCAATAGAAGCCTCCGAGCTTTTTTGTATTAACATCAAAGAACTTAGCGCTTTGCTTACTATTTCCGATTTTAAAATATCAGCGACACGTTTTGTAGAAGTCATTGCCTTTGAAATACTTCGTAAAACAGTCTCCATGCGTTGTCAATCTCCTGAACAGTGTTATCTACAATTGCTTTCACGTGTGCCGGATATATTGGAACGAACTACATTGCGTAATGTTGCCTCATACTTGGGCATCACTCCTGAAGCCCTAAGCCGAATGCGTACAAGAATGTTAAAAGATGATTAATTGGTAAAGCCTTGATTTTGGTCAAGCTTTTTTTGTTGTCTGCATTTTATCTTTGCGTTATCAATTATATAAATTCACTATGATGGAATCTATTAAATGCTCAGAGTTTCTGAAAAAGGCGAATGATATTGTTAAAGAAAGTGGATATGTGGAAGATAAGATAAATTGATTGAAATATTAAAAATGAGGAAGATTATTTTTATGGTATCTCAATTTTAGTTTACCAATAAATATAAAAAGTTATCAGTTATGAAAAAAGTTCTTGTGATGTTATTCATTGGCATTATCGTATCGAGTTGCCTGAATGAAGAAGAAAAAAAAATTGTGCCGGAAGGTAGTTATAAGTTGCCTTCAACTGTAACTCTTGGTAAAGTTCGTATGTACACATCCAAAGGGGAAGTTACTGATGAGGCGAAGATCAAGAAGTTCCTGTCAGGAATATCTAAGTCGGATTCACAATATGATCCTATGGATTATGCAGGGTTCTTTTCTTTTGATAGTTCCTCACGCCCTATTGGTGATGAAAATTATCTGGATATAACATTTCATCCGGATGAGGCTGTTGTACAGACAAACCTGCTGTCAGATTCTGGGATAGACCCTGATGCACCTTATGGCGCATCCGTATTTAAGTACAGTAATCTGTTTATAGTAAGTAAAGGGAAGTCGGCTATGGATGTACCCATAACGAGCATAACAGAATTTTTCGAAAGAGATAAGGTAAAGAAAATCAGTACAGAATCGCATTATGTGAACACTTCCATTAGCTACATGCCCGGCAGGATAAATTTTGCTTTATTAGAGCAGAACGGACAATTCGTTTTACCTTTCTTGACTTATGTGCACGGACGATATTTGCGGCATGATAACAAGAGCTACTATGTAGAATCAACGTGCAACATGCTTAATACGGACTTCCTGAACCATGTACCGGTCGGTGATACGATTGTTGTTCAGGAAAGTTGGGCAATTTTACAGAAGCAGTAAACTGGTTGCATGAACCAAATATATAAATGCTATGTGCATACATGATAGAGACTTTTGAATTTTGTTGCGGTTGCCCTGTGATAACCTTATTCTACATACGATTAAAATAACTCTCATTGCTCTCACTCTTTTGCTAATGCGTTTATTATCTGATGAATAAGTATGATAGATACTTTTAAAATCCGGTATCTATCATATTTTCTTCGTAAAAAACGCGTATCTATCATTCTTATTTTATTGCTTAATCCTTCATGGTATTGCCCCGCACATAAATTTTATGGCTGCCGCTCCCAATGGTATCCAGCACTCCTTCTTTCACCCAGCCGTTCAATTCATTCAGCGCTTTGTTCTTCAGTAGTCCCGTGAGTTGCGTATATTCCTTGCGTCGTATCATCGGTCGTTCATCCAGAAACTTCTCCAGCCTGCGCCGACGTTCTTCCACCGGAATTTTGGCGGAATGTGCAAATCCCGACTTCGCTTTTTCCACAAATCCGCGAACCTTCTTTCGGAAAGAAGATGATGGACGAAAATTTACATTATCGAAATAAATGGACTGTGCATGTATCTCTTTGGCATCCATCACCGGACGTGCTTTTAACTTGGCTGAAAAATATCCAAGGTTTCCCAACTGGACATGATGTCCGCTGACTAAATATTCGGATATTTTATTTTCAATAGCCAGCTGGACTCCTTGAATGTCTGCCGGCGTAAAACTGGAAGCCTGAGCAATCTCTTTTACAATTTGTTGAAAGTCGATGGTTCCGTTCGAAACGATGCGGGGATACAACGGCTGTTCGTCTTCGTCTTCTTTCGAAGACGGCTTTTTGCGAAAATCATACTTTGCGTACATGTCTTTTTAATTATGGGTTAATGTGGTTAAAATACCTTATAATAGGCATTTTAATTGTTGTTATGTAGCAAGATAACCTACAATTGCAGCCTGGATAATCAACTTGAATCAGCAGCTTTTCTTGGGCATACGTTCGTGGGCTGTAGAGCCCGCACCTGTAAACTGTACAGCCCGCAAATGTGAGCTGTACGGCACACATCTGCGGGCTGAAGTCTTACTGCCTGCAAAGATACATTATCCTGCCTTTATTCGCAAATTTAGTAAGTATTATTTTTATAAAATAAAGGCATGTAACGTATCAAATAAAGGCGGGGAAATTTGTCCGGACGAAGTACTTGTCGTACCTTTGCCTGACCGTAGTAAAGCTTTCCTTATCAGTAGAAAGAATAATAAAAAAAGATGAAAATAACATTAATCAGAGACGATGGCAAGGTAAATACCTTACGGACGTTGAAAATAGAGCTCCTTCTGGAGCAGATGAAAACGGAAGTCAAGGCACAGCCCGTCTCCAAAATGAGGGAAGCGTTGAGGTATACCCTTCCGGGAAATTCGATTGAAGAGGTGCGTAAAGTTCCTAAAATGATGCCTGCCGCAGCTTTTGTCCGTAAAGAAGGGGTGATGACCTTGAATGAATATAATGGTGTAGTGATGATGGAAGTCAATAATCTTTCGGGAAGGACGGAAGCCGACGAGGTAAAGGGACTGGTCAAAGAACTTCCGCAAACATTCCTTGCCTTCACCGGCTCCTCGGGCAAATCAGTAAAGATATGGGTGCGGTTCACCTATCCGGACGACCACTTGCCGGCTTCGCGCGAGCAGGCGGAGCTTTTCCATGCACATGCTTATCAAATGGCTGTGAAATATTATCAGCCGCAACTACCTTTTGATATTGAACTGAAAGAGCCGTCGCTCGAACAATATTGCCGGCTGACATACGATCCCGAACTTTATTTCAATCCGGAAGCGATGCCCATTTACATGAAGCAGCCCGTCAGCCTTCCGTCCGAAACGACTTTTATCAAACGAATGCGGGAAACCGATTCGCCTTTGCAGCGAATGGCGCCCGGGTATGAGAATTATGAAGCGTTGTCGGTACTTTTCTCAGCCGCATTCAATCGGGCACTCGATGAATTGGACGGGTATCGGGGAGAAGAAGATATGCAACCGTTGCTGGTATGTCTGGCAGGACATTGTTTTCGGGCGGGTATCCCCGAAGAAGATACCGTGCGGTGGACGAAGGCGCACTACAGGCTCCCTTCGGACGACTTGTTGATTCGCGAAACTGTGAAGAGCGTGTATCGTACCGCCAAAGGGTTCGGCAAGAAGAGCAGTCTGACGACCGAGCAACTTTTCGCTATGCAGATGGACGAATTTATGAAGCGTCGCTATGAATTCCGATATAATACGTTGACTACAGAAGTGGAATATCGTGAACGAAATAGTTTCAATTTCTATTTTCGTCCGGTAGACAAGAGGGTGTTAGCAAGTATCACGATGAATGCCATGTATGAAGGGGTGAAAATGTGGGACAGGGATGTTATCCGTTATCTGGATTCCGATCATGTACCTGTCTATCAGCCTGTAGAGGAGTTTTTGTATCACTTGCCCCGCTGGGACGGTAAGGACCGGATTTTGGAACTGGCTAACCGCGTTCCCTGTGATAATCCGCATTGGGCGCCGCTGTTCCGGCGATGGTTTCTAAGCATGATTGCCCATTGGAGGGGGATGGACAAGAAGCATGCGAACAGTACTTCGCCTTTGCTGATTGGCCCGCAGGCATACCGGAAATCAACTTTTTGCAGAATGCTTCTTCCGCCTGCTTTACAGGCTTATTATACGGACAGCATTGATTTCAGTCGGAAGCGGGATGCGGAGTTGTATCTGAATCGCTTTCTGCTTATCAATATGGATGAATTCGACCAGATTAGTCCTACTCAGCAAGCTTTTCTGAAACATATTCTGCAAAAGCCGGTAGTGAACACGCGTCGTCCGAATGCTTCGGCGGTGGAAGAGCTTCGCCGGTATGCTTCGTTCATTGCCACGAGCAATCATCGGGATTTGTTGACGGATACTTCCGGCAGCCGACGTTTCATTGGCATCTATATGACGGGGGCTATCGATGTGTCGCGTCCTATTGATTATGAACAACTTTATGCACAAGCGTTGGAACTGCTTTATCATAACGAACGTTATTGGTTTGACTCCGAAGAAGAAGCTATCATGACGGAAAACAACCGTGAGTTTGAACAATCACCTGCCATCGAACAACTGTTTATGGTTTATTATCGTGGGGCGGAAGAAGAGGAGGAAGGCGAATGGCTGCTGGCTATCGACATTTTGCGACGGATTCAGAAAGCGAGTAAAATGACATTCTCCGCCAGGCAGGCTTCTTATTTCGGGCGTATCTTGCAGCGGCTTGGGGTGAAATCCAAACGGAAGGCGTATGGTACGTATTATCACGTTGTTCCTTTGGAAGTGGAATAATCAAGTATGAGAGATACCCCATTTTTGATGGTCCAAGTATGATAGATATCGGTAATAATATTTATCTATCATCCTTATAGCCTTAACTATTAGTGATTTATGGAAAAGAATGAGAGTATGATACTTGTTTTTTACTCATAGAGAAGATATTGTTTTCTAATTTTCCTATAATCTTGCAATTCCTTTTGCCAGCTATTCCGGATAGTCTCTTCCGAATCCCCTCTGAGGATAGCTTTACGTACACTATCCGTGCCCAAAAGTAAATCAAACCACCGGGCACGGGAGAAGAAGGCTGCGCCTTCACCGGACAAACGGTAGAAATGCAGGAAGTAGCGAAGCGTAAATCCGTTCACGTCGTCCGCGTTCCGAAGGTCTTCTCCATAGCAAGCAACATTCTTGTGCATCGGATTTTTGTCAAAACCGGGGAGAGAGCGGGGAGTAAAGGTAAAATCTCCATATATCTTGTTGGGTGCCCCCAGTACTTGAAAAGGAAATGTAGTTCCCCGGCCTACGCTGACGCGGGTTGCTTCGAAAGGGCAAAGCGAGGCGTACAGACGGATGGACTGGTCATTCGGTAGATTGGGAGAGGGTTTTATGGGAAGTGAATAAGGTTCTCCGTGTTTCCATCCGGTCATTGGGATTATTTTTAATGGGCAAGGATTTTTCTTGTTGGCAATCCATCCTTCCCCATTTATCATTTGTGCCAGTTCGCCGATGGTGCATCCGTGAAGCACTGGAATAGGAAGCATGCCGACAAAACTTCGATAAGCCGGTTTGAGTATCGGCCCTTCTACGTAATCACATGGATTGGGACGGTCCAGTACAATCATCTCCTTGTTATTTTCTGCGCAGGCTTCCATCACATAATACATCGTACTGATATAAGTATAGAAGCGCGCTCCCACATCCTGAATATCAAATAAGATAACGTCGATGTCTTTTAGTTGGGCGGCAGTCGGCTTTTTGTTGTTGCCGTAAAGGGAAACGATGGGAACTCCGGTGCGCGAATCTTTTCCGTCTTTCACAGTCTCCCCTGCATCTGCATTTCCCCGGAATCCATGTTCGGGGGCAAATACTTTGATTACGTTGATGTTTTGTTTTAGCAGGGTATCGAGCAAGTGAGTCTGTTCCGTCCCGACAACAGAGGTGTGGTTTACAACCATTCCGACACGTTTCCCCCGGATAAACGGCAGGTATTGTTCGAAGCGTTCGGCACCTGTAGCAACTTTGCCGCTGACGCACTCGGGAAAGAGCGCGATAAATAGAAAACAAAGAATGAGGGAAGTTCTATTTCTCATGTCGGTGATTTTTTGTAATATTGCACAAAAATATTAATTTCTCATCAAGAGAGCAAAAAAACAAGCACATGAATCCATACGAAATCATTGACAAATATTATCCGGAAAATACAGAGCTGCGGCAGATTTTAGTAATACATAGCCTTTCTGTAGCTGGAAAAGCTATGAAAATACTGGATGCACATCACGAACTACGTTTAAACCGGAGTTTTGTGAAAGAAGCTGCCCTTCTGCATGATATTGGTATTTTCCTGACAGATGCTCCGGGCATTCAGTGCTTTGGAGAGAATCCTTATATTGCCCACGGATATTTGGGGGCTGAAATCTTGCGGGCTGAAGGGTTCCCGCAACACGCGCTGGTTTGCGAACGTCATACGGGAGCAGGTCTTTCCTTACATGAGATTATTGACCGGCAACTTCCCATTCCTCATCGTGAGATGTTGCCTGTCACTATGGAAGAACAACTGATTTGTTTTGCCGACAAGTTCTTTTCTAAAACCCGTTTGGATGAAGAGAAGACGGTGGAGAAGGCACGGCAAAGCATTGCTAAATATGGTGAAGAGGGATTAAGCCGCTTTGACAGATGGTGTTCTCTGTTTTTATAGCACTAAAAAATAATTAAATAACGAAGTTTCTGGCTCATAATTGGTGAAGTTTGTGTACTTTTGCCACTTCAAGCGTAAACTATTAGTTAATGGCGCCATTGAAAGCAAAAATACTTATATCATTAATACTGCTGATTGTCTTACTGATGCTTCCCGATGAGGCTACGTCTCAGCGTCGAAGAAGAGGAATGATTGCCTCCAATACTGCACAAAAGGACTCCCAGCAAGGGAAAGATTCTTTGAAGGCGGATACGGTTACGGTACGCATTGATTCCGTTGCACCCGTTCAGAAGAAGCAACCGCTCGATGCACCGGTTGTATATGAATCCAACGACTCCACCGTATTTACTTTGGGCGGGTCTGCTACGCTTTATGGTAGCGGAAAGGTCAATTATCAGAATATCGAATTGGCTGCCGAGGTCATTTCGATGAATCTGGACAGCAGTACTGTTCATGCCTACGGTATCAAAGACTCCACCGGTGTGGAAAAAGGCAAACCGGTATTTAAGGAGGGGGATACTTCTTATGATACGGAAACTATCCGTTATAATTTCAAGACCAAGAAAGCAGGAATCACGGACATCGTCACCCAACAGGGAGAAGGATACGTGACCGGTAGCAAGGCTAAGAAAGGCGCGAATGATGAAATCTTTATGGAGCATGGACGTTATACGACTTGCGACCACCATGATCATCCTCATTTTTATATGCAATTGACGCGTGCGAAAGTACGTCCTAAAAAGAATGTGGTAACAGGACCCGCCTATCTGGTAGTGGAAGACGTCCCTTTGCCATTGGCTGTTCCGTTCTTCTTCTTCCCGTTTTCCAGCAGTTATTCTTCCGGTTTCATTATGCCGACTTATATGGACGACTCCAGCCGTGGTTTCGGTTTGGCCGAAGGGGGATATTACTTTGCCATCAGTGATATAATGGACTTGAAGATGACGGGCGATATCTTTACGAAAGGTTCATGGAGACTTTCCGGATTGACAAACTATAATAAGCGCTATAAATACTCCGGTACGCTGCAAGCGGATTATCAGGTCACCAAGACAGGGGATAAAGGGATGCCGGACTATGCAGTTGCTAAGGACTTCAAGGTGGTTTGGAATCATCGTCAGGATGCCAAGGCCAGCCCGAACAGCACTTTCTCTGCCAGTGTGAACTTCTCAACCAGTAGTTATGAACGTTCTAATATCAACAACCTTTATAATTCCCAGTTGTTGACTCAAAATACTAAAACATCAAGTATCAGTTACTCGCGAAGTTTCCCGGATATCGGTCTGACGCTGTCTGGAACGACCAATATAGCCCAGACAATGCGTGACTCTTCGATTGCGGTGACATTGCCCGACCTTAATATTACATTAAGCCGTCTGTTCCCGTTCAAGCGTAAGAAAGCGGCTGGTGCCGAACGTTGGTATGAGAAGATTTCCCTTAGCTATACCGGACGTCTGACGAATAGTATCCGTACGAAAGACGACCGCCTGTTCAAAGCCGGACTGAGTGAGTGGGAGAATGCGATGAATCATAATATTCCTATCAGTGCTACTTTTACGCTGTTCAAATATTTGCAGGTTTCACCTTCGGTTAATTATACGGAACGCTGGTACACTCGTAAGATTAACAAACAATACAATGAAGATACTCACAGATTGGAAGCTTTGCCGGGTGATTCGCTCAATGGCTTTTATCGTGTATCCAACTATTCGGCAAGCTTGAGTTTGAGTACGAAGTTATATGGTATGTATAAACCGCTTTTTGCAAAGAAGAAGGAGATACAGATCCGTCATGTATTCACCCCGCAGGTTAGTTTAAGCGGTGCACCCGGGTTCAGTAAGTACTGGGAAGAATATACTGATTATAACGGCAATACACAATATTACTCTCCTTTCACCGAACAGCCTTATGGTGTACCTTCGCGTGAAGGATCGGGAACGGTTAGTTTCTCTATTTCCAATAACTTGGAGATGAAGTATTATGACGCGAAGAAAGATACGCTTAAGAAAGTGAGCCTGATTGATGAATTGGGCGCAAGTATGTCTTACAATATGGCTGCAAAGGAACGGCCGTGGAGTGATTTGAGCATGAACTTGCGTCTGAAACTGACTAAGAACTATACTTTCAACATGAACGCGTCGTTTGCTACATATGCTTATACGTTCGATAAGAATGGTAATGTGGTGACCGGTAATCGTACGGAATGGTCGTATGGACGTTTCGGACGTTTCCAAGGCTATGGCTCTTCTTTCAATTATACCTTCAATAATGATACATGGAAGAAGTGGTTTGGTCCGAAAGAGGATGAGCAAGGTAAGGATAAAAAGAAAGGGGATGGTGAGGATGATGATGCGGAAGGAACCGATGGAGAAGATGGAACTGTAACCAAGAAAGTGGAAAAGGCGCAAGCAGACCCGGATGGTTATCAGGTATTTAAAATGCCTTGGTCATTGAGTCTTAGTTATTCGTTCAATATCCGCGAGGACAGGACGAAACCTATTAACCGTCATTCTATGAGATATCCTTATACGTATACTCATAATATCAATGCGAACGGAAATGTGAAGATTTCCAATAATTGGTCGCTGTCTTTCAACTCCGGTTATGACTTCCAGGCAAAGGAGATTACGCAGACTTCCTGCACTATCTCCCGTGACTTGCACTGTTTCAACCTGTCTGCCAGCCTTTCACCTTTCGGACGCTGGAAGTACTACAATGTTACGATTCGTGCGAATGCAAGTATTCTGCAAGACTTGAAATATGAGCAGAGAAGTCAGACACAAAGTAATATTCAGTGGTACTAGGATAAATTGAGAATTAAAAATTGAGAAATAGCTGCGCAATCATTTCTTAGTATGAAGTGACAGCGCAGCTATTTCTCAATTCTCAATTTACCAATTACCAAGTGATTTCCGTTTCTCCGTGTGCTTTCAGATAATCGTTTGCCCGGCTGAAATGTTTGTTTCCAAAGAAGCCGTTGTAGGCGGAAAGGGGAGAAGGATGGGCAGAAGTAAGCACCAGGTGTTTGTTGCGGTCGATAAATGCTCCTTTCTTTTGGGCATATGAGCCCCACAGGATAAATACCAGGTTTTCTTTTTCTTCTGCCAAAGAGCGGATGGCAGCATCGGTGAATGCTTCCCAACCACGGTTTTGGTGTGAGCCTGCTTGATGGGCGCGTACGGTCAAGGTGGCGTTGAGTAACAATACTCCTTGTTCCGCCCAGCGTGTCAGGTTTCCTGTTGTGGGGGCATCAGTGCCTATATCTGCTTTTATTTCTTTGAAGATGTTTACCAATGAAGGGGGGAAGGGGACTCCGTCATTCACAGAGAAACAGAGACCGTGTGCTTGTCCCGGCCCGTGGTAAGGATCTTGTCCGATGATTACAACTTTCACTTTGTCGAAGGGGCAAAGATTGAAAGCATTGAATATCAGTCTTCCCGGTGGAAATATCTGATATTGGCTATATTCGCTTTTGACGAAATCGGTCAGTGTGCGAAAGTAGTCTTTGTCGAATTCAGGTGCCAGATGTGTCTTCCAGCTTTCTTCAATCTGTACGTTCATAGTAATTATATAAGATGTATTTCAAGTTCTTCACATTCCTTGCGCATATCTTCGGGCCAGATACTGGCTTGTATTTCTCCAATATGTGCTTTGCGCAGGTAGAACATACACAAGCGGGATTGTCCGATACCACCGCCGATAGATAATGGAAGGGTGTCGTTCATCAGTCGCTTATGGAAATAAAGTTCCAGTCGTTTCTCTTCTTTCTCTTCTTTCAACTGACGTTGAAGGGCTTCTTTGTCTACACGGATACCCATGGATGACAGTTCAATGGAGCGTTGCAGTACATCGTCCCACAGCAACAGGTCACCGTTCAGTCCGGGCAAGTCGTTGAGTCCTTTGGATGTGTAGTCATCGTAGTCCGGTGCACGTCCGTCATGTTTCTTGCCGTCGCTTAGTTTGCAACCGATACCTATAATAAATACGGCTCCGTATTTTTTGCAGATAGCATGTTCGCGGCATTTAGGTTCCAGGTCGGGATAGAGCTGGCGTAGCTCTTCCGAATGAATAAAGTGTAGCTTCTGTGGCAAGCATGGCTTGATTTGAGGATACATTTCATATACCATATATTCCGTGCGGATCATGGCTGCATAGATGCGGTTTACGATTTCCTTCAGGAAGTTTATGTTTCTGTCTTCGTTGGTAATGACACGTTCCCAGTCCCATTGGTCTACATAGAGGGAGTGGAGATTGCCCAGTTCTTCATCGGAGCGGATGGCGTTCATATCTGTATAAATGCCATAACCGGGTTCGATATGGTAATCGGCTAATGTCAGTCTTTTCCATTTAGCCAATGAATGAACTACTTCTGCTTGTGCGTCGCCCAGGTCTTTGATAGGGAAAGAAACAGGGCGTTCTATTCCATTCAAGTCATCATTGATACCCATTCCTTTCAACACAAACAGGGGGGCAGTCACACGTCGGAGACGCAATTCGGATGATAAGTTTAACTGGAAGAACTCTTTTATTTGTTTGATTCCCAGCTCGGTCTGTTTGAGGTCGAGTAGCGGGTTATAGTTCTTAGGCTTTATCAAGTAACTCATAGGTTTGTTGAATGTTAATTGTCGGCAAAGATAGGAATAAAATTGATATATGTAATGGATATTCTCTAAAAGATTGTCAAATTGATAAAGTAAATGCTCTAAAGCATTTCAAAATAATAGAGCTTGGGCAAGGGGAAGTGACATAAGAAGTATAAAAAAAGAAGAAACATTAGGAAAATGAGAAGTTTTTTTATACTTTTGCCATCGCATTTGAAAAGAATGGCTCCGTAGCTTAGTGAATAGAGCGTCAGATTCCGGTTCTGAAGGTCGTGCGTTTGAATCGCACCGGGGTCACATTAGAAAACCGCAATTACTTTATTAGTAAGTATTGCGGTTTTTACTTTATGTATTGTTTGATACTTCTCTAATATCCGTAGAAAGTATAAACAGTGATTTATTTTTCTTTAGTGGAAGAGGTGCAAATTAATTTTTTGTTAGTGATTTCCGGATTATATGTATCATAATACTTCCAATCCCTTTCAAGTCTTTTAGCTACATCTATTTCTTCTGTAAAGTAGAGATATTCATTGTTTGCAACATCAAGAATGCTATAAGTCAGAATTTCCTTTTCTTTTCCTTCCTTGTCTTCATATTGGCTTTTGGTTAATAATATCTTATACTTACCGTCTTCCCGAACACCATACTCTTTGTTCTTTTCAAGAATATAAGTACCGGTGACATTCGTCTCATCATTAGCTACCATTTCTACAAAAATAGGTTTTGGATCTCCTGTTTCCGAAGCCTCTTTTGAATCATCACTACAAGAGAATAACAGAACAACGAATAATAATTTGAGTAATTTCATATTTGTATTTTATAGGTTTTATATTTTTTCTTTATCTACTATGTTAAGCTTGATTTATTTATCAAGCCTACAAATGTACAACTTTTGCATTATATATCAACAGTAATACATTAAATAAAATAGTTTTAGATTGTTGGTATATAACTTAATAATAAAGTAGACGATTGGTGAGTTTTTGGTATTGCATTGTTTGAGTTTCAATATGCGAGTTCTTACTTTACTTGCATAAATTGGTCTAATTTGAATGATAAGTTGTTTTGAATAGCTGGGTTTCCGTAGAAAATGATAACTTTGTGGATGAGGGTAGGTGAATGGATGCTGATTGAAAATCTATGTTTATGACCTTGTGGAAGTAGGCATTTGATGATAATTATATTAATCCCCTAATTGGAGTCAGTATCATGGAAGAAGCAGGAAAGAAGAAATGGGCTAGTGTCGTGCTAGTTGTTGGAGCTATCGGCTTTATCATTATGAAGCTTGAGAATTATAGCTTGGACATAGACTGAAATCGGTTCTATGCCCAAGCTTGTTTTTTTGAGGTTCTTAGCTTCTTGAAACTTGGAGTCCTTTTTCGGAAAGCGTCATTTCTACGAAGCGGGCACGAGGATTGGGAGCATGCTCCGTCAGTATCCGGCGGATTTGTCCTGCGGCTTGCGGGTCTTTGGCTACCATGTATAAGTAACCGCCGCCACCTGCTCCGGGAAGTTTGTATCCTAATGTATAATCCTTAATCATCTCGATAATAGCCGCTACTGCCGGTGGATTCGTACCGCAGTCCAATGCTTGGTTTTGTATCCAGGTTTTACCTACCAAATTGGCGAAACTACTGAAATTGCTGCGAAGAATAGCTTCGCTCATATCCATGGCGTGTGCTTTCATTTCGGCCAATAAGCTTAGATGTGCTCCTGAATTGAGGAACATGGAACTGACAATTTCGGCTAATATACCTTTGGCTGTACGGGTGATTCCCGTATAGTATAGCAAGTGGCAGTCGCGATAATCAGGATGAACAAAGAGCTGGTCGGGTAACCACCGTACTAACGGTTTCTGCTCGAAACCTGCTTCGGATTGGAGCAGTTTGACACCAGAGAATACACCACCGTATTGGTCTTGCCAACCGCCGCCTGTGGTCAGGAGTTGTTCCAGTACTAATGTGTAACTGCAAATATCATTCTTGTCCCAGGCCAGTCCGCAGAAATCATTGATAGCTCCGAGAACGGTGGATGCCAAGATAGAACTAGTCCCTAAGCCGGAACCTGCCGGGATGGCAGCCAATAGTGTAATTTCTATTCCTGAGCCGAAAGCTTTCAAATGTTCTTCCAATGAGGCGTAAGCTTCAGCGGAGAACACCGGTGCAAAGCCTGCCAAGCTAAGCGCTGCTTTAGGAATGGAGAACGGAGAACCGACTTTCTTATAGTCTTGCAGTTCTTCATAGTCTCTGATAATCTCCATTGCGCCCATGTCGATAGAGCGGAGTACGATGTGATATTCTTTGCAGGGTTTTACATATACCTGTAATGGTGGCTGCCCGTTCAATTCGATGGCAAGATTAACGACACTTCCACCTGAATAAAGAGAGTAGGGCGGAGTATCCGTCCATCCTCCGGCCACATCAATCCGCACGGGACTGCGTCCCCATACGATTTGGTCGGAATAGACGCTGAGTACAGGATGGTTTTTACGCTCCGGCATAACTCCCAGCAAACCGTCGCGAAGCAGTTGGAAAGCTGCCTGTTCTTCCTTTTGATAAGCATCTTCTCCACGCAACTTCATAATCCGTGCACGAAGCATGCGGTTGTGTATCCGAACCATTGGTGCGGCATCCTCTTTCAGTGTGTCGGGAGTATTTAAGTCCAAACGTACAAATTCATGGGCAGCATCCTGCAAATCGAGTTGGTAGAACACGCTCTTTTCATAGTTGGCTGCCAATCCTTTCCAGTTCTCCTTGCGGAAACTGCTGCGCTGTGCATAAAGGCGTTTAAGATTAGCACCTGCAGAAATTTCATCAGCCGAAACTTTTTCCGCTTTTAGCCAAAGTTCTTTTCCTTTTTCCACTTGGGGTTCTGATATCATCCAGCGTACTAATATCCCCAGTTCTTCTATTGAAGCAGCTTTAGGGAAAATGGAAGCGGCCTGCAAATCGTCCGTGCGACCTTTGATGTCGTCCCATGTAATTCCTCTTTCTTCCATCCATTGAGGGAACGGGATATTGAGATAAGTAGTCGTTACTTTTTCCAACGCTCCTTTGAATACATCATCCAATCCATATGGGCGGGCTACGAAATCGTGTTCACCGACAGGAATAATATCCACACAGATACCATCCGGCAGACAGACGTCCCAATGATTCTCCGGTACTCCAGTAATGATTTGCCGGGAACCCAGTTTCCAGCCTTTTCCTATATGGCTGTTCTCAATCCAAAGGTTGGCATTATCGGCAGAAAGAGAAATCTGCGTGATGGAATTCTGAATAAAAATAGCCGGATTGGGTTTTACTTTCCGGTGCATGATTTTTCTTTGGTCGCGTACCTTATCCTGGATAGACAATGTGGAAGAAATCAGTTCACGGCTTGTGCCATAGTGATAGAATTCTCCACCGGGTAAAGGTAATATGGCTACGGACAGTTGGTTGATTTCTTTATCTTCTGTCTTGGGATGCTCTCCCAGGGCCAGTCCGTAGTCCGAATATAAATCATAATAATTAATATCGTTCGTTCCTTCTTCTAACGAGCGCTTCATCAATACTTCCACGGCACGGTCACTCAGAATCCATATGCCGATGTCCATCAAGAAAAGATGTGTTTTGGATAAGCTCTCCAATTCTTCAAGCGAAGGTTTCTGCAACATGAAGTCGAGAACTTCCGGACTCTTCCGGTCGGATACAAATACACCATGGTGTGTTGCCAGTGATGGGTTCACCCAAAGACCATAGCACACGACATCTACATTGGGAATGTCTTGCAACGGCTTTTCCGAACGGATATACACATCTCCGCTGGCTATCAGCGTGTTCAGCCCGGCAGGAGCTTGTTTCATGATTCTTTCGTATAGCGGAAGCTGCAATGACAGAAGGTTCTGCCCCAACTTCTGTCCCCGTTCCCAACTGAAAATGGGAATGGGAGTTAATATCTTACCGGAAGGCCCGTAGCTTGGCAGACGGCGGCTTTGTCCGCCCGCATGAAGCAATATTCTCTTCTCGCGTCCTATCCAGTTGCTAAAGGTATCCTGAGGTGCGAATTCCTGATGGCAGGCTTGTAACAGCCAGGTAGTTCCACCGCCGGAACCCAGTTTGCTTCCAATAGGGTCTGACGTACAAAACCAGTCGGCGTGATTCACTTCTTCCAGTTCGTGAAAACACTGGATTAAGTTAGGGGGTAAGGATAATAACTTTTGCATAGTAGAATCGGTATTATAAAGATAAACGTATTAATGAATAAAACGGATGTTTATATGTTCAGGTTGTCCCAGGCTTCACTAAGTGCTTGCATGGAAGGGAACAATAAATCGGCTCCCGCATCCAGTAAAAACTGTCCGTCCAGCGGTCCTGTGTTTACAGCAATCGTGAAGATGCCCGCTTTGTGTCCGGCTTCCACTCCCAACGGAGCGTTTTCTATGACAACGGCTTCGTTTGCGTTCAATCCGCCTTTTTTTAGTGCCATCAGATAAGGTTCCGGGTGTGGCTTTCCGTATTTTACATCGAAAGCCGTAACCATCAATTCTTTTTTGAACATGCCCGGAAAGTTGTGCTCCAATCGCTCGAGCAGCGATAACTGTCCCGAACCGGTCACTACCATAGGAACCAGTCCTTCACTCTTTATTTTTTGTAATAACTCCCATGCACCGGGCATACGTTCCGCTTCCGCATACGAATTGAACAGGACACTTTTCTCCTGATAGATACTTTCTATTTCTTCCTGGGTAGCTTCTCTGCCCTGTTCACGTTGGAACACGATGTTGATAGTAGCAGCTCCCGTCCGTCCTTCGTGCATATACGCTTCTTCGCGGCTGAGGGTGAGCCCGTGAGATTTCATTACTTTATGCCAGGCTTCGGAATGGTAGGGCATAGAGTTGAAAAGTACACCGTCCATGTCGAACAAGACGGCTTTCAGTTTCTTTTTCATACTTGGTACGTCGTAGAATCTTTTTTCGTAATACTTATTTTTCTATTATCATTTTCTTCAGTTCGGGCAGGGTGATGACTACATCATAATGATTGCCCGATTTCGTTCCGATATATCTGTAAGCTACGCTTTTATCATTGTTGATACAGGTTTTCAAGAATACCTGAGTTGCCGGGTCGGACTGTGCAGCCAAATTTGCAACAATTCCTTTCTTTACTTCTTCCGCATTTGCTTCAATCTGACTGATGGGACATGCGTCTTCATCTACTTTGCAGATATAAACAACCGATTCATCACTAAGTTCGATTTTTTCTATAAGAATTTCCTCACTTGCCTGCATCGGGAATTGCAGATTTGCCATTTTCAGTTGTGCCTCAAGTTTGGCCCGCTCGCTTTGTGATGGGTCTGATTCTGCTTTGAGAACTTCTTTCACTTCCTCGGGAGTGAGTTCGCAGACTGCCTCTGCGCCGGAGTCTTTCCCTACAAACTTCATTTGAAGTCCTGCGTTACATTCGGCTACCAGTTTAAGCATCTCTTTGACATCCTTCGCCGGATTCCGGAACATAATCTTGATAGACTCTTTCATGCTTTCGGGGTTGTCCTTCAAGATGGCTATATCGGTAATACTTTCATTCATGTTGAGCGTGTACACCACATTGCTCCCGTCATAGGTGATGCTGGTAATCGTACCGACTTCTCCCATATCCATTGGGCATTGTTTGTTTGCAATAGCAACTACTGCTTTGAGTTTACTTTCCTGGCAACTGCTGATTGATACCATCAATAATAGCAAGCTACATAGTAACACGAATCCGTAGGATTTCTTTTGTAGATTTTGTTTCATTCTATTCTTTTTTTAAGTTGAGTCGTTTTAAATTATCCCCATATGCGAGGCAAAGATAACGATAAAAAATGAGAGATGGAGTAGAATGGCAAGATAGTTGTAAACAAGGCTATTGTGTGATTAACTACACAAATGTTTGCTGTTTAGAAGATTATGTGTATTTTTGTAACGTTATAAACTCGACGATAGCATGAAAAAGAGAGTATTATTGTTGCTACCATTGTTTTTAGGCGCTTGTTCCAATAGTGGGGAAAGTCCTGTGATTAAGATCGAAAAGCTATATGTGAAGGCTGAATCAGATAGTGATGGTGCAAAAGAAGAAGACTATGCCAATAAAATGGATGAGTTGCCGGCTTTGAAAGTGGGAGACGAGGTAAAGGCTCTTTTACTTTTGGATGGGAATGGTGCCGAATTGAAAACTTTTAAGCTTCAGAAAGATAACGATGAGGCATTAGACACCAAACTCGTATATCAGAAGACCGAAGTATCTACCGAAGGAAATCTGACGGATGAAGAGAATGGGCAACTTCGTTTTAAAGATGGTGTGACGCAGACCAGAATCATGGTGCGGGCCACTATTGCACACGTGGATAAGAACGGTGATGTAAGACTGGAATTTTATCTTTCCTCTAAGGCTGAATGTGAAGGAGCGCAAGAAGAAATCGGCTTAAAAACAAAGGTCGATGATGAAAAAGAAGAATAAAGGTGACGGAAAAGAATAAAAACAACTTCGGCACAGGATATATAAAAAAGAAGCGGTTTACAGAAAACCGCTTCTTTTTTATATATAGACTTTATTCTATTACAATTTAGCACGAATCGCTTTAGACTCTTCTTCATAGCCCGGTTTGTCAAGCAAGGCAAACATATTTTTCTTGTATGCTTCTACACCCGGTTGGTTGAACGGATTCACGCCCAGCAGATAACCGCTGATGCCGCAAGCCTTTTCAAAGAAATACAGCAAACCACCGATATTATATTCGCTCAATGAAGGAAGAACGATACGCATATTAGGTACGCCACCGTCAACGTGAGCCAACTGAGTACCGAGTTCCGCCATCTTGTTCACTTCGTCCACACGTTTGCCGGCTAAGAAATTCAGGCCGTCCAGGTTTGCTTCGTCAGAAGGAACTTCCAGTTTATGGTCTACCTTATCCAGTGAGATAACAGTTTCGAAGATAGAGCGTTCACCTTCCTGAATCCATTGTCCCATAGAATGAAGGTCAGTAGAGAAGTCTACTGATGCGGGGAAAATACCCTTGTTGTCCTTACCTTCTGATTCTCCGTATAGCTGTTTCCACCATTCGCTTACATAATGCAGTTTCGGGCAGAAGTTGACGAGGATTTCGATTTTCTTTCCGTTTCTGTACAGTTCGTTACGGGTAGCAGCGTAGATAGCAGCAGGGTTTTCGGCAAACGGAACGTCTGCGCCACATGCCTTTTCCATGTCGGCAGCACCGGCAACCAATTGCTCAATGTCGAATCCGGCAACGGCAATCGGCAGCAAACCAACCGGAGTCAGAACAGAGAAGCGTCCGCCTACGTTATCGGGGATGATGAATGTTTTGTATCCTTCCTTGTCGGCAGTAACACGTGCAGCACCTTTTTTGGCATCTGTAACGGCTACGATAACCTGTTTGGCAGTTTCCTTACCACGTTGGTCTTCGCATTGTTTTTTCAACAGACGGAACGCAAGTGCAGTTTCGGTTGTCGTTCCTGATTTGGAGATATTGATAACACCGAACTTCTTGTCTTTCAGATATTCGGTGAGTTCATACAGATAATCTTCGCTGATGTTGTGTCCGGCATAAATCATGACAGGAGCCGTTTTCTTGTCCTGCAACCAAATGAAGCTGTTAGATAAAGCCTCGATTACAGCTCGTGCACCCAGGTAGCTACCACCGATACCGGCAATGATTACTACTTCGCAGTTGTCTCTCAAAACTTTTGCAGTAGCGTTCAAGTCAGCCAAATGTTCTTTGCTGATAGAAGACGGCAAGTGCAGCCAACCTAAGAAGTCGTTGCCTTTTCCGGTTCCTTTTTCCAGCATTTCCTGTGCGGCTTTTACCTCTGCGTCGTAGGCAGAAACCTTTTCTTTGGAGATAAATCCAAAAGTTTTTTCAATGTTCAAGCTAATCATATCTTTCTTGTTTAAAGGTTATCTAAAAGAATCAGTTAGTAATTTAATCTCAATCATAGGCGAGATGCGTTCGTACAAGATATTGTATACAGCATCCAGTATCGGCATATTGACATGATGATGCTTGTTGATTTCCTTGATACATTTCGTACCGTAGTAACCTTCGGCAATCATTTCCATTTCAATCTGTGCGCTCTTTACGGAATATCCTTTGCCTATCATCGAACCGAATGTCCGGTTACGGCTGAAGTTGGAGTATCCCGTCACCAGCAAGTCTCCGAGATAAACAGATTCATCTACGTTTCTGTTCAACGGGTGCACCGTATTCAGGAAACGGTTCATCTCCTGGATAGCGTTGGAAATCAGTACGGCTTGGAAGTTGTCGCCGTATTTCAGTCCGCTGCAAATGCCGGCGGCGATAGCATACACGTTTTTGAGTACCGAACTATATTCGATACCTGATACGTCGTCACTAACAGATGTTTTGATAAAACTGCTTCCCAGCCGGCGCGCAAATATGCGTGCTTTGTCTTTGTCCGGGCAGGCAATGGTCAGATAAGAAAGGCGTTCCAAGGCTACTTCTTCTGCATGGCAGGGACCTGCCAGTACAGCTATGTTTTCGGGAGGAACACCGTATTCCTTGGTGAAGTATTCTGATACGATAACGTTGTCGTCGGGTACGATTCCTTTGATAGCGGTGATGATGAACTTATCCTTTATCTTGGTTTTCAGCTTTTTCAGGTGAGCTTTCAGATAAGGGGAAGGAGTGACGAAAATCAGCGTATCTGATTCTTTCACAACATCGTTGATGTTGGAACTGAAACAGATACGCTTTGTATCGAATTTCACTCCTGTCAGATAAGCCGGATTGTGCCCCAATCTCTTGAAATCGGCGATGCGGTCATCGCGTCGCATATACCAATTGATAGAGTCTTCTTGAGCCAGACACATCTTTGCAATAGCTGTGGCCCAACTTCCACCGCCCATTATCGCTATCTTACCGGGTAATTTCATTTGTATGGATTTGGATGAAGAACTTATTTAATTTTCTGTATCCAATCAGTTACGTCGTTTACCGACGGGTTGGTCAGTTCTAATTTATATTTCTTGTTGATGCCGCAGATGTCCTGGTGTAGCTTCTGCGCATTGACATTTTTCATGTCTTCTACGGTGTTGTAACCGGCTTTCTGAATAACCGGAACCCACTCTTCAGCGATACCCAGTTCCATATATTTGGCGGCTGCGTCTTTCTTCACTACCTTTTCCGGGCGCATTTGCGGGAAGAATAATACTTCCTGAATGGTAGTCTGACCGGTCATTAACATAACCAGACGGTCAATACCGATACCAATACCTGATGTAGGAGGCATACCATATTGCAAAGAACGCAGGAAATCCTGGTCGATAATCATTGCTTCATCGTCACCCTTGTCGGCCAGACGCATTTGTTCTTTAAAACGTTCTTCCTGGTCGATCGGGTCGTTCAATTCCGAGTAGGCATTGGCAAGTTCCTTGCCGTTTACCATCAATTCGAAACGTTCGGTCAGTCCCGGTTTGGAGCGGTGCATCTTGGTCAGCGGAGACATTTCAACCGGATAATCGGTGATGAAAGTCGGCTGGATATAAGTACCTTCGCAGAATTCGCCGAAGATTTCGTCAATCAACTTACCTTTACCCATTGTGTCGTCGATTTCCTCCATTTTCAGTTCCTTGCAGACTTGGCGGATTTCTTCTTCGCTCTTGCCGTTCAGGTCGTAACCGGTCTTTTCCTTGATAGCATCGAGGATAGGCAGACGGCGGTAAGGAGCTTTGAAACTGATGGTCTTTCCGTCGACAACGCTTTCCGTACAGCCGTTCACAGCGATACAGATACGTTCCAATAACTTCTCGGTGAAGTTCATCATCCAGTTATAGTCCTTGTATTGGACATAAAGTTCCATACAAGTAAACTCCGGATTGTGAGTCTTGTCCATACCCTCGTTGCGGAAGTTCTTACCGATTTCATATACACCTTCAAAACCACCTACAATCAGTCTTTTCAGATAAAGTTCCGTTGCGATGCGCAGATAAAGGTCTATATCCAGTGAGTTATGGTGTGTGATGAACGGGCGTGCGCTTGCTCCACCGGCAATAGATTGCAGGATAGGAGTTTCCACTTCAGTGTATCCGGCTTCATCAAGAGCGTTGCGCAGTGTTTTCACTACGGTGGCACGCTTCAGGAATGTCTCTTTCACGCCATCGTTTACCACCAAGTCTACATAACGTTGGCGATAACGGAGTTCGGGATCTTCAAAAGAGTCGTAAGCTACGCCATCCTTGTATTTTACGATAGGAAGCGGTTTGATCGATTTGGCAAGTACGGTCAGCTTCTTGGCATGAATACTGATTTCGCCCATCTGTGTGCGGAATACGAAGCCTTCGATACCGACAAAGTCACCTAAGTCGAGCAGGCGTTTGAATACAGCGTTGTATAGTTCCTTGTCTTCTCCCGGACAGATGTCGTCACGGGTAATGTACACCTGGATGCGACCTTTGGAGTCCTGTAATTCGATAAAAGAAGCTTTACCCATTACGCGGCGGCTCATGATACGTCCGGCTACGGAAACCTGGCGCGGCTCGTCCTCGTCTTTGAATTCAGCTTTAATATCTGTAGAGAAAGCATTGGTTACATACTCTGCTGCAGGGTATGGGTCGATACCCATTGCACGAAGCTCATTCAGGCTGTTGCGCCGAATGATTTCCTGTTCACTTAGTTCTAGTATATTCATTTCGTTACGTATTAACTCAATTTTGTGGGCAAAAATACGAAACTTTTCTCATATATCCCGTAATCTGTCTCTTTTTTGTATCTTTGCGTCCTCAAACTAATAGGTATGACGGGACAAAAGACACCCACTGCGTTGGGAACAGAAAAGATTGGGAAGCTTTTAATGCAGTATGCCATTCCGGCAATTATCGCCATGACGGCGTCTTCTCTATATAATATGGTGGATAGTATTTTCATCGGTCACGGGGTAGGGGCAATGGCTATCTCCGGATTGGCGTTGACCTTTCCGCTGATGAATCTTGCTGCTGCTTTCGGCTCGCTGGTCGGTGTGGGGGCAGCTACATTGGTTTCGGTGAAACTGGGACAGAAAGATTACGACACCGCACAACGGGTACTTGGCAATGTGCTGGTACTGAATATTATCATCGGACTTGCCTTTACTGTTGTCACATTGATGTTTCTAGATCCGATTCTATATTTCTTCGGGGGAAGTGACGCCACGGTAGGCTATGCCCGTGATTATATGGTCGTTATCTTATTGGGCAACGTTGTCACCCACCTTTATTTAGGGTTGAATGCCGTACTCCGTTCGGCGGGGTATCCGCAGAAGGCGATGTATGCCACGATTGCTACAGTGGTGATTAACACGATACTTGACCCTGTTTTTATCTATGGCTTCGGCTGGGGAATACAGGGGGCGGCTATCGCTACCATTACTGCACAGGTCATCGCATTGGCATGGCAGTTCAAGCTATTCTCTAATAAAGAAGAACTGTTGCACTTCCATAAAGGAATTTTCCGGTTGAAGAAGAAAATCGTAGTCGATTCTTTGGCTATCGGTATGGCGCCTTTCCTTATGAATCTGGCGGCTTGCTTTATCGTGATTCTGATAAATCAAGGCTTACAGCATCACGGCGGTGACTTGGCTATCGGAGCATTCGGTATTGTCAACCGACTGGTATTCCTTTTTGTCATGATTGTAATGGGGCTGAACCAAGGCATGCAGCCGATTGCCGGCTACAATTATGGAGCCAAGCAATATCCGCGCGTGACAAAAGTCTTGAAAATAACGATTTATGCCGCTACTATCGTAACTACTGCCGGATTTTTGATGGGAATGTTGATTCCCAAATTGGCAGTTTCTATCTTTACTACGCATCAAGAACTGGTGGATATTTCTGCCAAAGGATTGCGTATTGTAGTGATGTTCTTCCCTATTGTCGGTTTTCAGATGGTGACTTCCAATTTCTTCCAGAGCATCGGTATGGCAAGTAAGGCAATCTTTCTTTCGATATCCCGTCAGGTTCTTATCCTGATTCCCTGTCTGTTGATTCTTCCTCGTTATTATGGGCAATTAGGAGTCTGGATAAGTATGCCGATTTCCGACCTGACAGCCAGTCTGATAGCGGGAACAATGCTTTGGTGGCAGTTCCGCCAATTCCAGAAGAAGCCTGTCTGACGACCGGTTTGCTGCACCAGGCTTTAATGAATACTAAGAGACGTAGACAAACAGAACAGAGTGCTAGATAAATTACTGTTTTAAAGTAAAGAGTTATGTTTGCCGTCTTCTATGTCTGCAATAATGTTATTTATAGTGGCTAATAGAGGTGGAATCTTCTTCTGTAAGATTGTCTATTTGCCTCACAGTTTCTCCTATTATTTGAAGGCACATGCAAGTAGAATTATTAGGCATTGCGCCTTCCGTTTGCTTTGCGATAAATAAATGTGGAGATGTCCATACTGCCGAAATCTATATGTAGAAGAACTTCATTTGATGCGCACTCTCATCTCCTGAGCATCGAATGTCACCGATTCATTGTGGAAAAGCCTTTCTATATGTCCGCTGGTTATCATTTCCGAAGTAGGTAAAGTGTACATATGCGGGTTATCTATCAGCATGATAGAGTCGCAAAGCGACAATGCGATGTCAAGGTCATGTGTGGAGAACAAGATACATTTGCCTTCTTCTTGTGCCAGCTTTTTCAGTAGCAGGCAGAGTTCATAGCGATTGGGTAAGTCAAGGAAGGCAGTCGGTTCGTCGAGCAGGATAACTGGGGTGTCCTGCGCAAGTGCACGGGCAATCATGATTCTCTGGCATTCGCCGTCAGACATCTTGTCCATTGTCTTTTCTGCATAACCAGACATGCCGACCAACTGCAGAGCATTATCCACAATTTTCTGGTCTTCCGGTTGAAGCTGACCAAGCCAGTTTGTGTAGGGAGCGCGCCCCAACGCTACCACATCCTTACAGCGAAGATTGGCGATGCGTACTTTGTCGGTGGTTACGAAACTAATGCTCAGAGCTAATTTTTCCGGTTTCAGTGAAGCAATGTCTTTTCCTTGCAGATTGATTTCTCCCGACTGAGGACTTTCCAGTCCCATTATGGCACGCAAGAGAGTACTTTTTCCTGTTCCGTTGCGTCCTAGCAGTGCAACGAGTTGTCCGCCTGTGATTTGGGCGTTTACCGTTTTCAACAGCGTGCGCTGTCCGTATCCTAGTGTCAGTTTCTTAAGCTCAATCATTTGGTTACATGCAAGTTTTTAGCTATTACCCATAAAATGACCGGTACACCGAGTAAAGCGGTGATACAGTTCACCGGAAGCAGGAATTTTTTGGCGATGATGTCGCAGAGAAGCATGCTGATAAGTCCCGTCAGCATAGTGCCGGGGACAAGTATCCGGTGGTCGGCGTTGTTGAACAGCAACCGTGTGACGTGCGGCACTGCCAGCCCGATAAAACCTACCGGACCGCAGAATGCGGTCACCGTTCCTGTCAGCAGCGCGGTGGAGATGAAGATGAGAGTACGTGAACGCTTGATGTTCATTCCCATTGTCCGTGCATAGTTTTCTCCAAGAAGCAACAGGTTCAACGGTTTGATGCAGACTATGGAAATGAGCAGTCCCAGGCATAACATAGGCGTCATGATTCCCAATTGGGTAGTGGTGATGTGGCCGAGAGAACCCATTGACCAGAGCGTAAACATTTTCAATTGTTCGGCAGAACTCAGATATTGCAGTATCTGAATAATGGCGCCAGCCACATAACCTATCATGACCCCCATAATCAATACACCGAGGATATTTTTTACTTTTCGGCTGATGACGGCTACTCCCAGTAAAATGACAGCCGTTCCTATCCAGCCGGAACCGACGATGCCCAATGACTGGAGTAGTGGAAATTCAGACCAGCCGAGCAGTGGAGCTCCCAATATAAACAAGGCAACCCCTAATCCTGCACCGGAACTTACTCCCAGCAAATAGGGGTCTGCCAATGGGTTTTGGAAAACTGTCTGCATCTGCAAACCGCTTACAGAGAGTGCCACACCTATCAGTGCCGCCACTATTACCCGTATGAACCGGATAGAAAGAAGAATGTTGCGTGTCATTTCATCACATTCACCCCCGGTGAGCACGGCACATACCTTAGAGACAGGGATATACGTGTCTCCGGTTGCCATATCTATGACTAGCAATAATAGGGCGGTTATGCTTAGCGCGATAAATAAAAGTGCAGTATGTTTGCGGGGTTGTTTCATTCCAGACGCCTGTAATAATAAAGTGAATCGGAAACAAGCTCCGGATGAAAAATATGAATCAAGTCGCGTAACACAACGTCGGGACGGACAACTGCCGATTCCCAATAATCGTTTCCGCCTGTCGGTGTCAACCGTAAGTTGTTGTTATAAACAGTCTTTTCGTTCACGGCTTTTGCGTCTGCGAATTTAGGGTTGACAGCTTTCAGCTCATCAAGCGTAGTCGCTGAACCGACATTTATCCAATAATCGGCTTTTTGTATCAGTCCATAGGCTGTTTCCAGTCCGATTGGGGTTGAACTGTTAGAACTGTTTTCTTTATAAATGTACTCTGCGCCTGCATCGGCAATCAGTCGTGTCATATAACTTTGGGTGGAAGGCATTACCCAACTGTCGTTCCACGGAGTGTTGAACATAACGGTAGGGCGCTGGCTGACGGAATCCGTGAGGGCTTTCAGTGCATAATACCGTTGGGGGATTTCCCGGAATATTTCTATTCCCTTTTCCCGCTTGTCTGTCAGTTCGGAAAGGACAATCATCCATTCGGCCTTGCCGAGCGGTGATTCTTCCAGATATTCACCCATATATAAATAAGGTATGGAAAGTTCTTTCAACTTGTCTGTTACAGCGGTTTGGGCGTCACCTATGCCATAGAGCAAAACTACGTCGGGTTTTAATCCAATCAGCAGTTCGTAGTTCATTTCAGGACCCATATCCTTGATTGAATCTTTGTGGGCAAGGATGTAGGGATTGGCGATATAATCAATGCCCGAAACTCCGACAATCCGGTTGATTTCTCCTAGTTCATCGAGCATGGCGATGTAGGAAGAAGACATGCATACAATTTGTTTGGCTCCGGCAGGGATGATGGGACCGTTGAATCCGGCAGGCGCTTGCTCACCGTTGCGTGTAACAAAATAGGACATTGTTACATCGTTGGCGCCTTGCCACGGGTTGGTAATCTGTATAAGTGTGCTGGTGGCGTTCTCGGCACCCAGAATTTTAAATCCCGAAGCGTATTCAGGGGTATATACATCTTGGTTGAATGCTTCCAGAGATGTCTTATTACGGGTGATACAGCTTGCCAAAAAGAGCAGGCAAAGTAACGTGATAGTCAGAGCAGGAGATTTCACTTTTATAAGATGTTTAATTAGAAAAAATAATAGTGGGTCCTTTCGAACGGCAAAGATAGGACTTATTATTAGTTTGTTTTTATTTTAGTTGGATTTTTCTTCCGATTTGTTTCTATTTGTGTATCTTTGTCCCTAGAAATTTTGGTGTCACTTTTCCGATTCTACGGAAAGAGTGGTGAAAAGGGAATCAGGTGTAAATCCTGAACAGACCCGCTGCTGTAAGCTCCGCCAAAAGTTTTCCTACAATACTCAAATCCACTGTTCCGCTTTGGAGGAATGGGAAGGGCGTTAGGAAAATGGAGTAAGTCAGAAGACCTGCCAAAGTTGAATTCTTGAAACTTTCCGGGATTAGAGTTTGAAGAGTGCAGTTTATAGCAATCACATAGTACTTGTTTTTGTGCGACGTACAAAGTGCGCAGTGTCTGTTTGTGCAGGACGCTGACTTATGCTCTTTTTGAAGGGGAGCAGACTGCCCTTTTCTGTCTTTGTATATTCCTGGAAGTTTATAATTGAAAGAAAATAAACAGACGAGATGACAAGAGGAATGATTCGAAAAATTCTATGGACAGTAGGTTGTTTGGGACTTCCGGCGTTGCTGGGAGCTCAAAGTCGTTTGGATAGTTTGCAACACTTGGATGAGGTAGTGGTCACGGCGAAGCCGTATAAAGAAGTAATCCCTGCCCAACGGCTGAACGGGCTGCAACTGGAACGACTGAATACGCATAATGTAGCTGATGCTTTGCGCTACTTTTCCGGCGTGCAAATCAAGGATTACGGTGGTATGGGCGGATTGAAGACGATAGATGTCCGTAATATGGGTTCTCACCATGTCGGTGTGTTTTATGACGGCATTCAGATTGGAAACGCACAAAACGGAGTGGTTGATTTGGGGCGTTTTTCGCTGGATGATTTGGAAGAATTATCTCTTTATAACGGACAAAAAAGTGAGATATTCCAGTCCGCCAAAGACTTTGCTTCGGCTTCGGCTGTATATATGAAAGCTCGGAAACCGAAGTTTGAAACAGGAAAGAAAACGAATCTGCTGGTGCGCTATAAGGCAGGAAGTATCCAGTTGATTAATCCTTCCATCCGGTTGGAACATAAACTGAACGATTACCTTAGCTTGAGTCTGAGCGGTGAATATACGAAATCCGACGGGCAATATAAGTTCCGTTACAGACGTTTGAATCAGGAGGGTAAAGTGGCTTATGATACGACAGCTACCCGATGGAACAGTGATATTGAGGCTTATCGTATCGAAGCCGGTGTATATGGCATTATTCATAACGGCTATTGGCAGGCTAAACTGTATTATTATGATTCGGACAGAGGACTGCCCGGAGCTATCGTGAAAAATGTATGGCAGAATGGAGAACGGCAGGGGGATAAGAATTTCTTTGCCCAAGCTACATTTGTGAAAGATGTCACCCCGAAATATAAGTTGCAACTGAACGGGAAGTTTGCCTATGACTATACACATTATCTTTCAAGGGATACAGTGCAGTTTCTGCAAGAGAGTGTGACAAAAAAGATGCAGTTCGATAATACCTATTATCAGCAGGACTGGTATTTGTCGGTGGTGAATATGTATAGCATTCTGCCTGTATGGGATGTGTCTTTGTCTGTCGATTTTCAATATAATAAGTTGAATGCCGTCATGCGTGGAGTAGGGACTCCTTTCACGTTCCCGCAACGCTATACAACTTGGGCGGCACTGGCTACGGCGTTGAATCTGGGAAAATGGAAATTACAGGCTGATGTGTTGGGGACATTCGTTATCGAGAAAGTTCGTAATAATGTGCAAGCCCCTGACAAATCGGAACTTTCTCCGGCATTTATCGTCGGGTATAAACCTTTCCACAACCATGATTTTAATTTGCGTGCTTTCTATAAGCGTATCTTCCGTTTGCCTACTTTTAATGACCTTTATTATGCGCAAATAGGCTTTAGTCAGTTGAATCCGGAATTTACCGACCAATTTAATATTGGTGGAAGTTATCAAAAGACATTCAAAAAAGGATTTATTGACCGGATTTCTGTACAGGCTGATATTTACTATGCCGCGATTACAGATAAGATTATTGCTGCGCCTACCGGGAGCAGTTTTCGCTGGATGATGACAAATATGGGAAAAGTGGAGAGTAAGGGGCTAGATGTTTCGGCGGCTGTATTCGGTCATGCAGGACCGGTAAGGATGAATACCAATCTTTCTTATTCTTTCGCGAAAGCGCAGGATTTTACAAAAATCAACGGGAAGAAACTGTCTTCGTATGGCGACCAGATTCCTTATACTCCCTGGCATAGCGGCTCGGTGATTGCGGGAGTAGAATATGGTACGTGGACGTTGAATTACAGTTTTATTTATGTAGGTGAGCGTTATAACGGGGCTGTGAATAATATTCCGCGTAACTATGTGGAACCGTGGTACACACATGATTTTTCCTTGCAAAAGGAGTTTCGGATTCGTAGTCGTTATCTGTTGAAGGCCTCGATAGAGATGAACAATGCGCTGAACCAATATTACGATGTGGTACTCAATTATCCGATGCCGGGGCGGAATTTCCGGTTTATTGTTAGTCTTAGCTTATGAAAAAAATACATTTTATATATCTGCTGATACTTTTTATGAGTTTGTCGGCTTGTCGGGAGGATGAACAGATTTTCCTTTCGGACAGTGTGCAAGTGGCGCTTCCTATGGTAGGAACCCGTATTAAAGGGTTTTATCAACTCAACGAGGGAAATATGGGAATGAACCGTGCTTCACTTGATTATTTTGATTATACGACAGGGCATTATACCCGTGATATTTTTTCCGAACGTAACCCGGAGATTGTAAAAGAGTTGGGAGATGTGGGAAATGACATTAAAGTATATGGACAGAAAGTATATGCGGTAATTAATGTTTCCAATCTGATCGTTGTGTTTGATGTGCGTACTGCGCGTATAATCAAGGAGATAGAGGTTCCTAATTGCCGTTATTTGGCATTTTGGAAGGATAAGGCGTATATCAGTTCCTATGCTGGTCCTGTGCAGATTGATCCGAATGCGGAAGTCGGGTTTGTAGCGGAAATAGATACGGCTAGCTTGGAAGTGACCCGAAAAGTGCCGGTAGGATATCAGCCGGAAGAAATGGTTGTGTATAATAAGAAACTGTATGTGGCTAATTCGGGAGGATACCGTGCACCGAATTATGACCGGACGGTGTCTGTGGTTGATTTGGAAACATTTAAAGAAAAAAAGAAAATAGATGTGGCTATCAATCTGTATCGGATGGCGATTGATGAACGTGGAGATATTTATGTGAGTTCGCGTGGAGATTATAAGAATACTCCTTCTAATCTGTATGTGATAGATAGTACGACCGATGAAGTGAAGCAATGTTTGGATATTCCGGTGGGAGGAATGTGTATAGACGGCGATAAGCTTTATTATTATAGTGTGGCTTATAACATGACATCGGGCAGAAATAAGGTAACATATGGAATCTTGGATACCCGGACTAAGAGACAAATAACGGATCGGATTATTACCGACGGCACTGATAAGGATATTATGATACCTTATGGCATTGCCGTTAACCCTGAAACTAAAGAGATATTTATGTCGGATGCCCAAAATTACGTGGTGATCGGCTTCGTCTATTGTTTCTCACCCGAAGGAAAGTTGAAATGGAAAACAGAAGGGGGGAATATCCCCGGGCATTTTGCTTTTATAACAGAAGGATTGGTGAAATGAATAGAAACATATTTAATACTTTATTTATATGGAATCAATAGTTCGTTAAATTTTGAATTAACATAAAAGTAGGTCAAGACCTATCAAAACATAAATTTAAAGTTTCCGCGGAATTGAGCAATAAGAATCAACAACTAGAATTTTATTAAGAGTTCTTGTATTTTCTTTTCTCTATAATGGATTCTTAGTTTCCATTAGTTTTCGTGTATATAAATGTTTTATTATAAATTTAAAATTAATTAAGGAGAGAAAAATGAAAAGATTTTTTTTATTATTTATCATGGCGTGTTCACTATTTGTTTCTTGTTCTAAAGAATCTCCGGAAGAAGATGTTGGGAATTTCAATGACTTGTCACGGACATTATGGGAAGGGAAAATAATACTTGCTGGTGTGGAAAGTTCTATTGTTATTTCTTTTGATTCAGGAATTGAGGGATATTGTTTTTTTAATTCGTCAAAGGATGAATCTTGTTTGTTTGAATATTCAATGATGGACAAGGAGGTAAGATTCTATAATGTATATGGTGACAGTGATAAATTAGTTATCAATGGATTATGGCATTTTCTGATATTGGAGAAAAATAAAATAAAGTTAATAAAAATTGATTCAGAAGAAGAACGCAACTATATAACTCTAACAAGAATCATTAATAATTAAAAGATACCATTATGAAACTTACTCATTTTTTATTGATCACTATTGTTCTTTGCTTATGTTCTTGTTCGAATGAACAAGAATTTTGTAATCTTGATAATGTAAAAACAAAGGAATTTACTATCAGGAATAGAGATTCTCGCTTTCCTTTAGAATTAAACTATATTCCAGTTAATGATTCAAAAACGAGAAGTGATATAACATATCAATATCAATATTTGGGACATGGATTTAAACCTATCACATTACCATTAATTGATGCAGCTAATATAAGTTCGCCAATATTTGACATTGATAAAATAATTGAAGTAGGTAAAAATAACCAAGAATTGGATTTAAAATCTTCCAGATTAATAAATTCTTGGTTACCTGATATTACCACATTTACAAGTTTTGATAGTTATGCTAAATCTGAAAGTGTGACTAAAGCAGTTAAAGGAGGTTTTTCTCTGACTAATATTCCTATAGTTGGCAAGATTTTTGGATTTGGAAGTAGAAAGAAATACACAGAAGTTTTTAATTCTTTGATTATTGATACAACAAAATCTGTCTATGGAAAAATGGAAATCATTTATCGTGATTCTTTGCATCGCATTCATATGTCAGAGAGCACTTATAAAGACCTTTCAGGTCTTTATAATTTAAGATTCAAAAAAGATCTATATAATATGCATATGCTAGATATTCTCAATTCATATGGCTATTTTGTTATATCAGGAATAGAAACTGGTGGTATATTAACTGCTATGTATCAGGGTACATTTACTTCTCACGAAAATTATGAATACAGATCTAAAACGATGTCAGATAGCATTACTGCAACTATGTCATTTAAGGGTGTCAGTGGAAGTGCTGATATTTCAATACATAAAAGTAAAGCAAATGCTTCAGGTTCTGTAAAAAAATATTCCGCCATAAATATATCTTATAGAACTTTCGGTGGAGATTTTTCTTCATCAAGATTTACTCCTCCTGCAAACATTGACAATTTGTCGGACATAAGTTTTGATTCATGGGCACAATCTTTGAAGGATAAAAGTCTTTTAGTTGTTTCACAAATATCTGAAGAAGGGCTTGTACCCATTTATGATTTTTTATTAGAAGAAAACTTTAAAGAACAAGCTAAAAGATACACAACTGTTGGCATTAGCATCCCTCACATGGGATTGATTGAGCCATTCTTATATTTAGAAACTTATGGAACTATTGATATGAGATTTGCTTCCTTATTTTTAGTAACTAAATATGGTGATTATATTCGAATAGCATCAGCTCAACTTCCAGGAATTTCTATAACAAACGCTGTTGTACAGTCTGTATTTGATTCAATGATAGGTAAAGGGAAATCATTTTTTTCGGGATTAAAAGTCAAAGCCAAACATTATTATCTAACTGTCCCATCTCCTTATGATGATAAAAATATCACGGAAGTTGTTGCGTCTTTACCTAAAAAAGAATTTCAATTTGATACATATAACATGGCGTCAAACATCTCTGATTATGAATATTGTACTTGTAAGGAGAATAATAACATATATATGGTTTGCAAGAAAAGTAAAACAGCTTTTACTATAGCTTATGATTCTATTTGGATACAATATGGAATACAAAAGCCTATTGATATTAATAATTTGAAACAAATATCATTACATGATCTTGTCGGGTATCATTTATTTGGATTATAAATAATGCAGTCGTACTTGATAGAATCTAGTACAAAAATAAACAAATGGCGTGAAAATTTATATTTGAAGTCCTGGTTTTTATATTTAATCATTCATGAAAAAGAAGAATCTATTTTTAATGTTTGCTCTCTTTGGATTTGTTTTGTTAAATGGAAGCTTATTTACAGCATGTTCCGACGAGGATAATAATGGTAATGAAGGAGGGGGAGGGACTGAACCCGATCCTGAATTGAATTTTGATTGTAGTCCCTATGTCACCAAAGTCATTGACTATCGTCCTGCTCCGGGGCAGTTTGTTAATACGATGCCGTCCTACGAGGAGGGTGATACACAGGAAACTATGAATGCGAAAGTACTGTCTACTATCGGAAACGGAAAGAAAGGGTTTATTACCTTAGGAGCTTATGGGGGATATGTAGTTGTTGGCTTCGACCATACTATTCAGAATGTGGAAGGAGAAAAGGATTTTCGGATAGTTGGAAATGCATTTATCGGTAATAGTGAACCAGCTATTGTGATGGTAGCTTATGATAAAAACCAGAATGGAAAACCGGATGCTGATGAATGGTATGAATTGGCTGGCAGTGAGTATTATAAAAAGCCTACGATTAAAGGGTATGAGATCACTTATTTCAGAAACGAAAAAGACCACGTACCTACTCCGGATCTTGAAAACTATTTATCCGATGACACGTACTGTCCTTGGACTGATAACCAGGGTAGAAGTGGCTATGTGTATAAAAACATATACCATGACCAAGATTATTTCCCGAAATGGATTACTGATAATCAGATAGTATTCAAAGGTACATTATTGGCTGATAATGGGGTTGATAATGGACCTGACGCCTATGCACGTTGGACATTGAATGCTTATGATTGGGGATATGCCGATAATACAAAAGATGGAGATGTATTTGATATTGGTTGGGCTGTCGATACCGAAGGACAGGCTGTAAAGTTGCCGGGAGCTGATTTTATAAAGATATATACAGGTGTTAACCAGTATTGTGGCTGGGTGGGAGAGGTTTCTACCGAGGTTGGTAAGATCGAGGATCTTCATGTGTTAGCAAATTAATAATTTTTTAATATAGAAAACAGAAGAAAATGAAAAAGTATTTTTTATTGGCGTTTGTTGCGCTTGGTATTGGCTTTACAGCTTGTGATGATGATGAAAAACTGGAGTATGTTGAAGTTATAGAGGATTCACAGCCGTCTGCTGTCATTCCGGCGAAAGGCTTTTATGTAGCTAATGAGGATTGGTTCGGACATGATAATGGTACTGTGAATTATTTTAAAGTGAATGGAGACGGGTACGATGTGGTGTATCGGGCTTATCGGGCAGCTAATGCGGGCGAAAAATTAGGTGTGACAACTCAATTTGGAACAACATGGGGAGATAATATCTATTTGCTTTCTAAACAAGGAGACCGCTTTGTTGTAGCAGACGCGAGCACATTAAAGAAGAAAGCAGTATTTACGGATATAGGAGGAGACGGACGTACTTTCGTTGGAGTGGACGATAAATTGGGCTATATTGGTTACAATGGTGGTATCCGTCAGTTTGATATAACTAATTTGCAACTGGGAAATCCGGTGGAAGGAATTTCCGATCAGATGGGAGCAATGTGCTTTGCGGAAGGACGCATTTTTGCTTTGACAAATAAAAAGGTCTATATCATTGATGTAACGACCAATAAAGTTGAAAAAACATTGGAGGGTGCATTTAATACTTTAACAAGAAGTAAAGATGGAACAATATGGATTGCTACGGCTAATAACTTCTTAAAAGTAAATCCTGTTACATTGGAAGAAGAAACGATGGAATATCCTGGGGGAGTGAAATTAAGTGGCTCTTGGGGAGCTTGGAATGCGGGAAGTCTTTGCGCTAGTACTCAAAGTAATACCCTTTATTGGTCAAGCGGTGGATGGAGTAGTACTGTAGTAGTAAAATATGATATAGATACTCAGGCATTTAATTCGGCTTTTTATACTTTAGGAAAGCATGAAAATAAACAATTAACTTTTTATGGAGCTGGTATTCGTGTAGACCCTATAACAGATCGTGTAATTGCTACAGTAGCTCGTGGATATGAAAGTTATAACTGGGTTTATATCATCAGCCCGAGCGGAACTTTGGAAAAAGAAATAGAAGTGAAAGGTGGAGGTGATTCCGGAGAAAGTGGATATTACTGGTTCCCTGCAGTACCTTTCTTTGAGGATGCTAACAAACCGGAAATCTTAATTAATCAGATACTATTGTCTCCGGGAGAAACCAAGGTCATTGATTTGACTGAAAAAATAGTTGATGCGGATAATACTTCTGCTTCAATCATCCGTCAAGTGGAATTTGCGGAAAATAAACTAGTGAACTATTCTTTGGCGGCTGGAATGTTGACTGTGACCGCTAAAGAGCACATTGGTAGTACAGAGTGTAAGATAACTGCTATTTCGAATGGAAAGAGAGTTGAAAAAAAAGTACGTGTGGATGTAGGTTTAAATAAATAATTATCAACCATTAAAAAAGCGGTTAAAAGCAAGAATAAGTAACTCTTGCTTTTAGCCGCTTTTTATATTCTCCAGTTTTTGGGAAATAATGCTTTCGTCTTGCTATTTTCAAAAGTGATTTTCAGATGTAAGTATCTATGATTTGTGTGATTGGGATGTAATTTGTTTAAATAAAACGATAGAGTAGTAAGTTTTCTGAAGAAACTATGAGTTCCGCACGCAGGAAATTAAAGGATATTTCATCGTTACTTTCAAATATAACTTTCGTCTGATGATGTGAGTTTTAGAAAAAAGTCGTATGTTTGCTACCAAACCATAAAACAAAATGTACTATGAACGGTAATTATGTAATTAACATCGGTCGACAATTGGGTAGCGGCGGCAAGGAAATCGGAGAGAAGTTGGCAGCTCGTTTGGGAATCGACTTCTACGATAAAGAACTGATTAATCTGGCTTCCGAAGAAAGTGGCTTGTGTAAGGAATTCTTTGAGAAAGCGGACGAAAAGGCTTCACAGGGTATTATCGGGGGATTGTTCGGTATGCGCTTCCCGTTTATCAGTGAAGGGGCGATGCCGTGCACTAATTGTTTGAGCAATGATGCTCTGTTTAAAGTGCAGAGTGATGTCATCCGTCGTTTGGCGGCGGAGAAGTCCTGTGTGTTTGTAGGGCGTTGCGCAGATTATATCTTGCGCGAGCATCCCCGTTGTGCGAATATCTTTATTTCGGCTTCGAAGGAAGACCGTATTGAAAGGGTTTGCCGGATTCATCAGGTGAATGAAGAGGCTGCGGAAGAGATTATCGAAAAAGCGGACAAGAAACGTTCGGAATACTATAATTATTATAGCTATAAGACTTGGGGGGCAGCAGCTACTTACCATCTGTGCGTGGATTCCTCTTCTTTGGGTGTGGAAGAAACCGTGCGGTTTGTGGAAGAGTTTGTGGTGAAGAGATTGAAGTTGATAGTATAAAACGGGCATAAGTAAGATAAATAAAGCCGGCATATTCTGTTGAAGGATATAGCCGGCTTTACTGTTTATATGCTAAGCTCGATTTACATCATCGCCAATAATATCATCTGTCCTGTTAAAATACGAAGGAACATGGATAATGGATAAACAGTAGAATATCCTACTGCGGGAGCGTCGCTTGAAGTTACCTGGTTGGAATAAGCCAACGCAGGCGGGTCGGTGTTGCTACCGGCTATCAATCCCATGAGAGTGAAGTAGTTCACTTTATAATATAATCTCGCAATCGCACCGATGATAAGCAACGGGATGACTGTGATTAGGAAACCACAACCTACATATAACAAACCGTCACCTTCGACTACCGTTTGTACGAAATTGGCACCGGCATCTATGCCGACACTGGCAAGAAAGAGCACGATGCCGATTTCACGAAGCATCAGGTTGGCACTCATTGTCGTATAAGTCACCAGGTGGAGTTTATGACCGAAACGTCCGATCAGGATGGCAACTACCAGCGGACCACCAGCCAACCCAAGTTTCAATGGTGTCGGCATACCGGGGAATGCGATAGGAAGGCTACCCAAAAGGATACCTAAGAAGATACCGACAAAAATAGTGATGATATTCGGTGTGTCTAGGCGTTTCAACTGATTACCCAATACTCCTGCAACACGTTCTACCGCATCCTGCTGACCTACTACCATCACGCGGTCACCCACTTGCAATACGAGATTAGGGTCGGCAAACAAATCCATACCTGAACGATTGACGCGAGTTACGTTGACCCCGTACATACTGCGGAAGTGCATAGACCCCAGCGTCTTTCCGTTGATTTCCGGCTTGGTAACCAAGATACGGCGAGATACCATCGGAAGGTCTTGTTTCTCCCAGTCTATATTTACCTCTTTACCTATAAATACAGTGATGGCAGCAGCATCGTCTTCAGAACAGACTATAAATAACTGGTCGCCAACATTGAAAATAGTTTCGTGATTTGGAATACTTACGTGTCCTTCGTGACGGATGCGGGAGCAAACAAACTGGCGTCCTAAGAAATCCTTGACTTCCAGCAGTGTCTTTCCGTTGATAGATTCATTACGTACCTCCAAGCTAAGCATATGAGGCATTAAATGTGCATCTCCGCTCTGTGTTTTCAGGCTTTCTTCTTCCTTCGCCATGTTGACACGGAAAATATAGCGGATAGCGATGATAGAACCGATGATACCCACTACACCGAGTGGATATGCGCAGGCATAACCCAGCGCAATCTGCGGACCGTTGTAGCTCAACTGGTTCAGAGCTTCATTGGCAGCACCGAGTCCCGGAGTGTTTGTCACAGCTCCGTAGAGGATACCTACCATCATCGGCAATTCTATGCGACCGTTCCACAAGTAATAAAGTCCCAGTGCAACGGCAATATTTAACACTACGATGCCTACAGCCAATAGGTTTAATGTCATTCCTCCCTTTTTGAAAGAAGAGAAGAAAGACGGCCCCACCTGAAGACCGATACAGAATACGAACAAAATCAATCCGAACTCACGGATGAAATGTAGGATGTGTGTATCGGCTGTGAAGCCGAAGTGTCCCATCAGGATGCCGGCAAACAAAACAAAAGTGACGCCCAGCGATACTCCGAATATCTTTATCTTGCCGAGGTACACGCCTGTTGCCACTACAAATGCGTAGAGGAACACGATATGTGCCACGGAGCTGGGGTCCCACAATAAACTTTGTAACCAATCCATAATTATAGTAGTTTTTATAATGTCTTTTTAAAAACGGGTGCAAAATTAGTCATAACATTGGAGCTAATCAAATAAAAGGAGAACTAAAAATTGCACAAAAGAAGAATTTCCATACGGATTCTATACAGGACGGAGAGGTGTGCGAATTTTCTATAAAAAGAAGTTTTGTTTGAACTTATTAATTATATTTGCAAGTCGAACAACAGACATTTGGAAAGAGACAGATAAAAATAAAGACAATATTAATTCTTGTTTTAATTTTAGATAAACTATGGCAGACAAAAAAGAAAAACTCTTCTCTGACTTTTCTCCTGTCTCCACCGAACAATGGATGGAGAAGGTTACAGCCGACTTGAAAGGTGCTGATTTTGAGAAGAAGCTCGTTTGGAAGACAAACGAAGGGTTCAAAGTGAAACCTTTCTACCGGATGGAAGATTTGGAAGGTTTAAAAACTACTGATGCGCTTCCCGGAGAATTCCCGTATTTGAGAGGAACTAAAAAAGACAACAATGAGTGGCTGGTTCGCCAGGAAATCAGAGTGGAATGCCCCAAAGATGCCAATGCGAAAGCACTGGATATCCTGAACAAAGGTGTCGATTCACTTTCTTTCCATGTAAAGGCAAAAGAACTCAATGCGGAATATCTTGAGACTCTGTTGAATGATATTCAGGCTGAGTGTGTTGAACTGAACTTCTCTACTTGCCAGGGACACGTTGTAGAACTGGCTAATCTGCTGGTAGCTTATTTCCAAAAGAAGGATTATGATGTGAAGAAGCTGAAAGGCTCCATCAACTATGATTTCTTCAACAAGATGCTGACCCGCGGCAAGGAAAAGGGGGATATGGTACAGACTGCCAAAGCACTGATTGAAGCTATCCAACCGCTTCCTTTCTACCGCGTACTGAATGTGAACGCATTATCGCTGAACAATGCCGGAGCTTATATTTCTCAAGAATTAGGTTATGCTTTGGCTTGGGGTAATGAATACATGAGCCAACTGACCGATGCCGGTGTTCCTGCTGCCATAGTGGCCAAGAAAATCAAATTCAATTTTGGTATCAGTTCCAACTATTTCCTTGAGATAGCTAAATTCCGTGCCGCACGTCTATTGTGGGCGAATATCGTTGCTTCTTACAATCCTGAATGCCTGCGCGACTGTGATAACAAAGGTGCTAAAGGTGAATGTCGTTGCGCGGCAAAAATGGCGGTTCATGCCGAAACTTCTACTTTCAATCTTACTTTGTTTGATGCACACGTAAACCTGCTCCGTACACAAACTGAAGCGATGAGTGCCGCATTGGGCGGTGTGGATTCAATGACTGTCACTCCGTTCGACAAGACATACGAGACTCCGGATGAATTCTCTGAACGTCTGGCACGCAATCAACAACTGTTGTTGAAGGAAGAATCTCATTTCGACAAAGTAATTGACCCGGCTGCCGGTTCTTATTATATTGAAAACCTGACAATATCTATTGCACAGCAAGCATGGAACTTATTCCTGTCTGTAGAAGAAGCCGGTGGTTTCTATGCAGCATTGAAGGCGGGGACTGTTCAGGCTGCTGTCAACGAAAGTAATAAAGCCCGTCATAAAGCGGTGGCTCAACGTCGTGAAGTCTTGTTGGGTACTAACCAATTCCCGAACTTCAATGAAAAGGCCGGAGATAAACAGCCGGTTGAAGCAAAATGCTGCTGTGGCGGTGATGCCCATACTTGTGAGAAAGATGTGGATACATTGGTATTCGACCGTGCTGCGAGTGAGTTTGAAGCATTGCGTCTCGAAACGGAAGCATCCGGCAAACGTCCGAAAGCATTCATGCTGACTATCGGTAACCTGGCAATGCGTCAGGCACGTGCGCAATACTCTTGCAACTTCCTGGCTTGTGCCGGTTATGAAGTGGTTGATAACCTCGGATTTGAAACGGTGGAAGCCGGTGTGGAAGCAGCTATGGCTGCCAAAGCCGACATTGTTGTAATCTGTTCAAGTGATGATGAATATGCGGAATATGCAATTCCTGCATTCAAGGCATTGGACGGCCGCGCCATGTTTATCGTTGCCGGTGCTCCTGCTTGTATGGACGAATTGAAAACAGCAGGTATCGAAAACTTCATCCATGTCCGTGTCAACGTACTGGATACCTTGAAAGAGTTTAACGCCAAACTATTGAAGTAAGATGAGAAAAGATTTTAAAAACTTAGATATATATGCCGCATTTCAGCCTGCTAACGGTGCTGAATGGCAAAAGGCTAACGGTATCTCCGCTGACTGGAAAACGCCGGAACACATTGAAGTGAAGCCTGTTTATACAAAAGAAGACCTCGAAGGAATGGAACACCTCGGCTATGCTGCCGGACTTCCGCCTTATCTGCGTGGTCCGTATTCAGTAATGTACACGCTCCGTCCTTGGACTATCCGCCAGTATGCCGGATTCTCCACTGCCGAAGAATCAAATGCTTTCTATCGCCGTAACCTGGCTTCCGGTCAGAAAGGTCTGTCGGTAGCATTCGACTTGGCTACTCACCGCGGTTATGACCCCGACCACGAACGTGTTGTGGGGGACGTAGGTAAGGCAGGTGTGTCTATCTGTTCCTTAGAGAACATGAAGGTCCTGTTCGACGGTATTCCTTTGAACAAGATGTCTGTGTCTATGACAATGAACGGTGCGGTGCTTCCGGTTATGGCATTCTATATCAATGCCGGACTGGAACAAGGTGCCAAACTGGAAGAAATGGCTGGTACTATCCAGAACGATATTCTGAAAGAATTCATGGTGCGTAACACCTATATTTATCCGCCTGCATTCTCTATGAAGATTATTTCCGATATCTTCGAATATACTTCACAGAAGATGCCGAAGTTCAACTCTATTTCTATCTCCGGTTATCACATGCAGGAAGCAGGTGCTACTGCAGATATCGAGTTGGCTTACACATTGGCCGACGGTTTGGAATATCTTCGTGCCGGAACTGCCGCAGGCATCGACATTGATGCGTTTGCTCCCCGTCTGTCTTTCTTCTGGGCAATCGGTACAAACCACTTTATGGAAATCGCCAAGATGCGTGCCGCACGTATGTTGTGGGCGAAGATTGTGAAACAGTTCAATCCGAAGAACCCGAAATCACTGGCATTGCGTACTCACTCCCAAACTTCCGGTTGGTCACTGACCGAACAAGACCCGTTCAACAACGTGGGACGTACTTGTATCGAAGCTATGGCTGCCGCTTTGGGACATACACAATCCCTGCATACCAATGCATTGGATGAGGCTATCGCTCTTCCGACAGATTTCTCCGCACGTATTGCACGTAATACTCAGATTTATATCCAGGAAGAAACTTACATTTGTAAGAACGTTGACCCGTGGGGCGGTTCTTATTATGTAGAGTCTTTGACGAACGAACTGGCTCATAAGGCTTGGGAACACATTCAGGAAATCGAAAAACTGGGCGGTATGGCGAAAGCTATCGAAACCGGAATTCCGAAAATGCGTATCGAAGAAGCTGCCGCACGTACACAGGCTCGTATCGACAGTGGTCAGCAGACTATTGTGGGTGTGAACAAGTATCGTCTGGATAAAGAAGCTCCGATTGATATTCTTGAAATTGATAATACTGCCGTTCGTCTTGAACAGATTGAAAACCTGAAACGTTTGAAAGAAGGACGCAACCAGGCTGAAGTGGACAAGGCATTGGCTGCAATTACCGAATGTGTGAAAACCGGTAAGGGCAACTTGCTGGAACTGGCTGTGGAAGCGGCTCGTGTTCGTGCGACATTGGGTGAAATCTCATCTGCTTGCGAACAGATTGTAGGACGTTATAAAGCAATAATTAGAACTATATCAGGCGTGTATTCATCAGAAAGTAAAAACGATAGCGACTTCAAGCGTGCTTGTGAACTGGCTGAGAAGTTTGCGAAGAAAGAGGGACGTCAACCTCGTATCATGGTTGCCAAAATGGGACAGGACGGTCACGACCGTGGTGCCAAAGTGGTAGCAACAGGTTATGCGGACTGTGGCTTCGACGTGGATATGGGACCTTTGTTCCAGACTCCTGCGGAAGCAGCTCGCGAAGCGGTAGAAAACGATGTTCATGTAGTAGGTGTTTCTTCACTGGCTGCCGGACACAAGACACTGGTTCCGCAGATTATCGAAGAGTTGAAGAAACTGGGACGTGAAGACATTGTAGTGATTGCCGGTGGTGTTATCCCTGCACAGGATTATGATTTCTTGTATAAGGCAGGTGTAGCTGCTATTTTCGGTCCGGGTACTCCGGTAGCGAAAGCTGCTTGTCAGATTTTGGAAATTCTTATGGATGAAGAATAAAGCAATCAACAGGTTGTATAAGCCATAAAATGAGATTTTAAAAAGGGTCAGTTGCTGACCCTTTTTTTGTATTTTATTATTGAAATATCTCCTTTGGGGGATTTTATAAAAAGTACCTCAAATTTGATTTATTGAAAAAATATTCATAATATTGTCATCACTTTGTTAACTATTGGACCGTACCTTTGCGCGTAAAATTCTAAACTATGGTAGATTTCATGGATGATAAACAATTATTGGGGGAACTGAAAAGAGGCAATAATGCGGCTTTTGAGTTTCTGTTCAAGAGTTATTATCCTCGTTTGCGAGGGTATGCTATTCGTTTTATTGAAGATGAAGAAACAGTTCGCGATATAATTCAGGAGTGTTTCTTGCGATTTTGGGAACGTCGCGAAATGTTATCTGCTCTTTCACTCACTTCTCTTCTTTTTTCTATGGTCCGTAACGGATGCCTGAATTATTTGAAACATCGCTCGATTGTTGAAAAGTACCGGGTGGAGTATCTGGCAAAGCTGGACGGAGAGGAAAGGCTCTACTACGCAGACTTTATGCAGGATGCGGAACATAAATTATTATACAATGAATTGCAGGAACAGATTGCTCTTGTGCTCAATCAGTTGCCGGACAGGTCGCGTGAGATTTTTTTGTTAAGTCGTTTCAGAGGATTGAAGAACAGGGAAATCGCGGAAAAACTACAAATATCCACTACGGCGGTCGAAAAACATATTGCAAGAGCTTTGCAGTATTTTTCCCGGCATTTCAGCGAACATTATCCGGTAGACCTATATATAGTGATATTGGCGTGGCTGATGATGGAGCATAAGTGATTAAGACGTTCTTTAAGCATATAAAGAATAAGAAGCAGGAAAGTTTTTTCTGCTTTTTTTGTTTCGGGGGTTGGGTAAATGAAATATGGGTTGTTACATCTTATAGAAAGTGAATATAATGAAGCAAGAAGAAAATATCCGAGCATTGGCTATTCAGTACTTTGAAGGACGTATATCAAGAGCTGACGAAAGAACCCTGTTTGAAAGTCTCGAACAGGCGGAAGACGGCTATGGCAGATTCCGTCAGTGGGAGAAAGAATGGATGAACAACAGGGTGACCGATTCGCAGACCAATGCCGAATGGGAAGCATTGAAGCATAAGATATACACGCAGGAAGCTATTGTCCCATTATTGAAGAAACCGAAACTGAATATATGGAAGATAGCCCGTATCGCTGCTGTGGTAGCGTTGATTGTCGGTACTACACTGGGTATCCGGCAGGCAGTTTACTTGTTTGCACCGAAAACCTTTTTTATCTGCGAGGCTCCGTTGGGAGATAAGAGTAAAGTACAGCTCTCGGATGGTACTATCGTATGGCTGAATTCAGGTTCCGTATTGAGATATTCGAATCATTTCAATACAGCCGACCGGGTTGTGGAACTGGAAGGAGAGGGATATTTTGAAGTAACCAGGCAGAATGGAAAGAAATTTACGGTAAAAACACAGGAATATGATGTGGTGGTAAAAGGTACAAAGTTCAATGTATCCGCCTACCCGGATGATTCTTATATAACGACTACCTTGCAAGAAGGAGTGGTAGAGTTGAATTATAAGGAAGAACAAATACAGATGTCGCCGGGAGAATCCATTTCTTTGGATTTGCAGACAGGGCAGTTGAAGGGAAAGAAAGTCAATGCATGGCAGGCGATGGCATGGGCGGAAGACAGAATCGAATATGATGACATCACATTAGGAGAGATGGTGAAGAAACTTTCCCGTCAGTACGATGTGCGTATTCAGTTGGGGTCGGATAAGCTGGGTGACATGAAGTTCCGTGTTTCATTACGCAATAAAGAGACAATCGTAGATGTAATGGACGCACTTAAAGAAATCATACCTATCAAAGTAGAATATAAGGAAAAGGATATATATATAAGATAAGAACTCAATGTTTAATTGTAAAGAAATCAAGTATGAATATTACTCAAATAGGCAGATTTGGGATGCTGTTGATGATGGCATCTGTTGCAATCTCGTGTTCTGACCCTAATCCTTTAGATTCTTATACTCGTGTTCCATTTGAAAAGACGGAAACGGATGATGGAAATAGTGATGGTGACGGAGACGGTGCCGGCGGTTTGTTCGAGAAAGGAAACGGAACGGACAGCAAACCTTATGTGATAATGAATGGGACGCAGATTAAGAATATGCGCAGTGTGCTGAAATCGGGAATAAAAGTTTATTTCCAATTGGGTGCTGATATTGATATGGCAGGTATTGATGACTGGCAATCGCTGAATGGTTCAGGGGATTTTCCTTATGAGATAGATTTTGACGGAGACAGCCATGTCATTAAAAACTTTAAATGCTCTGCCGGTGATTATCCGAGTTTCTTCGGAGTATTGTGCGGTGATTGCCGTAATGTAGGCTTTGTTGACGCTTCTGTATCGTCTACTCGGCAAGGCATTGGAATTATCACCGGTTATCTTGGACTTAAAGACAAGGGAAATGGCAGTAAGACGGGAAGAATTGTGAATTGCTTTACGACCGGGGAAGTGACAGGTTCAGGTGCGGCAGGTGGAATAGCCGGCGTACTGGCAAATAGCTATGATGGACAGGAAAGTTATATAAAGAACTGTTATTCAAGTGCAACCGTCAACGACCAAGCGGCAAGCGGCGGAAAAGCAGGTGGTATTGCCGGACGGAAAGTTGGTGTGGGTGGCTTTATTGAGAACTGCTATGCATATGGAGCAGTCAGTGCAACCAAAGGTGGCATAGGCGGTATTTTGGGGCAAATCGACAAGAATTGTGATATTGCTATCAAGAACTGTGTAGCGTGGAGTAATCTGACCGGAACAGATGCTTCGTCAACCGTAGGGCGTATTGTCGGTGTCTCTGCTTCTTTGGGCAGCTATGAGAACTGTTATGCTTGTGAAAGCATCATACTGAAAGTGAACGGAGGTACGATTACCACGTCAGATGAATCATCAGCCACAGGAACGACGTTTCATGGAGTTGCAAAGACTGTGGATGAACTGGGAAATATTATCGTAGCCTGGAATCCGAATCTTTGGAAAAAAGGAACGGACGCTTACCCGGTATTCCAGTGGGCTGAGAAATGAGCGCCGGTCGATACAAAAAAGCAGATTATTTCTGCTTTTTTGTATTTATAGGGGTTGGGCAGACGGATGATGAGTTGTTTTATCTTATAGAAGCGGTTCTGAGAAACACTACAATCGAATATATATATCCTTAAATATAAATCACTTTAAATTGTAACAACTTAATTGATAAAATTATGAATGACCGAAGAAACTCATTTTTTAGGCTGTTTCTCCTGATTCTGTTATGTATGGGCGTCCAGTCACTTGGGGCGCAGACGGTAACGAAGGTCTTTAAAAATGAGCCGCTAAAGGCGGTATTGAAAGAAGTTGAGCGGCAGACAAAGTACTCCATTATCTATAAAACGGACGAGGTTAACGAAAACAAGAGAATAACGGCTTCCTTTCAACGGGCAACCGTTAATAATGTGCTTGCCGCTGTTTTGGATAAAGATGTAGAGTACAAGCTGCAAAACCGGATGATTATCATCACGAAGAAGATGGTACGAAATATTGCTGCCGCCTCGTCACAGTCTTTACACCGGGTTATGGGGAAAGTAGTCGATGTGAATGGTGAGCCGGTAATCGGTGCCAGTATACAGGTGGTAGGACAGTCTATGGGAACGATTACGAATTTGGATGGTGAATTTACATTGTCGTCCGTTCCGGTCAATGCGGTAGTAGTAGTGTCCTATATCGGATTTGAGAAGAAGGAAATCAAAGTCTCCGAGTTGCAGAAATCTTCGAGAGTGATGCTCCGTGAGGATACAGCGACGTTGGAAGAAGTGGTAGTCGTTGGTTATGGCACTCAAAAGAAAATCAACCTGACGGGGGCTGTTGTTGTAGTAGATAGTAAAACGATGGAAGACAGACCTGTACCGAGAGCTTCGCAGATGCTGCAAGGAACAGTACCTAATATGAATGTAACCTTCGGTTCGGGTTATCCGGGGGCTTCGGCAACCATCAATATCCGTGGTGTCAATTCTATTAGCGGCAACGCGTCGCCGCTGGTTCTGATTGACGGTATAGAGGGAGACATCGACCGCTTGAACCCGAATGACATCGCATCCATTTCAGTGCTGAAAGATGCTTCTTCGGCTGCCATTTACGGTGCGCGTGCCTCTTATGGTGTTATTCTTGTGACTACAAAAGAAGGTTCTGCCCGTAAGACTACCGTATCGTATGATGGAAGATATTCATGGAGCAATCAGACGACTTCTACCGATTTTGAAACCAGAGGCTATTATTCGGCAGGTATCAATGACTTGTTTTATACCAACTATAATGGAAAGCCTTATACCAACTACACAGAAGAAGACTACCGCCAACTCTGGCTGCGCCGGAATGATAAAACGGAGAACCCGGAACGTCCCTGGGTAGTGACCGACCAACGCGACGGAAGAGATACATACGTCTATTACGGTAACTTTGACTGGTATAATTATCTCTATCGTAAAAACAGGCCGATGTGGGAACATAATATCAGTGTCAGCGGGGGAAATGACAAACTGAACTATTACTTATCTGGAAATACAGTTGATCAGACTGGTATTTTCAGGCAGAACCCGGACAAGTACAAGGTGTATAACTTCAGAAGCAAAATCTCGGCTAAAATAACCCCCAGACTGACTATCAGCAATAATACGAAGTATCATTACAATAGTTACTCTTATCCGGGATTATCGGGTATCAATAACAACTTCAATACCGCAGTGAATCATGCGTTGGCCAGCTTCGTTCCTGTCAATCCTGACGGTAGTGCCGTGTATCTGACTTCATTGAGCAATTCCGCTGTTTTGGATGGGATGGGTGCTATCCTTGCTTATGGCAAGCATAAGAATGAAGACCAACGCTATGAGTTCTCCACCACTTTTGAAGCAAGCTTCAACGTGATGAAGAACCTGAATGTCCGTGCCAATTACAGTTACCTGCATTACAACTACCAAACCATGAACAGGACGGTGAATGTGCCCTATTCCAAATATCCGGGTGAAATATCTTATCTGGCTACCGGAAACGGCGTGAACCAGTTGAAAGAAACACAAACCAATCATTGGTATCAGGCTTTCAATGTTTATGGTGACTATATGTTGGATATTGCCGACCATCAATTCAAGATTATGGCTGGTTATAACTATGAAACTAAACGTTTGAAAGACATTAAAGTCTCCCGCCAAGGCTTGCTTTCCGATGACCTGAATGACTTGAACCTGGCAGTAGGAGATGCGATGACTATGTCCGGCGGACAGAATGAATACGCACTTTTAGGAGCATTTTATCGTTTTAATTACTCCTACAAGGGTGGTCGTTACTTATTCGAGACGAGCGGGCGTTATGACGGAAGTTCCCGGTTCAGAAGCGGCCATCGTTTCGGTTTCTTCCCCTCGGCTTCCGTAGGATGGAGAATCAGTGAAGAGCCGTTTTTCGGAAACTTGAAGAAGAATATTGATAATGTGAAATTGCGTCTGTCGTACGGTTCGTTGGGAAACCAGCAGGTAGGATATTATGATTATATCCAGACTATTGATACCAACGGCACCATGAACTATATCTTTGGCGACCAGAAGAAAGGTTCTTATGCCAGTGTTTCCGACCCGAACTCTGCAGACCTGACTTGGGAAACTGTCTCAACCTGGAATGTGGGACTGGACCTCGGTTTCTTCAATAACCGTTTGAATCTGACTGCCGATGCCTATATCAGAGATACCAAAGGGATGCAAACTTCCGGCAAGAAATTGCCCGGTGCTTATGGGGCTAATGAGCCCAAGCAAAATGCAGCCAATCTGCGTACTAAAGGCTGGGAATTGATGTTGACCTGGAACGATGCCTTCAAACTGGCAAACAAGCCTTTCCGCTATAACCTGTCCGTAGGTCTGGCAGACAACACATCGGAAATAACAAAATTCGATAATCCGTCCAAGATATTGAGTGATTATTATGTCGGTCAGAAACTGGGTGATATTTGGGGATATGTGGTAGACGGACTTTTCAGAACAGATGAAGAAGCGGCAAGCTATAATGTCGACCAGTCGGCTGTGAACTTCGTCATCAACACGGCACAAGTGAATCCGGGACTTCATGCCGGTGACATGAAATTCGTCGATTTGGACGGCGACCATAAAATTTCTTCCGGTTCGAATACGGCGGATGACCCCGGCGACCGGAAAATAATCGGAAACTCATTGCCGCGCTATACATATAGCATTCAAGGTGGTTTCGACTGGTACGGCTTCGACTTCTCCATCTATCTTCAGGGGGTAGGGCATCAGGATTGGTATCCGGGTACGAATTCCGTATTTTTCTGGGGACCGTATGCACGTCCGTATTCATCATTCATTCCCCGCGATTTCTTGAGTAATGTGTGGAGCCCGGAAAATCCGGATGCTTATTTCCCGCGTCCGATAGGTTATCTTGCTTTGGGCAACAACCGTTCCCTGGGAGTGGTGAACGACCGTTATTTGCAGAATCTGGCTTATTGCAGGGTGAAGAATATAACAGTAGGCTATACGATTCCCGCCATATGGACAAAGAAAGTGAAGATAGAACGCCTGCATATCTATTTCAGTGGCGAGAACCTGTTTACCTTCTCTCCGCTAAAGAGCGATTACATTGACCCGGAACAAGCTTCGGCGGAAAACTCCATTAAATCTGCGAATGGTAACGCTAAACTGTATCCTTGGTCGAAAACCTATTCTTTCGGAGTGAACGTAACTTTTTAAACTAAATAATATTCTGAATTATGAAACCTGTTTATATAGTATCTTGGTTGCTCGCATTGGCGGTATTTTTCGTTTCTTGCGACGATTGGTTGGATAAGACGCCTAAAGACCGTCTCTATCCGGATGTATATTTCAAGACTGAGGATGAGTTGCGGTTGTTTACGAACCAGTTTTATAATAACTTGATTCCGGCTGCCGCCGATATCTATTCCGAATCATCCGATTTAATTGTCAAGTCCGATTTGATGCTCGAAATGTCCGGGCAACGTATCATCCCCGACGAGGGAAACGGCTGGAATTTTACTGCACTTCGGGATATTAATTTTTATTTGCAGTATTCCCACAACTGCACGGATGTGAATGCCCGTAACCGCTATGATGGTGTCGCCCGTTTTTTCAGAGCTTATTTCTATTTTGAGAAAGTGAAGAGGTATGGTGACATTCCCTGGTATGACAAAGCACTTGATTCGGACGACCCGGATTTATATAAAGCCCGGGATTCACGGGAATTCGTCATGCAGAAAATGTTGGCCGACTTGGATTTTGCGATTACCCATCTTCCGAAAACAAAAAATGCATATATACTGACCCGGTGGACAGCCTTAGCACTGAAATCCCGTGTCTGTCTGTTCGAGGGGACTTTCCGTAAATATCATGGATTAGAGGATTATGAGAAATATTTGGATGCTTGTGTCTCGGCATCCGAAACATTTATGAATGAAAGCGGATATACGCTCTATAAATCGGGCAGCACACCTTATAGGGATTTATTCGCTTCCATGAATCTGCAAGCGGATGAAATCATTTTCGGTCGCGACTATGAAGCCTCTCTTTCCGTGCTTCATAATGTGCAGAATTATGAGAATGCCACCACGATGGGACGTCCGGGGTTAAATAAGAAGATTGTGAATTTTTATCTGATGGCGGACGGAAGCCGTTTCACGGATAAAGCCGGTTATGAAACAATGACTTTCGACCAGGAATGTCAGAATCGGGACCCGCGCTTGGCACAAACTATCCGTACTCCCGGATATACGAGAATAGGAAGTACAAAGAAAGAGGCTCCGAACCTAGCCTACACAATGACGGGATATCACTTGATAAAATATTCGATGACAGCTAATTATGATGAATATAATAAGTCATGCAATGATATTCCACTGTTCCGTACGGCAGAGGTATACTTAAATTTTGCAGAAGCAAAAGCCGAATTGGGAACTTTGAAGCAGGCGGATATTAATAAATCCATCAAGTTACTCAGAGACAGGGTAGGGATGGGGAATCTGGATATGGAACTGGCTAATTCAAAACCGGATTCGTACCTGATGAGTGCTGCCACAGGTTATCCGAATGTGAAAGGAGCCAATCAGGGGGTAATTCTTGAAATTCGTCGTGAACGGACTATCGAACTGGCGATGGAAGGTTTCCGCTATTATGACATCATGCGCTGGAAAGAAGGAAAACTGTTCGAGAATGACTTGCTGGGAATCTATATTCCCGGTCCGGGCACTTACGATTTGGACCAGGACGGTACGGATGATGTCTGTTTCTATGTTGGAACGAAACCTGCCGGAAATGTACCTTTGTATTTGGAGATTGGCGAACAGATTCGCTTGTCGAACGGTGAGAGTGGTTATATCATTTGCCACAGTCTCATTACTAAAAAATGGAATGAAGACAGAGATTATTTATATCCTGTTCCTATCAGCGAACGTACTTTGTCCAATGGTGTGGTAACACAGAATCCCGGTTGGAATGACGGATTGAACTTTAATTAATTAGATTCAGAAATATAAATTCTTATGAAAAATATGATTTCTTATATATGTCTTCTGGCAGCAGTGTTTGCCAACTTGTCCTGTGCCGATGACATGGACAACTCCAAGTTTGATAATATGATACCCTATGGTAAGCAGGAGGTTTCTTATACTTACCCGAAAGGAGAGGATAATCTCAGAGTACTGACTTTTAACATAAGGCATTGCGCCGGTAGCGATGATGTGATTAATTATGACAGAACTGCAGCTATTATCAATGGGATGGAGCCTGATATTGTTTGCTTGCAGGAAGTGGACTATATGACTACCCGCAGCAATAAAGTCGACCAGTTGAAAACCTTGGCGGATAAAACAGGAATGAATCACTATTTCAGCAAGTCAATCACCTATCAGGGAGGTGAATACGGAAACGGTCTTTTATTTAAAGGAACACCGGTCAGTACGCGGACTTACCCGCTTCCCGGTGCCGAACTTCGTTCTGCTGCTATAGCCGAATTTGAGAACTATGTAGTCATCTCCACGCACCTGGCTCTGGAAGAAAATAACAGAATAGAGTCTGCGAAGTTATTGACACAGCTTGCCAAAGAATACAAAAAGGTAGTGTATATGGCAGGTGACTTTAATGAGGACTTGATGAACGGGGCATTCTTTACGGAGTTGAAAAAGGAATGGAATGTAGTTAGTTCTACGGAAAATACTTTCCCTACGGGGCAATCTACCAAGCGCATCGACTTTGTTGTGGCATTGAAGAGTCCTGCAACGAGTGTGGTGAAATCGAATGTCGTGTATAATCTGGACGGTGTTAACGTTTCGATGGCTTCCGACCATTATCCTCTTTATTGCGATTTCCGCAAGGTGACGGCACTCGAAGAATTTCCGAAAGCCGCGGGAGATTTGCGCATAGCTAATTACTTCACGAAAAACTGTGCCGGTACGGACGGAATTATTGACTATGACCGCATCGCTGCTGTTATAAATAAAATGAATTCCGATATTATCTGCTTGCAGGGACTGGATAAGGAGACGGAGCGCTCAAGCGGCATAGACCAGTTGAATACATTGGCGCAAAAGAGTAATATGCATGATTATTTTGCTAAAGCGATTGATTACAAGGGCGGGGAGTTTGGCGTAGGTATATTGACGAAAGACGAACCAATCAGTGTGGACAGGTATCAGATGCCGGGAAAGAGTGAGATGCGTGCGGCAATGGTAGTGGAATATGAGAAATTTGTGGTGGCCAGTACGAATTTTGATACGGATATGGCTAAACGTATCGAGGCGCTTCAGACATTGCATACGAAGTTGTCCGCTTATAACAAGCCGGCATTCTTGGCTGGCTATTTCAATGAAGGTAATTTGGAAAGCGACTTCTTCAAGAAAGTAAAGGAAGACTGGAATCTTCTTAGTGCGGACAAGTCGACTGAAAACGGTGGAAAACAGCGTCGTCTGGACTTTATTGTATCTTTGAAAGACCATGACGTTACTGTGACGCAAGCCGACGTGATGGAATATCTGACCGGAGCTGATGTTGCGACCGCTTCTTCACACTATCCTCTCTTCTGTGACTTCACAGGGTTGAAATAAAATGATTAGGTGCGGAATGCTATATGGATACTAATTGACTAAAATGTAATAATCCCGTTTTTTCACTCCAGATAGAATGAAGAAACGGGATGTTATTTTGCTCGTATCCTCATTATGAGTGCTTTACTTTGGTAGGAGTAACATATTCTGCAGAATATTGTTCTTTTAGACAAATATTCGTGTAACTTTGCACACCGATAGTATAAAAACAAGAGGAGAAAGAATGATAGTTTGCATAGCCGAAAAACCATCTGTAGCACGTGATATAGCCGAAGTACTCGGTGCTCATACAAGAAAAGAAGGATATATAGAAGGAAACGGATACCAGGTGACCTGGACATTCGGGCATCTATGTACTTTGAAAGAGCCCCATGAATACACGCCTAATTGGAAATCGTGGAGTTTGGGCAGCTTACCGATGATTCCCCCGCGTTTCGGTATCAAGCTGATTGGGCATGACCCAGGTATTGAGAAACAGTTTCATATTATCGAGCAGTTGATGCAGAATGCGGATGAGATTATCAATTGCGGTGATGCCGGTCAGGAAGGAGAATTGATTCAGCGTTGGGTGATGCAGAAGGCTGGAGCACGCTGTCCGGTGAAGCGACTGTGGATTTCTTCTTTGACGGAAGAAGCTATTCGTGAAGGTTTTTCCAAGTTGAAAGACCAGTCTGATTTTCAGTCGTTGTATGAGGCGGGACTTTCTCGTGCAATAGGTGACTGGTTGTTGGGAATGAACGCTACCCGTCTTTATACGATTAAGTATGGTCAAAACAAGCAGGTGCTCTCTATTGGTCGTGTGCAAACGCCTACTTTGGCATTGATTGTCAACCGTCAGTTGGAAATCGCCAATTTCCAACCCAAGCAATATTGGGAGTTGAAGACAAACTATCGCGACACTACCTTCTCTGCCCTCATCCGTAAGAGTGATGAAGAGATAGCTGCGGAAGAAGAGAAGAACGGTGGAAAGAAGAAAATAGATAACCCGGGCATCGACCCCATTGCCAATCGTGAAGAAGGGGAAGCTTTGGTAGAACGTATCAAAGACCTGCCATTTGTAGTAACCAGTGTCGGCAAGAAAGACGGAAAGGAATACGCCCCGCGTCTGTTCGACTTGACTTCTCTTCAGGTGGAGTGCAACAAGAAATTCGCCTATTCCGCCGATGAGACGCTGAAACTTATCCAGTCTCTTTACGAAAAGAAAGTGGCTACCTATCCGCGTGTCGATACCACTTTCCTGAGCGACGATATTTATCCGAAATGCCCCGGCATTCTGAAAGGACTTCGTGATTACGAAGTGTTGACTGCCCCGCTGAACGGTTCTACACTGCCTAAATCGAAAAAAGTATTTGATAATTCAAAAGTGACGGATCACCACGCCATCATCCCTACCGGAGTGTACGCTCAAAACCTGACCGATATGGAACGTCGTGTCTACGACCTGATAGCTCGCCGTTTTATAGCTGTGTTCTATCCTGATTGTAAGATTTCTACCACCACCGTGATGGGAGAAGTAGACAAAATAGAATTTAAAGTAACCGGTAAACAAATCTTGGAACCGGGTTGGCGTGTCGTATTCGCCAAAGACGTGAAGGACTCCACCGAAGAGAAAGAGGATGAGGATGAAAATGTTCTTCCTGCCTTTGTGAAAGGGGAGAGCGGTCCTCACATCCCTGACTTGAACGAGAAATGGACGCAGCCGCCAAGACCTTTCACGGAAGCGACTTTGCTCCGTGCAATGGAAACCGCCGGAAAACTGGTGGATAATGACGAACTTCGTGATGCCTTGAAAGAGAACGGTATCGGGCGACCGTCTACCCGTGCTGCTATTATAGAAACCTTGTTCAAACGAAATTATATCCGCAAAGAGAGAAAGAACCTGATTGCCACCCCGACAGGAGTGGAACTGGTACAAATTATCCACGAAGAACTCTTGAAATCTGCCGAACTGACAGGTATTTGGGAAAAGAAGCTCCGCGAAATAGAAAAGAAAACCTATGATGCCCGCCAGTTCCTGGAAGAGCTGAAGCAAATGGTTTCGGAAGTTGTGATGAGTGTACTGTCTGATAATACGAATCGTCGTATTACTATTCAAGACGCAGTAGCTGCCCAGGCTGAAGAGAAAGCAAAGAAAGAACCGAAGAAACGTGAACGGAAACCAAGTGCTCCAAAAGAAAAGAAACCGAAGTCCGAAACAAAGGTGACAGAAAGTACAAAAGTTGAAACACCGCCGGCTACTGTATCTGCTTCGATAGCCTCTTCGGTTGATAATCCGGATGCATTAGTAGGACAACCTTGCCCGCTTTGCGGCAAAGGAACAATCATAAAAGGCAAGACAGCCTACGGGTGTTCGGAATGGAGGAACGGATGTGCATACCGGAAGAATTTTGAATAAAATTCGGTTGCTCCTTTTTCTGCCAATTTTATCCATATACTTAGATATCAGTTCTTTATAGTTTCCTGTAGTTTCCATTATAGGAAACGCTCGTTTCTCTACGAGGGAACGCCCATTTCCCTACGGGGATACAGTCGTTTCTCTACGAGGATACTGGCGTTTCCTTATGGGAAACGGACATTATCATCAAGGCTCTTGAAATTAACTCCTTATCTCGGGCGTATTGGCAAAAAAGAACGAGGTGGAGCAATGGTAGGGCCACCGCTGTAATCACCACTACCGTGTTTGTCAAATATGACATTGCGTAGTACTTCGTACAGAACTCCGCCTACATCCAGACCAAGTTTGAAATTATTCTTGAAGCGATAGGTGGGAATAACAACAGGAACTGTCTCCCAACGTCCTCTCATAGCATCGTAATAACGTTGTACTCCCATCTCCATATTGAAGCGGTCGGACATATCGATGGACATGGTAGCTCCATAACTGTGAGTACTCATTCCGTAAGGATTGCCGATGTCATATGAGCCAAATACCTTGAAAGCAACACGGTCGGAAGCGTGATAGAGCAGAGCGCCCGAAGTGCTGAATGCCTGTCGGGTGAAATGCATCATGTTTATTTTCATTGCATTAGCCTGAAGCTGTAATTCAAACCTGTCATTGAAGATGTGCTGATAACCCAACGAAGCATTGTTGAAAAGTCCGATGCCCGGCACACTCGTTTGCTTGCCCGAGCCGAATACTGCTCCGTGAGGAAATTGCATTAATATGCCGCTTGTATTGTAATCACCTTTGAAGAGTGGAGAAGGATTTATCTGATAAGGCAGATAGATTTCTCCTTTATGTGAAAAATCGGGTGGAAAGTAAAACAGCTGTTTGGACAAATTCGGAGAAGAAGTGTCCTTGAACTTTGAAGGCGGGAACAAATCAGGCGTGGCATATTGAAACAAATCAGGTGTAGCATGTTGAAACAATGTACCTTCCGGTTGTTTTAGCAAATCATTACGAATAATGCGGGTACTGTCAATCCCTTCCTGTGCAGAGAGCAACTGCGGAATGGAAGACAGCAGAAGGAGCAAACCCAGGAAAATTGGAAACCGTGAAATGCTAATCTTTTGTTTCATACGCATTTGTCCTCTCCTTATAGTTTAGTAAATTCTTCTACCCACAAAAATAACGAAAGGAGAGTGGAATAACAAATAGTAAACAGCATTTCCTTCCAACGACAAGTTTTTTTAACTTGATGAACCTTGGAATAACCAAAGAAGTCCTCGGATAAATCCTTTATTTTCATTAAATTCGTCTTTCTTTCAAGCAATATTCACCAGGCTGTTGTTATTTATAGATAAGAGTATCAATTATTTAAACCAAAAAGAAAAATGAAGAAAAATTTGGCGGGAGTTGTATTATTGTTGGTTGCTGCCTCTTTAGGGAGCATACAGCAGGTAGAGGCGTGTACACGTGCAGTGTATATCGGTCCGGAGCAAATGGTGGTAACTGGTCGTACGATGGACTGGAAAGAAGACTTACACTCGAATCTCTATGTATTTCCACGTGGCATTCAGCGCACGGGACACAATAAGGAGAAAACGTTGAACTGGACGTCCAAGTATGGAAGTGTCATTGCAACAGGCTATGATATAGGAACTTGTGACGGAATGAATGAGAAAGGTCTGGTAGCAAGTCTGCTATTCCTGCCGGAAACGATTTATTCACTGCCGGGGGATACCCGTCCGGCGATGGGAATAAGTATTTGGACGCAGTATGTGCTTGATAATTTCGCGACAGTGCGTGAAGCTGTGGACGAACTGAAAAAGGAAACCTTCCGTATCGATGCTCCCCGTCTGCCGAATGGTTCGGAATCGACTCTGCACCTCGCTATTACCGATGAAACAGGAAATACTGCCATATTGGAATATTTGGACGGAAAACTAAGCATCCATGAAGGAAAAGAATACCAGGTGATGACAAACTCTCCCCGCTACGAATATCAGTTAGCTATCAATGACTACTGGAAAGAGGTGGGCGGCCTGCAAATGCTTCCGGGTACAAACCGTTCAAGCGACCGCTTTGTACGTGCTTCTTTCTATATTCATGCCATTCCACAAACCTCGGATGCTAAAATCGCCATCCCGAGTGTATTGAGTGTAATGCGCAATGTCTCCGTCCCGTTCGGAATCTCTACTCCCGATAAACCTCATATTTCTTCTACCCGTTGGCGTACCGTCTCCGACCAAAAGAATAAGGTCTATTATTTTGAATCGACTTTAACTCCGAATTTGTTTTGGCTGGATTTGAAGAAGATTGATTTCAGCCCGAAAGCTAGTATAAAGAAGCTGTCTTTGGCAAATGGTGAGATTTATGCAGGTGACGCTGTGAAGGATTTGAAAGACAGCAAATCGTTTACTTTCCTTTTTCAGACTCCGGTGATGTGAATATAACGTCAGTTCGATATAAGGGTTATCTGTAAAATAAAAAAGAACGGTGGACAAGTGCTTGAATGCAAGCCTGTCCATCGTTCTTCTTTTATTCTTTCTATTGGCTGTATATTATATTTTTAGAGTCTTGCATATTCCTTGTGGAACTCAACCACCGCTTCGATACCTTTGCGGAAAATATCCAGTGAAAAGTTCTCGTTCGGCGAATGAATAGCATCCGATTCAAGTCCGAATCCCATCAATACGGTTTTGATTCCCAACACTTGTTCAAAAGTGGAAATGATAGGAATACTGCCACCGCGACGCACTGCCAACGGTTTCTTTCCGAAAGCAATTTCGAAACCTTTCTCTGCCGCCTGATAAGCAGGAAGAGAGATCGGACAGACATATCCCTGTCCGCCATGCATTGGAGTTACTTTCACCTGCACCGTGTCGGGAGCAATACCAAGAATATAATCAGCAAACATCTGAGAAATCTTATGATGGTCCTGATGCGGAACCAACCGGCAGGAAACTTTGGCGTAAGCTTTTGACGGAAGTACGGTCTTCGAACCTTCTCCCGTATATCCGCCCCATATACCGCACACGTCAAAAGACGGACGGCAACTGTTGCGTTCCAGCGTGCTGTATCCTTTCTCCCCGAACACTTCCTTTACTCCGATAGCCTCTTTATATTTCTTTTCATCGAAAGGAATATGCGCAATCATTTCCCGTTCGGCTTGCGGAACTTCTTCCACGTCGTCATAGAATCCGGGAACGGTAATCCGTCCGTTGGCATCCGTCACTTTGCTGATAATCTGGCAAAGCGTGTTGATGGGATTAGCTACCGCACCGCCGAAATGTCCGGAATGTAAGTCCCGGTTCGGTCCGGTGACTTCTATCTCCCAGTAAGCCAGTCCGCGCAGTCCCGTAGTCAGCGAAGGAAGCTCTGCACCCAGCATACTCGTGTCCGAGACGAGGATTACGTCTGCTTTCAACAGTTCTTTGTGTTCTTCGCAGAAGGATTCCAAACTCGGAGAACCGATTTCCTCTTCTCCTTCGAAGATGAACTTCACATTATTCTTTAATAACTCGTTTTTAAGCAGATACTCGAACGCCTTTACCTGAATGAAAGATTGTCCTTTGTCATCATCCGCTCCACGCGCCCAGATATGTCCGTCCCGTATTTCCGGTTCGAACGGCTGGCTTTTCCAAAGTTCCAGTGGTTCGGCGGGCATTACGTCGTAGTGGGCGTAGACCAGCACGGTTTTGGCATCCGGGTCTACTATTTTTTGGGCGAAGACAATCGGGTTGCCTTTAGAGGGCATCACCAGTGCTTCGTCTGCTCCGGCTTCTGTTAACAGTTGCGCCCAACGTTCGGCACACGCCAGCATATCGTCGTGATGTTCCGGCAGTGCGCTGATACTTGGAATACGGATGAGGCTGAACAAGTCTTCCATTATTTTTGGCTCGTTCGCGGCAATATATTTCTTGATTTCGTTCATAACTTAAATAAGAATTAAAGCTGCGTGGTTTTATCCAGCAGATAATAATCGAGTATGGTCATGGCTGCCATTGCTTCCACGATAGGCACGGCACGTGGCAGTACACAGGCGTCGTGGCGTCCGCGGGCTTTCAATGTGGTGTCTACTCCGTCGATGTTGACCGTTTCCTGCTCCATCAATATGGTGGCGATAGGTTTGAAGACAACACGGAAATAAATATCCTGTCCGTTGCTCAGACCGCCCTGGATGCCACCGGAGTGGTTGGTATGCGTTTCAATGCGTCCGTTGTTATTGTAGAAAACGTCGTTCTGTTCGGAACCTTTCATTTTCAATCCCTTGAATCCTTCGCCATATTCGAATGCTTTGGCGGCATTGATACTTAGCATGGCATTGCCCAGGGCAGCATGAAGTTTGCCGAAAACGGGTTGTCCCAGTCCGATGGGGCATCCTTTGATGACACAGGTCAGCGTGCCGCCGATAGTGTCGCCTTCCCCTTTCACCTTATAGATAAGGTCTGCCATTTCCTTCGCCTTTTCCGGGTCGGGACAGCGTACGTCGTTGCTTTCTATCAAGTCGAGGTCATAATCAGAATACGTACCTTCCAGTTTGATGGCGCCTACCTGCGATGTATAAGCGGTGATGCTGACTCCCAACTGGCGAAGCGCCAACTTAGCCAAAGCACCGGCTACAACGCGCGAAATCGTTTCGCGTGCCGAAGAACGTCCGCCACCGCGGTGGTCACGGATGCCATACTTCACGGTGTAAGTATAGTCAGCATGTGAAGGACGATATACATTTTTCAGATTATTGTAGTCACTAGAGTGCTGATTCTCGTTCCATACGATAAAACCGATAGGGCATCCGGTGGATTTGCCTTCGAAGATACCGGAAAGGAACTCAACTTTATCAGCTTCTTTACGTGGTGTGGTAAGGATAGATTGTCCCGGACGGCGGCGATTCAGTTCTTGTTGTACAAATTCTTCGTCGATGGTAATTCCTGCAGGAAATCCGTCAATCACTCCCCCAACTCCTTTTCCATGAGACTCACCGAAACTGGTGAGCCGAAAGATGTTGCCAAATGAATTAAACATAGTTGTGGCTTTTTTAAAATTACTGTATGCAAATATAACAAAGTTTTCGATAAGATTGTTGTGAACTCAAAATATCTTCAAAAAAGGAAGCATATTGAACTTTTTTTCTCCTTTTTAGTTTATAATTGACGATTATTTAATAACTAAACTAACAATGTATGAAAAAGAATCTATTGTATTTATGGGCATTGGTATGCTCCGTCGCTTTCTTTGCAGCTTGTAGCAGTGATGATGATAATGATATGAATGGTACTAATCCTCCGGAAGAGGAAGCGGTCGTTACGGCTCCGGATGTGGTAGGGACGTATTGGGGGAATCTGGATATATCCATGAAACCGGATGACTCCGACCAGGAAACGGTGATTGGCAATGGAATAGCCAAGTTTATAACTATTTCCCAAGTCAGCGACACGGAAGTGAAAATGGAATTGAAAGAGTTTGAACTGTTCCTGAATGGAACTATCATGAAGTTCGGTGATATCGTAATAGACAAATGTACGGTAAAAAAAGAGACGGACGCCTCGACTTTCACCGGTCAGCAGGATTTAACCTTTTCGGGAGTTGCCGCCGTTCTCGGTACTTGTGATACCACAGTGGAAGGCACGGTGGAAGGTGAAAACCTCACTATGAATATTAATGTGAAAGTGGGCACATTGCAACAGACCGTGAAAGTGACCTATTCCGGAGTGAGGCAGGTAGAGGAATCCTGATAGACCTTAAAATGCATATCCGAAACCTACATTCAAATAGATGGGATACATGGAGAAAGTAATTGTATGGAAATCATTTTTAAAGATGTTGTTCAGTCCCCAGGTGAGATCTGCATATACATTCAGATGTTTGAAAGCTCTCCATCCTGCTCCTACCTGCAATCCCCACTGGAAATGCCGCAGGTCGTCCGAGAAATCATAGGTTGCTATCTTTCCGTCAGTAAATTCCACTTTGGGACCGGTAGGGTCATCTTCTCGCAGATACCCTTCATATACATTCCCCGAGAATTCTCTTGAAAGTATATAAGAGAAATAGGGACCTGCCTTTATATTCCACCGGCCCGTCAATTTATAAGTAGCCATCAAAGGAATCGTCAGTCCTGCGGTGTGTACTTTGGTTTTTACTCCGCCCGTCCATACACCGCTGATTCTTTCACCTCCTTGTCCGAGAATCTCCATATTGTAGTTCTTTACAGTAGCTTCGGTCGTCATGGCCTTGTTTTCGAGACGTAGCCCTACGATGATGCCCAGTTTGTTCTGGACGGCTATCCATTTGGTGACTTCGCCGCCGATTGTAATGGCAAGCATCGGATTATAGCCGTCTATCGAACGGATTTCCACAGGCAGAGGAAGTGGAGCGGTGCCACCGATACTGATTCCTGCTTTTACTTCATATTCCAGTCCGCGTAAGGCGGAGCGGATAAGTGTTTCGTTCCTGTCCACTTGTGAATAGCTGGGCAGGGACATTCCTATACAGGCAAGTAAACTGAATATATATGGGTAAATTCTCATCTTTGTAACTATTATAAAATTAATTTTCCGAGTGATAGATTAGTTCGACTTCATCAATCAATAGAGTGCTTCCGATTGCTCCGTTGAAATAAGCGCCTTCCAGGCTTGATGTGAATACGATGGCAACATTATATTTGCCATCTTTCAACTTCTCCTTATCGATAAACTTGCCGGGAAGCGTAGTGAACGGCAGTTTGAAATATGTCCATTCGTCTGTTTCTTCGGCATTGTCAATGCGTGCTATCGAAACTAGGTTGGGACTGGTGAATGCATTGCTGCCGTCCAGCGTAGGAACAGACTCGGTCGTCTCGTACATGATGGCGTATATATCGCATATGTCACGTTTGCCTTCGACAGTACTTCCTCCTTCCGTGAATTTATCCCCCGCCTTGTATTTATAATAACCTGCCAGGTAAGTCGGCACATACCGGAAAGGCAGTCCGAATTTCGTAGCTTGAAGCGGGTTACTCATGGCATTGCCCACATCGAAAGAACCGATGAACAGGTTTCCTGCCGCGATTGGCATTCCCATCAACTGCCCGAAGAATCCCGTGCTGCGTGTCACCAAAGAAAGGCATTTTCCCTCTTTGCCGTCCGTAATCTGGAAAGTGGGGTAGTCATCGGCTGTTTTAGGTACTCCGGTTAGGGCGTAACCCGCGTTTCCGCTAGCCCATTCCATCACTACCTTGTCGCCCTCACGTTCCACAAAGATGTAGTACTTCTTTCCGCCTAAAGTATCTTCGAAATGATAATTAGTGGCAAGCTCTGTATCTATGACGGACACCGTATAAGTCTTTTTCCAGACACCGTCGGCGGCTGTGACGATGTATTTCTGCGGAGAGTTAAAGTCGCGTACGGTTCCGCTTTGCGGACTGATAGTTGCCCCCGGAGTCAGGGTGAACTCCGGTGCAAGTGCCGAAACGTCCGTTCCCGGTCCGACAAATAGAGTGACAGAATTATTATTGATGATGGGGTGTGTAGTCATTACTACTCCCGGCAGTTTGCAACTTAGTATATCAGCCTCTGCATTGGGAGCTTCGTCGCGAATACAAGAAGACGAAATAATAACCAATAGCAAATAGAAAATCACGTGTTTTGCTTTCATTTTTCTCTTATTCTTGCTTAAAACTTTGGTTTCTCGAAGAATTAATAACAAAATGAGACTTTATTTGTTCACTAAGATGTGCAGGATAGAAAAGAATTTTCTATTTTTGTGGGAACAAAACTTAAAAAGCGCATGACTCAATCTGAAAGACAGCAAATTATAGAGCTGATAAAAAAAGAAGTGATTCCGGCTATTGGTTGCACGGAACCCATTGCTGTGGCACTTTGTGTAGCCAAAGCGGCAGAAACATTAGGTGAGAAACCCGAAAAGATAGAGGTATTATTGAGTGCCAATATACTGAAAAATGCCATGGGGGTAGGAATTCCCGGCACGGGCATGGTGGGTCTTCCTATCGCTGTTGCCTTGGGCGCGTCAATCGGCAAATCAGAATATCAGTTGGAAGTCTTGAGAGACTGCACACCCGAAGCCGTAGCACAAGGCGAACAGTTTATCGCAGAAAAACGAATCTGTATCTCTTTAAAGGAAGATATTGAGGAAAAGCTATATATCGAAGTGATTTGCAAGACCGGCGATAAAACTGCCAAAGCTGTCATTGCTGGCGGTCACACTACCTTTATATATATAGCCAAAGACGAAAAAGTGCTGCTCGACAAACAGCATACTGCCAGTGCAAAGGAAGAAGGTGCTTCTCTCGAACTGAACCTGCGTAAAGTTTATGACTTCGCCCTGACAGCTCCTCTTGATGAAATCCGTTTCATCCTCGACACTGCCCGCTTGAACAAAGCTGCCGCCGAACAAGCTTTCAAAGGCAACTACGGACATTCTTTAGGAAAAATGCTTCGTGGCACTTATGAACATAAGGTGATGGGCGACAGTGTATTTTCGCATATCCTTTCTTATACTTCAGCCGCTTGTGACGCCCGAATGGCAGGAGCCATGATTCCGGTCATGAGTAACTCCGGCAGCGGTAATCAAGGTATATCCGCTACCTTACCCGTCGTAGTCTTTGCCGAAGAAAACAATAAGAGCGAAGAAGAACTTATCCGTGCCTTAATGTTGAGCCATCTTACGGTCATCTATATCAAACAAAGCTTGGGACGCCTGTCCGCCTTGTGTGGTTGTGTAGTAGCTGCCACAGGCTCAAGTTGCGGAATTACCTGGCTGATGGGTGGAAGCTACGACCAGGTAGCCTTTGCCGTTCAAAACATGATTGCCAATCTGACGGGAATGATTTGCGATGGCGCGAAACCGAGTTGTGCCCTAAAAGTGACCACCGGAGTTTCAACAGCCGTATTGTCAGCCATGATGGCTATGGAAAACCGTTGTGTGACTTCCGTAGAAGGAATTATTGATGAAGACGTAGACCAAAGTATCCGCAACCTGACAAGAATCGGCTCGCAAGCCATGAACGAAACGGATAAAATGGTGCTCGATATTATGACGCACAAAGGATGCTGAAATAAGAACTGACTGATAAAGAAACAGGTAAATAAAAAATGGATAATGAGCTTTCCGGCTTCATTATCCATTTTATTTTTATTAGCTGCTGTTATCAACAGCCCTATTTCTTAATTAGTGGCAGTGTCCACCTTCGCAACCGCAATCGTCGCCGCATTCGTGGTCACCGCAGCCACCACCGCAACTGTCGCATCCGCAACCGCATCCACCTTCACCGCTCATCATTTTCACCAACTCCTGGATTTCTTCGTTGGTAGCAGGACGGCTTTCAATCACTTCACCTTCAAAGATAAGGTCGGCACCTGCCAACGGGTGGTTGAGGTCAACTACTACCACGTCCGGTTTGATTTCCACTACGGTTGCGTTCACGCGCTGACCGTCACCGGTCATCAAAGGTACGATATTTCCTTCTTTGATACGTTCGCTGTCGAACTTACCGTCAATCTCGAAAATGTTTTTAGGAAGGTCAATCACGTGTTGTTCGTCATATTGACCGTATGCTTTATCTGCTGTGATGGTAAACTCAAATTTATCACCTTTAGAAAGAGCAGTCACTTGATTCTCGAAGTCTTCGAGTGTTGTTCCTAATCCTGAAATGAATTGAAAAGGATGTTCTGCTTTTGCTTCTTCGAACAACTCTTTTTCACCATCTTCCATTGTATATAGTTTGTATGCAACGGTAATGTACTTGTTTTCTACTGTTTCCATCTGATATTTTATATTTCTAAATTAATAAATTCCTGCAAACGGGCTGACAAAGATACGAATAATTTGCTTGCGCGCGGACATAGGGAATGTAAATTTCAGATTATTAAGTGCTTTTGTTAGAAAGCTTCTTTGAGACGCATACTTGTATAATAGTTGTAAATCCAACCTTTAAGTAATAAAATAGAGAAATAATACCACTATTATCTTACAATTATTAGCTTTTAAGTGATTTTTTTCTTCGATTTGTTTGGAGATAATAAAAAAGCCCTTACCTTTGCAGCACAAAAATAAAGAAAAAGAAGATATGAATATGTTACATACATCTATTAACCTAGCAGTCCTGCATATTATTCGCGTCGTGGTGGTGCCATCAAGAGCGTGAGAAAGGTTTTTGTGTTGTATGTGTTCGTACCATAAAAGATAAAATTTAGAGCCTTTCTCGCTGATGTGAGAGAGGCTCTTTTATTAAAAGACAGATTGAAATGAAAAAGCAATTACGCAGTTCGTTTAGTACACAAGGCCGTCGGATGGCGGGAGCCCGTGCGTTATGGGCAGCCAACGGCATGAAGAAAGAACAGATGGGCAAGCCCATTATCGCTATCGTCAATTCGTTCACGCAGTTTGTGCCGGGACATGTGCACTTGCATGAAATCGGCCAGTTGGTGAAAGCTGAGATTGAAAAGCTGGGATGCTTTGCTGCGGAATTCAATACAATCGCCATCGACGATGGCATCGCCATGGGACACGATGGAATGCTTTACTCGCTCCCTTCGCGTGACATCATTGCCGACAGCGTAGAATACATGGTCAATGCACATAAGGCGGATGCGATGGTGTGTATCAGCAACTGCGATAAAATCACTCCGGGAATGTTGATGGCGTCTATGCGCCTGAATATCCCTACCGTATTCGTATCGGGCGGCCCGATGGAAGCGGGAGAGTGGAACGGCCAGCACCTCGACTTAATCGACGCCATGATTAAATCTGCCGACCAAAGCGTAAGTGACGAAGAAGTGGCCAATATCGAGCAGAACGCCTGTCCTACCTGTGGATGTTGCTCCGGCATGTTTACTGCCAACTCCATGAACTGCCTGAACGAAGCTATCGGATTGGCTCTTCCCGGAAACGGAACGATCGTGGCTACGCACGAAAACCGCACGCAACTCTTCAAAGACGCTGCCAAGCTGATTGTGGAAAATGCAATGAAATATTATAATGAGGGAGATGAAAGCGTACTCCCCCGCAGCATCGCTACCCGCGAAGCCTTCCTGAACGCAATGACACTCGATATCGCGATGGGCGGTTCCACTAATACGGTGCTCCACCTGTTGGCTGTTGCCCACGAAGCGGAAGTGGATTTCAAGATGGATGACATCGACATGCTTTCCCGCAAAGCTCCCTGTCTCTGCAAGGTAGCTCCGAATACACAGAAATACCATATTCAGGATGTGAACCGTGCTGGCGGTATTATCGCTATCATGGACGAACTGGCAAAAGCCGGACTTATTGACACATCTGTTCGCCGCGTAGACGGAATGTCCCTGGCGGAAGCTATCAATGAGTACTCAATCACCAGTCCGAATGTCAGTGAGAAAGCTATCAAAAAATATTCGAGTGCAGCCGCCAGCAAATTCAACCTCGTACTCGGCTCTCAAGGCATGTACTATAAGGAGTTGGATAAAGACCGTACGGCAGGATGTATCCGCGACCTGGAACACGCTTACAGCAAGGACGGCGGCCTGGCAGTGCTGAAAGGTAACATCGCTCAGGACGGTTGTGTGGTAAAGACGGCAGGCGTAGATGAGAGTATCTGGAGGTTTATCGGTCCTGCCAAAGTGTTTGATTCGCAGGAAGCAGCCTGTGAAGGTATTCTCGGTGGTCGAGTCGTCAGTGGCGACGTTGTCGTCATTACGCACGAAGGTCCGAAGGGTGGTCCCGGTATGCAGGAAATGCTTTATCCTACCTCTTATATAAAATCCCGCCATCTCGGGAAAGAATGTGCCTTGATTACCGACGGACGTTTCAGCGGTGGAACTTCCGGCTTGAGTATCGGACATATTTCGCCCGAAGCGGCAGCAGGGGGGAATATCGGAAAGATTGTTGATGGGGATATTATTGAAATCGACATTCCCGCCCGGACGATTAACGTGCGACTAACGGATGAAGAATTGGCTGCCCGCCCGATGACACCTGTCACTCGCGACCGTTATGTGCCGAAGAGTCTGAAGGCATACGCTAGCATGGTCAGTTCCGCCGATAAGGGAGCAGTGAGAATAATCGACTGATATACATCTTTCAATATCAAAAAGAATGAGTAAAGACTTAATAACAGGTGGAGAGGCGCTGATGCGTGCTTTGGAACATCAAGGAGTAAGCACCATCTTCGGATACCCCGGCGGTTCTATTATGCCGGTGTTCGATGCCTTATTCGACCATCAAGATACGTTGAATCACATCTTGGTTCGTCACGAACAGGGAGCTGCTCATGCGGCACAAGGTTATGCCCGTGTATCGGGTGAAGTAGGTGTTTGCCTGGTGACAAGTGGCCCCGGTGCTACGAACACGATAACCGGCATTGCGGACGCAATGATAGACAGTACGCCTATTGTGGTGATTGCCGGACAGGTAGGGACTGCTTTTCTCGGAACAGATGCTTTTCAGGAAGTCGATTTGGTAGGCATCACCCAACCAATCGCTAAATGGAGTTATCAGATTCGTAGGGCGGAAGATGTGGCTTGGGCAGTGGCGCGTGCGTTCTATATTGCCCGCAGCGGTCGTCCCGGCCCGGTAGTGCTGGACTTTGCCAAGAACGCGCAAGTGGAGAAAACGAAATACGAACCGACGAAGTTGGACTTTATCCGCAGTTACGTTCCTGTGCCCGATACGGATGAGGACGCAGTAAAAGCGGCTGCCGAACTGATTAATAATGCCGAACGTCCGCTTGTACTGGTGGGACAGGGCGTTGAACTGGGCAATGCGCAAGGCGAATTGCGTGCTTTCATAGAAAAGGCGGACATGCCTGCGGGCTGCACACTGCTTGGTCTTTCGGCTTTGCCGACGGAGCATCCGTTGAATAAGGGCATGCTGGGTATGCACGGCAACTTGGGACCGAATATCAATACCAATAAATGCGATGTCTTGATTGCTGTCGGCATGCGTTTTGACGACCGTGTGACTGGCAACCTCGCTACCTATGCCAAACAGGCAAAAGTAATCCACTTCGACATCGACCCTGCGGAAGTAAACAAGAACGTAAAAGTGGATATAGCTGTCTTGGGAGACTGCAAGCATACATTGGCTTCCGTAACGGAACTTCTGAAGAAGAATACTCATACTGAATGGATAGACAGTTTCAAGGAATATGAAAAAGTAGAAGAAGAGAAAGTAATCCGTTCCGAACTTCATCCCGCTACGGACTCTCTGAGTATGGGCGAAGTGGCACGTGCAGTAAGTGACGCAACCCATCACGAAGCTGTTCTGGTGACGGATGTAGGTCAAAACCAAATGATTTCCGCACGCTACTTTAAATATACGAAAGAACGTAGCATCATCACTTCCGGCGGACTCGGAACCATGGGCTTCGGTCTTCCTGCCGCTATCGGCGCAACTTTCGGCGCACCGGAACGTACCGTATGCGCATTTATGGGCGATGGCGGACTCCAGATGAATATCCAGGAGCTGGGAACCATCATGGAACGGAAAGCTCCGGTGAAAATTATCTGCCTGAACAACAACTTCCTCGGCAACGTACGCCAATGGCAAGCCATGTTTTTCAACCGCCGCTATTCATTTACACCGATGCTGAATCCGGACTATATGAAGATAGCTTCGGCCTATGATATTCCTTCCAAACGCGTCTTCACTCGTGAAGAACTGCAGGAAGCCATCAAGGAAATGCTCGCTACGGACGGCCCGTTCCTGCTCGAAGCCTGTGTGGTGGGAGAGGGCAATGTCTTACCGATGACTCCCCCGGGCGGTTCGGTAAATCAGATGTTGTTGGAGTGCTAGGGGAAGTTGAGAGTTCGCATTTAAAATTTAGAGTTATGAGTGATAAGACATTATATACCATCATCGTTCATTCGGAGAATATCGCCGGATTGCTGAACCAGGTAACGGCTGTATTTACCCGTCGGCAGATAAATATTGAAAGCCTGAATGTATCCGCGTCGTCAATTAAAGGCGTACATAAATATACAATTACGGCTTGGACTGATAAGGATACGATAGAGAAGGTGGTGAAGCAGATAGAGAAGAAGATTGACGTTATCCAGGCGCACTACTTTACGGAAGATGAGATTTACTTCCATGAGATTGCTTTGTATAAGGTATCTACTCCTGAGTTTCAGGAGACACCGGAAGCGTCTAAGGTGATACGCAGATATAACGCCCGCGTGGTAGAAGTGAATCCCGTATTCTCTATTGTCGAGAAGAACGGCATGAGTGAAGAGATTACTTCGCTTTATGGTGAACTGAAGTCCTTGAATTGTGTTCTGCAATTTGTCCGTTCGGGACGCGTAGCTATCACTACCAGTTGCTTCGAACGGGTGAACGAGTTTCTTGACGGACGGGAAGCCGGCTATAACCAAAGTAAAAAACAACAGGAATAATGAGTGAATCAAATAAAATAGGAACTTATAAGTTTATTGCGGAACCGTTTCACGTTGATTTCAACGGACGACTGACAATGGGTGTGCTGGGCAACCATCTGCTGAATTGCGCAGGTTTTCACGCCAGCGACCGTGGCTTCGGCATCGCGACATTGAACGAGGACAATTATACCTGGGTACTTTCCCGACTGGCTGTTGAACTGGACGAAATGCCTTACCAATATGAGGACTTCTCCGTTCAGACATGGGTGGAGAATGTGTATCGCCTCTTCACCGACCGTAACTTTGCCGTTATCGACAAAGATGGTAAGAAGATAGGTTACGCCCGTTCGGTATGGGCTATGATAAACCTGAATACCCGTAAGCCTGCCGACTTGTTGACACTGCACGGCGGAAGTATCGTAGACTATGTGTGCGATGAGCCCTGTCCGATAGACAAGCCCTCGCGCATCAAGGTGACAAGCGACAAGCCGCTGGCTACGCTGACGGCCAAATACAGCGACATCGACATCAACGGTCATGTGAACAGTATCCGCTATATAGAGCATATCCTCGATTTGTTTCCGATAGAATTGTATAAGACCAAACGTATCCGCCGTTTTGAAATGGCATATGTGGCGGAAAGTTATTTCGGGGATGAACTCTCGTTTTTCTGTGACGAAGCTAATGAGAACGAGTTTCATGTCGAAGTGAAGAAGAATGGCGGCGAGGTAGTCTGTCGCTCGAAAGCAGTATTTGAGTAAATAGAATATAAAATCAATTAATAACGGATGGCGTAAGCCATCAAAACTAAAAACAAAAAAGAAAATGGCACAGTTGAATTTTGGCGGAACTACTGAAACAGTAGTAATCCGTGACGAATTTCCATTAGAAAAAGCTCGTGAAGTATTGAAGAATGAAACCATTGCTGTAATCGGTTATGGCGTGCAGGGCCCGGGACAGGCACTGAACTTGCGTGATAACGGTTTCAATGTAATCGTTGGACAGCGTGAAGGAAAAACATACGAAAAGGCAGTGGCAGACGGATGGGTTCCGGGTGAAACGTTGTTCGGAATCGAAGAAGCTTGCGAGAAAGGTACTATCGTAATGTGCCTGTTGTCTGACGCGGCAGTAATGTCTGTATGGCCTACTATCAAGCCTTACCTGACTGCCGGAAAAGCTCTTTATTTCTCTCACGGCTTTGCTATCACCTGGAACGACCGTACAGGCGTAGTTCCCCCTACTGATATCGACGTTATCATGGTTGCCCCTAAAGGCTCGGGTACTTCTTTGCGTACCATGTTCCTCGAAGGCCGTGGCTTGAACTCTTCTTACGCTATCTATCAGGATGCAACGGGTAAGGCTTATGAAAAGACAATCGCATTGGGTATCGGTATCGGTTCTGGTTATCTGTTCGAAACCACTTTCCAACGTGAAGCTACTTCCGACCTGACAGGCGAACGCGGTTCATTGATGGGAGCTATCCAAGGTTTGCTGCTGGCACAATACGAAGTATTGCGTGAAAACGGTCACTCTCCTTCCGAAGCGTTCAATGAAACTGTAGAAGAACTGACTCAGTCACTGATGCCGCTTTTCGCAAAGAATGGTATGGACTGGATGTACGCAAACTGCTCTACTACTGCCCAACGCGGTGCTCTCGACTGGATGGGTCCTTTCCACGATGCTATCAAGCCGGTAGTTGAGAAGTTGTACCACAGCGTTAAGACTGGTAACGAAGCCCAGATTTCTATTGACTCCAACTCCAAACCGGATTATCGTGAGAAACTGGAAGTGGAACTGAAAGAACTTCGCGAAAGCGAAATGTGGCAGACTGCTGTGACAGTACGCAAACTGCGTCCTGAAAATAATTAATCCGACTGGATGATGTAAGTTTTATAGGAAGGGAGAACCCAAAAGTTCTCCCTTTTCTTTTACCCGATAATAAACTGTTTTTTAATGAACGACATCAGCCTTTTGTAGAAAGGATGCCTGGTTAGGGTGGCCGCATCTCCCAGTATGACGAGCTTCATCCGTGCCCGGGTGATAGCCACGTTCATTCTTCGCAGGTCATTCAGAAACCCTATCTGCCCGTCCTCGTTGGCGCGGACAAGGCTGATGAAAATAACATCCCGCTCCTGTCCTTGGAAGCCGTCTATCGTATTCACGGTGATGAGGCTGCGGAAAGGGCGCAGGAAACTGCTTCCTTTGATTTTGCTTCTCAAATATTGTACTTGTGCCTTATAAGGTGAAATCAGTCCGAAATCAATCTTCTCTTCCAGTATCCGTTCCTTTCCGATTCGGTTGATATACGCTTCCAGTTCCTGCAAGAGCAGGTTTGCTTCCTCTTTGTTGATGCGTCCGAAACTCTCGCCCACGAACTCTTCGTGGAAATCCATTTCCGAGGTATCTATCCAGTTCATCGGTGTGTCGAAATCAAGGATTCCCCGGTAGCGCACTTCGGGGGCGGCTTCCAGTTCACCGTGGTAGAACCAGTCGGAAGGGAATTGCATGATGGCTTCGTGCATCCTGTATTGCACTTTCAGCAATGAGACGGCAGCCGGCTTTTGTTGGACTATCTTTTCCATTAATGTACGTTCCAGTCCGCCACGGGCGGCTTCTATACATTTGATGGTAGGCGGAAGCTGGCAATGGTCACCGGCGAGGATGACCCGGTCGGCCTTGCGGATGGCAATCCAGCAGGCGGCTTCGAGTGCCTGGGCGGCTTCGTCTATAAATAAGGTAGAAAACCGTCGCCCGTTGAGCAGGCGGTGGTTGCTGCTCACCAATGTAGAGGCAATCACGCGGGCGCTGTCAAAGAGGTCGGCGTTGATAAGTATCTCCAGTTCCGTGGCACGGTCACGCAGGCGGCTCATGCGGTTGCGCATACCTTCCCGTTCGGTGTAGCTTCCCCGACGCATCCGGCCATTCATTTCGCGGATAGACTTACGGATACCCCATAATTCGGGATAGGCCGGATGGCTCTCAAACCGCCGTTCGTAAGTGGAAGACAACATTTTGTCGTTTACCCGTGTCGGATTGCCGATACGGAGCACTGCTACCCCCCGGTCTACCAGTTTCTCACAAATCCAGTCGACAGCGGTATTGCTCTGTGCGCAGACAAGCACCTGCGGTTCCCGGTGCAACGTTTCATAAATGGCTTCGACAAGCGTAGTCGTCTTTCCGGTTCCTGGCGGGCCGTGTACAATGGAGACGTCACGCGTGCAGAGTACCTTGTTGACGGCTGTTTCCTGCGTATTGTTCAGCCACGGGAAGCGTACCGGATATAGCTCACGAAATCCGGGCTTTTGCGTTCCGAGTAATGTGTCGCGCAGTTCTGCCAACCGGTTTCCTTTGGCGCGGATTACATCTTCCAACGCTTCGAACATAGCCCGATAAGACGTCTCATCAAAATAAAGCTGTACGCCAAGCAGTATATTAGGAGTTTGCAACTCTGCCAAAGCTCCTGCTCCGGGCAATACGACCACCATCCGCTCTTCATCTGCGTAACTGACGGTAGCGATGAAATTCATGTACTTCATCTTCCCCTCAAGTGACTGGTGGAAAAAGCAGACGGGGCGTCCGAACTCAAAAGAGTGCTCTATTTCTTTATTTTCGGTACGTGTAATATCTATTACAAGCTGATTTAGGGAATTGTAGTAACTTCGACCGGGCGAGACGGGATGCCAGCACAGACCGCGTTTTACTTTCTGGGCAACACCCATCATTTCGGTCTGCCGTTTGAACTCCTCTTTTTCATATTCGTACTCCATCCGTAGAAGGAGCTGTTGTTGCTGAAGGTCGGCTGTCGGACTTTTCGGATTATTATTCATAATAGCTGCAAAGGTAATAATTCTTCTCCCCGGGTCGAAAAAATATTTCATTTTGTTAAACATTACTCGAACGATGTTCGTTATTTTAATAGATAGACTAAAAAAATAAAAAGCGATATGGTATATGATGTGACTATGTTAGAAGCCTTCTATGCTGCTTATAAAGGAAAGCTGGAACACGTGCGGGCTGTATTGAAACGTCCTTTGACGTTAGCCGAGAAAATCTTGTATGCTCATCTTTATGATGCGGCTGATGTGAAAGACTACAAACGGGGAGAGGATTATGTGAATTTCCGTCCCGACCGAGTGGCTATGCAGGACGCTACCGCCCAGATGGCTCTGCTCCAATTCATGAATGCGGGTAAAGACCGGTCAGCCGTACCTTCAACGGTGCATTGCGACCACTTGATACAAGCCTATAAAGGAGCGAAGGAAGACATCGCCACGGCAAGAATGACCAACGAAGAAGTGTACGACTTCCTTCGCGACGTCTCTTCCCGCTACGGTATTGGCTTTTGGAAACCGGGAGCCGGCATTATCCACCAGGTAGTACTCGAAAATTATGCATTCCCTGGCGGAATGATGGTGGGAACGGACTCTCACACCCCCAACGCGGGTGGTCTGGGCATGGTGGCTATCGGCGTCGGCGGTGCGGATGCCGTGGACGTGATGACAGGCATGGAATGGGAACTGAAAATGCCAAAAATTATCGGTGTCCGTCTGACCGGAAAACTGAACGGCTGGGCATCTCCGAAAGATGTCATTCTGAAACTCGCCGGCATTCTCACCGTGAAAGGTGGAACGAATGCTATCATCGAATACTTCGGTCCCGGCACCGAATTTCTTTCCGCCACCGGAAAGGCAACCATCTGTAATATGGGTGCCGAGGTAGGGGCTACCACCTCGCTTTTCCCGTTCGACAGGCGCATGGCTACCTATTTGAGGGCTACCGGAAGGGAATGTGTGGTCGACTTGGCAGAATCCGTTGGCGCTGACCTTCGGGCGGACGAAGTCGTGACGGATGAGCCTGCGAAATATTACGACCGTGTCATCGAAATCGACTTGTCGGAACTCGAACCCTATATCAACGGTCCTTTCACACCGGACGCTGCCACGCCTATCTCCGAATTTGCGGAAAAAGTGTTGTTGAACGGTTATCCCCGTAAGATGGAAGTCGGACTCATTGGTTCGTGCACTAACTCTTCTTATCAGGATTTGAGCCGTGCCGCTTCCTTGGCCAAACAAGTAGCCGAAAAGAACTTGAGTGTAGCTGCCCCGCTGATTGTGAATCCGGGTTCGGAACAGATTCGCGCCACTGCCGAGAGGGATGGAATGATTGGTGCTTTTGAACAGATAGGCGCTACCATAATGGCGAACGCGTGCGGTCCGTGCATCGGTCAGTGGAAACGTGAGACGGACGACCCGACACGGAAGAACTCCATCGTTACCTCTTTCAACCGTAACTTTGCGAAACGTGCCGACGGTAACCCCAATACTTATGCTTTCGTCGCTTCTCCCGAACTGACTATGGCACTGACTATCGCGGGCGACCTGTGCTTCAATCCTTTGAAAGACAGACTTGTGAACCATGACGGCGAAAAGGTGAAACTGACGGAACCTGTCGGAGACGAACTTCCTTTGAGAGGCTTTGCGCAAGGAAACGAAGGTTACATCGCCCCACACGGAGCGAAAACGGAAATCAAGGTGAAACCGGACTCCCAACGTCTCCAGTTACTGACTCCTTTCCCGGCTTGGGATGGTCAAGACTTGCTGAATATGCCGCTGCTAATCAAAGCACAAGGCAAATGCACCACCGACCATATTTCCATGGCGGGGCCGTGGCTCCGCTTTCGCGGGCATTTGGAGAATATCTCCGACAATATGTTGATGGGAGCAGTCAATGCCTTTAACGGGGAAACGAACAAGGTTTGGAACCGTTCGACAAATACATACGGAACAGTCTCCGGCACAGCGAAAATGTACAAGTCCCAGGGAATTCCCTCTATCGTCGTTGCCGAAGAGAATTATGGTGAAGGTTCCAGTCGTGAGCACGCTGCTATGGAACCGCGTTTCCTGAATGTCCGTGTGATTCTCGCCAAAAGTTTCGCCCGCATTCATGAAACGAATTTGAAGAAACAAGGTATGCTTGCCCTGACATTTGTCGATAAGGCCGACTACGATAAGATTCGTGAGCATGATGTCCTTTCCGTACTCGGTCTGGTGCACTTTGCGCCGGGACGTAACCTGACTGTCGTCCTTCATCACGATGACGGGACGAAAGAGAGTTTTGAAGTGCAACACACATATAACGAACAGCAGATTGCCTGGTTCCGTGCCGGTTCTGCCTTAAACGCAAGATAACTAAACGCCTGATAAAAAGATGAGCAAAATAACAATGAAAGCAGTTGGTACGCTGCTGGTGCCCAATATACCTACCGTACCTTATATCACCGGAGACGGAGTGGGAGCCGAGGTAACTCCTTCCATGCAGGCTGTTGTAGATGCGGCCGTTCGGAAAGCCTATGGTGGCAAACGCCGCATTGAATGGAAAGAAGTGCTGGCAGGCGAACGAGCCTTCAACGAGACAGGTTCGTGGTTGCCGGACGAAACAATGGAAACCTTTCAGGAATACCTGGTAGGAATCAAAGGTCCGTTGACAACTCCCGTCGGGGGCGGTATCCGTTCGCTGAATGTAGCCTTGCGCCAGACGCTCGACTTATATGTATGCCTTCGTCCCGTCCGTTGGTATCAGGGAGTACAGTCGCCTGTCAAATCACCGGAGAAAGTGAATATGTGTGTGTTCCGTGAAAATACGGAAGATATTTATGCAGGTATCGAATGGGAAGCCGGAACTCCGGAAGCAGAAAAGTTCTATCAATTCCTGAAAGACGAAATGGGCGTGACAAAAGTCCGTTTCCCGGAAACCTCTTCTTTCGGTGTGAAACCTGTATCACGTGAGGGCACGGAGCGTCTTGTACGTGCTGCCTGCCAGTATGCGCTCAACCATCATTTGCCATCCGTAACGCTGGTGCATAAAGGGAATATCATGAAGTTTACCGAAGGTGGTTTCAAAAAATGGGGCTACGAACTGGCGCAACGTGAGTTTGCCGATGCTTTGGCAGATGGCAGACTGGTGATAAAAGATTGCATTGCGGATGCTTTCTTGCAAAATACACTCCTGATTCCCGAAGAATATTCCGTGATAGCCACCTTAAACCTCAACGGAGACTACGTTTCCGACCAACTGGCGGCCATGGTAGGCGGTATCGGCATCGCTCCGGGAGCAAATATCAACTACCGGACAGGTCATGCCATCTTTGAAGCGACTCATGGAACAGCCCCCAATATTGCGGGAAAAAATGTGGTGAACCCTTGCTCTATTATCCTTTCGGCAGTAATGATGCTCGAATATTTTAACTGGAAAGAAGCGGCTGCTCTGATAGAGAAAGCCTTGGAACAAAGCTTCCTGGATGCTCGCGCTACACACGATTTAGCCCGTTTTATGCCGAATGGAACCTCCCTCTCTACTTCCGCTTTCACTCGTGAGATCGTGGAAAGAATTGAAAAATAGAAGTAACGAATAAAAAACGAAGAAAGATGAAAAAAGAGTATTTGATTTACAAGCTTTCCGAGGATATGAAAGAAGCTACCCGGATTGATAATGAATTGTTCCCGAAATTTGATGTGAAGCGCGGGTTGCGTAATGAAGACGGCACGGGTGTATTGGTAGGTTTAACTAGAATCGGTAATGTAGTAGGGTATGAACGTGTGCCGGGCGGTGGGTTGAAACCCATACCGGGGAAACTGTTCTATCGCGGTTATGATGTAGAAGATATTTCTCACGCTATAATCAAAGAGAAACGCTTCGGCTTCGAAGAAGTGGCTTACCTATTGCTTTCCGGACGTCTGCCGGATAAAGAAGAATTGCTTTCTTTCCGTGAGTTGATTAACGACAACATGCCGTTGGAACAGAAAACGAAAATGAACATCATCGAGTTGGAAGGAAACAACATCATGAATATTCTTTCACGCAGCGTACTCGAAATGTATCGTTTTGACGCGAATGCGGATGATACTTCCCGGGATAACCTGATGCGTCAGAGTATTGAACTGATTTCAAAGTTCCCTACTATCATCGCTTATGCTTATAATATGCTTCGTCATGCTACTTTCGGACGTTCTCTGCATATCCGCCATCCGCAGGAAAAGCTGTCTATTGCCGAAAACTTCCTGTATATGCTGAAAAAAGACTATACCGAACTGGATGCACGCACCCTCGATTTGTTATTGATTCTTCAGGCAGAGCACGGTGGTGGTAATAACTCCACTTTCACCGTTCGTGTTACTTCTTCTACCGGAACAGATACTTATTCGGCCATTGCCGCAGGTATCGGTTCGCTGAAAGGCCCGCTTCACGGAGGTGCCAATATTCAGGTTGCCGACATGTTCCACCATCTGAAAGAAAATATCAAAGACTGGACAAGTGTAGATGAAATAGACACTTACTTCACCCGAATGTTGAACAAAGAAGTGTATAACAAGACCGGACTGATTTATGGTATCGGACATGCCGTTTATACCATCTCCGACCCTCGTGCTCTTCTATTGAAAGAACTGGCTCGCGACCTTGCCCGTGAAAAAGGCAGAGAAAACGAATTTGCTTTCCTCGAACTGCTGGAAGAACGTGCCATCGCTACTTTCGGACGGGTTAAAAACAATGGAAAGACTGTCTCCAGTAACATCGACTTCTACTCGGGCTTCGTGTATGAAATGATCGGTTTGCCGCAGGAAATCTTCACTCCGCTATTTGCCATGGCACGTATCGTAGGCTGGTGTGCACACCGCAATGAAGAATTGACCTTCGATGGTAAACGGATTATCCGCCCGGCTTATAAGAATGTACTTGATGATTTGGCTTATATCCCAATTAAGAAACGCTGATAAGAACCAATCCTTTTATTAAATAGATAAGTAATCCCGGATGTGTGCCCGATCATTTCAGACGTGCATCCGGGAAATTTTACATTTTCTCCTTTTTTATGTTCGTAAAAGAATGTATTTCAGATTCTTTCTATTTTTTGTATCGTCGTTTATCTCCTTTTTGTTATTTTTGCGTGTTACAAAATAGATCGCTATGAATATAAATACTTTTAATCTGTTTCTGGGTGTGATGAGCCTGATTGCTTTGTTTGTTTTTATCGCCCTTTACTTTGTAAAAGCCGGATATGGTATTTTCCGCACAGCATCGTGGGGCGTAGCTATCTCCAATAAACTAGCCTGGATATTGATGGAAGCTCCGGTTTTTGTGGTGATGTGTGTGATGTGGATCTATTCCGAACGTCGGTTCGAGCCGGTGATTTTCACTTTCTTCCTCTTCTTTCAAATCCACTATTTTCAGCGTGCTTTCCTCTTCCCTTTGCTATTGAAAGGGAAAAGTAAGATGCCATTGGCAATCATGTCGATGGGAGTTCTTTTTAATCTGCTGAATGGCTATATGCAAGGAAAATGGATTTTCTATCTTGCTCCCGAAACGATGTATCAAGCCGATTGGTTCACTTCACCGTGGTTTATTATAGGCACACTGCTCTTTTTCGCAGGTATGCTGTTGAACTGGCATTCGGATTATATCATCCGCCATTTGCGCAAACCGGGAGACACCCGGCATTATCTGCCTCAAAAAGGCATGTACCGTTATGTCACTTCCGCCAACTATTTCGGTGAGATAGTAGAATGGGCAGGTTGGGCGATACTCACTTGTTCACTTTCCGGTCTGGTCTTCCTTTGGTGGACGATTGCTAACCTTGTTCCCCGTGCCAACGCTATTTGGTGTCGTTACCGCGAAGAATTCGGAGACGCAGTGGGAGAACGGAAACGAGTGTTTCCTTTCCTTTATTAGGGGCGCTTTTCATCATGACTTACGTATGACTTAAATAAAATATCAACTACTATGGAAACTAAACTTTTTAGCCCGGTCACCTTCGGACCTTTGACGCTGCGGAATCGAACAATCCGTTCGGCAGCTTTTGAGAGCATGTGTCCGGAGAATACTCCCACGCAGATGTTGCTGGATTACCATCGGTCGGTAGCTGCGGGGGGAGTGGGTATGACAACAGTGGCTTATGCCGCCGTGACACAAAGCGGACTTTCTTTCGACCGTCAGTTGTGGTTGCGTCCGTCCATTATTCCCCGTTTACACGAACTGACAAAAGCCGTGCACGATGAAGGTGCCGCAGTAGGTATACAAATCGGGCATTGTGGAAATATGTCCCATAAAAATATATGTGGTGTCACTCCTATATCCGCATCTTCAGGCTTCAACCTCTATTCTCCTACGTTTGTGCGTGGAATGGAAAAAGAGGAGCTTCCGGAAATGGCGAAAGCGTATGGAAATGCAGTCAATCTGGCGAGGAAAGCCGGGTTTGACGCCGTTGAAGTACATGCGGGGCACGGCTATTTGATTAGTCAATTCCTGTCTCCCTACACCAATCATCGGAAAGATGAATATGGCGGTTCGCTCGAAAACCGGATGCGTTTTATGGATATGGTGATGGAAGAAGTGATGAAAGCGGCGGGCAATGATATGGCAGTTTTCGTAAAAATGAATATGCGCGACGGCTTCAAAGGAGGAATGGAGATTGACGAATCCATACAAGTGGCCAAACGTCTGTTGGAACTTGGCGCTCATGGATTGGTGTTGAGTGGTGGTTTTGTCAGCAAAGCGCCGATGTATGTAATGAGAGGTGCCATGCCGATTCGTTCGATGTCTTACTATATGAATTGTTGGTGGCTGAAATACGGAGTCCGTATGTTTGGCAAATGGATGATACCCTCTGTACCCTTCAAAGAGGCCTATTTCCTTGAAGATGCACTGAAATTCCGTGCGGCTCTTCCGGATGCGCCGTTGATTTATGTCGGTGGTCTTGTTTCCCGTCAGAAAATAGATGAAGTGCTCGATTCCGGTTTTGATGCCGTGCAGATGGCGAGAGCTTTGCTCAACGAACCGGGATTCGTGAACCGGATGAAGCAGGAAGAACAAGCACGTTGCAACTGTGGACACAGTAATTATTGCATAGGACGTATGTATACGATAGAAATGGCTTGTCATCAACATTTGAAAGAACAATTACCTTCCTCTTTACAAAAGGAGATTGATAAACTGGAGAAAAAATGAGTGAAATGAAATGGGCAATCATCACCGGTGCGGACGGAGGAATGGGAACAGAAATAACACGTGCCGTAGCCAAAGCCGATTATCGAATCATTATGGCTTGTTATCATCCGAAGAAAGCGGAGATTGTTCGTGAACGTTTGAGCAAGGAAACCGGAAACCCGGATTTGGAGGTTATGGCTCTTGACTTATCTTCCATGCAATCCGTGATTTCTTTTGTCAGCCGGATCTCAGAAAGGAACCTTCCCATCGCTTTGTTGATGAATAATGCCGGAACAATGGAGACAGGCTTTCATACTACTTCCGAAGGATTCGAACGAACGGTAAGTGTGAACTATATAGGACCTTATCTGCTTACCCGGAAATTAATTCCGCTGATGGTGCGTGGAGCGCGTATCGTAAATATGGTTTCCTGTACATACGCAATCGGCAAGCTCGACTTCCCTGATTTCTTTTATAGGGGGAGAGCGGGAGAGTTTTGGAGGATTCCTGTTTACAGTAACACGAAGCTGGCTTTACTGTTGTTTACTTTCGAGCTTTCCGAGCAACTTCGGGAGAAGGGAATTACCGTCAATGCTGCCGATCCGGGAATTGTTTCTACTGATATCATCACTATGCACAAGTGGTTCGATCCGTTGACCGATATTTTTTTCCGTCCTTTTATCCGTAAACCCAAGAAAGGGGCTTCTACGGCAATCGGTTTACTGTTGGACGAGAAGGAAGCCGGTGTGACAGGACAACTGTATGTCAGTAACCACCGGAAAAACTTGTCTGATAAATACACGAATCATGTGCAAAAAGAGCAGTTGTGGGAGGTAACGGAACGTGTGTTGGCGAGTTGGCTGAAGTAGGGTTTCTTTTCTTTTTTTATTTAAATTATCTAGTATTTACTTATATATAGGTATTGTACATATCTATATACTTCATTTTTGTTGTCTTATTTTTACCAATAGATAGGGATTGTTTAGCACTTCTTTTTCTGCTTACCTTTGCATCGCTTTTAGAACAATGAAAAAGTTATAAAGTAAAAAGGTAAAAAGGAGATGAGCAATAAATGTTTTTTGGTTTTTCTGGCATTCTTGTTTTCTGTATCCGTATATTCACAACAGGGGCGTCACCGTAGTAGTTTAATTTCGGGCAGAGTGATGTCCACAGAAAAAGAAGTGGTGGATTTTGCGACAGTTTATCTGAAAGGAACCAACCAAGGATGCTATACAGATGAAAAAGGTATATATCATTTGAAAACGACAGCAGGTGAATATACACTTGTTGTTTCGGCTATCGGTTATCAAACGGTAGAAAAGAAAGTTAAATTAGCCAAGGGAGAAAGAATAAAAGTAAACGTCACTATTGCGCCGGCAGTAAAAGAACTGGGAGAGGTGCTGGTCACGACATCCGGAGTCGGCCGTGTGAATCAGTCTGCTTTTAATGCGGTAGCCATTGATGCGAAGAAATTGCATAACAGTACACAGACTTTGGCGGGTGCACTGACTAAAGTGCCCGGTGTAAAACTCCGCGAATCAGGTGGAGTGGGGTCGGATATGCAATTGTATATCGATGGCTTTAGCGGGAAACATGTGAAAATCTTCATTGACGGCATACCACAGGAGGGAGCCGGTGCTGCATTCGATTTGAACAATGTTCCTATTAATTTTGCTGACCGTATAGAAGTCTATAAAGGAGTGGTTCCCGTAGGATTCGGAACCGATGCCATTGGGGGAGTGGTTAATATTGTCACCAACAAGCAACCCGGAAAGTGGTTTATGGACGCTTCCTATTCTTACGGATCGTTTAATACTCATAAATCATACGTGCGCTTCGGACAAACGTTCAAGAATGGTTTTATGTATGAAGTCAATGCTTTTCAAAACTTTTCGGATAATGATTATTATGTAGACACTTACATACGCGAATTTGAGATTAAAGAAGATGGAAGCGTACGTTTTCCGCCACTTGACAAAAATAAGATTTATCATCTGAAACGTTTTAATGACCGGTATCATAATGAAGCCGTGATTGGAAAAATCGGCCTGGTAGGAAAGAAATGGGCAGACCGTTTAGCGTTGAGTTTCAATTATTCTCATTTCTATAAAGAGATACAAACAGGCGTTTATCAAGATGTCGTGTTCGGTGAAAAATTCCGCAAAGGACATTCGTTGGTCCCTTCTTTAGAATATTACAAAAAGAACTTATTGGTGAAAAACCTGGATCTGCTGTTGACTGCCAATTACAATCATAATATCACCAATAATGTCGATACTGCTTCGCGGGCTTACAACTGGCGTGGAGATTTTTATGAAAAAGGCAGCCGGGGCGAACAGTCTTACCAGAACAGTGAATCTAAAAATAAAAACTGGAATGGGACGCTGAAGATGAATTATCATATCGGACAGGCGCATACGTTTACTTTCAGTCATGTAATCAGTGATTTTGAACGTACGAGCCGCTCTACCATCGGTGCTTCTTCCAAATTCACGGACTTTTCTATTCCTAAAATCACCCGTAAAAACGTCAGCGGGCTTTCTTACCGTCTGATGCCGTCGGACAGATGGAATGTGTCGGCATTTGCCAAATATTATCGGCAATACAACAAGGGACCGGTATCGCAGAATACGGATGGAATAGGCAATTATATCAATCTGTCCAATACGGCAAGCGCTCTTGGATATGGAGCGGCAGGTACCTATTTTATATGGAAAGATCTTCAGGTGAAACTTTCGTACGAAAAGTCCTTCCGCCTACCGACTACGGACGAACTCTTTGGAGATGAAGACCTTGAAGCTGGCAAAATGAATCTGAAACCGGAGAAAAGTGATAATGTCAATTTGAGTTTCAGCTACAATCATCAGTTTGGCAAGCATGGATTGTATGCCGAGGCCGGTTTGATATATCGGGATACGAAAGATTATATAAAAAGAGGACTGGACGTATTGGGAGGAACAAGCTACGGATATTATGAGAACCACGGTCACGTAAGGACTAAAGGGTATAATTTGTCATTGCTTTATAGCTTCTCGCATTGGTTTGATATAGGAGGAACATTCAATAGCATTGATACTCGTGATTACGAAAAGTTTCTGGCGGGTTCCTCTTTGCAAGAAAGCATGCACTATAAAGTGCGTATGCCGAATCTGCCCTATCGTTATGCTAATATCAATGCAAATTTTTATTGGAATGACCTGTTTGTCAAAGGAAATGTATTGAGCATCGGTTATGATAGCTACTGGCAGCACGATTTTCCTCTTTACTGGGAAAATCTCGGAGATAAAGATTCAAAGAATATGGTGCCGGAACAGTTTTCTCATAATCTGTCTTTGTCCTACACCATGAAGAATGGACGTTATAATGTATCATTTGAATGTCGGAATTTCACCGATGCCCAACTGTTTGACAATTTTAGCCTGCAAAAAGCGGGGCGCGCATTCTATGGAAAGTTCAGAGTGTTTTTCGGTAAATAATAAGAGTAAGTTTTTAGTATCAATCAATAATAAAGAATATATGAAGAAGTTTTTATTACAGGCTTTTGCCGTAGCTTTTTGTTTGAGTAGCGGTGTGTTTGTGGCATCTTGCGACGATGATAATAATCCGGTGGATAACCCGCCGATTGATGGAGAAACGGCTTATGTGGTGGCTGCCACAACTGGTGAAGCAAGTTATTTGGTAGTAGCCAATTCTTTGGATGAAGGAACAGTGTCGACCCAAGGGAATGGAACTGAAGTGATTGGCGGTACTTATTGGGTATATAAAGGATTGGATTATGTGTTTGCTTTAGTTTATAATAAAGGTGGCGCAGGTACAGGAGCTTCCTATTATCTGGGTGCAGATGGTAAAATGAAAGAAAAGTACACATACACTTATAATCGTATCACGTCATACGGTACTTGGGGGGATAAAGTAGTGACTGTTTCCACTGGGGACTCGAAAATAACAGATGAGGATCAGAATGTGGCTCAAGCATTGTTGTTCAACTATCTGGATGCAACCGATGGCAGCCAGGAAGAGGGTAGCTTGCTTGCCGAAAATTACTTGGGTAATGGTGAAAAAGTTTCATGGGCAGGTCTGGTTGAAGCTAACAATAAGATTTATACATCTGTCATCCCAATGGGAATGAGTAAGTACGGTATTAAAAAATGGCCGGAAGCTGTGACAGATCAGGAACTTGTGACTAAGACTGACGGTGGTAGCGGCAGCGGTGCATATACAGCCGGTGTCATTCCTTCTACACAATACCCGGATAATGCTTACGTGGCAATTTATAGTGGCACGAACTTCAATGAGACTCCGGTGATTGCCAAGACTGATAAAATAGGCTATGCATGCGGTCGTATGCGTTCACAATATTATCAGACCATTTGGGCTGCTGATAATGGTGATGTCTATGTGTTCTCTCCCGGATATGGACGTACGGCAGTTTCATCTTCAGATTTGAAGAAGGTAACAGGACAGAAGCCTTCGGGCGCAATGCGTATCAAAGCAGGTGCAACAGATTTCGATCCGGATTACTATGTGAACTTTGAAGAGATAGGCACTAAACATCCTATTTTCCGTTGCTGGCACATCTCTGAAGATTACTTTCTGCTTCAATTGTATAAAAAGGGAGCGGAAGATATGATTAATGGCGGTACAAGTGCAGATGTCAGCGAATTAGCTGTTTTCAAGGCGGAAGATCAGACGATTATGCCTGTTACAGGTCTGCCGGCTGACGGAAAGTTTGGTGGCGAGCCTTATGGAGAAAAAGGGTATGCTTATATGGCTGTCACTGTGACTACGGGCGAGAATCCCGCCTTCTATAAAATAGACGCAAAAACAGGTAAGGCAGTTAAAGGTTTAACGGTAGAAGCTGACGCTGTCACTACGGTAGGTAAGATGGAATATCTTTCAAAGTAATACACTCGGTTAAATAGAGAATCTTTTGTAGATAAAAGCCTGCCGAGCGGAAAGCTTTACAGGCTTTTTCAAGAAATAGGATTGAAAACATGAAAAAAATATTCAGAAAGATACATTTGTGGCTTTCCGTCCCTTTCGGACTGATAATAACTCTTGTCTGCTTCTCCGGTGCCATGCTGGTATTTGAAAATGAGGTGAATGAGTGGTCTCGACGCGATCTTTACTACGTAGAAATGGTAAAGGAGTCTCCTTTACCTATGGATAAGCTGCTTGAAAAAGTGGCGACGATATTGCCTGACAGTGTATCGGTGACCGGTGTCAGCATATCTTCTGATCCCGGACGTGCGTATCAGGTTAGTCTTTCCAAACCACGTCGTGCATCTTTGTATGTAGATCAGTATACGGGTGAAGTAAAAGGAAAAAGCGAGCGTAGCGGCTTTTTTATGTTTATGTTCCGAATGCATCGCTGGCTGCTGGATAGTATGAATCCGGGAAATGAAGGGATCTTTTGGGGCAAAATGATTGTAGGTGTCAGTACGCTTTTACTTGTTTTTGTACTGATTTCGGGAATTGTCATTTGGTGGCCGCGTACACGTAAAGCATTGAAGAATAGCCTGACAATAACAGCAACAAAAGGTTGGCGAAGGTTTTGGTATGACTTGCATGTGGCAGGTGGAATGTATGCTCTGATCTTTCTACTGGCTATGGCACTGACGGGATTGACCTGGTCTTTTCCGTGGTATCGGACGGCTTTTTATAAGGTCTTAGGGGTGGAAGTACAGCAACGTTCCGCCCAAGGACATGAACAGAAAAGTGATGCTCAAAAGGGGGATACCAAATCGGCAGTCCATCGGGAAAAGAAACCATTCGCTTATTGGCAGGAGGTTTATGATAAACTAAGTCGCCAGAATCCGGAATATAAGCAAATCAGTATTTCTTCCGGTACGGCAAGTGTGTCTTTCAACCGTTTCGGGAATCAGCGGGCATCTGACCGTTATTCTTTCAATACGGATAATGGTGAATTTACAGAAACAAGTCTTTATCAACATCAAGACAAGTCAGGAAAGATTCGTGGTTGGATTTATTCTGTGCATGTTGGTAACTGGGGAGGAATGTTTACTCGCATACTTACCTTTATTGCTGCCTTATTGGGGGCTGCACTACCACTGACTGGATATTATCTATGGATAAAAAAACTCATAAATTGTACGGTTTTGAACTAATTGTGCCGAAAATTACCAAAGCCTCAATAAAGTTTGGTTCTCCTCCTTCACATCCTTCACGGATGGTAATCATCTGTTTGACAGGTGTTTTCTGTGAACAAATAAAGAAAAATCTTTTCTTCACGTCCTTCACGCCTTCACAATCCCCACAGTTTGCACTTTCACAGCCCGTAACCTTCGCATCGGGATTGTCAATCTTAGCAAATTGAACAGCTTGCATCCAAGAAGCCGACTGTAGTTGTCCACCTAGTCGACTTAAGTTGTCTAATCAGCCGACTATAGTCAGCCAAGTAGACAACTATAGTCGGCGATTAATAAATAGAAATAAAGTATACGATAAGACGGTAGTTTATCAGTAATAAGAAGGCTGATTCTTAATATTGGAAATGAATAAAATATATTCATAACCGTGCAGCATTGAATAAATGAAAGAAGAGCGGTGAATGATAAGGAAACCTCCCGTTCATCCACCGCTCTTTATCTTATAATACTGATATAAGCTGAACTCCTGAAAATAAAAAGATTAGATTGAAAGCTCTTTCAATACAGTGACAAGATCTCTCTTGATTGGTTTGTCATTCTTAATAGCCTTGCTGAACGGTACGTAAACGATTTCATCATGTTCGATTCCGATCATTACGTTACGTTGATCTTCCATAATAGCATCAATAGCAGCAGCACCGAGGCGGCTTGCCAGGATACGGTCGTGGGCAGTCGGGCTGCCACCACGTTGTAAGTGACCTAAGATCGTCACACGTACATCATATTGCGGGTATTCGTTTTTGACACGTTCTGCATAATGCATGGCGCCACCGGTCAGTTCACTTTCGGCTACCAATACGATACTGCTATTCTTTGATTTGCGGAATCCGTTCTTGATAAACTCTTCCAGTTGGTCGACTTCCGTACTGAACTCAGGAATAATAGCAGCTTCGGCTCCTGAAGCAATGGCTCCGTTCAGCGCAAGAAAACCTGCGTCACGTCCCATCACTTCCACAAAGAACAAACGCTCGTGCGAAGTGGCTGTGTCGCGAATCTTATCTACTGCATCCAAAATAGTATTCAGCGCTGTGTCGTAACCAATAGTCGTATCTGTGCCGTAAAGGTCATTGTCAATCGTTCCTGGTAGTCCGATACACGGAACGTCAAATTCCTGCGCGAAGATGCGGGCACCTGTCAGCGAACCGTCACCACCGATGATAACCAAGGCGTCGATGCCTTCTTTCTTCATATTATCGTAAGCCAGTTGGCGTCCTTCAGGAGTGGTGAACTCCTTGCAACGGGCTGTTTTCAAAATTGTTCCACCTAGTTGGATGATGTTACTTACGTTCTGGCTTTTGAATTCTTTGATTTCGCCTGTCACTAAGCCTTTGTATCCTCTATATATACCTTTAACTTGTAGTCCGTTATAGATAGCCGCACGTGTCACTGCACGTATAGCTGCGTTCATTCCCGGCGCATCACCGCCGGAAGTCAAAATTCCGATACACTTTACTGTTCCCATAACACAATCTTTTCATTAATTAGTTTGATGTGGCAAATGTACAATAAAAAGTTGAAAGCAATGTTTATGAAGTTTTTTTTCGCATGACGAAACCATTAAAAATGTTCAAATATCCGTTCTTTGCTTTCTTTTTATTCTTATCTGTTGCTTTTCATTTTTATCTATAACTTTGCTGTTATTCTTTATTTATAAGTGCCCGAATGTGGTTGTATATCTTTTCCATCAGCCATTTAGGAGTTGAAGTAGCTCCACATACCCCAATCGACTGTACGTTTTGGAGTAAAGAAACGTCTATTTCCCTTTCGTTGTCTATCAAATGTGAATTAGGATTCACTTTCAGACACTCTTCAAACAGCATCTTTCCGTTCGAGCTTTTTTTTCCGCTCACGAAAAATATCAAATCATGTGTAGCTGCAAACTCTCTGAGCTTGGGCATGCGGTTGGCAACTTGGCGGCAAATCGTGTCGTAATACTCGAAAGTCGCGTCCTGTGAGATATGTTTTTTGATATATCCTACAATTTCCTGAAATTCGTCGAGCGACTTGGTTGTCTGCGAGAAAAGCCGGATGTTCTTGCTTAAGTCCAGTTTCTTCGCTTCCTCGGCTTTTTCGATGACAATCGCTTTTCCGTCTGTCTGTCCCACCAGTCCCAACACTTCTGCGTGACCGGTTTTGCCGTATATGACAATTTGCTTTTCTTGCTTCCCATCTTGTAGGAATTCCTGCTTGATACGCTTCTGCAAACGCAGCACTACCGGGCAGGTAGCATCTATTATCTCTATATTATTTTCGTGGGCAATCATGTAAGTTTCCGGTGGTTCTCCGTGTGCCCTGAGCAGAACCTTGACATTCCGCAACTGCTTGAACTCTTCGCGGTTGATGGTAATCAATCCCATCGTTTTCAGCCTGTCCACTTCCCGGCTATTGTGTACTATATCTCCAAGACAATAAAGCGTTTCTCCTTTTGCCAACTCTTCTTCCGCTTTGTGAATGGCAGTCACTACTCCAAAACAGAAACCTGAATCCTCATCTATCTCTACTTTAATCATATAGAAAACTACTTATATATTGAATAGTATCACTTATACTATAAAAATATCACTTGTATTATAAGGGTATCACTCGTATTATAAAGAATATGCCTCAAGCAATGAAGAAAGACTATTTGCTGACCTTATTAAAATTCTCGAACAACCATTCTTTCTGCTGCTCGATTGTCAAATTCGTATTGTCCAGTAAGATAGCATCTTCGGCTTTGCGCAGTGGGCTTACTTCCCGGTTTTGGTCAATGTAATCCCGTTGCTTCACGTTCTCCAATATTTCGTCGAAACTAGCTTCCTGTCCTTTCGCTTTCAGTTCGTCATAACGGCGCTGTGCACGGATTTCCGGTGTGGCAGTTACAAATATTTTCAATTCTGCATCCGGGAAAACGGTAGTCCCGATGTCTCTGCCGTCCATCACTATTCCCTTTTCTTTTCCCATCGCCTGCTGTTGGGCTACCATTGCTTCGCGTACAAAGTCGAGCGCGCTGATAGGGCTGACTTTGGACGAAACTTCCATCGTGCGGATTTTGCTTTCCACATTCACATCGTTGAGGTAGGTGTCCGGGCGTCCCGTTTCCGGATTCAAACGGAAAGAAATATGAATGTTCTTGATTTCATTTCTCAGTTTTCCCACGTCGATAACGTCACCGTCGAAAATTCCGTTCTCTATACTATATAAAGTGACCGCGCGATACATGGCTCCGCTGTCAATGTAAATGTACCCCACTTCACGGGCAAGATCCTTGGCCATAGTGCTTTTTCCGCAAGAGGAAAAACCGTCGACTGCTATTACTATCTTTTTCATATTCAGTTCATCTAATTTGTCCGCCAAAGATACGTTTATTTTGAAAACAGACCGAACGATCGGTATAAAAAAGAGTGAAGTAACTACGAAAGAATTAAAAAAGTTAAAAAGCCGGATAAAAAGACAGGAAGAGACGGATGGTTAACTGAAAATGTACTATATTTGCCCAAAGACACATAGGAAGACACTTTTTTTTATTAATCATTATATTAATTATTTTTATGGAAGTTAAAAAATCACCCAAAGCAGACCTGGAAGGCAAGAAGTCTACATGGTTGCTCGTTGGTTACGTGGTAGTGCTAGCTTTCATGTTCGTGGCGTTCGAATGGACCCAGCGTGACGTGAAGATTGATACAAGCCAGGCTGTAGCTGATGTCGTGTTTGAAGAGGAAATTATTCCTATTACCGAAACCCCTGAACAAGCAGCTCCACCACCACCCGAAGCCCCGAAAGTGGCCGAATTGTTGGAGATTGTCGATGATAAAGCCGAGATTGATGAAACAACAACCATTATCAATGAAGATAATGCCGCTCCTGTAGAGGTAAAATACGTGCCGGTACAGGTTGTTGAAGAAGAGCCGGAAGAACAAACCATTTTTGAAGTTGTAGAAAACATGCCGGAGTTCCAGGGCGGACAGGCAGCTTTGATGCAGTATCTGGCTAAGAATATCAAATATCCTACTATCGCACAGGAAAACGGAACTCAAGGACGTGTTATCGTACAGTTCGTTGTTAACAAAGACGGTAGTATTGTAGATGCAAAAGTTGTACGTAGTGTTGACCCGTATCTGGACAAAGAAGCTCTCCGTGTGATAAACACCATGCCGAAGTGGAAACCAGGTATGCAGCGTGGTAAACCGGTACGTGTTAAATTTACAGTTCCTGTGATGTTCAGACTGCAGTAATTTGTAACTCAATAATTAAAGAGGCTGCTTACGGCAGCCTCTTTTTTCATTCATTAATATTTTCATCCATCATGTTCACAGCTTCTCAACTACTTGATAAAATAAACAATCATATTTCTGAAATACAGTTTACTCGGACACCGAAAGGGCTCTATGAACCGATTGAATACATTCTTTCTTTAGGGGGGAAGCGGATACGTCCTGTATTAATGTTGATGGCGTATAACTTGTATCGTGAGGATGTAGCATCTGTCTACGATCCTGCCATAGCTATCGAAGTTTATCACAACCACACATTGCTGCATGATGATTTGATGGACCGTTCGGATATGCGCAGGGGGAAGCCCACCGTACACAAGGTCTGGAACGATAACACTGCCGTGCTTTCAGGAGATGCTATGCTGATTTTGGCGATTCGCTACATGACAGCTTGTCCGACGGAGCATTTGAAAGAAGTGATGGAACTGTTCAACCTGACTACACTTGAAATTTGTGAAGGACAGCAGTTGGATATGGAATTTGAATCCCGCTGTGATGTCACCGAGGATGAATATATCGAAATGATTCGCCTGAAAACAGCTGTGTTGCTGGCAGGCAGTCTCAAAATCGGTGCTATTCTGGCAGGAGCGACTGCCAAAGATGCCGACAATCTGTATAATTTCGGAATGCATATAGGAGTCGCATTCCAGTTGCAAGATGATTTGTTGGACGTTTATGGTGATTCGGAAGTGTTCGGTAAGAAAATAGGCGGCGATATTCTTTGTAACAAAAAAACATATATGCTTATCAAGGCACTGGATCGTGCGGACGAAAAGCAAAGAGAAGAACTGGACCGTTGGCTGAATGCTGAAACCTGTCAGCCTGCTGAGAAAATAGCGGCAGTGACGGAACTGTATAATCAACTGAATATTCGTAATGTCTGCGAAAACAAGATGCGCGAATATTATACACTCGCCATGGAAAGCCTTTCGGCGGTAGCTGTGCCAGAGGACAGAAAAAAAGAACTGAAAAACTTGGTAAAATTACTGATGTATCGTGAAATGTAACTAAGTTCTTGAAATATGCCATACAGACGACTACCAAATACAGACCAGGCAAGGGTTCGGGCGTTGAAAACAGCGGTCGAAAAAGGAGAACTGTATAATGTACGCGACCTGGCAATTACACTAAAGACATTGTTTGAAGCGCGCAATTTCCTGCAAAGGTTCGAAGCGGCGCAAATTTATTATACGCAATGCTATGATAACCAGTCGCGAGCGAGCCGAAAACATCAGTCGAATGTGAAAACCGCCAGGCTGTATATCTCTCATTTTATCCAAGTGCTCAATCTGGCTGTGCTTCGTGATGAAATAAAAGTAGCACATAAAGATTTGTATGGTCTGCCCAATACGAACACTGTGCCGGATTTGCTGAGCGAAGCGGCGTTGGTGGAGTGGGGAAAGAAAATCATTGAAGGTGAGCAACGGCGGACGTCCCAAGGTGGCATACCTATTTATAATCCTACTATTGCCCGCGTGAAAGTGCATTATGATATCTTTCTTGACAGTTACGAACGCCAGAAGAATTATCAGGCACTGACCGGCCGGAGTCTTGACGAACTGGCTTCCATGCGCGATCGTGCCGACGAATTGATATTGGATATTTGGAATCAGGTTGAAGCTAAATATCAGGACGTTACTCCCAATGAAGTTCGACTGGAAAAATGCCGTGATTACGGTTTGATATATTATTACCGTTCCAGTGAAAAAGTAAAAGAAGAAAATAAAATATCATGCTTATAGATACTCACTCTCATCTTTTTTTAGAAGAATTTTCGGAAGATTTGCCACAAGTGATGGAGCGTGCACGCGAAGCTGGCGTTTCGTCTATCTTTATGCCGAATATAGATAGTACGACGATTGAACCGATGCTGTCTGTATGTGCTGATTATCCGGGTTTTTGCTATCCGATGATCGGAGTGCATCCCACCTCGGTCAATGAAACATATGAACAGGAATTGGCAGTTGTGCAGGAGCAGTTGGCTGGCTTCAATCAGTACGTCGCTATCGGTGAAATTGGCCTTGACCTTTATTGGGACAAGACCTTCTTGAAGGAACAACTGCTGGTCTTTGAAAAGCAGATTGAATGGGCGCTCGAATATCGGTTGCCGATTGTCATTCATTCAAGAGATGCTTTTGAGTATATATATAAGGTAATGGAACCCTATAAAAATACTTCGCTCACCGGTATTTTTCATAGTTTCACCGGTACGCCCGAAGAAGCTTCAAAGTTGCTGGAATTTGAAGGATTCATGCTAGGCATTAATGGAGTAGTCACCTTTAAAAAATCAACTCTGCCGGAGACATTGCTGACAGTTCCTTTGGAACGTATCGTGCTCGAAACAGACTCTCCGTATTTAACTCCGGTTCCGAACCGTGGTAAGCGGAATGAAAGTGCGAATGTGAAGGACACCCTCGCAAAAGTGGCGGAAATTTATCGGATGCCCTCTGAATATGTGTCTCAGGTCACTTCGGAAAATGCACTAAAAGTGTTTGGAATCCGCAAATAAGGTTCGAAAGGTTTTAAATTATATTAATTTGCAGTATTTATTCAAGATAAAAAAGGGATAATGCTTCAAGAAAAGAAAAAAAAGGATACATTTGTAGCTGAAAATGCGGAAAACTTATAAGGAGAGATGCTCGAGTGGTTGAAGAGGCACGCCTGGAAAGCGTGTATACGCCTAAAGCGTATCCGGGGTTCGAATCCCCGTCTCTCCGCAGAATTGAAAACGGAACGAGAAGTAAAAACAATAATAATAATCAATTAATTAATCTTAAAAATTAGACACACAATGAAAAAGTTATTCGCAATTGTTGCTGTGATTGGTGCCTTTACATTTGGCTCTATTCAACTTGCTCAGGCTCAAGAAGCTCCTGCAGCAGAACAAACTGAACAACAAGCTGTTGCTCCTGCTGCTGAGACTACCGCTGCTGCTCCTGTTGCAGAAGAAGGTGGTATTCACAAAGAACTGAAAGTTAAATTCATTGAAGGTACTGCATCTTTCATGAGTTTGGTAGCTGTCGCTTTGGTGATCGGTTTGGCTTTCTGTATCGAACGTATCATCTATTTGAGTTTGGCTGAAATCAACACAAAGAAATTCATGGCATCTATCGAAGCTGCTTTGGAAAAAGGTGATGTTGAAGCTGCTAAAGACATTGCTCGTAACACGAGAGGTCCGATTGCTTCTATCTACTACCAAGGTTTGATGAGAATTGACCAGGGTATCGATGTTGTTGAAAAATCAGTTGTATCCTACGGTGGTGTACAGGCTGGTTACCTTGAAAAAGGATGTTCTTGGATCACACTGTTTATCGCAATGGCTCCGTCACTCGGATTCTTGGGTACTGTAATTGGTATGGTGCAGGCGTTCGACAAAATCCAACAGGTAGGTGATATCTCTCCGACGGTTGTTGCTGGTGGTATGAAAGTTGCCTTGATTACAACTATCTTCGGTTTGATCGTTGCTTTGATCCTTCAGGTGTTCTATAACTACGTACTTGCTAAGATTGAAGCTCTTACAAGCGAAATGGAAGATTCTTCTATCTCTTTGCTTGACATGGTAATCAAATATGATCTGAAATACAAAAAATAATTCGAAATGAGTAAGTTAACATATAGAATATCGTATTATGCTTTGTATGCGATGTTTGCTGTCATCCTCATTGTGCTGGGACTTTTCTATCTCGGTGGTGATGCTCAGGGTGCGGATGTTGTTGTAGGAGTAGATCCTGAAATGTGGCAACCGGCACATACTAATACTTTGCTATTGCTTATTTATGTATTGTTTGGTTTGGCTGTTGCTGCTACTGTTATTGCTGCCATATTCCAATTTGGCGCAGCTTTGAAAGATAATCCGGCAAATGCAATTAAGTCTTTACTTGGTTTGGTGCTTTTGGTTGTTGTTTTAGTTGTAGCTTGGTCTATGGGTGACGGTACACCGATGCAAATTCCGGGTTATAGCGGTACGGACAACGTTCCTTTCTGGCTGAAACTGACTGATATGTTCCTTTATTCTATTTACATCTTGTTGTTTGTGACAGTTGTTGCAATCATCGCAAGTGGTATAAAGAAAAAATTATCGTAATCAATTGAGGATACTCAATTAAATAAGTAATTACAATGGCAAAAGGAAAAAGAAAAGTTCCTGATATTAACTCAAGTTCTACGGCAGATATCGCTTTCTTGTTGCTGATCTTCTTCTTGATTACGACATCAATGGATACGGACCGTGGTTTGGCAAGACTTTTGCCACCACCGCCCGAAGATGAAAGAAAAGATGATGCTGATAAAATCAAAGAACGTAACATTTTGCAGGTATATCTGAATAAAGATGACGCTTTGATGTGCGGTAATGATTATATCGGTGTTGATCAGTTGAGGGATAAGGCTAAAGAATTTATTGCTAATGTTAATAATGCAGAGAATATGCCTGAAAAAACACAGAAGAATGTGGAATTTTTTGGTACAACTCTTGTTAGTGACAAGCATGTAGTTTCTTTGCAGAATGACCGTGGCTCTTCTTATCAGGCATATATTAGTGTGCAGAACGAGTTGGTTGCTGCATACAATGAATTGAGAGATGAACTAGCTACAGAAAAGTTCGGAGTGAAATATGCGGAGTTGACTGATGAACAGCAGAAAGCTGTCCGTGAAATCTATCCGCAACGAATTTCTGAGGCAGAACCTAAAAAATACGGAGAAAAAAAGAAGTAAGTAATGGGAAAATTTAATAAGACTGGTAAACGTGAAATGCCGGCATTGAATACTTCTTCGTTGCCTGACCTTATCTTTACATTGTTGTTCTTCTTTATGATTGTAACAACAATGCGTGAGGTAACATTAAAGGTGCAGTTTACACTTCCGCAAGGTACTGAACTCGAAAAACTGGAGAAGAAATCACTGGTGACATTCATTTATGTAGGTGAACCTACTCAGGAATATCGCGCGAAAATGGGTACTGAAAGTCGTATTCAGCTTAATGACAGCTATGCTGAAGTTGGTGAAGTACAAGACTTCATTTTCCAGGAGCGTGCTAGTATGAGTGAGGGAGATGCAGCGAAAATGACTGTTTCTCTGAAGGTTGACCAAAAGACTAAGATGGGTATTGTTACTGACGTAAAAAATGCTCTTAGAAAATCTTACGCTTTGAAGATTAACTATTCTGCTACTAAACGTGGTGAAAAATAATTAGTTAATTCAACTATATGAAAGAAAGGGCTTCCAAATGATTTTGGAAGCCCTTTCTTTATTTGGTTAATCTTTTATTTGTAATCTTCATTTTATCAGTCTTCTATTCTTTGGTTAAGTTGTAGAATTGTGATTGTATATAGCCACTTTATGTGATTACTGATATGCTTACCTTTTATTCTTTTACCCCGTAAACGACTGTATGAAGTTTACGCTTTATTTCTTCATAATCTTTTTCTGGCTCGAGATTGCCATGTACCATTAAGTACATAGGCAGGAAGTCATCCCCCGGCTTATAAGGCGGCTGATAATAGTCTTTCTCCCACAAGACGAAACCTTGGCGCTGGTAGAATCCGATGCGGCGTTTTGCCATGTCTTCTATTGGGCGTTCAACTTCGAGAACAATGGGCTGTTTCAAGTAGTTGCATAGGTATTCGAGAGTACGTTTCCCGTATCCGCCATTTCGTAGAGCGGGATTGGTGGCGAAGTGCTCTACATAGTAGAAACTGTCGAAGTCCCAGTAGGTGATAAAGCCGATAGGCAGGTCATCATCAAAGATGATGTTATTGTGAAAGTTGCCCACGCGGTCGGTGTATTCGCGCAGTTGGTTCAACTCGCGGTATTCTTCTGGTGGAAATGCATCTATAAGCAGTTCTTCCATAAACTTGTAATGTTGGAAATCCGATGTGTTAATCGGTTGAAATCTAATCATGCGGTTTGGGTTTTAAGTTTATATTAAATATAATCTAATCATTAAGGAATATAAAATTCGATTACCCGGCGGATGGCGCGTTGGCAAACCGGACAAAATTCAGGGTATCCGTTTGTTTTCATACGGCAATCATAAGCGGGGCGATAAATACCTTTGGCAGAATAACCAGCCCCTTCATAGACACCTACCGGATATTTTTTCTTTTCAGCAACAGGAGTTGGTATTGGCGTGTCGGAAGGGAGTATATTCTCCCATTTGGATGCAAAGTCCACTCGTGTTGAGATGTTTTGTTCCCACGGTTCAATATCCAGCGGATAAGTATCTGTCATTATATCGTCCTCATAGAAATATTCGTCAGCCAGTCCGGCGAAGCTGTGTCCGAATTCGTGGACTACTACCGGTTTGAACATCGGATGATGGGCGGTAGTCAGCGTGTAGGAGTTGTAGATTCCACCGCCACCATATACGTCGGTATTGGCAAGAATAATAATATGTTCGTAAGGAATACCCGCCAAGGCGTTATGGATGGCTTTCACCCGACTGGTAGTCAGATAACGTTCCGAGTAGAAAGTATCGAAATGTGAGTGGACGGCTGTTTGTTTCCACAGGTTCTCGCGGGGGACACTGACACCGCTGTCCGTAGACGGACTAGCGACGGCAACGATATTGAACTTATCCTTCATGGAACGGAATGGTTCGTGTGAGAACAAGCTTTCACAGGCAATTTGCGCATCCTGGTAAAATAAATCCATTTCCTTTTCAGTGTACCCTTCGGCAAGGATAGCGACATCGATACAATCTTTCTCATTACCGTTTTGGAGCATATAACGGTGTGGAGTGACATGTGACACGCCACGTTTATGAATCAGAATATCGTCGGGGTGGACAATATGCTTGTAGTTCGCTATAACTTCTCTGCGTGGAGAATACAGAGTTACTTCCACTTCAACCGGTTGCTTGGGGGATGGGAGAAGAAATGTGTTCTCGAATCCCTTTGCTGTTTCTTTAGCTTCGTCCGTGGTCAGCCACTCTTGAAACAGGGAAGAGAAGGAAGTCTTATAAATACACTGTTTGGTAGCGAGGTCTTTCACGATGATTTGTCCATTGCCTTCCAGTGGAAGTTCGGACAAATGATGCTGGCGACCCGCCCAAGAAGGGAGCTGTGACAGTTCGTCCAGATAGATAGCCTGTTGCTTGGCATCTCCGGTAAAGATATAGTCCACTCGCAATGTCTTGTTTTGAAAATAATCGGCAAAGTTCTGTGCGTGAGCTTCTACGACAGTGAAGAAGAATAGAACAATACAGCAAATTTGTTTCATATAAATGGTATATTTATGTTTTTTACAAAGATACAAACTATTATTGATTTGTCTGCTTCCTACAAATAAAAGTAATAGATTATAGTATTTGTTGCCGGAAAATCGCTAACTTTGCACAAAAGATTCACTGACAAAAACAATTTGATTTAAAAACATGGGACATCATCAATTAGATACTTTAGATGAGCAAATACTGAAGCTGATAGCAGGTAATGCCCGCATTCCTTTTCTGGAAGTGGCGAGAGCTTGCAATGTCTCCGGTGCTGCGATTCATCAGCGTATTCAGAAACTGACTAACTTGGGAATACTCAAAGGCTCGGAATATGTTATTGACCCCGAAAAAGTAGGATACGAAACTTGTGCTTATATCGGCATATACCTAAAAGACCCAGAATCTTTTGATTCGGTGACAAAAGCTTTGGAAGCTATCCCAGAAGTGGTGGAATGTCATTTCACTACCGGAAAATATGATATGTTTATCAAGATTTACGCCAAGAATAACCATCACTTGCTGAGTATCATTCACGATAAGTTGCAGCCATTGGGCTTGGCGCGTACGGAAACGCTAATCTCCTTCCACGAAGCCATTAAGCGGCAAATGCCTATAATGGTCGACGTAGAAGACGAAGATTAATCAATATTCGGGGCAGACGGAAAGAGAAAATAGACAAATTTTCTCACATAGTCTACAAATTATTTTTCACGTAGTCTATAATTGTTTTTTCACGTAGTCCACAAAAGCATAGGAGCAGAGATGTTTCTCATCTGCAGGATGAGCTTCTCTGCTTTTTTCTTGCCATATCTCCGGAGAGACTTCCGGAAAATAGACATCGGCTTCCGGAGCAGTACTGTCTATCTCAGTTAGGCAGAGTTCGTCCGCAAAAGGGAGCGCTTGACGATAAATGCTTGCACCGCCAATTATATATACATGTTCATCTTCCCGGCAGCTTTGCAGGGCAGCTTCGAGTGAAGGAAAAACTTCTGCGCCGGGACATTCGGTTGCCGGATTCGAGGATAATACCACGTTTCTGCGATTAGGTAACGCGCCTTTCGGAAGAGATTCGAAAGTTTTACGTCCCATTATAATCGTGTTTCCGGTAGTCAGCGACTTGAAACGCTTCAAGTCGTTGGGTAACCAAAAAAGAAGTTTATTCTGAAAGCCTATTGCCATACGCTGGTCTACAGCGGCGATGATTGATATTTTACTCATAGGGTTATACAGCTACTACTCCGGCAATATGCGGATGAGGGTCGTAATTAACTAATTCGAAATCTTCGAATTTGAAGTAGAAGATGTTTTTCACATCCGGGTTGATTTTCATTTGCGGCAACGGGCGGGGGGCGCGTGACAGTTGCAGTTTTACCTGTTCCAGATGGTTCAGATAGATGTGTGCATCGCCGAAAGTATGTACAAAGTCGCCGGCCTTCAATCCTGTCACTTGCGCCATCATTTGCAATAATAATGCGTAAGAAGCGATGTTGAAAGGCACACCGAGGAAAATGTCCGCACTGCGTTGGTAAAGTTGCAGGCTCAACCGTCCGTCTGCTACATAAAACTGGAAGAACGCATGGCAGGGTGGGAGATTCATATTGTTCAAGTCGGCCACGTTCCAAGCACTTACGATAATGCGGCGTGAATCCGGGTTATGCTTGAGCGTTTCCACCACTTCGCTGATTTGGTCGATGAATCCGCCATTGTAGTCAGGCCATGAACGCCACTGGTAACCGTAGACGTGTCCCAAGTCACCGTTCTCGTCCGCCCATTCGTTCCAGATACGTACTCCATGTTCTTGCAGATATTTTACGTTGGTGTCCCCCTGTAGGAACCAAAGCAGCTCGTATATGATTGATTTCAGATGCAGTTTCTTCGTTGTCAGACAAGGGAAACCGTCTTCGAGATTAAAACGCATTTGATGACCGAAAACGCTGATGGTTCCCGTTCCGGTGCGGTCACTTTTTTTCGTGCCTTCGGTAAGTACACGATTAAGCAAATCCAGGTATTGTTTCATAATGAATAAATTACATAATCTGTGGTGAAAATCATTCTCCGTACAAAATTACAAAAATGGGGTGAATAAATTCGCAAACCAGCCGACGAACTTTTTCCAAGGCGAACGCTTTTTCCAAAATTCGGGTGTCAGTTGGGTACAGTGTTCGATGTCGTTGTAAAACATTGTATTTAGTTCGGCAGTTGTTTTCTTGTCGAAGATGAAAGCATTCGTCTCGTAATCGTATCGTAGGCTTCGGCTGTTCAAGTTGGCAGTACCGACCGTGCAGAACAGGTCATCCACCATCATAATTTTCGAATGATGGAAGCCACCGTTGTACATATAGACGGTAGCTCCTCTTTTCATCAGCTTATGAAGTTTGTAAAGCGCAGCATCCGGCGTAAACGGAATGTCGGATGCGGAAGAAACCATGATTGTCACATCCACTCCCCGGTCGATGGAGCGGTTCAACGCTTTCTTGATGGAAGAAGTCGGCACGAAATAAGGGTTGACGATGTGCACGTTCTTCTGTGCCGAATAGATGCTCATTGCATACGCATGACTCAGCATACGACTATTTTTCTTTGGAGTGCGGTCAACGATGGCAACCATGATATTGGTACTGTCCGTCCGTCCCTCATGCTGCGGTAAATAGGCTTCTCCACCTATATTCTGTTTAGTCTCCTTATTCCAAATCGTGAGGAAAATTTCTTGCAAGTCATTGACCGCATCCCCCTCGATGCGCATATGCATATCCCGCCACGTTCCGATTTTGGGTAAGCCGTTGATGTAGTAATCGGCGATATTCATCCCCCCTGTATAAGCCACTTTTCCGTCGATAACGGCAATTTTCCGGTGGTCGCGGTGGGCGGCATGGTTGATGTAAGGGAAGGTAAATGGGTCGAACTTGACAATCTCGATACCCCTTTCGCGTATTTTCTTGAGATGCCTCTTTTTGAGCGGTTTATTGTTCGACCAGTTGCCGAAAGCATCAAACATAGCCCGTACTTCGACACCTTCCTTCACTTTCTCTGCCAACAAGTCGAATAAGGCATTGGCTATGGAGTCGTTGCGAAAGTTGAAATATTCCAAATGCACATGGTGTTTGGCTTCGCGTATGGCTTCAAATAAATCGATAAACTTTTCCCGTCCGCTTTTCAGCAGTTTCACTTTATTGTTATCGGAGATAGGAATTCCTGATTCTTTCAGGAAATTCAGTACAAGAGAATCACTTGTTAATCCGATTGAGTCTCTGGATTGTGTCATCAAACTGTCGATAACATCCGCTTGGGCGCGCACTAAAGACAGGAACAGAAATAAAATAAATATATGTAGTTTCAAAACTCTTCTCTCTATTTTAGTTTACATGTCAACAAAGATACAACATCTAAGTTTGGGGCTGCCCGGAAGAAAGGGTAAATTTACCATTGTTTAACAGACCGGCCGGCTAATGAAGAACTAATGAAGACTTCTTAGTCTGAAGAATAAAAAAAGCCCGGAGATACACAGAAGTTCTCCGGGCTTGTAATTATATATCCTTCAGATAGGCGTTTACGCCAAAGAAGCTACTTTCCGTGTTGCCATGAATAGCAGAACAACCGTAGCGATAATTATTGATTTCGGGTCAAGGCTTGTGGCACCATGGTTAACCATATCGATGAACACTTCCCTTATTGTTTCCCAAGCAGCCTCGAAACCGCCCAGCCAAAAGAAAAGCACGGCTGCCACCGCCATCACGAAAGCATTCCAGATACGCGCCAGCCGACGGCTGCGGTCGGGCAAGTGGCGCATGACACGGCGACTGAATCCGTTGTCCGCTATTTCCTGCTTGTTTTCCGCAAAGAAATCCCGCAAGAACTTATCATAGTCTACTTCTGTCATAACCGTTTTGTTTTAAATACATTGCTAATTTATCTTTCCCACGCGACAGATGGCTTTTCACCGTTCCTGCCGGTATTCCTACTATACCCGCAATCTTGTCGATACTTACATCTTCCATGTAGAACAACGTGATGCAGGTTCTTTCCACTTCTTTGAGCGTCTTGAGTGACTGGTAGACGTCCATTTTCTGACCTACATTCTCCTGTTCGGTACTGTTGATGGCGTCTATTTCTCTTGTATCCAACTCAGCCGTCTCTTTCCGGCTGCGAATATAATCATAAAAAACATTATAAGCAATACGGTACAGCCACGTAGAGAAACTGGATAAGTTTCGGAAAGAGGCGATGTTCGTGTATGCCTTGATAAATGTATCTTGTGCCAGGTCGTCACTCAATTCGCTGTCGCCGCAAGTCAGGTTCAGGAAAAAGCGCCGGACAGGCGACTGGTATTTTCCCACCAACTGGTCGAAGGCCTTGGTGTTTTTGAACACCACGACCTGTGCGACTAGCGATATATCGTTGAGTTGACTCATCTTTCTTTTTCGTTCTTGTCTTTGTTAGGCTCACTTGTAACCTATAATCCATTGTCCGATGCCCATAAAAGCCACTAACAAGCCGATGGTACCAATTCCAAACTCGCCCGTGATAGCCCAAAGGAAGACGAAAAGCCCTATGCCGGTAAATGTATTTTTTATACCTAGTGAGCGTTGGTCGACGGGTTTGTTTTCGCGGATAAAATCTGCTGGTAACGGCTGCCCGGCGGCAAGTGCCTGTTCCGCAAGGCGGTAGCGTGCCTTCCGGTTTTTGTAGCGGAAGAAGAATATGACAAACAGAATAAATACTGGCAATCCGAATACGGCAACTATGGCGACAATAGCTACTAAAATACCACCACCGATAGTATTTTCAATTTTGTTGAATGGAAAATCATCGCTATCCGTATCTATGCTAAAACTGGCGCTACCATGACTAACACTATTTGAATCATCATCTATCTCGGCCGAATCAGCATCCGCAGTATCCACGCCAATCACTGTCACGGCAGTATTGTTCGTATTCGCTTTGCTACCTTTCTTTACACTAACTTTTACGTTTCCAACGGAGTCACGTTTAATAGTCGTATTATTTTGGGCGATAGCCAATGTGCAAGTGGTCAGTATGACCATCAAGGCAAGTAGAAAATTTTTCATATAAATAGTTCTTTAATTTGTTTCTTTGTTTGTTAGACGTAGTTAATATCCAAGAAAGTTGCAAAGAGACGAAATATTTTTGATATTTGCGCAAATTATTAGACGAAAATGGATTTACCCGCTTCTTTCACAGCTTACACCCGCTCTTTATTGGGCGACGAAGAATACGATAAACTGGCTGCCGCCATCCAACAGGAACCGCCTGTCAGCATAAGGTTGAATAAGTTGAGAATGGACTCTCCACTTCTCCCAGTTCCTTGGGCATCCGAGGGCTTTTATCTTGATGAGCGTCTTACTTTTACGTTCGACCCGTTGTTCCATGCGGGGTGCTATTATGTTCAGGAAGCCTCTTCTATGTTTGTGGAGCAGGTGCTCCGGCAATACGTTACAGATCCGGTGGTGATGCTAGACCTTTGCGCTGCCCCCGGTGGGAAATCGACTCATGCCCGTAGCGTGCTTCCTGAGGGAAGTCTGCTGGTTGCTAATGAAGTCATCCGAAACCGTTCGCAGATTTTGGCGGAGAACTTGACAAAGTGGGGACATCCGGATGTAGTCGTTACGAATAATGACCCTGCTGACTTTTCGTCCTTGCTGTCTTTCTTTGACGTGATTCTGACCGATGTGCCCTGTTCCGGTGAAGGAATGTTCCGCAAAGACCCGGTGGCTGTTGAAGAGTGGAGTCCGGAGAATGTGGAAATATGCTGGCAACGGCAGCGGAGAATTATCGCAGATATTTGGCCTAGCTTGAAGCCGGGTGGAATCCTTATATATAGTACGTGCACCTATAATACAAAAGAAGATGAAGAAAACGTCCATTGGATTCAGCAGGAATTCGGAGCCGAACCGTTAGCTTTGGAAATCCGGGAAGACTGGAATATCACAGGAAATCTTCTATATAAAGAGTCTGATAACTCTAAAGCAGTTGGAAATTCTGAACAAAAGGCTCCTGTCTACCATTTCTTCCCGCACAAAACCAAAGGTGAAGGTTTCTTTCTTGCCGCCCTTCGCAAACCGGAGACAGAAGAAGATACCATGCCCGCTTTTTCTTCTTCAAAAAACAAGGCAGCCAAGAAAAAGGATAAGAAAGGTGGGGCAACCCCTTCACCTGTCTCTAAAGAGCATCTGAATATAGCTAAGAATTGGCTGAATGAAGAGAAACTCCCCGGATATATAGTATCGGCAGAGGGAACAAAGATTCAAGCCTTTCCGCAGCAGTACGTTGACGAACTGGCAGCTATGAAGCAAAGCTTGAAAATCGTATCGGCGGGAGTTGGCATAGGAGAGGTGAAAGGGAAAGATTTAATTCCCGACCACGCTTTGGCGATGAGTTCCGTGCTATTGCGGCAGGGAGTTTTTGCGACCGAAGATATAACCTACGAACAAGCGATTGCCTATTTACGGAAAGAGGCCATTGCCTTGCCGGCAACAGCCCCTCGCGGTTATATTTTACTTACTTACCGGAATATCCCTCTCGGTTTCGTAAAGAATATCGGCAATCGTGCCAATAATCTTTATCCACAAGAGTGGCGTATCCGCAGTGGATATTTGCCGGATGAAATAAAGACATTATAGCTTACTTTTGTAAATCCGTGCCATCGCCTTTTGGTACTGATTTTCCAGTTGCAGAAAATTCTGGTAGCTTTGATAAATCACGGATACTTCGACAAAATATTCAATCATGCTGATTTGTCCGCCCGTCAACGCCTGTTTCAGCAATGCCAAGTCCTGTTGTGACTGGAACGTTTTGCTGTATTCTTCCATCGAAGCATACAGCGCTTTAGCCTCCCGATAAAGTTGTGCCAGTTCAGACTCTACCTGCAATGTGGCATTATCCTTTTGCAAGTCAATATTCAGCGCTTGTGCTTTGGCAATCTTTACCTTATTCCGGTTTTCGAAAATCGGGAAAGAAAAGCCGACCACTACACCGTTGAACGGTACTCCCGTCTCCGTATTCCGCCGATACCCCAACTCCAGCTTCGGCAGCCACTGAGACTTGTTGACAGCAATCTGTTTGCGGGCAACCAGACTCTCGTTGCCAAGTGCCATCAACGTGCGGTCTGCGGACATCACCTCAGATTTCAAAATCTGATAATCAGAGGGGAAAGGCACATCCGCGTACTGGTTCTCCTCGAAAACCACCGGAATATTTCCGTTCAACGTGTTCAGTTCCTGCAACTTATTGCGGAGTGCCGTCTCGTTCAGAGACGCTTCTGTTTTCACGTTCAGCAGTTCCAGGTTAATCTTGTTCGTCTCAAGCGCATTCGCGTCTCCCGTTTGCAGACGTTTGGCGTACATCTTGGCAAGCTCTTCCGCGTTACGCAGACGCTCTTCCAAGATATTTTTCTGCTGACGAAGCATGATAATGTCCAGGCAAATTTCTTTCGCCTGCAATAATTTCTCCTGGCGGAAAACATCAGCCTGACTGTCATAAGCTCCTGCCTTCAACCGGTTCAGCTTATTGCGCGTTGCATACAAACTGGGGAAATCGAAACTTTGTGAAACAACCAACTCGCCAATCGTTTCACTCTTATCTTTCGCGCCCCAAAGATGCGCGTAAGAAAGTGTGGGGTCGGGCAAGTTATTGTCCGTTCGTGACTCCAATTTTTGCGAAGTAATAAGTTGGGCGTTCGCCTGCAATTCCTTATTATTCGTTTCTATATTTTTTAATACCTGCTCTATGCTGCTCTGAGCCTGCACACCGCCCGTAAGGGCAAAGAGTGCAGTAGCAGCAAAAGAACCTATGATAATAATTCGTTTCATACTTTTTCTTTTATTTGTTGCTAAGTACGTATTACATTTCACTGATGCTTACCCCCTCAGACGGCAACGTGCCGGAAGGAACCCTTGCTTCAGCACTACGCAGGCGCTGGTGCATCATCAGGTAAACAATCGGGACGATGAAACCGTTCAGGAACGTAGATGTTAAAAGTCCGCCCAAGATAACTTTAGCCATCGGACTTTGAATCTCATTTCCGGGTAAGTCGCCACCCAGTGCAAGTGGAATCAGTGCCAGAGCAGAAGACAATGCAGTCATCAGAATCGGGTTCAGACGGTCGAGAGAGCCTTGTATTACGCTGTCGTAGACATTCAGCCCTTCCTCTTTTTGCAGATGGTTGTAGTGGCTGATAAGCAACATACCGTTTCGAGTCGCAATACCGAACAGAGAGATAAAGCCGATGATAGCCGGAATACTCACCTCTCCCGTAGTGATGACCAGTGCAAATACACCGCCAATCAGTGCAAGCGGCAGGTTCAACAAGATGACGCCGGACTCCTTCACACTGCGGAACTCATGGTAAAGCAGCAGGAAGATAACGACGATACTGATAAATGAAGTCAGCGCCAATGTCCGGCTGGCAGCCTGTTCACTTTCAAACTGTCCGCCATATTCGATGTGATACCCTTCAGGAAGCTGCACCGACGTGTCGATACGTTTCTGGATGTCGTTCACCACACTACGCAAGTCGCGGTCGGCAACGTTGGCTGAAATCACGATTTTGCGTTTCACGTTTTCGCGGTTGATGGTATTCGGTCCCATGGACGAAACCACTTCCGCCACATAGTTCAGAGGAACCTTGCGGCCATCGTTGGTATCCACCATCAGATTGCGGATTTTCTCCATCTCGTCCCGTGCGTCGTCCTTCACCTTTACAATAAGGTCGAAACTCTTTCCTTGCTCATAAACCTGCGAGATAACCTTTCCCGCGAGAGCCACATTGACATACTCCGAAAACTCCGGCAAGGTAATTCCGAACTTCGCCAACATTTCCCGTTTCGGCTGAATCTTCAACTGAGGGCGTTCTATTTGCTGCTCCACGTTGAGGTCGGCAATGCCCGGAATATCCCCGATAGCCTCTTTTATCTGATTGCCGAGCGAGAACATCTTGTTCAGGTCGTCACCGAAAAGTTTGATAGCAATGTTCGCCTTTGTACCGGACAGCATAGCGTCAATACGGTGACTGATAGGCTGGCCGATTTCTATATTCGCGCCGGTGATTGTCCCCAACTTCTCGCGAACCTCGGCAACAAGCTCGCTGCGCGGACGGTCTTTCAGTTCAAAAGGTGCCTCGATTTCCGACACGTTCACGCCGAGCGCATGCTCGTCCAGTTCGGCACGCCCCGTTTTGCGGGCCACCGTCTGTATTTCGGGAATCGTTAGCAACAGTTCCTCGGCACGATGCCCCATTTTATTACTCTCTTCCAGCGAAATACCCGGCAGCGAACTGATATTGATAGTGAAAGACCCCTCATTGAAAGACGGCAAGAAGCTGCGCCCGAGCGTGAAGAACACACCGAGAGCGATAACAAACAGTCCGATAGTACTACCCAAAGTCACCCGTTTGTGCGCCAGCACCCATGTGAGCGCTTTTCCGTAAATCCCTTTCATCCAACGGGCTATGAAAGACTCTTTCAGCTCCTTGTTCGTCTTGTTGCTGCCCAGCAGATATGAGCAAAGCACCGGAGTCAGCGTGAGCGCGACTACCGTCGAAGCAAACAGCGCCACGATAAACGCTATGCCTAGCGGAACCAGCATACGTCCTTCCATTCCACTCAGGAAGAACAACGGAACGAAGCTGACAACGATAATCAACGTCGAATTAAGAATAGGCATACGCACCTCTTTCGAAGCGTTGAACACCACTTCGAGCGTACTAAGCCGTCCGGCTTCCGGTTTCTGGCGGTTCTCCCGCAGCCGTTGGTACACATTTTCCACGTCGACAATCGCGTCGTCCACCAGCGAACCGATGGCAATCGCCATACCGCCGAGACTCATCGTGTTGATGGTCAGTCCCATATAGTGCAGCGTCAGAATAGAAACAAGCAGCGAGATAGGCAATGTCACCAACGAAATCACCGTTGTGCGCACATTCGCGAGGAACAGGAAAAGAACGATAACCACAAAGATACCACCCTCAAAAAGCGACTTCTTCACGTTGCCGATAGAACTTTCGATAAAACGGCTCTGACGGAAAATATCGGTGGATACTTTCACGTCCGCAGGCAAGTTCTTCTGAAGGTCTTTCAGTGAAGCTTCCAGTTTGTCCGTCAGTTCGAGCGTGCTTGTGGCAGGTTGTTTAGTGACAGTCATCAGTATGGCAGGTTTGCCGCGTTCGGAAGCCGTTCCCAGTTTCGGGACTTTCGGGCCGATTTTCACATCGGCAATGTCTTCCAGTGTCACGGGGAAAGTATTCACCGTTTTCACGACAGACTTGCCCAGTTCCTCTATCTTCGGTGTGGAAAGAACGCCACGCACAATGTACTCATTTCCAAACTCGTAGAGCACGCCACCGTTAGCGTTGAGGTTCATATCCTGGGTGACAGCCATCACTTCGTCCATTGAAACACCGTAGTGGCGCATCCGTTCCGGGTCTAGCTGAATCTGGTATTCTTTGATGTCTCCGCCCAGTACTGCCACCTGCGCCACACCGCCGGTAGACAACAAACGAGGGCGAATCGTCCAGTCGGCAATCGTCCGAAGGTCGAGCATCGAGGTCGAGTCGGCAGTCAGGCCGACGATAAGCATTTCACCGAGAATCGAAGACTGAGGGCCGAGAGTCGGCTTGCCGACATTGACAGGAAGTGATTCGCTGACCACCGCCAGTTTCTCGCTGACAATCTGACGGGCGAGGTAAATATCTGTCCCCCAGTCAAATTCCACCCATACGACAGAAAAACCGTTGGTGGAAGAGGAACGTACACGGCGTACACCGGTAGCACCGTTCACGGCTGTTTCGACTGGAAAGGTGACGAGTTGTTCCACTTCCTCGGCTGCCATACCGTTGGCTTCGGTCATGATGACCACCGTAGGGGCGTTGAGGTCGGGAAACACGTCTACTTCCGTATTCATGGCGGTGTAAGTTCCGGCGATGAGCAGGAGAACGGCCGCGCAGAGCACAACCAGGCGGTTGTGCAGGGAGTAATGTATGATTTTATTAAGCACGTTATTTAGTGATTAATGGTTAATGATTAGTGATAGACTTATTTAGTGATTAATGCTCGTGGCTGTGTGCAGGGATGGCGTTGCTGGCACTTGCCAGACGAACCTGATAAGCCCCCTCGGTCACGACACGGTCGCCTGCTTTAATTCCGGTGAGGATTTGCACGCTCTTGCCGTTGTCGGCGCCTAAAGTGACTTCCTGTTTCTTATATCCTTCCTCGTCGAGTTGCAGATATACAAAGAACACTCCCTGCTCTTCGGTCAATGCCGTGCGGGGAAGGGAAAGCACATTATCCAGTTGTGAAGAAAGCAGATAAACCTCAACGAACGAGCCGGAGATGACATCGCCTTTATTGTCAAATTCAAAAGTCACGGGTACATAGAAAGAGTTGTCTCCCGATGTCTTTCCGAAAGAAAGAAGCCGTCCGTTCAGTGCGCCCAACTCGTACACCTTATTATTATAAGGCGTCTGGAAATTGGCGGAACTGATTGTGCGGAGATACGGATAATACTTTTCCGACACTTCGGCACGAAGGAACAGGCGGCGGTTCTGCGTCACGCTGACTAGCGGTTGGCCGATGGTCACATAGTCCCCCTCTTTCACGAGGATGCTCTTCACGTATCCGGCGATGGGTGCGGTAATGTTCTGTCCGATTGCCGAATGGTTCTTTGCGAGCGCTTCGTAGCTGATACGGGCATTTTCGTAATTCTGCTCCGCCTGTGCAAAATCCTTATCGGATACGATTTTGTTGGCTACAAGTGCTTTCATGCGTTCGTATTCTTTCTTTGAGACTTCGTAAGCGATGCGGGCACGCTGCACCGGGTCGCCGTCTGCGATGTTGTGCGAAGAAATGGTGACCAACGGAGTGCCGCTTCCTACGCTCATGCCTTCCGTCACCTTTCCGCGGAAAGAGACAACGCCTGCCACTGTGGCTACGGCTACGGATTCGTCTCCTTGTGCAGCCAATACCTGTCCGCTGGTTTTGATAACTTGCCGGAAAGGGGCAGGCTCTACGACGCTCACCTTAACTCCGGCAGCGTCAGCTTTCGCTTTCGGGAGAATAATTTCATCGCTGTGGGCGTTGGCGGCTTCGTTGTGGTCACCGTTACATTCTCCTTCGTGAGAGTGCCCGGCACCTTCCGCCTCGTGGTTGTGTCCTTCCGCTTCATGATTGTGTCCATCGTGGTTGTGTGTGACGGTACTATGGTCATGTCCTTCGTGGTCATGACTTTGCGCATTCTTGTTAGTGCAGGAGCCCAAAGCGAACAAGCCCAGGATTCCCATCAAAAAAATCTTCTTCATAAATGATATTTCCTACTAAGTTTTACTGTTTTTTACGTTACAAAGATAAAGTAACGCGGATGCAACAGATTTGCATTCACGTTTTTATGCAAAAACAGAGTAGGGGGGAGCACGAAGGGAAGTGGCACGGGGAGTATCCGTACCATGCAGAGAGTCTCGGTAGACGTAGTAGTTCTTGACCCGTCTCTCTAGCGGTCGCAATAAATGTTCTATGATTACATCCGTGAATAGCGTAGCGATGAATACATAATCCGGACCGCTATCCGTATGTACGGATGGCACAGGCGATTGGAAACGCGTCAGGCACTCGCTGCTGCAACACGAATCGTTTGCCGGGTGGTGGTGATGATGCATAGGGCATTGCTGCTCTACCGGCAAGTCCTGCTTCATGCAAATCATTCCGTCGGAGTGATGGTGATGGGGGATAACGGCTGCCACCAACATGATAATGTTGATAAAAAACAGCAGAGTTACTATAATTCGTTTCTTCCCCTTCATCCTTTCTTTTTAGAGAAATTATTTTTTTAGTGGTTCTTTTTCTTTTTCCTGCAAGCGTTCCAGCAACTCAGTTGCCGAGACATAAACTACTTTTCCATCCCGCGTATCTTGACTTAGAAGTTTGCCGTTACGTGCACTTTTCTCTCGAAATCATCTTTCTGCAATTTCAAGTCCGTGTCGCAATTTCTTGCTCAATTTGTGCATTTCATGTTTAACATAGTCTGTTTTTTCTAAGTCCTGCTATATTAATGTGCACAAATATACAAATACTTTTATTTCCTCTTCTAGCCATCACCCTCTTTTTATTATTTATTAGGGTGTTATAAGCTGATAAATTCAGACATAAGAACATAAAGGCTGCGCTTAGAAAATCATTCCTGCTGTTTAGTTAACTGCTGTTTAATCTTTGCTCTTATGTTCTTCTGTCTAAAAAAATATTATTTCTTTTCCAGTTCCTGCAACGAATCCATTTTCTTCTTCTCCAGGAACTCGTAGATGCCGCAAAGATGTTCCGTCACCTTTTGGTTGCCGAACTCATACACCTTTGTCACCAGTCCGTCGAGGAAGTCACGGTCGTGCGAAACGACAATCAGCGTCCCGTCAAAATCGAGTAACGCCTGTTTCAGAATATCCTTCGTCTTCATGTCTAGATGATTCGTCGGCTCATCGAGAATCAGGAGATTGACAGGCTCCAGCAGCAGCTTAATCATCGCCAACCGCGTCCGCTCACCACCGGACAACACCTTCACCTTCTTCATCGACTCTTCCGGTCCGCCAAACATGAAAGCACCCAGCAAATCACGAATCTTGTTCCGAATCTCACCCTTCGCCACATCGTCAATCGTCTGGAATACCGTCAGGTTCTCATCCATCAGCGATGCCTGGTTCTGTGCGAAATATCCGATTTGCACATTATGCCCCAACGTCAGCGTGCCGTCATGCTCAATCTCCCGCATGATACATTTCACGAGTGTAGACTTACCCTCACCGTTCTTGCCGACGAAAGCCACTTTGTCCCCGCGCTCAATCGTCAGATTTGCGTTGCGGAATACCGTCTTCTCACCGTATGCCTTGCCTACACTGTCCATAATCACCGGATAACTGCCCGACCGCGGCGAAGGCGGGAATTTCAGCCGCAATGCCGACGTATCCTCTTCGTCCACTTCCAGCAACTCCAGCTTCTCCAGCATCTTCACGCGGCTCTGCACCTGCAACGTCTTCGAGTACGTCCCCTTGAACCGCTCGATAAACTCCTTCGTCTCAGCGATAAACTTCTGCTGCTCGTCATACGCCTTCTGCTGCTGTTCGCGGCGTTCCTTGCGCAGTTGCAGATATTGCGAGTAATTCACCTTGTAGTCATAGATACGCCCCATCGTCACCTCGATAGTACGTGTCGTGATATTATCCACGAATTTGCGGTCGTGACTAATCACAATCACCGCCTTACCGTTATTAATCAGAAAATCTTCCAACCACTGGATAGACTCGATGTCCAAGTGATTCGTCGGCTCATCGAGCAACAACACGTCCGGTTTTTGCAACAGTAACTTTGCCAACTCGATACGCATCCTCCATCCGCCGCTGAAGTCATTTGTCTGGCGTTGGAAGTCGTCCCGCTTGAACCCCAGTCCCAGCAATGCTTTCTCTACATCTTCCTCGTAATTCGTAGCATCAATTGAATAAAACTTCTCGCTCAAAGCGGAAACTTCCTCAATCAGTGACATATAACTGTCACTCTCGTAATCCGTCCGCGTCTCCAACTCCTTGTTCAACCTCTCAATCTCTGCTTCCATCTCATGCAGATGCGCGAACGCCTGTGCCGTTTCGTCGAATACCGTCCGCCCGTCTTCCGTCATCAGGTGCTGCGGCAGGTAAGCCACCACGCAATCTTTCGGTGCGGAAACTTTGCCACGGGTAGGCTGCCGTACACCCGCCAGAATCTTCAGCAGTGTACTTTTTCCCGCCCCGTTCTTGCCCATCAGGGCGATGCGGTCTTTCTCATTAATTACAAAGGAAATATCACTAAATAAAGTAGTGCCGCCAAACTCAACGGCCAATCCATCAACAGAAATCATACTATTCTTTTAATTTGAAGCGCAAAGATAGCGAAATATATGAATATTTTTGATACCTTGCAGGCTGAAAAGGGAGACTTCCCTTAAAAAAACAGATAAAATAACAATAGTAAAACAATATGGAAGGCGTACAAACCAATGAATTCCGTCCACTGATTCTGGTGGCCGAGGATGATGACAGCAACTTCAAATTAATAAAGGCTATCATAGGTAAAAAATGTGATATCGAATGGGCTAGAAACGGTGAGGAAATGGTGCAGTTGTTCCAGCAGCACCATGAAAAAGTCAAAGCGATGCTGATGGATATCAAAATGCCTGTAATGAACGGACTGGAAGCGACGAAAATAATCCGTGAGTCCAATACGGAAATCCCCATTATCATGCAGACCGCTTATGCTTTCAGCTCCGATAAGGAGAACGCAATGAACGCGGGAGCGACGGAAGTGCTGGTGAAGCCGATTACTTTGGGAATTCTTCGCACTACATTAAGTAAATACTTACCCGACTTGAAATGGTAGAATAGATATTTAAAAAACAAATTAGGGAAGACGGGCGGAAATGGTGTCGGTCAGTAGAAAATATCTTTAGAGTTTAATAGTAAGTGGCTAAAGGCTAAATGTTACCTTTTTTGAGAGGAAAAACACCTACTTGAGTATAGAACAATATGTAGAAGACTTGATTGTGGCAAGTACTACGTTCAAGCAAATGATATAGGAGACTTAGGCAAATGAAGTACATGGTTTTATCTGCTTCAGTACTACAAACCCATAGTTGTTTTTAAGCGTCTGTTACAATGTAGGGGGACTGGTTGATTCGAAAAGACGAGACACTAAAGATATGAAATAAATTGGCGAAAAATAAGAGAGGATAGGAAATGTTGCTTCATTGGCGTATATTATGTCTTTGAGTCATTGCAAACGATTTCAAGATTCGTTTGCAATGACTTTTTCAGTATCTGCCTGTTTGGGGTGTGGCCGATGGGGCTAGGGCATATCGTTTTCCATTTGAAATTTGCGGCTTACTTTCATCAGGTTGATTGTGTAAGTCACTACGTTCTGTGCTTCCTGCACCATTGTCAGATAGACCATGCTTACGCGGATGCTTCCCGACTGGCTTTGGATGCGTTGCAGTTCCTTGCGTTTCAGCAGTGAGAGCTGGCCGTTGAGGTCGTTGGCACGGCGGATTTCTTCTTCCATATTGGCGTACTCGTTGCTTTCCAGCTTTTTGCGGCATTGCTGAATCAAGTAGGTGATGTCTTCGGAGACATCGCTGAATTCACCTTTCTGGATAGCGTCGAGAGGGTTGAAGTTATTGTCGATATGTTCGAGGCATGGTTCGCACAGGCGGGCGATGCTGTACACCAGTTCGCTGGCGAAGTCGTTGCCCTGGTAGTAGTAGAGTCCTTTTTCGAGCACGGTGTTGTTGTCGAGGCGGCACATGGCTACGGTTCCTGTGCGCTTCATCTGCTTGATGAGTTGCTTCTCAAACTTGGTGGAACCCATCGCACGACGCAGTCCGCGGAGATTCTCGTGCAGGAAAGAGGTGACGGTGAGTTCGAAATTCGTTTCTGTATACTCCAGTACTTTGGAGAGCTCTTCGCGGGTGTGCTTGCGCATCAGTTGCAGGGCTTCTTCGCTGTCTGTGGTCTGCATGAGTTGTTTCAGGGTTTCGTTGCCTTTCGCTTTCGCTTTGCGTTTTTTGTACATCACTTGGCTGCGTATCAAGGTGAATACGGCGAGGGCGATAAGGGCGATGATGGAGATGTTGCCACCGTAATGGAGTACGAGGGCGACGAAGAAACAGATGGTGAAGGCTGCTCCAGCGGTGATGAACCAGCCACCGATGACGCTCAGTACGCCTGTGATACGGTAGACGGCGGAGTCACGTCCCCAGGCACGGTCGGCGAGTGAAGTACCCATCGCTACCATGAAGGTGACGTAGGTGGTGGAGAGGGGGAGCTTCAGCGAAGTTCCCAGGGCGATGAGCAGGCCTGCCAGTACGAGGTTGACGGATGCGCGGACAAGGTCGAAGGCGGCTCCGTCGGCGATGATGGCTTCGTCTTTGCGGAAGCGGGAATTGAACCACTGTTTGGTGTTCTCGGGCATGATGCGGGAGATGCTGTTGGCAAGTGTCATGCTGATGCGGACTACGGTGCGGGCTATCGGGGTGCTTCCGAAGGTTTCTTCGCCTTCGTCCTGGCGGGAGAGGTCGACGGAAGTCTTGATTACTGCGTGGGCTTTCTTGGAGGTGCAGAGGGCGTAGACCATGATGGTGCCGGCACCAATGAGGAAGTACCACGGGGTTTTGGCGGGGCCTAGCAGTGAGGTCATCAGGAATCCGTTGGCGTTGCCTGCTCCGTTGGCGGTGTAGTCCATGAAGGAGGAGAAGCCTGCGAGGGGGACACCGATGAAGTTGACGAGGTCATTGCCGGCGAAGGCGAGGGCAAGGGCGAAGGTACCCATGAGGACAACGACTTTGAAGACGTTGACTTTGAGCCAGTGGAGCACTTGCATCAGTATGGTGAAGGATACGAAGAAGACGGTGATGAGCATCCATGTGTTTTCTTGTATCCAATGTTTGTTGTCGGGGGTCATGAAGGAGCTGTCTTTCAGTCCCTTGATGAGCATGAAGTAGATGATGGAAGTTGCAGCGATACCGCCGAAGAGGGCGATGCTGTATTTCATCTTTTTCTTATAGTTGAAGGTGAAGACCACACGGGCTATCCACTGCACGAGCATTCCGAAGAAGAAGGCGATGGCAACGGATACGAAGATGGCCATGATGACGGAGAGGGCTTTGTCGGTATTGATGAGGTCGCCCAGACCGAGGGTGTCGCTGTTGTGTACTTTGATGAGGGAGAGGGCAAAGGTTCCGCCGAGGAGCTCGAAGACGAGGGATACGGTGGTGGAGGTGGGCATGCCCATGGAGTTGAATACATCGAGCAGTACCACGTCGGTCAGCATGACGGCGAGCAGGATGCACATGATTTCGGCAAAGTAGAAGTGCTCGGGTTGGTAGATGCCGTGACGGGCGATGTCCATCATTCCGTTGGACAGGGAGGCGCCGATGAAAATTCCGATGCCGGCTATGAACAGGATGGTCTTGAATGAGGCGGCTTTGGCGCCTACCGCCGAGTTCAGGAAGTTGACTGCGTCATTGCTTACTCCGACTATCAGGTCGAAGACGGCAAGGACGAAGAGGAAGATGATGATGCATAAATAAATTGTCTCCATAAAAAAAATAGGTGTGTATGTTTCTTTGATTTGGGTGCAAAGGACGGGATTCGACGTTGCAGGGAGGTGACATATGTGTTACATTTGTGTTACAATGGGGTGTGTTCTTTCTTCTGTCTTGAAACAAAAGAAAGAACCAAAGAAAAAAGTAGGCCGGGGGAGCCATGCGGGGTGCTCGAAGCGCCCTCATTTTTTATTCAGCCAGTCATAGAAGGTATATTGCGCCCGGATGCTTGGTGTGCCGGGTGTTCTTTTTTTGAATATGTTTTGCAGTTGGTCGTCCACCCAGCAGGCTTTTTGGTTGTCGGCGAGTTGGATGTTGAGCATTTCTATCAGGCTGTCGCGCAGGTCGGGGGCGAGGATGGGCGTGATGGCTTCGATGCGGCGGTAGAGGTTGCGGCGCATCCAGTCGGGTGAGCCCATGAATACTTTGGGGTTGCCGTCGTTACCGAAGTACCAGATGCGAGCGTGCTCCAGGAAGCTGTCTACAATACGGGTGACACGGATGTTACGACTGTATGGCTGGCCGGGGATGAGGCAGCAGATGCCGCGGACGATGAGGTCGATTTGTACGCCGTGTTCGGATGCTTCGTAGAGGCGGTCTATCATGGTGGGGTCTTGAAGGGCGTTCATTTTGAGGATAATACGTCCTTGTTTGCCTTGGTCGGCGAGGGCTATTTCGCGGTCGATGAGGCGGTTCAGCTCTGGGATGAGGTTGAAGCGGGCGACAAGGAGGGTGGTGAACTTCGGGTCTTCCTTGCCTTGGAGCGTGCGGAAGAGGTTGTAGAGGTCGTTCACTATCTCCTTACGGCAAGTGAAGAGTCCGCAGTCGGCGTAGAGGGTGGCGGTCTTCTCGTTGAAGTTGCCGGTGCTGATGTAGGCATAGCTGGGGAGCTTTTCACCGTTCAGTCCGCGGCGGCGGATGAGGGCTACTTTGGCGTGCACTTTCAGTCCGGGGATACTGTATATTATTTTGATGCCGGCGGCTTGCATCATTTCGGCGGTGGCGAGGTTGTTTTCTTCATCGAAACGGGCTTTCAGTTCTACGAATACGGTGACTTTCTTACCGTTTTGGGCGGCGGCTATCAAGGTGTTGATGACAACGGAGTTTTCGGCTACGCGGTATTGCGTCACCATGATTTCGCGGGTTTCCGGGTTGTGCACGGCTTCGTAGAGGAAGTGGATGAAGTGCTCGAAAGAGTGGTAGGGGTAGTAAAGCAGCAAGTCCTTCTGGGCGACGTAGTTGAAGATGGATTCCTTTTCGTCGAGGAAGGTGAGCTTCATCGGTTTCGGCTTTTCAATGCCGTGCAGGGATTTGTTCGGGTTGGGGAGATGGCGCAGGTCTTCCAGATTGAGGTGCTTGTCGCCTGGGACGAGCTCGTCACGCTGGATGCGGAAAGCGTCTACGAGGAAGTCCAGAAAGTCTTGTGGCATGGCACGGTCGTAGACAAAACGGCATACGTCGCCTATCTTGCGTTTCTTTACTTTCTTTTTCAGTTGGGCTACGAGGTCGGCGCTGCTGGCGGTGTCGTCAATCAGAATGTCAGCGTCGCGGGAGATTTTGATGCAGTAGCTCGAGTCGATGTCGTAGCCGGGGAAGATGAGGTTGAGGTTCGCCTTGATGATGTCTTCGGTGAACATCAGATAGTGGTTCTTTTCGTGAGAAGGAAGCTCGATGAAGCGGGGCACTTTGGCATAGGGTTGCTTCATGACGAAGTAATAGGGGGTGTGCGGCTCGGTGTTTCTTAGATAGACACGGATAGCAAGATAAAGACGGTTGTCTCGCAGGAAGGAGACGATTTTATCCTTAAACACAGGTACGGGCTGGAGATAAGGAAAGATTTCTTCTTTGAAAAAGTCCTTGATGAACTGCTGATGGAACGGTTCTACATGGCTGTCCTGATAAAATATGATGTGGTTCTTGCGCATGGCAGGCAGTATCTTCTGTTCGTAGATGCGCACACGGTCATCTAGTTGCCGGTTGACTTCCCGGTTAATTTCCTCTACAAGTTCGCGGGCGGATTGTACGGTTTCTTCGTCACTTTCCGTAGCTCCCGAGGCGACAGCTTTATGGTCGGCTACACGGATTTTGTAAAATTCTTCGAGGTTGGAAGAGTAGATGGAAATAAAATTAATGCGCTCGTAGAGTGGGAGATGCTCGTCCAGAGCTTCCATCAATACGCGGTAGTTGAATGACAGCCAACTGATATCCCGCTTAAAATAATTATATTTGCTTTCCATGTGCTTTAAGATTTTTCCAAATATAGTATCTTTGTGGGATTAAACAAAGAATTTTATGACAAGAATTGGATTATTATCAGATACTCACGCTTACTGGGACGAGAAATACTTGGAATATTTCGAGCCGTGTGACGAGATTTGGCATGCCGGAGACATTGGCTCAGTGGAAGTTGCGGAGAAGTTGACGGCGTTTCGCCCGTTCCGTGCCGTCTATGGAAATATTGACGGGCAGGAAATCAGGAAACTGTTTCCGCAGGTCAACCGCTTTACGGTGGATGGTGCGGAAGTACTGATAAAGCATATCGGCGGTTATCCGGGGAAGTATGACCCTTCGATTATCGGCAGCCTGATGGCTCGTCCGCCAAAACTTTTTATCAGCGGACACTCGCATATATTAAAGGTGAAGTATGACAAAACACTGGATATGCTGCACATCAATCCGGGAGCGGCAGGGATGTCCGGTTTCCATAAGGTGCGGACGTTGGTACGTTTTGTTATCGACCAGGGGGCGTTCAGCGACTTGGAAGTAATCGAACTGGCAGATAAATAATGCTTCATCATATGAGCTGCAAGCAAGAATTGGCATAGCGGAACATTGAAATAATGACACATTATTTTTGCCATTTCAGAATTCTTTCCGACCTTTGCACACAGTTAATGAATTAACTTAGACGAACATGAAAGGAATTATTCTTGCCGGAGGGAGTGCTACACGCCTTTATCCGCTTTCCAAAGCGATTTCCAAACAGATTATGCCTGTGTATGACAAGCCGATGATTTACTATCCGCTGTCCACACTGATGTTGGCGGGCATACGCGAGGTACTGGTTATCTCTACTCCACGTGACTTGCCGATGTTCCGCGACTTGCTGGGGACGGGTGAGGAATTGGGAATGTCCTTTTCCTATAAGATTCAGGAGCAACCCAACGGACTGGCACAGGCTTTCGTCTTGGGAGCCGACTTTCTGAACGGCGAACCGGGTTGTCTGATTCTTGGCGATAATATGTTCTACGGACAAGGATTCTCCGCCATGCTTCGCCGGGCGGCAAGTATGGAGAAAGGAGCCTGCATCTTCGGCTATTACGTGAAAGACCCGCGTGCCTATGGGGTGGTGGAATTTGACGAACAGGGGAATGTGATTTCCTTGGAAGAAAAGCCGAAAATTCCGAAAAGCCATTATGCCGTACCCGGACTCTACTTTTATGATGCCAGCGTGACTGAAAAAGCGGCGGCTCTTCGCCCTTCGGCTCGTGGAGAATATGAAATAACGGATTTGAACCGCCTTTATCTGGAAGAAGGTACGTTGAAAGTCGAGCTGTTCGGACGCGGATTCGCTTGGCTGGATACGGGAAATTGCGACAGTCTGCTCGAAGCTTCCAACTTTGTGGCTACCATTCAGAACCGTCAGGGATTCTACGTCAGTTGCATTGAAGAAATAGCTTGGCGTCAAGGATGGATTCCGACTGAGCAACTGCTTCTGTTGGGACAACGGCTCGAAAAGACCGAGTATGGCAAGTATCTCATCGAACTGGCAAAACAATCCTAAAATCAATATAATAAATAAAATATGAAAACTTATCTAGTGACCGGTGCCGCAGGTTTTATCGGTGCGAATTACGTCAAGTACATCTTGGCCAAATACAGCGATGTCAAAGTCGTGATACTGGACGCTCTGACGTATGCAGGTAACTTGGGAACGATTGCCAAAGACATTGACAACGAACGCTGTTTCTTTATCAAGGGAGATATTTGTAACCGCGATGTCGTAGACGGTCTTTTTGCTGAGTACCGCTTTGACTATGTAGTGAATTTTGCTGCCGAAAGTCACGTGGACCGCAGCATCGAAAATCCGCAACTGTTTCTGATTACGAATATCCTCGGAACACAGAACTTGCTGGACTGTGCACGTCGTGCATGGGTGATGGGTAAAGACGAACAGGGTTATCCGACTTGGAGAAAGGGTGTGCGCTATCATCAGGTGTCTACCGACGAAGTGTATGGCTCGCTCGGAGCCGAAGGTTATTTCACCGAAACGACCCCGCTTTGTCCTCACAGCCCGTACAGCGCTTCCAAAACGAGTGCGGATATGTTCGTAATGGCTTATCATGATACGTATAAAATGCCGGTTACGATTACCCGTTGCTCTAATAACTACGGTCCGTATCATTTTCCGGAGAAACTGATTCCATTGATTATCAAGAATATCCTTGAAGGAAAGCGTCTGCCCGTCTACGGTAACGGCAGCAACGTGCGCGACTGGCTTTACGTGGAAGACCACTGCAAGGCTATCGACCTCGTTGTGCGCGAAGGCAAGGAAGGCGAAGTATATAACGTAGGCGGACACAACGAGAAGACCAACCTCGAAATCGTGAAGTTGATTATCGCCACCATTCACCGTCTGATGGCAGATAACCTCGAATATCGCAAGATGCTCAAGAAGAAAGTGAAGGATGCCAACGGCGAAATATCTATCGACTGGATTAACGAAGACCTGATTACTTTCGTCAAAGACCGTTTGGGACACGACCAGCGTTACGCCATCGACCCGACGAAGATTACAAATGCCTTAGGCTGGTATCCGGAAACGAAATTCGAAGTCGGAATCGTCAAGACTATAGAATGGTACTTGGAAAACCAGGCTTGGGTGGAAGAAGTTACCAGTGGTGATTATCAAGGTTATTACGAGAAGATGTACGGGAAAAATTAAAAATGTTATTAAATTAGAAATTGAGAATTAAAAAATAATACTATTGTAGTGCATTCATTTCTCAATTTTAACTCTCAATTTAACAACATTCCGATTGATAAAAGAATTCCCATAAGCAGCATATTACGCGAAGTCTCGCCTAATATGCTGTTTAATTTTTTACCACTATATATCTTTACCATCCGTTTCCAGGTAAGTATGTGTGGGATTAGGTAGAGCTGCGGAAGCAGGGCGGCGTAGATGTGTCCCTCAAAAAGAAAGTACAGGCAGAGAAGGGAAGCTGCCATCCCCAGTGACAAATAAAAGTAGCGTCCGAACTTCTCGCCGAAGCGGACGATAACCGTCCGTTTTCCACTGCGTGCGTCCGCTTCGCGGTCGCGATAGTTGTTCACTACCAATAGGGTGTCGATAAGTAGTCCGCAGACAAGGGAAGCGATGGTGACGTCCGGTGTCCATGTCAATGCTTGCACGTAGTAAGTACCGCCTACGGGAACGAATCCGAAAAAGATGATAACCAGCACATCTCCCCAGCCATTGTAGGAGAGGGGATAGGGACCTGTGGTGTAAAGGAAGGCGAACAGTACGCAAAGTATCCCTACAATAATCAGCTCCCACCCTGCAAAGAAAAGCAGTGTGCAACCGATAAGACAAGCAAGGGCGACAGTCACAATAATTCCTATTTTCATCGCCTGCGGAGAAATCCATCCTTGCGCGCAGGCACGTTCAGGGCCTAAACGGTCTTCGCGGTCGGTTCCTTTGAGGAAGTCGAAAAGGTCATTGATGAAATTGGCGGCAATCTGCATCAAACCCGCAAACAGGCAGCAGACAAGTGCGGGTAACCAATGAAAATGTCCGTCCATCGTGGCAAGTGCCGTACCTATCAAGACGGGGGTAATGGCTCCTGTGAGTGTCTTGGGACGTGCTGCTAATATCCATGCTTGCAATGAGTTACGCTTTACTGCCTTCATGCTGTTGCGTTCTGCTTCTTCCATGCTGTTATCTTCTTGTTGTTTCCGTACTTTTATATTCCATAAGGAGTTTTGACGGACAAAGATAACACTATTTGGGAAATAATTCTCTATTACTTTTACCTCACATCCCAATCGAAAGAATACACAACGTCATTCACGGGAATGAAGACGGTCATGATGGTTCCTTTTTTTTGTTTGATATTCATATAGCCTACGATACATTCACCCGGATGAATGGTGTTCATTTTCAGATATCCTTGCTCCTTCACTTCTCTTTCGTTTTTCATCATGTTTCCTAACGTCTGCATCTGATTGGATGCTGCCATATTGGCTTGAAATGCTGCATTTGCATTATAATGTTGAGTGACTGTGGTGTATGGAAGACCATTTGGTGAATAAGTGGTAGAGTAGGAAGTGGAATATCCTGCCATTCCTGCACTAAGTCCGGTAGAAAATCCATATAAAGCCATGGCCCATGTTTGTGACCGCCTAACCTTTCTCTGAAACATTTCGTTCGTATATACTTGAAGTTGTAGTGTGTCTCCTATTTTTGTCGCTAAAGATGCTGAGACCTTTGTTGGGTCAAACAGTAAGGAGGTGTCACTATGATTATAGATGTAAATATGTATCTGATATTGTTTCCCGTAGTCTCTGATTTTGTAACATGTGGTTCCTACAGTGATATTTTCAATATCCCTATAGAGCCATAATACTCCATCGTTGTATTCTGTTGTTATAGTAGTGTCGTTCTCAACTTGGTCAATAGCTTGTGAATGGCAAGCTATTGACCATAAAAGCAATAATAGAATGAAATTGGCTTTCTTCATATTTCTGTTTTTGGGATGATGGTTACAGGTCTTCTCCATTTGAATGATTATACTCGTTGTCATAAAACATTTTAATGTTATATTTCCCATAGTTTTGCCTGTCAATCATAAACCATACTGATTTTTGGAAAATTGACTCCATTATTTCTGTTGTAAGTTGTTCTTTTTCATTCTCTGTAAGATTCTTGATTTTCTCTATAGGATATTTTGAAAGGAGCATGGTTATACTATATTTTTGTACTTTTATTTGATCTGTGTCATCAGGCATAATCTTTACTATGTGTCTAAGACTATCTGGTAAAATATTAGCTTTAGACTCTATAATAGTAGGTAGTTGATAAAACGCAGCCTGATATCGTTTCTTATGAAGGAGCATTTGAACTTCTATGTTTTCCTCTTCCGCTAACGTATAATCTTGCCCCATAGATGTATATTTCTTATTATTCTTAAATTGTTGGCAGAGATTGTTGAATCTTATTTTAATATTGGTTTCATCTGTGTCATTAACATCAATTACTGCAATTCGCCATACCTTATTATTATTGGTTACTATGCTCAAATACACCTGTCTGCCATTAAATTCTCCTTCCAAACAATCCAATGTACTATTGTATCGATATCCTTTAGCTTTCAGTTTCTGTATCATTTCCGATTTGCTGCCATCAACAGGGATACCAAGAAATCGTGTTATGTCTTTTTGTGCATATAAAATAGTAGAAATAGTGAGTAGCATCACAATTGATAAAATCTTGTTCATTGTTATTTCTTGTTTATTAAGAAAGGCGTGCAACCATTCATAACTTGCCTTCATTTTGGTTACCGCCAAGTGACCACATCTCGTAACAAGTACAGAATGGTCCACGCCTTATGGGCGTGAACCTTCAGTCGACTTGTCCTCACGAGATGAATGTTTGGCGGTATTCAAATGAAGGAGAACAAGAGCTAAAAGCTCAATTCAATATTTTCAAGTATGAACAGGAACGCTTTCCGTGATTATTACTTATTGTTTAATTCATTCTGTGGAAATCCTTTTGCAAAATTTGCAAATGCTTCCCAAATGTCTGTTTCCTGTTTATTCAATTCATTCGCATACTGTTTTAAAGGGTTAATATTTCCGTTTCCGGCACAAAGATATTGAAAATGCTGAATCTGTCTCATATTCAGCATTGATAAATTGAATTGATGTGTTATAAAACAGAGTTTTGTCAACTTATACGGTGTTGTAGTTGCGGGCAAGAGTATTAATAGATGAGTGTTTGTCTATTAATAGAAAACTTCATCTATATTAATAGTAAACTTCTTCTCTCCTACTTCTAAAGTTCCGGTTAATTCATCATAAACTCTAAATGCAAGTTTTGTTTTTATAAACGAAGCTTGCAATTATATAAACGAAGCTTGCATTTTTATAATCAAAGCTTGCGTTTATAGTTTGTGATGAATGGAAGATAAGTTTTCTATCTGATGAGATGAAGTTTATAATTAATGAAACGGAAGTTTTCTAGTAATAGACTGGAAGAGAAGTAGCGCTTCCTGTGAGAATCGGTAGTAGCGGACTGATTGAGAAGAAACGTACGAAAGTAACAGATATGCATAATCCGTCACCCGGTATAATCTTTTATTCATTTTGTCAGATATCAAATTAAAACACTTATCTTTGTTCCCTAATCATTAAAACCTCACATTTATGCCAGTAAATGAATGGAAAGAACAATATAAGTTGAGAGAATATGAAGACAGCGTGAAAGCATACCGGGATATCGTGAATGCTGTGAATACGGCACGGAAAGAAGGACATGAAGAAGGACTGGAAGAAGGACTGGAAAAAGGTCGTGAAGAAGAAAAAATGGAAATAGTCAGGAAGATGAAGTCGGATGGATTGTCTGATGACGTGATTGCCAAATACACAGGGCTTCCAATTGAGGAAATAGAGAGAATCTGAAAAGAAATATGAACTTATTGGTTACGTTTAATCATCTGCATTTATAAACGAGAAATGAAGAAAACAATATACCCTTTTATCCTGCTGGCGTTACTTTTGTTGGTTTCTTGTAAATCGAAAAAGAATGTCGTATCCACTTTGCCACGTCCTGTTTTAAACATCGACTCCGTTTCTACGCATATAACAGATACTACTGATGTCATAGCCGAAATGTTCACTCCCGACCATTCTCAACTCAAAGACTTAGACGTCTCAAAAAATAAGAAACGTACACCCAAAAAACAAGAAACCCTTGCCGACGACAAACACTCTGACTGGGTGCTTCGTGGCACAAAGATAACCTCTTCGACAGTCAAACTCTCTTCTGCCTATACGGGCATAGACCGTGTCGTGAACTACGATTTTACCCACCGTGACGTTCCCGAAGCATTTGAGGGTTTCCGCATCGCTTTCATTTCCGACTTGCACTATAAGAGTTTATTCAAAGAACAAGGTTTGAACAGTCTTGTCAATCTCTTGATTGCTCAAAAGGCGGATGTTCTCTTGATGGGGGGCGACTATCAGGAAGGTTGCGAGTATGTAGAGCCTTTATTTGCCGCACTCTCTCGCGTAAAGACACCGATGGGCACTTACGGAGTGATGGGGAATAATGACTACGAACGTTGTCACGACGACATTGTACGTACAATGGAACATTACGGAATGCGTGTACTGGAACATAAAGTGGATACGCTTCGCAAAGACGGCCAGCAGATTCTCATCGCCGGAGTTCGCAATCCTTTTGACCTTACACGCAACGGTGTGTCACCGACTCTTGCACTTTCTCCCAGAGATTTCGTGATTCTGCTGGTGCATACACCGGATTATATAGAAGACGTTTCGATAGCCAACACCGACCTTGCTCTGGCAGGACATACACATGGCGGACAAGTCCGTATCTTTGGAGTGGCTCCGATACTGCCCTCACATTACGGCAATCGTTTTGTGACCGGCTTGGCATATAACTCGGCAAAGACTCCTTTGATAGTTACCAACGGTATCGGCACTTCACAAGTGCCGATTCGTATCGGTGCTCCGACAGAAATAATAATGATTACTCTCCATCGGTTGACAGAGTAAATACACTTTCTTGCACGACTTTATGTAGAATCTCACACTTTTATGCACTACTTTTTGCATGTTTACTACACTTTTCTGCATCACTTTGTGTTAAATCCTGCACTTTTTGGTGCGACTTTTTGTAAGTCTCCTCTTTGCTATTTATATTTGTATCTCGTAAGTAGTTGATAATAAAAGAAAAGAAGAATGAGAAGAGATGCAATGCAGCAGTTGTATGACTGGAAATCAAAGGCTTCGAGAAAGCCTTTGATAATTCGTGGTGCACGCCAGGTGGGGAAAACATGGTTGATGAAGGAATTTGCTGCAACTTCATATAAACAGTTTGCTTATATCAACTTCGAAGATAACGAAGTGATGAAGGACGTTTTTCAGAAGGATTTTGATATTGAACGAATTCTGATGGCTATACAGTTGGTCACCGGAGTAGTAGTGGATACTGATACATTAATTATCTTTGATGAACTTCAAGAGGCATCGCGCGGACTGACAGCTTTGAAATATTTTCAGGAGAAGGCGCCACAATATCATGTGGTTGCGGCAGGTTCTTTGCTGGGTATTGCTATGCACAAGAATGACTCTTTTCCGGTGGGAAAGGTTGATTTTATAGATTTGTATCCGCTTTCTTTTTCCGAGTTTTTGGAAGCTGCAGGGCAGGAGTCTTTTGCCCGCTTACTTGTAAAACAAGACTGGAAGTTGATATCTGCTTTTCGCTCTAAGTTCATTGATTTTCTAAAGCAATATTATTTTATAGGTGGAATGCCCGAGGTAGTGAATGCTTTTATAGAGCACAAAGACTACGCGGAAGTACGTCGGTTACAACAAAATATTTTGGACTCTTATGACCGTGACTTCTCCAAGCATGCACCAATTGCCGAAGTACCTCGTATTCGTATGGTGTGGCGTTCGGTGCCGGCGCAGTTGGCGAAAGAGAATCGTAAGTTTATCTATGGAATGGTGAAAGAAGGAGCAAGAGCTAAAGATTTTGAACTGGCTATAGAGTGGTTGATGGATGCAGGACTTATTTATAAGGTAAACCGGGTGAAGAAAGGCGGGATTCCTTTGTCCGCTTATGAAGACTTTTCAGCTTTTAAATTGTTTCTGCTGGATACCGGACTGATGGGGGCGATGAGTGGACTGCCGCCACAGGCTTTACTAGAGGGAAATGTCTTATTTACTGACTATAAAGGAGCGATAACCGAGCAATATGTATTGCAACAATTGAAGTCTATAAAAGGATTGAATATATATTATTGGTCTTCGGATACTTCCAGGGGAGAATTGGATTTTCTCCTGCAAAAGGAAATTCGGATAATTCCGGTCGAAGTAAAAGCTGAGGAGAATTTGCAGTCAAAAAGTCTGCGTTCTTTTATTGAAAAGAATACAGCACTGCATGGCGTTCGATTTTCTATGTCCGATTATCGGGAACAGGATTGGATGACAAATTACCCGTTGTATTCCGTCGGATATGTACTTTAAGTGTTTCTTAAGCTTTTGATTACTTCCCAAACCTTCGGATGCAGAAAATATCGAATATCTTTTCCAGTGTCCAAGGCCTCACGGATAAACGTAGAACTGATTTCGAACACAGGGGAGTGAACGAGACGAACCGTTTCCGGCAATTCCTTTTCATCCACGGGAAAGCCCGGACGGGGATAAATGATAATTTGATTCTCCTTGATGATACGCTCCGACTGATACCAACGGTCGAAGCGTGCCCAATTATCCGAACCGATAATAAAATGAAACTCGCGTTCGGGATACGCTTCGCGCAACTTCTCTAATGTATGTACACTGTAAGAAGGACGTGGCAGATGACACTCAAAATCCGAAACTTGGAAGCGAGGATAATCACCGATAGATAACCCGACCAATTGAAGGCGAAGTTCGTCACTCCATAGCTCAGCCTGTGTTTTTAAAGGATTTTGCGGGCTGACCATAAACCAAATTTCGTCCAATCCCTCATATTCACAAAGATAATTGGCTAAAGCGAGATGTCCGATATGAATCGGATTGAATGACCCGCTGAATATTCCTGTTTTTGGTTTGCTGACTTTTTCCGCCATCCCTCTACTTTGTTATTTTTCCAAGAACTCTTTGATAACCTTTAATGCTTCCATCTTAGCTATCTCCAAATTATCATTTACGATGACACGATCAAACTGCGGAGCAAAACCTAATTCATACTCTGCTTTCGCAATGCGGCTTTCAATCACTTCGGGCGCATCCGTTCCGCGACCTTCCAACCGGCAACGCAATTCCTCTACCGAAGGCGGTTGTATGAACACCGACAAAGCCCGGTCGCCATAAAACTTCTTGATGTTGCATCCGCCTACCACATCAACGTCGAATACCACATTCTGTCCCGCTTCCAGTTGCTTCTCCACTTGCGCTTTCAGCGTGCCGTAATAGCGGTCTTTATATACTTCTTCATATTCGAGAAACTCATTATTCTCTATGCGGCATCGAAACTCTTCAGGCGTGAGGAAGAAATATTCGACCCCATGTTGTTCTGTGCCCCGTGGCGGGCGACTGGTGGCAGAAATAGAAAATGCAAGATTCAAATTCTGCGTCAGCAGATAATTGATGATAGTAGACTTGCCCGACCCTGACGGAGCAGAGAAAATAATTAATTTGCCTGTCATTGGTGAAATGATTTAAATTACATTCAAGATTTGAATTACACTCAAAATTTAAATTACGTTCGGAATTTGAATTACATGACGTTCAACACCTGTTCCTTAATCTGTTCCAACTCATCCTTCATCTGAACGACGATTTTCTGCATCTCTGCGTGATTGGACTTGCTGCCCAGCGTATTGATTTCACGTCCCATCTCCTGAGCGATAAATCCGAGTTTCTTGCCCTGTCCGTTACCACTTTCCATCGTACTGATAAAATATTTCAGATGATTTCCCAAACGTTGCTTCTCCTCGTTCACGTCCAGTTTCTCGATGTAATAAATCAATTCCTGTTCCAGGCGGTTCTTGTCGTAATCCACGCTCAAAGTCTTTTCGAGGGCATCCGTAATACGCTCTTTCACCTTTTCCACACGTTCCTTCTCGTACGGAGTGATTTTTTCGAGCAAGCTGTGGATATTCTCAATCTTCTCGCGGAATTTCTTTTCCAGTGCGGCACCTTCCTGTTTGCGGAAATCTACCAGATGACCTACCGCTTCGAGCACAGTGGCATGAACCGTATTCCATTCCTCTTCCGAAAGTTCCTGAATTTCCGTTTTCGACATCACGTCCGGCATGCGGAGTAATACTTGAAGCCAGTCTCCCGGTTCCGGACGAGGAATACCCAGTTCGTTGCAGATTGAATCCAGTTGAAGGTAGTAATTTTCAAGAATAGCCTTATTGACGGGGATAGCGTCCGCACCCTCTTTCTTCTCAATCCACAGGCTGAAATCCACCTTCCCACGTTCCAGCACTTTAGAAATCTCGTTGCGGATTTCAATCTCTTTTTCACGGTAAGCCGGAGCAATACGGGTGGACAAGTCCATCGCTTTGCTGTTGAGCGACTTGATTTCTACATTTATTTTTTTATCAGGAAGTTCGGCCGTAGCTTTACCGTATCCTGTCATAGACTGTATCATATCCTTAAAGTTTTGTGCAAAAGTACACGAATATTTTAAGAATTAGAAATAATCATGTAAATTTGCGACAATTTAATAAGATGATTTTTATGTCGTGTACACTGAATATTGAAACCTCTACCTCTGTTTGCTCGGTAGCGGTGAGTCAAGACGGACAGACGATTTTTGTGAAAGAAGACTTGAAAGGCCCTTCACACGCCGTGTCTTTGGGAGTATTTGTAGATGAAGCGTTGTCGTTCATTGACAGTCATGCTATTCCGTTGGATGCGGTTGCCGTGAGTTGCGGGCCAGGTTCTTACACAGGGCTTCGGATAGGAGTTTCGATGGCGAAAGGAGTTTGTTACGGACGTAATGTTCCTTTGATAGGAATACCGACGCTCGAAGTATTGAGCGTTCCCGTGCTGTTGTATCACGACCTGCCCGAAGACGCGTTGCTCTGCCCGATGATTGATGCCCGCCGCATGGAAGTCTACGCTGCCATCTACGACCGCGGACTGAACGTGAAGCGTGCCATTGCCGCCGATATTGTGGACGAAACTTCCTACCTGGAATATCTCGACCGCCAACCAGTCTACTTCTACGGCAACGGAGCTGCCAAATGCCGCGAAAAGATAACGCATCCCAACGCGCATTTCATCGACGACATCCACCCGCTGGCGAAAATGATGTTCCCGCTCGCAGAAAAGGCAATAGCCAACGAAGATTATAAAGACGTAGCTTATTTCGAACCTTTCTACCTGAAAGAATTCGTTGCTTCCATGCCGAAGAAACTTTTATAAGTCTCGTCCATATATGAAGAATTATCCATCATCCATTGTAGAATTATCCATAAAAGATATGCAATATAATACTCAACAAAAAAGAATGCCGCTTCCCGAATACGGGCGCAGCATCCAGAACATGGTCGATTATGCGTTGACTATCGAAGACCGTGCAGAGCGTCAGCGTTGTGCCAATACCATCATCAACATCATGGGAAACATGTTTCCCCACCTACGCGACGTGCCCGACTTCAAGCACAAGCTCTGGGACCACCTCGCCATCATGTCCGGCTTCGAACTGGACATCGACTATCCTTACGAAATTATCCGTAAAGATAATCTGGTGACCCGCCCGGAACCTATTCCTTACTGCACTGCCCGTATGCGTTACCGCCACTATGGACATACGCTGGAAGTTCTGATAAAGAAAGCCATCGAATTCCCCGAAGGAAACGAAAGGAGAAACCTCATAGCCCTCATCTGCAACCACATGAAGAAGGACTATATGGCTTGGAATAAAGATACGGTGGACGATAAGAAGATTGCCGAAGACCTCTACGAACTATCCGGCGGCAAGCTTCAGATGACTGATGACATCATCCGCCTGATGGCAGAGCGTCTCAATCAGAACTATCGTCCGAAGACGAACTACACCAACAATCGTCAGAACAATAAGAGAAGATATTAAAAAATCAGTTCTTACTACTTGAAACTTAATACTTGAACAATGGCTTCATTTGTAATAGAAGGGGGACATCGGCTCTGCGGGGAGATTCATCCGCAAGGTGCCAAAAACGAAGTTTTGCAGATAATCTGTGCCACGTTGCTGACCGCTGAGGAGGTGACGGTGAACAATATACCTGACATTTTGGATGTCAACAACCTCATCCAGCTCCTGCGTGAGATGGGCGTTACCGTTGCAAAGAAAGGCATTGATTCTTATAGCTTTAAAGCCGAAAATGTAGACCTCGCTTATCTCGAAAGCGATGAATTCCTGAAGAAATGTTCCAGCCTGCGCGGTTCCGTGATGCTTATCGGACCGATGGTGGCACGTTTCGGCAAAGCGCTGATTTCCAAACCGGGGGGAGACAAGATAGGCCGTCGCCGACTGGACACCCACTTCGTCGGCATCCAAGCTCTGGGCGCAGATTTCCGCTATGACGAAGAGCGGGGATTCTATGAAATTACCGCCGGCAGGCTCCAAGGCAACTACATGTTGCTGGACGAAGCATCCGTCACCGGAACCGCCAATATCGTGATGGCAGCCGTGCTTGCCAAAGGCACCACCACCATCTACAACGCTGCCTGCGAACCTTACGTGCAGCAGCTCTGCCGCCTTCTCAACCGTATGGGAGCGAAAATCAGCGGCATTGCGTCCAACCTGCTCACCATCGAAGGAGTAGAAGCATTGCACGGCACGCAGCACACCGTATTGCCCGACATGATTGAAGTCGGCAGCTTTATCGGCATGGCAGCCATGACAAAGAGCGAGATAACCATTAAGAATGTTTCTTATGAAAACCTTGGCATCATCCCCGAAAGTTTCCGCCGTCTGGGCATCAAGCTCGAACAAAGGGGAGACGATATCTACGTTCCCGCACAGGAAACCTACGAAATAGAATCCTTTATCGACGGCTCCATTATGACCATAGCGGACGCCACCTGGCCGGGGTTGACCCCCGACTTGCTGAGTGTGATGCTCGTAGTAGCCACACAAGCCAAAGGGAGCGTGCTCATCCATCAGAAAATGTTCGAAAGCCGCCTGTTCTTCGTCGACAAACTCATAGATATGGGTGCGCAAATCATCCTCTGCGACCCTCACCGTGCCGTAGTCATCGGTCACAATCACGGCTTCAAGCTGCGTGGCGCACGCCTGACGTCTCCCGATATTCGTGCCGGTATCGCCCTTCTGATTGCCGCAATGAGCGCCGAAGGAACCAGCACCATTAGTAACATTGAACAAATAGACCGTGGCTATCAAGACATCGAAGGACGTCTGAACGCCATCGGAGCCCGAATCACCCGCATATGATAAAGAAAGAAGAAGTATATAAAATAGGATTATTCAACAAGCCGCACGGCATCCACGGCGAATTGCAGTTCACCTTTACGGACGACATCTTCGACCGTGTGGATTGTGATTATCTTGTCTGTCTGCTCGATGGCATCTTCGTGCCTTTCTTCATCGAAGAATACCGTTTCCGTTCCGACTCCACCGCCTTGGTGAAACTGGAAGGGATAGATACTGCCGAGCGTGCCCGTATGTTCACCAACATAGAGGTTTATTTCCCCGTGGCGCACGCCGAAGAAGCCGAAGACGGCGAATTATCCTGGAATTTCTTTATCGGTTTCCGCATGGAAGACATTCACCACGGCTCCTTGGGCGAAGTGGTGGACGTAGATACAACCACCGTCAACACCCTCTTCGTAGTCGAACAGGAAGACGGCGAAGAACTGTTGGTTCCCGCTCAAGAAGAGTTTATCCTGGGAATAGACCAGGAGCGGAAACTCATCACCGTGGAACTTCCCGAAGGGCTGTTGAACCTGGACGAATTGGAAGCGGATGACACGACTTCCGGATAAAATCAGGTACGGATGACGCGGTTCCCTTGCGAATCTTGATTGACCAAAACCGTGAAATCCGTGTAATCCGTGTCTGGAAACAGCACAAGTCTTTAATTTTAATTTTTAATTTTTTTATAACCCGAGATGCCGAAGAAAAGACGAAGTAAAGCTTTCTGGAAAAATTTCAAGTTCAAGTATAAACTGACGATTGTCAACGAGAATACACTTGAAGAGATTGTGGGGCTTCGTGTATCCAAGCTCAATGGCCTTTCGGTGTTGCTCAGCGTGTTGGCGGTGCTTTTCCTGATTGCTGCCTGCATCATCGCCTTCACTCCTTTACGCAACTACCTTCCGGGCTACATGAACAGTGAAGTCCGTTCCCAAATTGTAGGCAACGCCCTGCGTGTAGACTCTCTGCAAGCGGTTCTCAACCGGCAGAACCTCTACATAATGAACATTCAGGACATCTTCAGCGGCAAGGTCTCCATTGATAGCGTGCAGACGCTCGACTCGCTGACCGCTGTCCGCGAGGATACTTTGATGGAACGCACCAAACGCGAAGAAGAATTCCGCCGCCAGTACGAAGAAAGCGAGAAATACAACCTGACATCCATCACTTCCCAACCGGACGTAACGGGACTCATCCTTTACCGTCCCACCCGTGGAATGATTTCCGGACACTTCAACGCAGAAAAGAAACATTTCGGCACCGACATTGCCGCCAACCCCAACGAAAGTGTGCTGGCTACGATGGACGGAACCGTCATCCTAAGCACATATACCGCCGAAACCGGTTATTTGATTGGAGTTCAGCATAATCTGGACTTGATTTCAATCTACAAGCATTGCGGCTCCCTGCTCAAGAAAGAAGGCGACCGTGTGAAAGGTGGCGAAGCCATCGCCTTGGTAGGCAACAGCGGAACCCTCAGCACAGGACCGCACCTGCATTTCGAACTTTGGTACAAAGGTCATCCGGTGAATCCGGAGAAATATATCGTATTTTGATAATGAATATAGAAACGAATAAAAAGAAGAAACAAATAGCCATCTTAGGCTCTACAGGCTCTATCGGCACACAGGCATTGCAGGTCATTGAGGAACATCCCGACCTGTACGAAGCCTATGCGCTGACAGCCAACAACCGCGTTGAACTTCTCATTGCCCAGGCACGGAAGTTCCAACCGGAAGTAGTCGTGATAGCCAACGAAGCAAAGTATCCCGAACTGAAAGAAGCATTGAGCGACCTGCCCATCAAAGTGTACGCAGGAACCGATGCCATCTGTCAGATTGTAGAAGCCGCACCTATCGACATGGTACTGACGGCCATGGTAGGCTATGCCGGACTGAAACCGACCATCAACGCCATCCGTGCCCGGAAAGCCATTGCGCTGGCAAACAAAGAAACGCTGGTCGTGGCCGGTGAACTGATAAATCAGTTGGCACAGCAATACCGCACACCGATTCTGCCGGTAGATTCCGAACATTCTGCCGTATTCCAGTGTTTGGCAGGAGAGGTAGGCAATCCGATAGAGAAAGTAATACTTACCGCTTCGGGCGGTCCTTTCCGTACTTGCACGTTGGAGCAACTCAAGTCCGTGACCAAGACGCAAGCCTTGAAGCATCCCAACTGGGAGATGGGAGCGAAGATAACCATCGACTCCGCATCCATGATGAACAAAGGCTTTGAGGTGATAGAAGCCAAATGGCTGTTTGGCGTCCAGCCCAGCCAGATTGAAGTAGTGGTGCATCCGCAATCCGTCATTCACTCGATGGTGCAGTTTGAGGATGGTGCGGTGAAAGCACAGTTGGGCATGCCCGATATGCGTCTGCCCATCCAGTACGCTTTCTCTTATCCCGACCGTATCAGTTCCACTTTCGACCGTCTCGATTTTGCCAAGTGCACCAGCCTGACGTTCGAACAGCCCGATACGGAGCGGTTCCGCAACCTCGCCCTGGCTTATGAAGCCATGTACAGAGGCGGCAATATGCCCTGCATCGTCAATGCCGCCAACGAAGTGGTGGTAGCCTCTTTCCTCAAAGACGGCATCAGCTTCCTCGGCATGAGCCACGTGATAGAAAAGACAATGGAACAAGCTATGTTTATAGCCAACCCCACATACGACGACTATGTAGCCACCGACGCAGAAGCACGGAGAATCGCTTCCGAACTGGTGAGTCGGCAAAGTCTCTGAGCAATGATTAGTAATTTGTAAATAGTAAAATAGTAAATAATAAACATGGAAACATTTTTGATTCGTGCCCTGCAATTGATAATGAGCCTTTCGCTGCTCGTCATCATTCATGAAGGCGGGCATTTTCTCTTTGCCCGTTTGTTTAAGGTACGCGTAGAAAAATTCTGCTTATTCTTTGACCCTTGGTTCACTCTATTTAAGTTCAAACCGAAGAAAAGTGATACAGAATATGCCGTAGGCTGGCTGCCACTAGGCGGCTACGTAAAGATAGCCGGTATGATTGACGAGTCGATGGATACCGAACAGATGAAACAGCCCGAACAACCCTGGGAGTTTCGCGCCAAACCGGCGTGGCAACGTCTGCTAATCATGGTAGGCGGCGTACTGTTCAACTTCCTGTTGGCGCTGTTCATCTACTCGATGATTCTGTTCGCCTGGGGCGACCAATATATAAAGGTACAGGAAGCCCCGCTTGGTATGGACTTCAACGAGACAGCCAAGGCAGTCGGCTTCCAGGACGGTGACATACTGCTCTCTGCCGATGGTGCTCCCTTCGAACGTTATGACGGTGATATGTTGAGCCAGATTGCCGATGCCCGTGAAGTAAGCGTGCTCCGCAACGGTGCGAAAGCCTCTGTCTATATTCCCGAAGACCTGATGCAACGCCTGTTGGCAGACAGCGTCCGCTTCGCGTCCTACCGTTTCCCGTATGTTGTAGACAGCGTAATGGTAAACTCTCCTGCCGCACAAGCTGGCATCCTGCCGGGAGACAGCATCATCGCCTTGAACGGAACACCGATTTCTTTCTCCGACTTCAAGCAAACGATGGCGGAACGTAAGAAAAACGAAGCAACTATGCTCAAAGACAGCATCGACCCTCGTCTCATCACCCTTACTTATGTACGTGGCGGCGCAACGGACACCTTGACTATGCGTGTCGACTCCGCCTACATGATGGGTGTAGCCCCCTGTTTCGTCACAGACCGCCTGTTCCCGATGGTGAAAAAAGAATATGCTTTCCTCGAATCCTTTCCCGCAGGTGTTTCCCTTGGCGTGAAGACTTTGAAAGGCTACGTCGGCAATATGAAATATCTCTTCTCCAAAGAAGGAGCCAAGCAACTGGGCGGCTTCGGAACTATCGGAAGCATCTTCCCCGCAACGTGGGACTGGCATCAGTTCTGGTACATGACAGCCTTCCTTTCCATTATCCTGGCTTTCATGAACATTCTGCCTATTCCTGCCTTGGACGGCGGCCATGTGCTCTTCCTCTTCTACGAGATGATAGCCCGTCGCAAACCGAGCGACAAATTCATGGAATACGCCCAGATGACTGGTATGGTTTTACTTTTCGGTCTATTGATTTGGGCAAACTTCAATGATATATTGAGATTCTTCTTCTAGCCTTCTAGAAAATAGGTTTATTCAAGTTTCGCAAGTCGGTATATCCCGCATGGTTTCCCCTCCTTTCAAGAAGCTATGCAGCGTACTTGCGAAACTTTAGTAGGTTTAGGCACGAATTTCACGGTTTTAGCTAATTTAATAACTGAGAACCGTGAAATCCGTGCCTTTCTTATTTTCAATTCAGTTTGTCTGAATTTGTAAGATGCTATTACCTCAACTTCGGAATTACTTTAATTTCAGAATCCGCTGATTGCTGCTACCACGAAATTCCAGGTAAGGAGAAAAGAGCGACTGCTCGAAACGTCCGTCCACCAACACGTCAATGTAAGGAAGAATAGCCTTCAACTGCGGTTCCGCCTGAATCTCCTCATACGTATAACCGGTGTAGCACCACACGTTCATCCCCGTCTCTTCTTTCACACGCTTGGCAAGCAACAGGAACGCTTCCGGATGAAAAAAAGGGTCCCCACCGGAGAAAGTCACCCCGTCCAGCAACGGATTCGCCTGAATCTCTCTGATGATAGATGAAACCTTCTCTTCCGTCAACGGTTCCCCTGCCTTCGGATTCCAACTTTCTGGGTTGTGGCAACCGTGGCAATGATGAGAGCATCCGGCAAGGTAAATAGAATACCGAATGCCTGCACCGTCCACTATTGTTTCGGGATAAGTCCCTAATAAGTTGAGAGTTGAGAGTTGAGGATTGAGAGTTGTCATTGCAAATTAGAATAAGAAACTATAAATAAAAAAGAGAAGGAAGAGTTGAAACTCGAAATAGGATACCATCATCTCTGATTCTACCTTAACTCTCAACTCTCCCTTCTCCACTCTCAACTTCTACAAGTGCTTCACGCGGTCTTTTTCTTCCGCCCGTTTGGCAGAGTTCCAAGAGCTCAGGTCGCCCGTCAGATAACCGGTGATGCGGCGCATACGGAGAATGTTTTCACTTTGGCAGACAGGGCATTTGTCGAAAATCACCCCTTTGTAACCGCAGTTGTGGCAAGTATCTACCGGATGGTTGATAGAGCCGTAGCCGATTCCCTCGTCATGCATCACTTTCACGATTTTGGCGATGGCACGCACATTCTTCTGCGCTTCTCCGTCCAGTTCCACATACGTGATATGTCCGCCACGGGTGATGGCGTGGAAAGGAGCTTCACGCTTGATTTTCTCGACGATGCTGATAGGCTCTTTCACGTCTACGTGGAATGAGTTTACATAATAATCACGGTCTGTCACTCCGGGGATTTTTCCATATTTCCGGCGGTCCATCTTCGTGAAACGTCCAGAAAGTCCCTCGGCAGGAGTAGCCAGTACCGAATAATTCAAGTTATATTTCTCCTTGTATTCGTCCACTACCTTGTTCATTTCCATCACGGCTTCATACAGCGTGTCCCATGCCTTCTGGCTGTGACCGTGCCCTTTACCGTAAAGAGCCACCATCGCATTGTGTCCGCCGATAAAACCGATACCCAACGTACCGCTGCGCAATACATCTCCTACCTGTTCGTTCGGATTCAGTTCGGCACCGCCTTTCCACACGTTGTTTGCCATCATGAACGGGAACTGACGTGCCAGTGCCGTGCGCTGGTATTGGTAACGTTCGTAAAGCTGGTCGGCTACCAAAGCAGCCATATTGTGTACGGATTCGATGAAAATCTCTTTCGCTTTCTGCTCGATAGCATCCGTGTTGCGTTCGTCCTCTATCAGGTTCTCCGCCTTGATACGGGCTTCGATAGCCAGTCTCGGCATGTTCAGCGTGGTGAAAGAAAGATTGCCGCGTCCTAAAGACGATTTTTCTCCCGCCACATTTTCAAACACACGTGTGCGGCAACCCATTGTCGCCAATTCGTAGATGTAACGTTTCGGGTCGTCCGCTTTCCATTTCTCGTTCGTGTTGAAAGGCGTATCGAGGAACATGAAGTTCGGGAACAACGCCTTTGCGGTAGTCTGGCAAGCCTTCAGCAACAAGTCAAAGTTCGGAGCTTCGTAACGGTCTTTCATCGCGTCCTCTATATTCTCCGCTTTCATTGCTTTCTCAAAGTCCTTTTTCGAGTAAGACACCCCGTCCTTCACCTTGAAAATCTGAATCGGGAATACAGGAACCTCGCCCCGTGTGCCCAAGCCCTCGATGGTAGCTTTCAGCAATTCCTCAATCACCATCCGACCTTCGGCAGAAGTATCCGTACCGTAATTGATAGAACTGAACACCACCTGGTTACCGCCGCGTGAGTGCATCGTGTTCAGGTTATGGATAAATCCTTCCATTGCCTGGTGTGTATCCTTGCGGGTCTGCTGGTATGCCTTCTCCGTGATGCGTGCCAAGTGTTCCTTATCTATAATGATTTGCAGGGCTATCAAAGCGATGCGCAGCGTTTCGCGTTCCGCCTCGGTAGACTTGATAGACGGCAGATACTCCTCAATCAACGTGCGGATTGCCTTCTCGTCCGCCTGATTGCCGTTCTCCATCGCCACATAGAAATTGATGAACGAAGCTAGGTGCTTACGGAAAGATTTAGCCACCCCTTTCGCCATGAAGAAGTCGAAAGCAGGAATCGCTTGTCCGCCGTGCTGCTCGTTCTGGTTAGTCTGGAAAATGATAGTCGCCAACGTTGCGTAGCTCTGGATACTTTGCGGGGTACGGATGCTGCCGTTCTTTGTGCGGAAGCCGCGTTCAAAGAGGTCGTCCATGTCATACTGGATGCAAGTCGTCGTCTTGGTCGGATAATAATCCAAGTCATGGATATGAATGTCGCCCAACTGGTGCGCTTCGGCAAAACGTTTCGGCAACAGATATTTATAAGTATAATCTTTGGTCACTTCAGATGCAAAAGTCATCATTTGTCCGGCAGGGGTGTGACTGCTCATGTTGGCGTTGCTCAGGTTGACGTCGTTCTTGTCGATGGCAACGATACCGTCCATCACGTGCTTCATCTGGGTTTTCTTGTCCCGTTCCGTATTCCGCCATTCGCGATAGATGATATACTTCTTCGCTACTTCCGGCCGAACCTTCATCAATGCCTTTTCCACTAAATCCTGAATCTCCTCTACGGTAATCGTAGGAGTGGCAAATTGGCTGATTACATTCATCGTGATGTCAGCCACCAACTGCTGTTCATCCTGAATCCCCGTTGCACTGAATGCCTTGCTGATTGCATTCTTAATCTTACTGATAGAGAAATCTTCTCTTTTACCATCACGTTTGATGATACAAATTTCCGCGTAGTTCATAACTTTAACTCCCGAAAGCTTTAATAAATTAATAATTGAAAATTAAAAATTGAAAAATGAAGAAAGAGAATCCAATAATCATGCAGGCGTTTAGTATAGCCAGTCTTTAATTTTTTAATTCTCAATTCTCAATTTTCAATTCTTTCCGGCAGGTCTTCTGACTTATCCCTCCCTCGCAGCGCCTTCCCACACCTATCGGTGCAGTGGCATAGTGTGCGGATTCACAGAGAATTACAGCAGCGGGTACTGTCGCCGATTTGCACAGCGTTCCCTCATTGACTAAACCTCTTTTTAGCTCCGAAAACGGGTACAAAGATAGAAGATAATCCAATACCCCGGTTAGCTTTTAACATTAAATTTCGGGAAACTTTTCTTTCTTGCTGATACAGAAAGTTTTCCATTTTGGAAAACTTTTTTTTGAATTTAACTTGTGAAGTGTTTGTTTTTCGTCTGTTTCTTTTCTCTAAATCAGACATGAACCGATACGCTTTCCTCTTATGTCAACTGCAAAAGTCGGAAATTATTTTCTTATCTTCTATACAAAAGTGGAAAAAGAATCAATCATTAACACTCTTTTTTTATGTATTGCAACCAATGTTACGGAATAGGGGCAAATACATATCTTCCCAACACGGCTTTCGAGTTTTAATATAGATAAATAAATTACTGTGCAACTTAATTTTAATATGTTTATTATGAAAAAAGACTACGTCGTTTGTCCGTTGAGCGGACGTTCCCTTAGTAAAGGGTCGCGCTTGCGCCGTTTGTCAAATGTAGAAGAAATGCTGGCAAGTACTTATGGACATTTCTTCCGTCAGGTGGAACAACCTTATTCGTGTGTGGAACAGGAGATTCTCACGCGGATTATAAAGTCATTGTCTTCTTTGCTTCAGGGTGATTTGTCCCGTCCTTGCTTTTTTTGCAAGTTTGCAAAGGGTGACCTTGTATTTTGGGGACGGGTGGAATTCTTCAGATTGGAGCTTCCGGCTGAAAATCCTTTTAGTGTTTCTTCCCGTTTGTGCTGTTTGCGTGAGTTGGAAAACAAGTTGAACTGTTATTTCGTGAATGAAGGAAGAAATAAACCTTATTCGTGGAGAGAAATGCAAGTGATTCGGCGCATAAAGAAGAAGTTTGTCCATGAGCTAAGAAACACGTCAAAGTATCATTTATTCAAGGGCACTCATGTTCGTCGTGTTTCTGAAGAGGAACAACTGGAACTGAAGAATCAGAAGACGGATGAAATCCGTTTGAATCATGTATCTATCTGCCATTACAATCCGCTTTCGGAGAAATTCAAGAAGAAGAAAGAAGAGTATCTCAAGGAGATTGAAGAGAAATTTGGGAAATCATGAATTTCTGCTGTGTATGCAATTGGATATGTATTTCGAGTAGGTTGATTTGCTGGAAATAAAAAAAATTACCCTGATATAAATTGATGATTAGTCAACTTATATCAGGGTAGATTATTTAGAATATTAGGACGCTAAGAATCTTTAGAATTTTGCTTTTTCTCTAATTCCTCACGATATATTTTTTTCATATAACTAGTTGCAGACAAAGCCGTAGCACTGCCTGCCCATAATCCAAATAGCAGAAAGAATATGTAACCCAAATACGCATTCATTTCCATGCCAAAAAGATGCAAAATAATTAATATTAAAAAATATCCCCAAAAACTATAGAAAAAGCACAGGTAGGAATAATAACATAAATAATATCTAAATTTAAAATCTTTCATTTTATCTTCTTTTTTATGATAGGTATTATAATCAGTGCTAATAATAATGGTAAAGTAAAAGCTATATCCTTCATAAAAGAAGGCTCATATTCATAGAAAAACAATGAGAACAGTATTTTTATGAAACATAAAATATACAACAAGTTTTGTATACACGTTAGGTATTTACCAATTTTTCCAAAAGACATCATCTAACTTATTTTTAATAGGTTCAAATATATCATAAGCGTTTATTTGTCTAACTTCTGGAGTGCACTTCAATTCGCCCAGACCCGCAATTTCCGGACTGGGAACGTTCTTTATGGGCAGTAATTGTGCCATGCTGCCGAGATTAATACTTACCAAAAGAACAAACGCTAAAAGAAGTCTTTTATTCATATAGTTAATAATATTTGAATTTGAAATAAACCAATAATATTCCCACCATTAAGGATAGCGCGCATATCCACACGGTGAGAATATTACTTTTATTAATCTGTTACATATCTACTTTTTACAGATTCATCGCATTAGCGCCCAAAACGCCTGCTACTGCCGAAGCCACCGCGATGACTACTTTCAGAATCATGTCCCAAAGTCCTTTTTTCATTGCCATAATTTTTACACCTCCTTTCCGATACGTTAAATGGTTGATTACTTCTTTCCTGAAAATTCATCTTTCACCTCAAAGCACGGGCACGCCTTAATCCACTCTTCCGGTTCAATCTCTCCGTTTCCGTTGCGGTCCGGCGATAGGTCGCGGTGTCCGCACACCCGGGAGTCGGGAAACTTCTCTCTCAACCGGTTCACCAATTGCCATAGTGAGGAACATTGTGCCGGTGTCCGTGTGTCTGCCGGGCGTCCCAGGCAGTCCAGTCCGCCTTCATAACAGATACCTATTGAGTGAGCATTCCATCCGCGGACATGTGCGCCGATGCGGTCAATCGGACGGGTGAGATGAACCGTCCCGTCCTTGCGGATATAATAGTGGTATCCTGTCCCGTTGAAGCCACGGCGGCGGTGTTGTAAATCGAGGTCGTCCGGGGTGAGCGAACGGTCGGCGCGTGTGGCGGAACAGTGAATCACGATTAAGTCAATCTTTCTCATAATGGGGCTTGTTGAGTGTTCGTTACCTTGTTACCTGCCGGTCGGTTATGCTGCCGGATCCGGGGTCTCGCCGTCATCACCACCCGGATTCGGGTCGGGATTTCCACCCGGTTTTTCAGGGTCGCTCTTGTCTCCGTCGCTGTTTTCGGGTTTGTATTTGCTGTATTCCAGCGTTTTCAGCGCATTCTTGATTTCCTTACCGGGACGGAAACGGACACGGGCGCCTTTAATCAGTCCTTCTTTCACGTCTTTCGGGATGAGTGCGCCCGAACTGCGCAGCGTGACATAGAACGAACCGAGGCCACCCAGGCGAACGATTTCCGCTTTCTTGAAACTCTCTATCATTTCCGTCTGAAGCGCACGCAGCACGCAGAGCACGTCCGCCCAGTTCACGGTACTCGAACGCTGGATGCGTTCCGCCATCTCGTCGATATCTATCTCGCCGCTCGACTTTGTCAGGGCGTAATACATATCCGGCTTTTCCTTGTCCAGCATGTTTTTACGAAGCACGCTGGTGAATGAAAATACTTTTGCCATAAAATCCTTTAATTTTTAATCGTTAATTATTAATTGTCTTCGAGGCTCATAAGTGGTTCCTTGCTTATGACACTACGAAGGTACGGCAACGGGGATGGGGGATGTCGGTATTTGTCCGTAGGTGTCCGGCATTGTCTGTTATTGTCGGATAATGTCTTTTAATGTCTGTATCTATAAGAAAATAGAGGTTCTATTATTTGACAAATTGGCGGATTCTTACTATCTTTATAGCATTATATAATACTAATAAATAACAATAATGAACACAACGAAAGAAGAGAAAAAATTTGAATTGAGAGCGTATGATAAAGTCGAGCTGGCGTTGCTCTACTGTCCCGGACGTTCGCAAGAAACGGCGATGAAGACGCTGACACGGTGGATTAACGGGTGCGGACAGTTGGTGCAGGCGCTGCGCGATATCGGATACAATTCGCGGCGGCATCGCTTTCTGCGCCAAGAGGTGGAGCAGATAGTCCGCTATCTGGGAGAGCCTTGAGGAAAAAGGCGATAAAAAAACGTCCGTTCGATATAAGCTTGTTTATCCTACCACCCTGTCCTTCGGACATCCCTCTTCCCGAAGGAAGGAAAACCATGCGGACGAAGTGATATCGAACTTACGATAAAAAATGAAGTACTTCTCCCTTCTTCTTTCAGTACATCTTTGGGCTTGAGTCTGTACTTGGTTTGTCCGGTTGTTGTACTTCACTTCGTTGGTTCTACTACTTGTCCGCTGCGGGTCAAGTACTTGGTTTCTGTTCGGCAGGTACGTCTTTATACTACAAAAACGTACATATTAAATACTGTTTTTACCTATCCGTTTTACTGCCACTACTGACAACTGCCAACTATGGGCTTACTTGTCAGTGATTTTTTTGATACGCACATACTTATTGTCTTGTTTATCAATATATTGATTGTCTATTGCATGTTTTAGATATCTACATGCGCTTCTTTCGCTGATGCCAATTTTCTGTGCCTTGTCGATGAATTCTTTGTACGTAAATTTCTTACTAATCTGATTGATTACAGGCCCTATGCGGAAGTAAGATTTCAACGGTTTGGATTTCACCTCATCTCCCGGCAGTGAAGAAGAGAGCAGCAGACTGTGGCTGGTGGTGGTCTTCACAATGCCCATTGCCGCATGGAAATCCTCATCCGAGCAGATATACTCTTTCATCTGCAAAGTTCCTTCACACTTGCGCAGGGCGGTGAGGATACTGGCTATACGCACCACGATTAATGCGGCACGAAGCACGATAGACCCGGGAGCATCGGCCTTTTCGCAGGCTACTTCGTCCAGAAGTTGGGAGAAGTAGGAGGTATGCTCTTCCCATTGGCTGTCGCTCAAGGTGACTTCCGTAGGCGACTGTTGCAGGAATAAGAACATTTCGAGCACTTCACCGCTGAGTTTTTTGAAGAAGGTGTCGTAGTCTTCCTTGCCTTTGATGGGCGCGGCGGAACGGTACTTCCAGCGTGATTCGGCGGTGAGTATGACGAAGCGGCTGTACAGTCCGTTGCCCAAAGAAGGGATGAAGAAAGCAAGCTGGTTGGGGGTGCCGGTGAACGAGAGAGCCAGATGCGGGTCTTCGGCACAGATAATCTGGTCGTCTATCTTGTAGTCCGTTGATACGGGTTCGTGATGGAAGGCGGCGCGGAACACGTCGTCATGATGTCCGCACTTTTGTCTCATGGCACCGGATATCATATCAAGTTCGGAGGCGTTGATGATGAGCCCGAGTTTGCCGTTGGTTTTCAGACGCCTGATTAACTGGTTCTTGGATGTGCTGGGGGCGCCGCAGAGATATAGGTATTCGGGTTTTTCGGGCATGGAAGGGGGAGTGGTGGCGGCAGGCGATGCTCCTCCTTTCTTGCCGGGCTGGTTGGCTTTCTCCCAAGCCTCCAGTTCGCGTTCGTAGGCTTCTTTTTTCTTTTTGTTCTCTCCTTTCAGATAGTTGTTGATGGATTCGGGAAGCCTGCTTGCCAGTGTGAGAAGTCCTTTTCCGGAAGCCGATGAAGCAATGACGAGAAGAAAAATATGAGGGCTGTAGTAACGTTGGTCGAAACTTACGGTTACGTTGGGCATACATCCGCTCAGGTTCGCCAGTATGCCCAGCAGCAGAATGTCGCGTTCGCGGTCGGTGCGGGCGGCTATGAGGGCTCTTTGCAGGAATGAGGGGAGATGCTGGTAAACCTCTGCCGGAATACAGGGTGATGAAGAGCGAAGTTCTTCATCTTTTATTGACAGTTCTTCTTCATCGACAGTGGTATTTTCCGGATAATTCTGCCCATAGTTGGCAGTTGGCAGTGTTGGCAGTAAATTGGGGGTGTTTTTGGGGGCATATGATGAGTCAATGTATTGATATCCAGTGAATAAATCTTTTTGTAATTCTTTCAGGGTATATCCGTTTCCTACAATTTCTACTGCCATAACAGATGTTAATTTTTCAAGTTCCTCTTTTGAAAATCCCTTACGTCGTGCGCTTCTTCCCAAGGCGAGCATGGATTCGTGCCGGTTTCCTTTCTGCCAGGGGTGATATTGGAAGAAGGTGTGGACGAAGGCTTCGATATATCCGCAGGCTTCGGTGAGGGGCGGTATGGGAGAGAACTTGCCGTTGATACCTGTGGGGTAAGGGGTGCTGCTGCCGTTGGCATATGTATATTTGGGGGAGCGGACGAGTTGTGCCAGAGAAGGGTCGGTAGCCAGTTCTTCACGCCAGGGGTACGGTTCGGGAGCAGGGTTGTAGTAAGCGTTGGGGTCCCAGACGCAGGAACAGGGTTGGGTGATGCGGGCGCATTGCTCGTCGCAGGGATGTCCGGCGATGCGTTGCAGCGTTTGCTGGCAGATGGCGTAAGCGAGGGGATACTCTTCGGGGGTGTTGACATCAAGGTAAACGATGATTTTCAGCCCTTCGCCGGAGATGCTGTTGTGGGCGTAGGTCACGTAAGGCAGTTGGCAGAGCAGGTTCTTGATTTCGAGTGTCCGTTGGCCGCAGTGGTCGAGGTCGTACATGGCGAGGCTGCTCATCTTCTCCAGGTTGGCAGCTGCGTGGCTGCAATGAGGGCGGCAGATGCCTTCGACGATGACGACGGGCATTGAGTCTTTGGTCATCTTGGCTTCGTTTTCCCGGTCGGGACGGCCTTTCAGTTTCCGGTACGATTCGGTTTTGGGTTTCCATAGGGGGCTTGTTTCCTGCAGGTAGAGTTCGTGCAGGGTGATGATGGTGGATTCTTTGCTCCACAGGTTGTTGAAAAAAGAAAAAGAGAATTGCTTGCTTTGGGGTTGCGACGATGGGTCGGTTGTTTCCATGATTCGTTGTTTTTATTTATTATGATGTAGTTTGTGAGATAAAGAAAGGAAGATAGTAGTGGCAACACGAGTTTGCATAGAATGGTCGGTTCCTTAAATCGGGGGACAAAAGTAGGAACAATGTAAGGAAGATTGAAATGTTAAAAATAAGCGTAGATGTTGTATCAACGGATTTTTATTCTGCTACGATAATCTCAATGTCATAACCTATGAACGGTCCGCTCCGTCTATGGCTTATCGTTGATTTAATGATGCTTTGTTTGTATGTGTGATTGTATGTGTGTATATTTGTTGCATCAATAAGATAAATATACTGATAATCAAATAATGGCACGTCCGATTCAAAATACTCCTACTATAAAAGGTGAGGATGCTAAAAGATTTAGAAAAGAACTTTTGGAATCTCTTACCAAGAAGCTTACGCCCGAAGAAAAGGCTGCAAAGAAAAAGGAAATCAGAGAGATGGAAGAAAGTTATAATTTGTTAGTATCGATTTCTGGTGGAACATTCTATTGACTTTTGGGAGTTGCTGAAACAGGGAAAAGTAACAGTAACCCACTTAAATACAGATTATGAGTTTAAGTCGTTCAAATGTTAACGAACCTCTGTATTCTATTAAACCGTGTTATAAATCATCTTGCTTCGCCCCGAAAATTTGGAGATATGCCGAAAGTCCGTATCTTTGTACTGTGTTTTTCATAGTATTAGATTTAAGGTTAACAAAGATTGGCTGTCTGGGATAGATAGCCTTTTTTTATGTCCCTACCCTTCGTTACAGAATCAGCCAGATTGCGACTGCCGTGATACCATGTGGAACTGACATAAGAAGAAAGCATCCCTGCCAGATAGACAATTGAATTATTCCGCTTATTCCTTTTTTAGAATGATTTTGCCACCATATTGTCCTGCCACCAGTTTACGGAAACCGATGAATGCCTCGTATTCATCAGGAGCATAAATCCCTTTCGGCATGAATAAACGATGAACGATATGTATCTCCTTGTCCTTCACCTCGACACTGGAGTGGAAACTCCCGAATTTGCCCGTCACATCAATCGGTTTCGGAAGCCCTTCGATGGCATATCCTTCCGGCAAACGGATGCGGATGCTGTCTGTGTCCGAATAGCCGTAGTTGATGTGGATAGGATACGTGCGCTTCGTGACGGAAGGGACGCTGAATCCTTTTCTGAAAATGTTGGCGGGGACAAACAGGCGGTTTCCCGTCTTATGTCCGTATTGGTTGCTGTTGACGGAATAGTCGAAGGTGATGGACGGGGCTGTCTCTTTGCACTCTTTTATTTGCAGGTTCAGGATATCTGCTTGAGACAGGTTGATGTCCGCACGGATGCGGTCTTTCTGCTTGTTGGGTTGAAGGTAAACGATGCCCGCTTCGTCTTCGTATTGGAACAGGCGGGACACCTCGTTGACCGATATTTTCGCTTCCGCCGTGGGGGAGAGGGTGACTTCGGCGACGATGCATTGCGTGTTCAGCGAATCGGGATAAGTGGGCAGACGGTGTATCCTGCCGCCTTCCGGTTCTATCAACAGGGCGTCGTGTCCGGCAATGCCTTGATGGACGTAGCCGAAAGGAAGCTGCGGATTGGTACATTCCAGCCAGAGCGTATCCTGCGGAAGCGGGACTTGTAGAATGACATGGTTCATCTGGTTGGCGCTCGAAAAGTCGGGGAGCAGCCGTTCGTTGGTGGTGCTGATGACTGTGTAAGTAGAGGGAATACCCAGCTCTTTCAGCATGGCACGGGTGTAGTTGGACAAGCCTTTGCAGTCACCGAACCCCGTGCGGCAGACGTCTGCGGCGGCGATAGGCTGCAAGCCGCCGATGCCTAACTGGATACTGACGTAGCGGGTAGTCTTGGCGAGATAGTCGTAGACGGCTTTCACTTTCTCCCGGTCGGTGGAACAGTGGGCGGTCAGCTCGTGCAGTTTGGCGCGGAAAGGGTCGGTGAGCTGGTCGCGTCCGTCGAGCAGTTGGTACTGCCATTCTCCGTATTTCTGCCAGGTGCTCAAGTCTCCTTCGGATTTGTCGTACTTGAAAGCGGAAGGGGCGAAATAGACGCGGGGGAATAATTCGGCGGAGCTTGGACCGAAAGGTTCCCTGAGGATGGGAGACAGTCGGTGTGCGGTGACTTCTATCACTTGCTGGCCTTCGGGGCCGGTGGATTCTTTCGCTTCGATTCCTTTTCCCTGCGTGTTCAGTTCGCGGTATCGGCATCCCTGTCCGGCGGGAAGTTCAATCCGGTAGGCGGCTTTCTCTACGCCTTGGTTGAAGCTTGTTTGCGGGACGAAGGTGGAGTAGCCGATTAGTCCGTTGTTGCATTTCATTTCCCATTCGTACTTCACCGTGAAGGGGAAAGAGGGGTAGTTGCACTCGTAATAATAGAAATAATCGTCCGTGGTGAGCGAAGAGCTGTATTCGCTCTTTTGAAGGTCGGATTTCTTAATCTTGCGTACGGTCTGTCCCGAAGCGTTGATGATTTCTCCGGAGAATTTCTGTAAGGAACGGAACATGTCGCATCCGCAATAGAAGGCGGCGTCTTCCAGACCTTTGCGGTTGAGTATGGTGATAGTCCGGCTTTCCTTTTCTACGGATTGGGTCATTGACTTGCAGAGGATTTCTGTCCGGGCGTCCGTGACGACGGAGTTGGCATCCTTCATCGTGTCTTGTGCGCGGACGGGCGTTGCCAGAAGGCTCAGGCAAAAAACGACATAAGACAGGGTGGATACTTTCTTTATGAAGTGCTTTATGGAGTTGGATTGATTGGGATGTTTCATAATATATAAAGATTGAGCATTGTCAGTGCTATGCTTGCTCCGGCGCTACACCGGCTACGTCGGTTATATTTTCTTGAGTACTAATATCTCGTTGTTTTTCTCGGCAATCAGTTCCCAGAAGGATTTCACCAACTTGTATTCGCTGGTGGGATAAATCAGTTTGTTGGAACTGAACGAGTAGGTGATGATAAGCTGGTTGCCGTTCTGATGTACGAGGTAGCGGCAGAATCCCTGTTTGTCTTCCGTAAACGCATTCAAGGGAGCCGGCAGCTCGTCGACGGTATATCCTTCGGGGATGGTGAGGTTGGTCACTTGAATGATTTGTTCGGCATAAGGCATTTCCAGCGGCAGTTGGCGTTCGGCCTGGGTGAACGGGCATTTGCTGACATGCAGGAAAACCATCGGGTTGATGTAAATCAGATTGTCGTTCACGTTCGCTTGTTTTTCAAATTCGAGTCTCTCCTTTACGATGGAAGAGAAAGCGTTCACGTCTGTGGTTGAGAATGTTTTCACTTTGATGTTTTCTTCCGTTTCCAGTTTGCTGATAAACTCCGCGCTGTCCTTGGCAGCGTGATAGTTTCTGCGGAAGTTGGCGGCGTGCTGTCCGGTGTATCCGGTCTGGCGGGTTCCTGTTATCCGTCCGTCGGGATGAATCTGCGCATTGACGGACGAGCGGATTTGGTTCTTGCCGAGTTGGCTGAGGTCTATCCAGTTGCCCCCGTCCGCTTTGCTGAGGAGACGGGCGCGGTCTACCATCAGTACAGGTGGCAGCGTGTTCATATATCCGTTGGTGACGGAGCCGTCGAGGAATACGAAAGTGCTGTCCGTGTCCGCTATGCCGACTACGAACGTGTTCAGTTTCTGGATGGAAGGGTGCGAGAGTGGAAGAATCCCCAACGTCTTGCGGCTCATCACGGCCGGATAGCAGGGAATCTGCGCGTCACGCAGCATGCTCATGAGTACGAAGTTGATGTCCGCGTTGCTGCCGGTTCCGTTCTTTATCGCTTTTCTCACTTCGCTGCCGTAAAGTCCGTATTGACCGTTCCATGACATTTTCTTTTTGAGGAAGGTGTAGATGGCGGCAATCTTGTCCTGCCTGTCGGTCAGTTTGTCGAGCGCCAGTGCAGCCATTTCGTCGCGGTAGGGATTACGCATTTTGAGCAGGGAGCCGAAGTCCTCGTCTTCGAGCAGCATCTTGTCGATAGTCTCCCAGGTGTTGGTGAACGATTTGTAGAGTGAGCCGGGGAAGTTGATTCCACGCAGTTCGAAGCCGACACCGCTCATGTAATCGTCCGCGCACCATACGTATTTGTCGGGGCGGAGGGCAGGCAGTTGCTTGCCGGTAAAACTTAGGTGGCGTCCGCTGCAGAGGAGCTGTTCCACTTGGCCGTTTTGGTAGTGGAGCGTGTAGGAGAGGCTTTCCGACTGGTCTTTCATGTTCAGTGAATGTGTGCCTCTCATGTCGAGGTTGAACAGGAAATATTCGGGGATGGTGATGTCATATTGCGTGTGGATGACGGGGATGCTTTTCTGCGCTTCCCAGTGGTTGATGCTGTAATAGAAGTCGGAGTTGAGCTGGTATTTGTACTCGAATACGGTTCCCTCACGGACGGCGGGGATGGAGAACTTTATCTGCATATAGTTCTTGTTGAGCCTTTCTTCGAAGACGAGGTCGCGCTTCATCTTGGTGCGTACTATCTTGCCGTCTTCGAGGTTGTAGGCGGAAGCGTCGAGCTGGGTGATGTTTTCTTTCATGATGCCGCCTGCTTTTTCTTTCGAATAATAAGGTATGATGATGTCCGCATAGGATGTGCCTTCGGATTTCAGTACCTTTATTTTTATCTCGTAGGTGTATACGAGCCGGAAGTCATTGTGCAGCAGGTCGTAGCGGGCGTTGTTTTTGGCGTACAGTACGACGGCGGTTGCGGCGGTGTCCGGTGCGTAGGTGGTCATCTTCAGCTCTTCCATGGTGGGTTTGCCGTATTTCATACTGGGGTTGATGACATCTGTGGCTGTTTGCTGCGAGTAAACGGGCGACAGGAATTGGAATAGTAATGCGCAGAGAATGAATAGTTTTCCCATTGTTAGTGTTTTTTTAGTACTATTCCCGCAAAGATAAAAAAAATAGAGAAAGGTGGTACTCCTTTCTCTATTTTTTTATTTATCGTATGGAAAAATATTATACTAAGTGTCCAATCCACTCTTCACGGTCGCCCGGAAGAAGGTCGATGACGGGAACTTCCACCATAGTGTAGCATCCCGGCTGTTGTTTCATCGAAGCGCGTGCCACGCATACCAATACCTGTGCGGTCAGTGCGGGGTTGTTGATGCGCATATTAAATTCGAACAACTGGTTCTGCGTTTTTCCCGATACGCCTTTGCGAGTGAGATTTACACCGTGTCCCATGTCGAGCAGCGCGTCTACGCTCGGGACGAGTTTCACGTGCGTCTCGTCGTTCGCGAAGTAAGGGTCTGCCTTGATGGCGGCGGCCACTTCTTCAAACTTGTATCCGTCTTTCAGTTCGATGTACACCATACGGCGGTGGATTCCCGTACCGGTGGGGATGGTCATGGAAAGGGCGGCTTTCACTCCGTCGATGGCTTTCACGGCTACGGTGTGTCCCATGCTCATGCCCGGGCCGAAGTTGGTGTAGGTGATACCTTTCGGGGCAATCGCTTCGAGCATCGTACGCACGATGGAGTCACTTCCCGGGTCCCAGCCTGCGGAGATGATGGATACGGCTTTGTGTTCTTTGGCGGTTGCGTCCAGTGTGCGGCGCAGGTCGACGATGCCGGTGTGAATATCGAAACTGTCTACGGTATTGATGCCCATAGCCAGATATTCTTTTGCATATTTCTCAACGCTGCGGGTGGGCGTGCAAAGGATTGCCACGTCTACGCCTTCCAGCTCTTTAATGTCCTTTACTACTGCGTAGTTTGCCAGTTCTTCCGGTTTGTTCTCTGCTCCTGCACGACGAACTACCCCGGCTATTTCGAAATCAGGCGCTGCTTGTAGCGCTTCAAGTACGTAGTGTCCAATGTTGCCATAACCGACGATGGCGGCTCTTACTTTTTTCATTCTTTTATTGGTTTTATATGAACATTTTTCTTTATTTCTGCTGCAAAAGTAAACAAATTATTAGGAAGGATTGTTTGTGGGCGGCATTATTTTTATTTTTTTTTAGATTCGCTACGGTTTGCATGGGATACGACTCGTGTATGCGTCAGATTTTAACTGCCGGGCTCTTAAAACGAATAATCTGTAGAAAACGGGATAATCTGTGGCGGGAAAGTTTTATCTTTGTTCCCATTATGATAGAATATATTAGAGGCGAGCTTGCCGAACTCAGTCCGGCAACCGCGGTAATCGACTGTAACGGGGTGGGGTATGCCGCCAATATATCCTTGAATACCTATTCGGCTATTCAGGGAAAGAAAACTTGTAAGTTGTATATTTATGAGGCGATTCGTGAGGACGCGTATGTGTTGTATGGCTTTGCCGAGAAGCAGGAGCGGGAGATTTTCCTGTTGCTGATTTCTGTTTCGGGCATCGGCGGGAATACGGCACGCATGATTCTTTCCGCCCTTTCGCCTGCCGAACTGGTGAATGTAATCAGTACCGAGAACGCGAATATGCTGAAAACGGTGAAAGGTATCGGTCTGAAGACTGCGCAGCGTGTGATTGTCGACCTGAAGGACAAGATTAAGACGATGGGAATGTCTGCTGCGGGCGGTGTTGCCGGTGCGGGTGGCATGTTGCTGCAAGCTGCCAACGCGGAGGTGCAGGAAGAGGCTGTGGCTGCGTTGACGATGCTCGGTTTTGCCGCTGCGCCTTCGCAGAAGGTGGTGTTGGCTATCATGAAGGAAGAGCCGGATGCTCCGGTGGAAAAGGTTATTAAACTGGCTTTGAAACGATTGTAACGATTAAAACGACTGTAACGATGAAGGAACAGAAGATTTATATGCGGGCATGGACTGAGGTGCATGGTCGTGCGAAGGTGACGGCTACGGATGAGTGGTATCTTAATTTGGCTAACGAACTGTTGCCGTTGGTGGCGAACTCTTATATGTATCAAGGCAGGGAAATGGTGGAAGACCAGCGACGGGTGGCTTTGTCGTGTGCCCTGTACCTGGAAGATTGCGTGGCGGACGCGGGAAACTGGCGGGAGTTCATTCATTGGCATAAGGAGAATTACGGTCGTTACCTGCCGTTCTATCCATTGTCTGAGGACTACTTGCCGGATGAAATCAACCGTGAGGACATCGCTTTCTTGCTGTGGGCTATCAATTCGCCGGTCGGTGATGATTTCGACTGGGTGGAGAATCCGATGGACAAGGATTTGCTGGAGTTTGCGGGGGTGCTTTACGAGCGTTTGGATGCTGTTTTCGAATCGGCTCCTATCAGCGAACATCTTGCTCCGGGCTGGATGATGGAGACGGAGTTGATGCGGAAGAAACGTGAGCCTCTGCCGGTGGCTTTGCCGGGAGAGAAGATGCCGACGAATGTGGAACGTTTCTTGGAGGCAAGTAATGGAGAGCCGCTCATGTTCTTTGGTTCATACAATGCGCTGAAATTCTTCTTTGTAAATTCGTTGAAGTGGGAAGATGAGGAAGATGCTTTGTTGCCGGATTTGGCGGAGTTCGATAATTTCGTTGTTTACGGCAATCCGAAAGGATTGTTGATAGGCCCTGATGTTGCCGAATTCTTTGCTGACGGGAATAATCCGTTTTATAGTGTCGAAGAGGCTGAGGAAGGGGCGTATGAAATGTTCTGTGAAGAAGGGCTGTGTCCGTTCGACTTGCTGAAGTATGGAATGGAACACAATCTGTTGCCGGACGCACAGTTCCCGTTCGAGAACGGAAAGGCGCTGTTGCAGGAAAATTGGGATTTTGTGGCTCGCTGGTTCTTGGGTGAGTTTTATGAAGGAGAATAAGGAGTAAGCTATGCCGATAAAAAAAAGTAATAATCCTTTTGCCGGAAAGGCAAAGTCAGGAGCCGGGAAAAAGAAGAGTTCCGGAAAACGGGTGGGTAAGTCGAAGCCGGAAAAGGCTAATAATCAGTTGAATAGAAGGGTGAAGTAAGGTCAGGCTGCTATAAGGGTGTTCCGCATGGCTCGGGACTGACTAAAAAGTCGATAGTATCTAAAATTCTCCTTCCCGAAGGAGGAGAGTGGATATACTACCGACTTTTTAGTTACCCCAATGGAGTTACTCAGACTATAATGGAGTTACTCAAACTTATATTAAATTTGCATTACATTATAATCCATACTTTATATTGTTTCTAGTTGTACTCTTAATTAGGTATGTTAGTCGGCAACCTCTTCCTGCGCTTTCCGTTCTTTTTTCTTATTGATAAACTCGATTTTCAGATTGGCTTCTTCTTGTTCTTTCTTAATCTGCTGCATGGTGGAAAGAATTTGTGCCAACTCGTAGACAGATGCCGCAGCCTGGCGGTCGGTCGGACTCATGGTTGTCTTGTAGGCACGGTCGCCGAGGTATTCTACGCGTAGATTCTTGTCTTTGTTGAGGTTGATAAATCCGATAACGTTTCCGTCCTCTCCCAGTTTGTAGTCCGCTTTCTCTATCTTTTCATTCATGTCGGTCGTTTCATAGCTGTCTTTGGAAGCCGGAGTTTCGGCAAAGCTGCCGTCGGGGGCAATCACTTTGACACCTACATGATGGATATTGCCTGCACCGCAATAGATGGAAGTCATGCTCATGTTGCCCTGTTCGTCCACCTGGAAGCGGAGAAAGGAGCGGTGCATGTTCTTTTCTATGGTTTGTGCAGGGTGGAGATAATTGCCTACCTGCTGGTATTCGGCGTCCTTTTCGAGGATGAATTTGTCTTTGATGGCGTTGAACGCTTCGGTCTTCGCCTGGAAGGCGCTGTCGAGGTAAGCGAGTGTCTTCTGCTGTGCCTTTGTCTCTACATCGAGCATCAGTGCCTGTCCCGCTTTGCGTGCTTCGAAGGCTTTGGGGTAGAGGATTTTGATACTGTCGATTTGCGACTTGGCTTCTTCGTAGTCGCCACGTTCGTAGGCAGCCTTGGCAACCGCCAGTTTTTCATTGGCTTTTTTCTCAAGTCCGTTGCCGCAGGCAGCCAGTGCCAGCGTGCCGCAAAAGAGGATAATCAGTTTTTTCATCACAAGTCTTATTTACTATTTTATTGTTTACGGTTTACTGTTCAAGACAGACAGGCTGTTTCTGATTCATTGTTCACTTATTAACGGCAAAAGTACAAATATATCCCTTATTTTTGTAATTTTGCACCCTCAAAACGTATAACTAAAAGGAATGATAGAGTTGACTCAAGAGGAATTGAAGCAGCAATTCAGCGAACCCATCTTCAGACAGATAGCCGAAACGGCGGATGCGCTCGGTTTGGAGTGCTATGTGGTAGGCGGTTATGTTCGCGATATTTTTCTGCAACGTCCCTCTAAAGATATAGATGTAGTAGTTGTAGGCAGTGGAATTGCAATGGCGGAAGCACTCGGCAAACGTCTGGGACGGGGTGCGCACGTTTCTGTTTTCAAGAATTTCGGGACGGCACAGGTAAAATATAAAGGTACGGAAGTGGAATTTGTCGGTGCTCGCAGGGAATCGTACCAACGGAATTCGCGCAAACCGATTGTTGAGGACGGTACGTTGGAAGACGACCAGAACCGTCGGGATTTCACAATCAACGCTCTTGCGGTTTGTCTCAACAAAGCACGTTTCGGCGAACTGGTAGACCCGTTCGGCGGTTTGGATGATATGAAGGAGAAGACGATTCGTACTCCGCTCGACCCGGATATTACTTTTAGTGACGACCCGTTGCGCATGATGCGTTGCATCCGTTTTGCTACGCAGTTGGGTTTTTATATTGACGATGATACTTTCGACTCGCTTTGCCGCAACAAGGAACGGATTGAGATTATTTCCCGTGAGCGCATTGCGGACGAACTGAACAAGATTATTCTTTCGCCGATTCCCTCGAAAGGGTTTATCGACCTCGACCGTAGCGGGTTGCTGCCGTTGATTTTCCCGGAATTTGCAGCGTTGCAAGGGGTGGAGACACGGAACGGGCGTTCGCACAAGGATAATTTTTATCATACGCTCGAAGTGTTGGATAATATCAGCAAGAAGACTGATAATCTTTGGTTGCGTTGGGCGGCGTTGCTGCACGATATTGCCAAGCCTGCCACGAAACGGTGGGAGCCGAAGGCGGGATGGACGTTCCATAATCATAATTTCATCGGTGAGAAGATGATTCCGGGGATTTTCCGGAAGATGAAGTTGCCGATGAATGAGAAGATGAAATATGTGCAGAAGCTGGTCAGCCTGCATATGCGCCCTATTGTCATTGCGGATGACGTGGTGACGGACTCGGCGGTGCGTCGTTTGCTCTTTGAGGCGGGCGATGATATTGATGACTTGATGATGCTTTGCGAAGCGGATATTACTTCCAAGAATGTGGAACGCAAGCAGCGTTTCCTGAATAACTTCCAGTTGGTGCGCCAGAAGTTGAAAGACCTGGAAGAAAAAGACCGGGTACGTAATTTCCAGCCGCCTGTGAGTGGAGAGGAGATTATGGAAATCTTCGGTTTGCAGCCGTGCCGGGAAGTAGGCGTGCTGAAAAGTGCGATAAAGGATGCTATCCTGGACGGTGTGATTCCCAATGAATATGAGGCTGCCCATGCTTATCTGATGGAGCGGGCGAAGAAGATGGGGTTGATGCCGGTTGATAAATAGATATTCTTTATAAGAACAGGAAGTTTATCAATAAGCAGGAAGTATATTAGTAATAGGAAACTTATTAATACGTAGGAAGTGTAAATAATAAGATACCTTATTGGGTAATATTACTCAGGCTCGGATTACACAGATTAAAGTAATTTAAATCCGTGTAATCCGAGCCTGAAATATAATAATCACTTATTTCTTTATCAGTGTAGTTGTTATTTAGGCAATGTCACAGAGAAATGTGGATTCGGAGTATGCTGCTCAAAGATGATGGCTTTCATCTTTTCTACGATGTCCGGATGTTGGAGTGCTATGTCGTTATCCTCGTGAATATCAGTCTTCAGATTATAAAGTGAAGGTTTTCCATTCTTGACGATTAGCTTCCAGTCTCCCATACGTACCGCTATCTGATTCGTTTCATTGAATTCCCAATACAGGAAGTCATGCTGTTTCTGTTTTTTCTTGCCCAGCAATGTCGGAGCGAAAGAGATTCCGTCGAAATAATCCACATCTTTCTCCTTGTTGCGGTATTTCTTTTCGTAGTTCTTGATGCCGGCTATGTCGCAGAAAGTAGGCATTAAGTCGTAGAAAGCACAGATGTGGTCGTTCACCTCACCGGCAGGCACATGTCCCGGCCAACGGGCGATGAATGGAATGCGTATGCCGCCTTCGTGGCATTGGCGTTTCAGTCCGCGCAGCTTTCCGTCTCTGCCGAAGAAAGTGGGGTCGGCTCCGCCTTCTTCGTGAGGGCCGTTGTCACTGGAGAAGATGACTAATGTGTTTTCGTCCAGTCCTTTCTCTTTCAGCTTCTTCAAGACTTCGCCTACGTAATAGTCGAGGCGGGTAATCATGGCGGCAAATTGGGCATGTGTATGCGTGATAGCGTTGTAGCGTGAGCCTTCATTGCCTTTGAATACTTTGTCCGGGTCAAATTTAGCCTTGTATTCGTTCAGGATGGAATCTTCCGGCTGAACAAGTTCCGCATGGGGCAATGTGTAAGTGAATACACCGAAGAAAGGCTGTTTGGCGTCTTGTTGGTCAAGCCATTCCATTGCTTTCTCATGAATCATGTCGGCGGAGTATTGCGAGCGTTTCTGGTATTCGGGACCGTACATCGGATATTTGATGTTTTCGTCCATGATGATACGTACTACGCCCGTATCGCCCAGCGCTTTGCTGTAACGGTTGAGGAAGTTGGGATAGTAGAGATGAGCCTGGAATTGGCAGATATAGCCGTAATATTCGTCTATGCCCCGTTTGTCGGGAGTGGAGCAGGAACCTTCGTAACCGCCCGCCCATTTGCCGAACATACCTGTGGTATAGCCGTTGTCTTTCATGATTTCCGGTAGGATGATGTGGTCAGGGTCGTAAGGATGCTGTCCCACTACGGAATATTCTTTGTTGTTTCCGTACATGATGATGGGGGAATTTACCCAGTATTCCTTGTTGCCGCGTACTTCGCAGTGGCCGCTGTGTTGTCCTGTCATGAACGAAGCCCTCGAAGGAGCGCTGACGGGGCTGCCCGCATACGCTTGCGTGAAACGTATGCCTTCGCTTGCCATAGCGTCGATATGAGGAGTGCGTATGAACGGCTGACCGTAGCATCCCAAATCTCCGTATCCCATGTCATCACAAAGGATAAAAATAATATTGGGTTGGGCATTCTTTTTCTGTGCATTGGCAGACAGGGCGGATAAGAGTAGTGTGCCGCCAACTAGTGAGATTGATTTATAATCCATAATGTTGTTTGATTTTTTAAAGTTGAATGTATATTTTTTAAGGTTGAATGTATGAGTGTCCGGATTTATTTGCCTATAATATCCTTTCCGTCACGTACGCTTTGGAGAATATTTTGCAGTTCAGTCACTTTTTCAGGCATTTGGGAAGCATAGTTGGTCACCTCTTTTACTTCCTGCATTTTGTAGAGTTGTGGCTCTTTGGAGTTTCCGGTTTCTATTTTCGGTCCCCACTGAATCATTTTCGGGCCGTCGCTCGGTTCGATGTATTTCCAGTCTTTGGTGCGGACGGACAAAGTGTGGTTGGAAGCCTGTTCGATAACCCACGGGCGGTCTTTTTTGTCTTTGCCCAACCAGCTTCCGAGGAAGTCGTAGCTGTCCGGTGCTGTGTTCCTGGGCATAATAGCTCCGGTCAGTGAAGCGAGGGAAGCCAACCAGTCGATTTGTGAAACCAATAAGTCCGAAGTCATGCCTTTTTTCACTCCGGCAGGCCAACTGACGATGGCGGGGATACGGGTTCCACCTTCGAACGCGCTGTATTTGTTACCTCTTAGCGGTCCGGCGGGGCTGTGTCCGTTGAGGAGTTCTTCCGCTTTATCGTCATATCCGTCGTCTACTACCGGTCCGTTATCGCTTGAAAGGATAATGAGAGTATTTTCTCTCAGTCCCAGTTTCTCCAGTGTGTTCATGATTTCGCCGACGCAATAGTCGAACTGTACGATGGCGTCACCTCTCAACCCCATCGGGTTCTTGCCTCTGAAACGGTCGTGAGGGAAGCGGGGAACGTGTACGTCGTTCGTTGCGAAATAGAGGAAGAAAGGTTTGTCCTTGTTTTCTTCGATGAATTGAATGGCGTGGGTGGTCAGTGAGTCTGCTATATTCTCGTCTTTCCAGAGTGCCTTGCCGCCGCCTTTCATGTAGCCGATACGGGAAATTCCGTTGACAATGGACATGTCGTGACCGTGGCTGGGTTTCAGGTTATACAGCATTTCTGGATTGCTTTTTCCGGTAGGTTCGCCTTCGAAGTTCTTCTGGTAACTTACTTCGATAGGTGCGCTGGGGTCGTAGTTGGCTACTTTCCCGTTTTCGATGTACACGCAGGGGACGCGGTCGGCTGTGGCAGCCATGATGTAATGGTAGTCGAAGCCTAAATCGCCCAGTGCGCAGGGCAGGGGAGCGTTCCAGTCTTGTGTGCCCGCCTTGTCGCCGAGTCCAAGATGCCATTTGCCGACGGCAGCGGTAGTATAGCCCGTACTTTTGAACATATCCGCCATCGTGTACTGTTCGGGACGGATAATCATTCCGGCGTTTCCGGCAGCTACATCCGTTCCTTTTTTGCGCCATGCGTATTCGCCTGTCAGCATGGAGTAGCGAGAAGGGGTGCTGGTTGCGGCGGTGGCATGGGCGTTTGTGAAAAGGATTCCTGATTCAGCCAGCCGGTTGACGTTGGGCGTTTCTACGTTTTTGGCTCCGTAGCATTGCAAGTCTCCGTAGCCGAGGTCATCGGCGTAGATGAATACGACGTTAGGGGCTTTTGCCTTTTCCGATGTTGTGTTTCCCGGCGTTTTGTTCGTTGCGTTTACTGCGCAAGCAACAGAAGATGCAAGGGTTAGAATCAAAGGTTGTTTCATCATCTTGTTGGGGGAATTAAATGGATTAAAATATTGATATAATGGGCATGTCTTTCAATGTATGTATAAAAAATAAATGATTTTGCTTTGAATAACAGAGAGCCTCTTCTGGTGTTTGAGACTCTCGTTATAGTATGTTTTGAATGCTCTTGTAACGAAGAAATCAGCTTAATTCGATAATTTCCTCATTGCAATTAGTCAGCTTTTCGATTCCTTCATTGGTGACTACCCAGGAGTTTTCTATACCGACAGGACCTACACCCGGCAGAACGATTTTCGGTTCGAGGGCAAACACCATTCCCGGCTCCAGTTCTTGCTTCATGCGGGGGGCGAGTACCGGTGTTTCATTGATTTCGAGTCCGATGCCGTGACCGATAAACTTGGCTTGCTGACCTGTACCCATGAATTTATCTGCAAATCCGGCTGCGGTGGCAATTTCGATAGCTGTATCATATAGTTTCTCGCAAGAAACACCCGGACGGGCTATGGAAGCAATCTTTTCCTGAATATCGAGGCAGACTTGGTGGGCTGTATAAGCCTCTTCGGATAGCTTTCCGATAGAGAATACGCGGCTCATGTCTCCCATATATCCGTTGAAGTTGCCGCCCAGGTCTACCATGACGCTTTGTCCTTCTTTCAGCGGGGTCTTGTTGGCTCCACCCGGCAGGGCAGGGTCAAGACCTTGACCACCCAGGGCAAAGTCATACGGAGAAGGATAACCGGCATTGTCTCCGGTCAGCACACTGCCCATGAAGATTTCCATGCTGCGTCCGAATACACGGAAAATACCCAAACAGCCTTGCAGACGCATCAGACGTTCTATTTCGATAGAAAACTCGATGTCTGTCATGCCGGGGCGATATACGCTCGGTATCAGGTCGTACGCTTTTGCGTGGGCGATGCCCGAACGGCGGAACATTTCGATTTCAATAGGAGTTTTTACACTGCGTGCCTGGCGAATTAGCGGAGTTCCGTTCACAACTTCTGCTTCTGGGAACAGGCTTGCCAGACGGCAATATTCTGTGTAGGGAAGCTCATCGCCTTCCAGCATTAACTTTGCAGGCATCGGCAATCCCTGTTCTTTCAGCAAATCGACAATTTGTTCCGGTTTGCGGATAGGGAAGGCATGTTCGCCTGTGATATTATTGGGACGCTTGAAAAATAGCAATGCAGGTGAGTGGAGAGGGAGATAAATATAACCGCTGACTACGCAACCATAAGTATAAATCAAATTTGCATTACAAGTGATTAGCGCAGCATCAATGCCCTGTAACGCCATCAGACTGCGAATCTTATCGCGACGGAATTTTAATTCGGGTTGTAGCATCTTTATTTATTTGTTACATGATTATTTGTTGTAGAACTATTGGGGGTTACCCTATGATGCCACAAAGATAATTAATTCCGTGGAAAATATAGTTATTTTCAGAAAAATAGCGCTGCCCGCGTCCTGTCACAGGAGACGAGCAGCGCAAACCACAAATACAAATACAACTAAACAAAGTCTTTGAATAAATTGAAAATTAAAAATTGAGAGTTGAAAAATAAATGTTTTGCTGACTAAAGTAGTCTATTACCAAACGGTATTATTTTTTAATTTTTAATTCTCAATTTTCAATTTAAATAACGCCTTGTCCCATCATTGCGTGAGCTACTTTCATAAATCCGGCAATGTTGGCACCCTTCACATAATTAATGTATCCGTCGGGCTCCGTGCCGTACTTCACGCATTGCGCATGGATACCGTGCATGATTGCGTGGAGTTTTTCGTCCACTTCGGCGGCACTCCAGCTCAGGTGCATGGCGTTTTGAGACATTTCCAATCCGGAAGTGGCAACACCACCTGCGTTGACTGCCTTACCCGGTGCGTACATCTTTTTATGTTCGATGAAAAGGTCGATGGCTTCCGGCGTACAGCCCATGTTGGAAATTTCTCCGACGCAAAGTACGTCATTTTTTATGAGATTTTGAGCATCTTCTCCATTTAATTCGTTCTGAGTCGCGCAAGGAAGTGCAATATCCGCTTTTACTTCCCACGGACGCTTGCCTTCTACGAAGGTTGCGTTCGGATATTTTTCTGCGTAAGGAGCGACGATGTCATTACCCGAAGAACGGAGTTCGAGCATATAGTCTATCTTTTCACCGCTGATGCCGTCCGGGTCATAGATATATCCGTCCGGACCTGAGATGGTGATTACCTTGGCACCTAGTTCGGTAGCTTTGGTTGCTGCGCCCCAGGCAACGTTTCCGAATCCGGAGATGGCTACTGTCTTGCCTTTAATATCAATGTTTTTTGCCTGCAACATTTGATTGACAAAATACAGACCACCGAAACCGGTAGCTTCGGGACGAATCAGAGAACCACCGAATTCCAATCCCTTTCCGGTGAAGGTGCCTGTAAATTCACGGGTCAGTTTCTTGTACATTCCAAACATATAGCCTACTTCACGTCCGCCTACGCCGATGTCACCGGCAGGCACGTCCATGTCGGGACCGAGATGACGCCATAATTCCAGCATGAATGCCTGGCAGAAACGCATGATTTCAGCATCGCTCTTTCCACGTGGAGAGAAGTCGGAACCGCCTTTGCCGCCGCCCATAGGCAGGGTAGTGAGTGCGTTCTTGAAAGTCTGTTCGAAACCGAGGAATTTCAGGATGGAAAGGTTCACGGAAGCATGGAAACGGATACCGCCTTTGTACGGACCGATAGCGTTGTTGAATTGTACGCGATAGCCGAGATTGGTTTGCACTTCACCTTTATCATCTACCCACGTCACACGGAAAGTAAAGATACGGTCGGGTTCCACCAATCTTTCTATGATTTTAGCTTTTTCAAATTCAGGATGTTGATTGTATATATCTTCAATGGAGAGAAGAACTTCTTTTACTGCTTGAAGATACTCAGATTCACCGGGATGCTTTGCCTCTAGAGAGGACATGATTTTTTGGATGTTCATGATACTATATTTTAAAAGGTTAATTCTGATAAAATGTCAACTAACTCACTGCAAATATAGGGAAATTTTTCAAAGTTGCTTATTTTGATGCCGATATTTTGATTAAATAATGATAAAATGTCAGATTTTTCTGCTGAAAAACACAAAGCCCCGCGACCTGTAATGTAAAATACAGGCTACGGGGCTTCTATGTGTTTACAAATAGAAAGTCGCGCTTTAGAATTTCGGTTTCATTCCCAGATTATACATGATAAATCCGTAGATGTCTGCTTGTTCTTCCAGCACTTTCGCCATCGGTTTGCCGGCACCGTGCCCGGCTTTGCTGTCGATGCGTATGAGTGTGGGGTTCGTGCCGTCATTATCAGCTTGCAGGGTAGCGGCAAACTTGAATGAGTGGGCGGGAACTACGCGGTCGTCATGGTCGGCGGTGGTGACGAGGGTTGCGGGATAGTTGGTGCCCGGTTTGAGATTGTGCAGCGGAGAGTAGCCTTTGAGGTATTCGAACATTTCTTTGCTGTCTTCGCTTGTCCCGTAGTCGCTTGCCCAGTTCCAGCCGATGGTGAATTTGTGGTAGCGGAGCATATCCATTACACCTACTTGCGGGATGGCAACGCGGAACAGGTCGGGGCGTTGCGTCATGCAGGCGCCCACCAGCAGACCGCCGTTGGAACCTCCTACGATGGCTATCTTGTCCTTATCGGTATATTTCTGGTCGATAAGGTATTCAGCAGCAGAGATAAAGTCGTCGAATACGTTCTGTTTCTGCATTTTGGTTCCGGCTACATGCCAGTCTTCACCGTATTCACTGCCACCGCGAAGGTTGACTTGGGCATAGATTCCGCCGTTTTCGAGGAACGGGATGCGGATGGCGCTGAATCCGGGGTTGAGGCTGATGCCGAAGCCGCCGTAACCGTAGAGGAATACGGGGTTCTTGCCGTCTTTCTTCAGGTCTTTCTTATAGGTAAGGAACATCGGGATTTTCACACCGTCCTTGCTGGGATAGAACACTTGTTCGGTCACGAAATCGTCCGAGTTGAACTGTACTTTCGGTGCGCGGTATAGTTCGTAGGTGTTGCTGTCCATATCATATTTATAAGTAGCGCCGGGGATGGTGAAGGAAGTGAATCCGAAGAAACATTCCTTGTCGTCCTTGTTGCCGCTGAAACCTACGGAGCCGAGCGACGGTAATTCGATTTCCTGCAATTGCTTGCCGTCGAGGTTGTAAACATAGGCGTGGTTGGAAGCGTCTTTATCGTAGGTAAGGAACAGTTTGCCGCCAATCACCTCTGCGTTTGAAAGCACGGCTTCCGATTCGGGGACGAGTTCTTTCCAGTCTTCCAGTTTGGGGCGGTTGATGTCGGTCACCATGATTCTGTTTTTCGGTGCGCCATAGTTGGTGTAGATATAAATCTGGTCGCCGATTACTTCAATAGGGTAGTATTGGTAGTCGAGGTCGGTAGTCAGTTGGATGAAAGGGGAGTTGGGCTTTTTCAGGTCGCGGATGAACAGGTTGTTTCCTCTTCCGGCACCGGATTCTGTCAGGAAGAGGATGCGTTCGTCTTCACTGGTGCTGGAAGTATAGAAACGTTTCGGATAAGCCGGATTCTGATAAACCAGTTTGTCTTTCGATTGCGGTTCACCAATTTTATGGTAATAGATTTTATGATTCTCGTTTACGTTGGAGAACTCTTTTCCTTTGCTTGGAGCATCGTAAGCACTGTAATAGAATCCGTCTCCCTGCCAGGCGGCGCCGGTGAACTTAGCCCATTCGATGTGGTCTTCCAGCAGTTTGCCGCTTTCGGTGTCCATAACATAAATCTCAGACCAGTCTGAGCCGCAGCGTGAAATGCTGTAAGCGGCGTACTTGCCGTCGTTGGAGAAATAAAGACCTGTAAGGGCTACCGTACCGTCTTCCGACAGTTTGTTCGGGTCGAGGAATACGCGGGGTTCACCGTCAAGGGAATCCTGCACGTAGAATACACTTTGGTTCTGCAAGCCGTCGTTCTTGCTGAAGTAATATTTTCCATGTTTTTTGATTGGGGCGCTGATTTTCTCATAGTCGGCCAGTTCCGTCAACCGTTTCAAGAGGTTTTCCCGGAAAGGAATTTGGCTCAGGTACTCGTTCGTCACTTTGTTCTGTGCTTCTACCCAGGCGGTAGTGGCTGCACTGGTGTCGTTTTCCAACCATCTGTAAGGGTCGGGGACTTGCGTACCAAAGTACACGTCTATTGTGTCTACCTTTGCCGTCTCGGGGTAGACCAGCTTTTTCTGCTGGGGAGCGCATGACATCACCATGATTCCACTCATTAATAAAGTTACCTTTTTCATGTGAATAAAAAGTCTTTTTGAATAAACTTAAAGTTACAAATCTACAAAATAATAAGAGATAAACAAGTAAACTTTATAAAGAAGATGGTGGAAAATGAGATTTAAAGAATTAACTTTGCAAAATGTGATTTTGAAGAATGACGACTTGAATAAGAAAGGAGAATATTTTTTATGCTCAGTAAATATAAATTAAACCAGCTTTACTTCAAAGATACGCAATTCGCTAATTTAATGACCCGGCGAATTTTTAACGTGCTGTTAATAGCCAACCCTTATGATGCTTTCATGCTCGAAGATGACGGGCGCATTGACGAGAAGATTTTCAATGAATACACTTCATTGTCTCTGCGTTATCCGCCCCGGTTCTCGCAAGTGTCTACGGAAGAGGAAGCGTTGGCGCAGTTGGAAAGTATGTCATTCGACCTGGTGATTTGTATGCCGGGCACAGGGGATAACGACAGTTTTGACATCGGCCGGCATATCAAGGAGAAATACGAGCATATTCCTATCGTTATCCTGACTCCTTTTAGTCATGGTATCACGAAACGAATCATCAACGAGGATTTGAGCGCGTTCGAATATGTGTTCTGCTGGTTGGGAAATACCGACTTGTTGGTGTCTATCATTAAGTTGATGGAAGATAAAATGAACCTCGAACATGATGTGCAGGAAGTGGGTGTGCAGTTGATTCTGCTGGTAGAAGATGGCATCCGCTTCTATTCTTCCATTCTTCCGAATCTGTATAAGTTCGTTTTGAAGCAAAGCCAGGAATTCTCTACGGAAGCTCTGAATGCGCATCAACGTACGCTTCGTATGCGCGGGCGTCCTAAAATCGTGTTGGCGCGTACGTATCAGGAAGCGATGGAGATTTATCGCAAATATCAGAATAATATATTAGGTGTAATCACCGATGTGCGTTTCCCGAAAGTGGAACGGGGAGAGAAAGACGGTCTGGCAGGTATCAAGTTATGTGCCGAGATTCGTAAGGACGACCCGTTTGTACCTTTGATTATCCAGTCGTCCGAATCGGAGAACTCTTCTTATGCAGCGAAATACGGTGCGAGCTTTATTGATAAGAACTCGAAGAAGATGGACGTCGATTTGCGCCGTATCGTTTCCGACAATTTCGGTTTCGGTGATTTTGTTTTCCGCAATCCAGAGACGGGTGAGGAGATAGCGCACGTTCGTAATCTGAAAGAGTTGCAGAATATCCTGTTTGCCGTGCCTGCTGAATCTTTCCTGTATCATATCAGCCGCAATCACGTGTCCCGTTGGCTTTATTCGCGGGCTATGTTTCCTGTGGCGGAGTTCTTGAAACCTATCACCTGGAGCAGTCTTCAAGATGTGGACGCTCATCGCCGCATTATCTTCGAAGCTATCGTGAAATACCGCAAAATGAAGAATCAAGGGGTCGTGGCGGTCTTCAAACGTGACCGTTTCGACCGTTACTCCAATTTTGCCCGTATCGGCGACGGTTCATTAGGTGGAAAAGGACGTGGACTGGCTTTTATCGACAATATGGTGAAGCGTCATCCGGAGTTTGACGAGTTTGAAAATGCGCGGGTTGCTATTCCCAAGACGGTGGTGCTCTGTACCGATGTGTTCGATGAATTTATGGATATTAATAATCTGTATCAGATTGCCCTTTCGGATGCAGACGATGATACGATTCTGAGATATTTCCTGAAAGCAAAATTGCCGGACAGACTGGTAGAGGATTTTTTCACTTTCTTCGATGTAGTGAAGTCTCCGATTGCCATCCGTTCTTCTTCTTTATTAGAGGACTCTCACTATCAGCCTTTTGCCGGAATCTACAATACATATATGATTCCTTATCTGGACGACCGCTATGAAATGTTGCGTATGCTTTCCGATGCTATCAAAGGAGTATATGCTTCGGTCTATTTCCGCGACAGCAAAGCGTATATGCAAGCCACTTCGAATGTAATCGACCAGGAGAAAATGGCTGTAATCTTACAGGAAGTGGTGGGCAATCAGTATGGCGACCGCTATTATCCTTCCATGTCCGGCGTAGCCCGTTCATTGAATTATTATCCGTTGGGCGATGAAAAGGCGGAAGAAGGAACGGTAAACCTGGCTTTAGGATTAGGAAAGTATATTGTAGATGGTGGCATGACGCTCCGTTTCTCTCCTTATCACCCGAACCAGGTATTGCAAACCAGCGAAATGGAAATAGCCTTGAAAGAGACGCAAACCCGTTTCTATGCTTTGGACTTGAAGAACGCAGGGCATGATTTCTCTATCGACGACGGCTTCAACCTTTTGAAACTTCACGTGAAAGAGGCGGAAAATGACGGTGCTTTGCGCTACATTGCTTCCACATACGACCCGTATGACCAAATTATCCGGGATGGCTTGTATCCGGGTGGCCGTAAAGTGATTACGTTTGCCAATATTCTGCAACATGATGTTTTCCCGTTAGCACGTATTCTTCAATTAGTGTTGAAGTACAGTGAACAGGAGATGCGCCGTCCCGTTGAAATCGAATTTGCAGCTACGCTAAGCCGTGAGCAGGATAAAACGGGCACTTTCTATCTTTTGCAAATCCGACCTATCGTAGATAGTAAAGAGATGTTGGACGAAGATTTGAACGATATACCGGACGAGGATGTAGTGCTTCGTTCTTATAACTCATTGGGACATGGCATTATGAATGAAATTTGTGATGTCGTCTATGTCAAGACCGACGGTTACAGTGCTTCGAATAATCAGGCTATTGCCTGGGAGATAGAAAAGATAAACCAGCAATTCCTGAACGAAGGAAAGAATTATGTTCTTGTCGGGCCGGGACGCTGGGGAAGTAGTGACACATGGCTGGGTATCCCGGTGAAGTGGCCGCATATCTCCGCCGCCCGTGTAATCGTAGAAGCTGGATTGACCAATTATCGTGTAGACCCTAGTCAGGGTACGCACTTCTTCCAGAACTTGACTTCTTTTGGCGTAGGCTATTTCACCATCAACGCCTTTATGAATGATGGAGTCTATAACCAGGAATTCCTCAACGCACAGCCGGCAGTGGAAGAGACAAAATACCTTCGTCACGTCCGTTTCGAAAAACCGATGATTGTCAAGATGGACGGGAAGAAAAAGCTCGGGGTAGTCCTGATGCCGGGCATCGACAAATAAGTTCTGTTAACACTCGCAATTTGAATAAGGAAAGTTCTGTTTTTCATATGAAAGACAGAACTTTTGTGTTTTTCCTCTTTTAAAGTGGTCTGTTTTTTAGATGTAATATACTAATTGTGTTCCTATTTTCATATTTGGGAATAAAACTTTCTTTGGGTACTTTATTATAAAGAAGTAAAACTGTACTTTTGCGTACAGTTTTATATATTTTAGAGATTCTAGAGAGATGAGTAACAGACAACTAGTAAAACTAGCTTTTTGTATATGTCTTTTTCCTCTGTTTTTTTCTTGTTCTTCAGAACGTGACGAAGGTAGTGAAGGAAGTGGGACATTACATGTGCAGGTTAATGCAAATCCCGAGGTGGTAGTGGGAACCAATACTCGGGTGAGTGACGGAACGGAACAGGAAGTTCCTGATGTAAATGATTTCTCTTTTTCCATATTTAAGGGAGAAACTCTTCGTGGTGAATGGGCAACTTTGGCAGATTTTTTTGCGGATGATGAACTGACACTTCGTCCGGGGAATTATACAGCGGTCGCTTCGTATAGCGATGTCAAAAATGAAGGATTCGAATTACCATATTTTGAAGGTAATCAATCATTTACTATATCAAAAGGTAAAACGACTGATGTGAAAGTGACTTGCTATTTAGCGAATGCAAAACTAAAGATTACTTATACGGATGCTTTCAAAGAATTCTTTTCTTCTTACTCTTCCGAGGTTACTTCTTCTTTAAATAATATAGTTAAGTATGAGCAGTCGGAAGAACGTTATGGATATTTTAAACCGGGAGAGTTGCAAGTCCGTACAACATTTCGCAAAAAGCAAGGTAGCAGTCAGGAAGTGACTGTGCAAGCAAAGACTTTTTTAGCAGAATCCCGTCATGCCTATATTTTGACACTGGATGTGGATGCAGGTTCATCAATGTTGAATATATCGTTTAGTGAGGATATTCCAAATCAGGAACCAATAACAATAGATATTTCTGACGAAGCGTTAAGTGCTCCCGCTCCTTATCTGAAAGCGAATGGATTTGGGACGGAAGCATTATCTGTCGTAGAAGGTAAAAGTGCCGAATCGTCACAAGTTTATGCATATTTGAATGCGGCTGGCGGGATTGCCCATTGTAATTTGACAACTCGCTCCAATACTTTGATTGAGCAAGGATGGCCGGAATCGGTGGACTTGGCTAATGTGCCTGCCGAGATTTTAGAAAAAATGCAAGAATTAGGATTGAAAATCGTAGGTCTAAGTGACAAGAAGGATAAGATAGCGATGATTGATTTTACGGATGTTATCCCTTTTTTGGAATATAAAGAAGGGGACGCAGAACATCTTTTCACTTTAAATGCGGTTGATATTCTGTCAAAAACGAATGAAGAACCGTTGGTTCTCAAGGTGAATAGCTTGGATAATAAGTTTGCAATTACTACTGGTTCTACAATTGCTTATGGTACGACCAAAGTGAATGTGGATATGATGCTTGATGGAGATCCATTAAAAGTTAATTATTGGTTGAAGGTGGGTGATAGCAAACAAGCTATTATTCCAAAGAAAATAAACTCTGATAAGGAGCAACATCAGCTAACTTTTGTTTTGCCTGAGTCACAGACTTCCATTTTGCAAATAGAGGCTAACTATCTTCGTCGGGTGAAGTCGGTAGAAAGTACTGTTGAAGCTCCATTGTATACACTAAGTCTGGCTTATCCTGGTGATGTTTGGACAAAGAAAGCAACAGTACAAGTGGACAAAAGTATTGAGGACGGTTGGGAATTTTTATGTTTTAATGACGGGAAAGAGATAAATCCGGTTTATAGTGTTGATAATACTTCTGTGTCTATGACCGGATTACCCGCAGGGAAGAAAATAGATCTTCGTATTGTGAAAAAGGATTTGGAAGGAGATATTGTTGCAGCTTCTGATGAATTGGAAATTAATACGGAAAGTGAATTACAGATACCTAATTCAAACTTTGAACAATGGTATGAGAAGTATGTATGGAAATCAGATAAAATAAGTGGTATTAGTAATGGAAATCAGGAAATATATACTGCATATCCTTATTTAGAAGGTGAAAATGAGCCGTGGTGGGCAACACGCAATGATTTGAGTACAGCAGAATCCGATGATCAATCTTATTTTTATAGATATTATCTGAGTACTACCTATGTTAATTCTAACCATTCTGCTAGCTCAAAAATTGGAATTTCGAATAAACCGTGTAACGGTGAATATTCTGCAGAAATAGCTGTTGTAGGCTGGGGGGCAGGAAGTACTTGTTCTAAAAAGAATTCTCCTAATTGTAAAAAGAAAACATCAGGTTGTTTGTTTATAGGACAATATGATAAACAATCAGGAGAACAATATGGACATATATTTAGTTCTCGTCCTACTCAGATGTCATTTATTTATCGTTTTCATTCTATAAATGGTGAATCTGCTTCTGCTGTTGTGAAAATAGAACACCGTGAAGATGATGGAAGTATTGTTGTATTAGGTGAAGGTATGTTGGAATTGACGAGCTCAATGGCTACTACTGTTGACACTCAGGGAATAGTTGATATTGAATATAAGAATACCCAACTTTCACCGACACACATATCTGTTGAGTTTTTGGCAAGCACTGCTTCTACGCCATCTGTGAACGGATATAGTGGCAGTTTGGGACTTTTTGCTGGATTTGGAGATACTAGAGCTATTGGTAATATTTTGGTTATCGATGATCTAGTTTTAGAATATGCAAACTAATTTACATTAAATAAAAAATGATATGAAAAAAATAATTCATCTGACATATTTGTTGCTGACTGTTCTGATAATATTAATGTCAGCTTGTGATCGCGAAAATATGGATTTTGGAAAAGAATCCAATGATTATGGACAAGTGAATTTGGCTTCTATGGGACTTTCGGTAAATGTAAATGCTACTCCGGTATCTCGTGCTGAAACAGTAGATCCCAGTAATTACATAGTAGGCATCTATAATGCAGAAGATGAAACTTTAGTTTCGGAATGGAAATATAGTGAGCTTCCTGAAATTTTTCAGTTAAAGGTAGGAAAATATAAAGTGATAGCTCATGCTCCTAATGTTGGCATAGCTTTATTTGATGAGCCTTATTGTGAAGGAACCAAGAATTTTGAGATTCAGAAGGACCAGGTTACTAATATTGAAACGGTTAACTGTACATTAAATTGTATTATGGTGACTATCCAATATGATGAGAATTTTAAGAAACTGTTAGGTGAAAATGTTACTATCACAGTGGCAACTAGCAAAGAACACTTTCTTAAATTTGGAAAAGATGATACTCGTGCCGGTTATTTTCCTGCAGCAGCAAGTGGTAATGTGATTGATGCGAAGTTTATAGGTGATCTTGATGATGAACTAAATGTGCCGATTAATAAATCCTTTCCCAATATAAATATTGGCTCTCAATTGATTATTACTTATACATTGCGGGATGCCAATGGTGATCCGGGAACAGGAGGAGCTGCCAATCCGTCTGTTGAGTATGATGTTACTTGTGATATTGTAGAGTTGGACGGTTCTGTTCATCCAGGGAAAGAGGAAGGGATAGACGACTTTCCAGTAGGAGGGAATGGGGAAGGCATTGATCCTACTGTGACAAGTGGCAATAAGAATTTCGATTTGAGTACTCCAATTGACGCAAACGTCTACAATGAAGAAACTGATGGTTCCGTTGTTGTGAATTTATTGGCTCCTAGAGGCATAAAAAATATGATTGTGGAGATTACAAGTACTGATAACGATTTTGTGGCAGCTGTAGTAGAATTATTTGGTGCTACGTCCTTTGATTTGGCAAACCCGCCGGTAGATGAGGATCATAAAAATAACTTGATTTCATTAGGTTTCCCAGTTGGGGATGAAGTGAAAACAACAGAGACGGTACCTTTCAATATTACAAAATTTGTTCCACTACTGCAGGTGTATCATGGCACGCATCAATTTAAGATTACGGTGAAAGATGTAACAAATGCATCTGCCACAGCTACCTTGACATTGAATACCAAGTAAAAGTGAGGTAAAGGAGTATGATGAAAAAGATTAATAAATATATCATTTTATCCCTGTTGGCTTTAAGTGGTTGTCAGAGTGATGAAAATGTAGGCTATGGTGGAGAAGGTACGCTTCGTTTGGGGGTACAGATGAAAAATGACTTGCAGGTAGTTGTTACTCGTTCTCTGACTGCCGATGAAGAAAGTGCCTTGGTAAAAGATTGTAAAATTCGAATTTATGATACGGATAAGTTGATTCGTAAATACTTGGGTACGGCAGAACTTCCGGAAGAAGGAATAACATTGCCTTCCGGCGAATACCGGGTGCGGGTGACTGCCGGAGATTATGTGGCTGCATCGTTTACCAAAAAGTTCTATGAGGGAGTTAAACCTTTCACTGTCGAGAGAGCAAAAGTAACCCCGGTAGATGTGATATGTAATATTGCGAACACAGTAACAAAAGTTGCTTTTGGTGAATCTTTGAAAACTGTTTTTAAAGAAGAATATGCTGTGTCAATAGCTGTAAAGGCAGAAAATGGAATATTGGATTTTAATGCGGATAACTTGGAAGCAATGGGATATTTTTCTCTTCCAGCCGATTGCGATACTTTGTTTTGCACATTTTCGGCAACTGATATTGCAGGACGTCCGTACACACAGGTTGATACTATTCCACAAGCGAAAGCAGCCACTCTTTATCAGTTGACTTATGAATATAAGGATATTGAGGTGGGAAATCCTGATACCGGAGGAGCTATTTTACATTTACGAGTGGATGCCACTCCGTTGGAAATCATTGAAGAAGAGGTTGTGTATTACCGTCGCCCGGTATTTACTGCTAAATATGGAGATGAAATCTTCAATCTGGATGCCACAAGTTATGTCGCTACTGAAAGTGGTTCGGATGTTACTATAAATATTACCGGCTCTTCTGCTTTGCAACAAGTGCTTCTTTCATCTGAACAGTTTCCTGAGTTTTTGGCAACAAGTGAAAATTCTTTTGACTTGAAAAATCTGACAGAGGAACAGAAAACTCAGTTGACGGAAGGTGGAATACTGATTGATGAAAATGCGGAATCCAAAGGATATGCATTGAATCTGATTCTGTCTGCTGATTTAATTCGAAAATATACGGTTAACGAAGGTGCTTATGCAATTAGTCTGACTGCGACAGACGCAAATAATAAGATGCGTACAGCAAACTGGAAGATGGTAGTTTCGAATGCTACCGTACAAACAGAACCTGTTCCGGTCTATGAAGTGTGGGCTACCAAAGCTACTCTGTATGGTACTGTTCTTCCTGGTCGTGAGCCACAAGGTGCATTAGCCTTCCGCTATCGTAAGGCGGATGAGCAAGATTGGAAAATAGTAGATGCCGTTCGTGACGGGCAGAACGTTCAGAGCGCATCTGCTGTGACGGGATTGCTTCCTGACACGAAATATGAATATCAATTAATGGATGGTGATGTACTATCTACAGTGGTCTGTACGTTTACTACGGAAAAAGCATTGCAACTGGAAAATAGTAGTTTTGAATATTGGTCAGGAAGTGTGCCTACCTATATTGCACCTTCATCTGCCGAAAGTGATATTTTTTGGGATTCAGGAAATCATGGCTCCAAATCTGCGAGTGTCGATATTACAGTTGCTGATGCTTCTATTAAACATAGTGGAAAATATTCTGCTAAGCTAACTTCAACAGATGCCAAAGTTTTGGGAATCGGACAGTTTGCAGCAGGTAATCTGTTTGCCGGAAGATATTTAAAAACCATAATGGATGGATTGAAAGGAAATGGTGTCTTAGGTTGGGGACGTCCTTTTACAGCCCGTCCGTCAGCTTTACGTGTCTATGTTAAGTATCGTCCTAAAGTAGTAACTAACAACTCCTTGCCTGAACAAGGACTGATTTCAGGGGAGCCGGATCAAGGAATCATTTATGTGGCTGTAGGTGATTGGCCTGGAACGGGTAGTGAATATATTTCAGGATATGAATGGGCTGTCGTTGCACAGACGGATTTTAATCATCCGGAAAACACACGCACTTTTGATCCGAATGATGAGAATATAATCGCCTATGGAGAGCGTGTTTTTACGGAGGATGTTGGCGGAGACACTGAAATGGCGGAGATTATCATTCCTTTGGATTATCGGGATAACACCCGTTTGCCCAAATATATCGTGATGGTTGCTTCTTCTAGTCGTTATGGAGATTATTTTGCCGGAGCTGTGGGAAGTATAATGTGGATAGATGATGTAGAACTAGTATATTAACCATTGATTATCAAATAAATATTGCACGTGAAAAAGTTTTTAATATATATCTTGTTAATAGTGGGTATGACTGCTCAAGCACAAGAGTTTAAACGTAATATAGAGGCTCGCACCTTTGTTCCGAAAGGGCAATGGATTGTTGGTAGTTCGGTTTCTTATTCCGAACATAACGAGCAGAACTATCAGTTTCTGGTAATTGATGGATTCAATTCAGATGGATATACCTTTAAGGTGAGTCCGATGTTTTGTTATGCATTTAAAGATAATGTAGCTGCCGGAGGACGTTTCTCTTATGGACGTACATTAACAAAATTGGATGGAGTGACTCTGAATATTGACGAAGATACCAAGTTTGATGTGAATGATATGTATCAATTGAAGCACACGTACAGTGCCATTGGAATTCTTCGAAATTATATCAACATAGGGACGAGCAAACGTTTTGCTCTTTTCGCAGAAACCAGATTGGAGGTTGGTGGAAGCCAGTCTAAAGTAGTCACAAAGGATAATACTTCACTAAGCGGGACGTATTCAAAAACTACAGATTTTGGCTTGGGAGTCGCTCCCGGTATTGTTGCGTTTATAAATAATTTTACGGCAGTTGAGGTCAGTATTGGAGTTCTTGGATTGGATTTTAGTAAGGTAAAACAAACTACAGATCAAGTGTATGTCGGAGAGCGTTCGTCGGGTTCGGCAAACTTTAAAATTAACCTATTCTCTATTGGATTAGGTATAGCATTCTACTTATAAGAAGGAAATAATGAGTCGATTAATCTATATATATGTAATGGTTGTGTTGGCTAGTGTACAAATACTTTCGGCACAACAACGGGATACAGTTATAATACGTGATACCATTTATTTGGATAAAGCGGAATTGGAGAGAAAGAAAGATATTGTAGAGAACACTAACTTGATTCATATCAAACCAATCGGACGCTTTGATCGTGGAATTGTAAGTTATCGGTTTATTCCTAAGAAAAAATGGATTGGTGGTCTTACTTTCTCCTATGTTAATTTTGATAGTGATGACAGCCGTTTGCTGTTCTCCATGTTGAAGGATTTTGATTGTAACTTTAAAATGTTTTCAGTTAAGCCTTTTGTTGGTTATGCAGTGAAGGATAATGTTGTAGTCGGAATGAAGCTCGGATATAATCATGCAATTGCTGATTTAGGAAATATATCGCTTAATATTGATGAAGAGTCGGATTTCTCATTAAGTAATATGAGATATGCGGAAGACTTGTATTCCTTTGGCTTGTTCCACCGTTCGTATGTCGGGCTTGATAGGGGAAAATTATTCGGATTATTTAATGAGACGACATTAACGTATTTGAATGGGACATCGAGTTTTGCCAGAGGAGAAGGAGCGGAATATAAGCGGACGGATACAACGATAAATGAATTACATTTGGGTATCAATCCGGGCATCTCCGTTTTTATAACACAGAATGTTTGTGCAGAGCTTTCTTTTGGAGTAGTGGGTTTCAAATATAGATTGGAGAAACAAAGCAATAATTTGGGAGAAACTGGAAAACGACGGTCTAGCGGTGCTGATTTTAAGATCAATCTGTTTAATATAAATATTGGTTTAACTTTTTGCATGTAATGGTGATGCGTATTATATATAATTTATCTCTTAGTGCAGTAATCGTATGTTTACTGCAAAGCTGTATCAAAAATGATATAGGATATCCGCAGATTGCATTATCTATTATAGAAATGCAAGTGACTGGACAGCAAGGGAATGCTGTTATTTCCGAAGATAACCGTACAGTCACACTTAATATAGAAGAGACGCAGGATTTGAAAAAAGTTCAGGTTACTGCTTTTACTGTGACGGAAGGTGCTGAAAGCACACTTGCGGTGAACGATATTATTGATTTGACGAGTCCTTATAAAGTAACATTGTCACTTTATCAAAATTATCAGTGGAGTATTTTTGCTAAGCGTAATATAGATCGAACTTATAAACTCCAAAATCAAGTCGGGGTATCTGATATTAATGAAGAACAGCGGTTGGCTGTGGCTTATGTGACAAAAGATACAAAGTGGAGAGAGCTGCAATTGCTTGAACTGAAGTTGGGACCGGTAGGAGCTACTTATAATGGAAGTACTGAAATACCTTCTTTGAATTGGACTGTATATTCCAATTACGCTTCTGCCAAAATTTTGGTGAAATATAAAGATTTCTTTGAAGAAGAATGGGAAGTGCGTGCTTATCGTAAAGATAAAAATGCTGAAACGAAGCAGGCAGATGGATGGGTGAATGTAGCATGGTTATATGGTGAAGGGCTTGAAGGAGCGGATAATGGGTTTGAAATCCGTGAGACTTCCGCACTTGAATGGCAAAAAGTAGATAAATCTTATATAACATTTGATGGAGCAGCATTTACGGCTTGTGTTCCACACCTAAAGGCGGAGACAGAATATATTTGCCGAGCTTATTCAGGAACTGACTATGGTACAGAACTTTCCTTTACAACAGGAAAGGCGGTAGAAATTCCGGGTGGTTTGTTCGAGGATTGGAGTAAAGAGGATAAGGGCAATAACAAGATACTTTGGAAACCATGGGCAGAAGGAATGGAGAAAGGGTATTGGGATACGGGTAACAAAGGTGCTACTACTGTTGGTACCAGTAATACGATTCCGGTGCTTGATACATGGAATGGCTTGGGTAAGGCTGCACAGTTGAAATCTGTTTATATTGTATTGAAATTTGCTGCTGGTAACTTGTTTGTTGGAGATTATTTAAGAACAGATGTTACTGATGGAGTTCTTAGTTTTGGCAAGCCATTTACAGAACGTCCCACTCGTCTGAAAGGACATATTAAATATACAAGCGTAATTATCGACAAATCAACTTCTGAATTTAGTTATTTGAAAGGTAGACCTGATTCTTGTTATATTTATGTCGCTTTAGGTGATTGGGATGAACCTGTGGAAATTCGAACTAAGAAGAGTGAGCGTAAATTGTTCGATAAGAATGACCCGAATATCATTGCTTATGCGGAATTCATTTCCGGAAAAACTATACCTCAATACACAGAGTTGGATTTACCTTTAGTTTATCGTTCTACTAGCCGTGTTCCTAAGTATCTGGTGTTAGTATGTACGGCAAGTAAGTATGGTGACTACTTTACTGGGGGAGATGGCAGTACTCTGTGGGTTGATGATTTTAGTTTGGAGTATGATTATGATGATTGATTTTTTATCATTTTTTTCTCGAAATATACGCTTTCATTAGTTTAAAAGGAACGGGGTCTTGGTTTTAAACCAACGCCCCGTTCCTTTTAAAGGAAGAGGATGTTCCTTTAAAAGGAAAAATCAGACTTGATTTTGCTAGAATAAAACTATTTATTTATAATTTTTGGAACTTCGACTTTGTATATATGTTTTTGAAGGAAAAGACTGAAATGTAAGCTTTCAAACAAATATAACGATAGGCTAGGACGAAATGAGTGAAACTGTATCAGTAGGGAATAAAACTATGTGGGATGAGTTTGTTCAAACCTTGTGCGGTTTTGAACTAATTGTGCCGAAAATTACCAAAGCCTCAATAAAGTTTAGTTCTCCTCCTTCACATCCTTCACGGATGGTAATCATCTGTTTGACAGGTGTTTTCTGTGAACAAATAAAGAAAAGTCTTTTCTTCACGCCCTTCACGCCTTCACAATCCCCACAGTTTGCACTTTCACAGCCCGTAATCTTCGCATCGGGATTGTCAATCTTAGCAAATTGAACAGCTTGCATCCAAGAAGCTGACTGGAGTTGTCCATCTAGTCGACTGAAGTTGTCCAATCAGCCGACTATAGTCAGCCAGGTAGACAACTATAGTCGGCGATTAATAAATAGAAATAAAGTATACGATAAGACGGTAGTTTATCAGTAATAAGAAGGCTGATTCTTAATATTGGTAATGAATAAATATTCATAGCTGTCGGGAATATAATACAAAAAAGACTCCCGCTCTTCCTTTCGGAAGGCGGGAGTCCTAAACTATAGCTTACTATATCTTATAGGCTGATTATACGATACCTTGTGCCATCATTGCTTTTGCAACCTTCATAAATCCGGCTACGTTAGCACCCTTCACATAGTTCACGTATCCGTCAGCTTCAGTACCATACTGAACACAAGCTTCGTGGATATTCTTCATGATGCTCTTCAGTTTTTCGTCCACTTCTTCTGCGCTCCAGCTCAGTTTGATAGAGTTCTGAGTCATTTCAAGACCTGATACAGATACACCACCGGCGTTGGCTGCTTTACCCGGAGCGTAAAGAATCTTGGCATCCTGGAATACTTTGATAGCTTCCGGAGTAGAAGGCATGTTTGCACCTTCGGAGACGGCCATCACGCCATTGGCAACCAATTTCTTAGCGTCATCGCCGTTCAGTTCGTTCTGAGTGGCAGAAGGCAAAGCGATATCTGCTTTTTCGCCCCAAGGACGAGCTCCTTCAACGTATTTGCAACCATATTTTTCAGCGTATTCACGGATACGGCCACGGTACAGGTTTTTCAGTTCCATGATGTAATCCAGTTTTTCGCGGTCGATACCGTCCGGGTCGAAGATATAACCGTCAGAGTCGGACATAGTCAGAACCTTGCCACCCAATTCAAGTACTTTTTCTGCTGTATATTGGGCAACGTTACCCGAACCGGAAATCAGGCAGGATTTGCCTTTCAGGTCAGTACCTTTAGTTTTCAGCATTTCCATCAAGAAATAGATGTTACCGTAACCGGTAGCTTCCGGGCGAATCAGTGAACCGCCGAATTCGCGACCTTTACCAGTGAATGTTCCGGTAAATTCATGAGCCAATTTCTTGTACATACCGAACATGAAACCTACTTCACGACCGCCAACACCGATGTCACCGGCAGGAACGTCAGTCTCAGGGCCGATGTGGCGCCACAATTCCAGCATGAAAGACTGTACGAAACGCATCACTTCCATGTTTGACTTTCCACGCGGAGAGAAGTCGGAACCACCTTTACCACCACCCATAGGCAGAGTAGTCAGTGAGTTTTTGAATGTTTGTTCAAAGGCAAGGAACTTCAAGATAGAAAGGTTCACAGATGAATGGAAACGGATACCGCCTTTGTATGGGCCAATCGCGTTGTTGTGCTGAACACGGTAACCCATGTTTGTCTGAATGTTACCTTTGTCATCCATCCAAGTCACGCGGAACTGATATACTCTATCAGGAATACACAAACGCTCGATCAAGTTTACTTTGTCGAACTCAGGATGTTTGTTGTATTCTTCTTCAATAGTAGAAAGAACTTCTTCTACTGCTTGATGATATTCCGGTTCATTGGGAAATCTTCTTTTCAGATCGTCTAATACCTTTGCTGCATTCATAATCTTTTTTCTTTTATTGGTTGTTTTAAAATTCGATTATCTATTTCTCTTACGCGGTTGCAAAAGTAAAGATAAAAAATGAACTAACAAACATTTTATAAAGAAAAATGCGATAAAACATCAAATTTGATATTTTATCGCATTAAAAATAGGAAAAAAGATATTTATTTGTTCTTCTTGATCGACTTAAAGACAGGAATAAAGACTAATGCTGCCGAAATGACAAGCATTACTAGGGTCATCCCATCAATTCGTTCGGCTTTGGTAAGAACTAAATAGCAAAGCGCTAACCAAAGAAGGCTGATGCAAACTATTTGTGATTTGGATAAAGGCCTTTTCATTTGCTTTCTTTTTTCTTCTTGTCCACGATGGCGTCAATCACGGCTACAGCGGTGATATTGACGATGTCGCGTACGGAACTTTCAAAGTCAGTGAAATGGATAGGCTTGTTCAGTCCCATCTGGATAGGACCGATAAATTCTGTATCGGGGTCCATTGCCTGTAACAACTTGTATCCGGCATTTGCAGAACTCAAGTTCGGGAAAATCAGTGTATTCACATCTTTGCCTTTCAGACGGGTAAACGGATACTTGGTATCACGCAATTCGCGGTTCATGGCAAAGTTGACCTGCATTTCACCGTCGATAGCCAGTTCGGGATACTCCTTTTGCATGTAGTTTACAGCTTCGTGTACTTTTACAGGGCTTCCCGTAGTGTCAGCACCGAAGTTCGAGTAAGACAACATTGCCATTGCCGGAGTATGGTTGAAGAAGCGCACTGTCTTGTCGGACAGTTTGGCGATGTCAATCAGTGTTTCGGTATCCGGGTGGCGGTTAATCAATGTATCTGCCAGGAAGTAAGTACCTTTCTTGGAGTTCAGGATATGCATGGTTCCGAAATGTTTGAATCCCGGTTGGATGCCGATTACTTCTTTGGCAACTTTGATAGTGTTGCTGTATCTTGTATAAAGTCCGGTGATGAAGGCATCGGCATCTCCGGTTTCTACCATCATCATACCGAAGTAGTTGCGTTCGAACATCTTGTCGTTGGCTTCCTCGTAAGTGAAGCCTTCGCGTGCACGCTTTTCCGCCAGGATGCGTGAATAACGTTCGCGGCGGTCTGCTTCGTCCGGATGGCGGAGATTGACGATTTCGATGCCTTCGAGGCTGAGGTCGAGTTCTTCCGCCAGTTTGCCGATTGCTTCGTCGTTTCCTAATAAGATAGGATGACAGATACCTTCGGCTTTCGCTTCAACGGCAGCTTTCAGCATGTTGGGGTGGATACCTTCGGCAAATACCACACGTTGCGGATTGCGGCGGGCGGTATCATACAGTTGACGGGTCAGTTTGGATTCATATCCCATCAATTCGCGCAGGTGTACACAATATGCATCCCAGTCCTTGATTTCGGTGCGGGCTACTCCGCTTTCCATAGCGGCTTTGGCTACGGCACAGGAAACTTCGGTGATAAGACGCGGGTCTACCGGTTTCGGGATGAAATATTCCGGGCCGAAAGAAAGGTTGTTTACGTGGTAGGCTGCGTTTACGACATCCGGAACAGGCTGTTTTGCCAGGTTGGCGATGGCGTGTACGGCAGCAATCTTCATTTCCTCGTTGATAGCTTTGGCGTGTGTGTCCAATGCGCCGCGGAAGATATATGGGAAACCGATAACATTATTGATTTGGTTCGGATAGTCGGAACGGCCGGTTGCCATCAATACGTCGGGACGGGCTGCCATAGCTTCTTCGTAAGAGATTTCCGGCGTAGGATTGGCCAGTGCAAATACGATAGGCATCGGAGCCATGCTGCGTACCATGTCCTGACTCAGTACATTCCCTTTCGACAGACCGAGGAATACATCGGCGCCTTTGATAGCTTCTTCCAGTGTGTGGACATCCGTGCGGTCGGTGGCAAAATATCTCTTCTGTTCGTTCAGGTCGGTACGTGCTTTGCTAATCACACCTTTACTGTCCAGCATGACGATATTTTCGAGACGTGCACCCAATGAAACATACAATTTAGTACAGGAAACGGCAGAAGCGCCGGCACCGTTAACGACGATTTTCACATCTTCGATTTTCTTTCCGGCTACTGTAAGCGCGTTTACCAGTCCGGCACTGGAGATGATAGCTGTTCCGTGCTGGTCGTCGTGCATCACCGGGATATCCAGTTCTTCTTTCAGGCGGCGTTCGATTTCGAAACATTCCGGAGCTTTGATATCTTCCAGATTGATGCCACCGAAAGTAGGAGCGATAGCTTTCACTGCTGCGATGAATTTTTCCGGGTCTTTTTCGTCTACTTCGATGTCGAATACGTCGATGCCTGCATAGATTTTGAAAAGCAGTCCTTTGCCTTCCATTACCGGTTTGCCGCTCAATGCGCCTATGTCGCCCAGTCCGAGTACGGCTGTACCGTTAGAGATAACGGCAACAAGGTTACCTTTCGCAGTGTATTTATACGCGTCTTGTGGATTTTTCTCTATTTCGAGACATGGCTCTGCCACGCCGGGAGAATATGCGAGTGCTAAATCAGTTTGTGTACTATACGGTTTGGTAGGAACTACCTCAATCTTACCGGGTTTGCCCTGTGAGTGATAGAGCAAAGCGGCTTCTTTGGTTATTTTAGCCATGGTATCTGTATTTTTATTAATAAGTTATCATTTGGCTGCAAATGTAGGAATAAAAGTTTGAATCTGTCGTCTTACGGAGATAATTTCTATTAATTTTATAGCAAAATGACTAAAATAATGAGCCGATATGTAATTTAATTGTGTATTGTTTCTGGGCAATAAGTCTGTTGGCTCGTTATTTTATTCGCAATTCACATATTTTGAGGCGGATACACCAAATTGACTCTTGAAGTGTTTCCTAAAAGTTTCATAATCATTATATCCCACCATTTCAGTAATCTCTGAGATTGAAACTTATGTCAATATGATTCCTCAAGGAAAAGCATTAGCCAGAAAGAAAGGAACAAAAGACGGATTGTTAATAACCGAGGCACATGATTTTTCCGGTAACATGGTTAGTGCTAATTGGGGAAATATGACAACGAATTATACTCCGGCCAGTCAGATAAGCAAAATAATGTGGGAGTATTATGCTTATACCCAAGATCGTGACTATCTTAGGAATACAATTTATCCGTTTATGAAAGAGGCTGCAGAATTCTACTTGAACTTTCTTCAGTGGGATGATGTCCGAAAAGAATTTTATATTTATCCAGCACAACCTTACGAACATGAATGGAGTAGTAAATTGAAGAATACAATAACAGATAGATACATGATTGAGTCATTATTTAAAAATTGTATTAAAGCTGCCCAAGACCTGAATATGGATAAGTCAAAGATAAAACAATGGAAACATTTTATATCACATTTATGGGCTCCTCCGATTTTAGATGTACCCGAAAAAGGAAAGGTATTTGGATTGGCGTTTACAGAAAATAATGAAGTGTATCCGGATGCGAAAACAAATATACAAGGCTATCATTTTGACGCACATACTACAGCTGTTTTTCCGGCAGGTGTGCTTGGATTGGAGCATAAAGGGACCGATTATTTTGAAATAGCCCGAAACATTGCTTTGCATCATCCGAAAAATCGGAATGCTATTACTCCCGGAGCGATTGTTTCTGCGCGATTGGGGCTGGGAGATAAAGTGCTGGAACGTTTGCAATGTAGCGTTAATTATTTGCAACATTTCAATCAAGGGTTATTTTACAATTTAGACCATTGGCATTATTTTTCTCGTTATGTTGATCAGATTCCTAATGCCGAATTATATGCTCAGCGTGACTATATGTATGACTCAAGATTGACTTACAATCGTTCCGAAGCCGGAAAATCGGGCTTTCGGACGAAACCTTTCGTTCAATGTGGTATGGAAACAATGGGTATTCTAGGTACTACTATCAATGAGATGTTACTTCAAAGTCATGAAGGAAAGATAAGGATATTTCCGGCGATACCTTCGAAATTCGCATCTGCTTTTACTCTACGCGCTGAAGGAGCTTTTATGGTTTCCTCAGCTATAGATAGTTTAGGGAATATTCCATTTGTTGAGATAAAAAGTTTGGCAGGAAAAGAATGTCGTATACAGAATCCTTGGGATGATGATTTAGTTCAAGTTGTCACACAGAATAATCGAAATGTAAATATTGAAGTCAATAAAGACAACGTGATTTCTTTTAAAACTGCAATTGGGGAGTCTTATATAGTAAGAAAGAAAGGTACCGATGTGAATCATGCACCAAAAACATATCATGCTACACCTAATATGTTTCCAAAGAAATATGGTGAGGCTATGTTAGGTAAAGAGTGTACATTTATAGATCGTGAACACTAACTCGATTTTATTAATGTATAGATATCGCTTGTACTGATTATTGAAAAGAAAAGCGGCTGTTCCTGTATTTGGGTGACAGTCGCTTTCTTTTAAGAAACTATTTTGATGTAATTAAATTAGTTATTTATTTATCTTTTTTTTGATGTCCCTTATGTCGTACGCCAAAAAGAGTTACATCACATGTCACTTATGTAGGAGACACAGATAAAAGATGTAGGAGATACAGGTGGAACATATACAAGAGTTGCTCCGGTCAAGTACTTGTTTGGGGAAAGTTATGTACAGGGTATCTGCGTAACATGTACAACGGTTGGATGAATGATGTAATTGTTCTGAAAATGCCCGGTTTTGTTCGGATTTAGTCTATAAACAAGCAATAGAAAACGTCTGCCTTCACCCCGAATTTAAACAATTGATTATGAATACAATAATAAATAAGGAGAACTCAAAGGTATTTTTGTTGATATTATTAGGAGTCTCTCCGTTGGTAGGACTGGGAAATATCCTCTTGTCTACCGGGATGATGTTTGTTGTATACGCTGTCTGTTCACTGCTGTGCGCGTTGTGGGCAACACGGCGGACGACAGTGAAAGTAGCGGTATGCAGAGTGTAACTCTATTTTATATCGAATACTTGCTCTGATACTCTTTCGGAGAAATTCCTTCGTGCCGTTTGAAATATCTTCCCAGATAAGACTGGTCGGGGAAACCGAGTTTGTCCGCTATTTCTTGTATGGTCATTTCGGTGGACTGGAGCAATACTTTTATTTCAAGAATGGCGAATTCATCGATAATTTTCTTGGCGGAATTTCCCGTCACGCTACGGCAGATACCAGTCAGGTATTTGGTGGAGATACAGAGTTTGCCGGCATAGAAACTGACTTCCCGTTGGGAGATGCAGTTCTCGTGTACCAATGCGATGAAATTCTTGAAGATTTCATCCTGCCGGCTTCCCCCTTCTATCTCCTGTTTGTCGAAATAACGGTAACACTTATCATAAATATCCAGCATGAACGACTGGAGATGATTCTTCGCTATCTGGCTTCGGAAACGGTTTTCGCGGTCATTATAGATAGCGGTTGTTGCATGGATAAGTCCTTTGATTGCACCGGTATTTTCTTCGGGAAGGACATAACACGGCTTTTCCTTGAGAAAATGGAAAAAAATAGGTTCGAACCGTAGACAGGCTTCCCGGAACATCTCTTTTGGGAAACCGAAGAAAGAAGCGGTGAAATCACTGCTGCTGCCGTTGATGCGGATTATGGTTCCCGGTAGAAGCACTACCTGCGTGTTTTCCACGATTTCGTAATCTTTCAAATCAATCGTGGCGTGCGCCCACCCGCTTCGACAGAAGTAGATAGCTCCCCCTTTCAGTTTCCACAGGTGATGCATGATAGGTGACAAATTCTCGTCAATTCCGGCTATAAAATCTTCCCGAAGTATGGCAAGCATAGATTCTTTCTTTTCCATATACAGTTCTTGTTTAGACGGCAAAAATAGAACATTTTCACTAAATATTAGCTTTAATGTTCCGAAAATGAACAAAACTCAAAACACTATGACCAGTTTTCAATGGAGAAAAGAACCTACCTTTGCCGCGTTCAAAAAAAATAATAGGTAATACAATGAGTAAAAAGATTAGTAAAGTGAAGCAGGGGCTATTGTTGCTCTGCTGTCTGGTTGCTGTTGCAGGTTGTAAGCAAGCACTACCCGCACAAATGGAAACAGGATATGAGGTAATGATCGTTTCTCCGACCAACCGGATGATTTCGAGCACGTACTCGGCAACTATCCGCGGACGTCAGGATATTGATATCTATCCGCAGGTAGGCGGTACGCTGACAAAAGTCTGTGTGACGGAAGGCCAGCGCGTGAAGAACGGACAAACACTGTTCATCATCGACCAGGTACCGTATGAGGCTGCCTGGCAGACAGCGGTAGCCAATGTAGAAGCTGCTGAGGCTTCTCTTGCTACGGCGCAGCTGACTTATAACAGCAAAGAGGAACTGTATAAGGAAAACGTAGTTTCCTCTTTCGACCTCAACACGGCGAAGAACTCTCTCCTGTCCGCCAAAGCGCAACTGGCACAGGCAAAAGCGCAGGAAGTGAGCGCCCGCAACAATCTTTCTTATACGGTAGTGAAAAGTCCGGCGAACGGAGTGGTAGGCACATTGCCTTACCGTGTAGGAGCGTTGGTAAGTTCCAGCCTTCCCGAACCGTTGACTACGGTTTCCGACAACTCGGATATGTACGTTTACTTTTCAATGACGGAAAATCAGTTATTGGGACTTATCCGCCAATACGGCTCAAAAGAGGAAGCATTGAAAAGTATGCCTGCTATCGACCTTCAACTGAATGACAAATCGGCTTATCCCGAACAGGGACAAATCGAATCTATCAGCGGGGTTATCGACCGTTCGACGGGTACTGTCAGCCTGCGTGCCGTATTCCCCAACAGGGAAGGATTGCTGCATAGCGGTGGCGCCGGAAATGTGGTTATCCCGGTTCAGAAAGCCGGAGCGCTGGTTATTCCGCAAGGCGCAACTTTCGAGATTCAGGATAAGAGATATGTATATAAAGTGGTAGACGGCAAGGCGCAATCGAGCCTCGTACAAGTAACTCGTGTGAACAGCGGCCGTGAATTTATCGTAGACGAAGGGCTGGCTCCGGGTGATGTGATTGTAGCGGAAGGTGTAGGATTGCTTCGTGAAGGTACGCCTATCAAGGCAAAGAGCGCTGCGGCACCTGCGTCAACTACTACTGGAAATTAAACAAAGGAGGAACCATCCATGAATTTAAGAACCTTTATTGAACGCCCCGTATTATCGGCAGTCATTTCTATTACGATTGTCGTTGTGGGTATCATCGGGCTTTTCAGTCTGCCCGTTGAGCAATATCCGGATATTGCCCCGCCTACCATTATGGTGAGTACCACTTATTACGGTGCCAGTGCGGAAACTTTACAGAAGAGTGTAATTGCCCCGTTGGAAGAGGCTATCAACGGTGTGGAAGATATGACGTACATGACCTCTTCCGCTACCAATGCGGGCACGGTGAGCATTACGGTCTACTTCAAACAGGGGACAGACCCGGATATGGCAGCCGTCAACGTGCAGAACCGCGTGTCACGGGCTACGGGACAGCTTCCGGCAGAAGTTACCCAAGTTGGTGTGACCACTTCCAAACGTCAGACGAGTATCTTACAGATGTTCTCGCTCTCAAGCCCGGACGACAGTTATGATGAAAACTTCCTTTCCAACTATATCAGCATCAATCTGAAACCGGAGATTCTACGTATCTCGGGTGTGGGCGACTTGATGATTATGGGCGGTGAATATAGTATGCGTGTATGGATGAAGCCGGACGTGATGGCGCAATACAAACTGATTCCGTCCGATATCACCGGCGTGCTTGCCGAACAGAATATCGAATCGGCAACCGGTTCGTTCGGTGAAAACTCTAACGAGACTTATCAGTACACGATGAAATATAAAGGACGTCTGATTACTCCCGAAGAATTCGGGGAAATCGTCATCCGTTCTACTGACAATGGCGAAGTCTTGAGATTGAAGGACATTGCCGAAATACAACTGGGACAGGACAGCTATGCTTACCACGGTGGTATGGATGGGCATCCGGGCATATCGTGCATGGTGTTCCAGACGGCAGGTTCAAATGCGACCGAAGTGAACCGGAACATTGACAAATTCCTCGAAGAAGCCCGCAAAGACCTTCCGAAAGGAGTGGAATTGACGCAGATGATGAGCTCGAACGACTTCCTTTTCGCTTCTATTCATGAGGTGGTGAAGACGTTGATTGAAGCTATCATTCTGGTTATCCTGGTGGTATATGTGTTTTTGCAGGACTTCCGCTCTACACTGATTCCTTTGGTGGGAGTGATTGTTTCGCTTATCGGTACGTTTGCCTTTATGGCCGTGGCTGGGTTCAGTATCAACCTGCTGACGCTCTTTGCGCTGGTGCTTGTTATCGGTACGGTGGTGGATGACGCCATTATTGTCGTCGAGGCGGTGCAGGCACGCTTCGATGTAGGGTACAGGTCGTCCTATATGGCAAGTATTGATGCAATGAAAGGTATCAGCAATGCGGTAATCACCTCATCACTGGTGTTTATGGCGGTGTTTATTCCGGTGTCTTTCATGGGCGGTACTTCGGGTACGTTCTATACGCAGTTCGGTCTGACAATGGCGGTTGCCGTAGGTATTTCGGCTGTCAATGCGTTGACGTTGAGCCCGGCATTGTGTGCCCTGCTGCTGAAACCTTATATTAATGAAGACGGTACGCAGAAGAATAATTTTGCGGCACGCTTTCGTAAGGCTTTCAATTCGGCTTTTGATATACTGATAGAAAAGTATAAGAATATCGTATTGGTTTTTATCAAACGCAGGTGGCTGGCATGGTCGTTGCTCGCTTGTTCCGTGGTGTTGCTGGTATTTCTGATGAATACGACCAAGACCAGTCTGGTGCCGGACGAAGACCAGGGCGTGGTTTTTGTCAATGTAAGTACGGCGGCGGGTAGCTCGCTGGCGACTACCGACGAGGTAATGGAACGCATTGAAAAACGTTTGATGGACATTCCGCAGATTAAGCATGTGCAGAAAGTGGCTGGTTACGGATTGCTGGCAGGACAGGGGAGTTCGTTCGGTATGTTGATTCTGAAACTGAAACCGTGGGACGAGCGTCCGAATGATGAAGATAATGTGCAGGCAGTCATTGGTCAGGTGTATGGTCGCACGGCTGATATCAAGGATGCGAGTGTCTTTGCCATTTCTCCGGGTATGATTCCGGGATATGGTATGGGTAATGCGCTCGAACTTCATATGCAAGATAAAATGGGTGGCGACGTAAACGACTTCTTCACGACTACCCAGCAATATCTGGGCGTACTGAATCAGCGTCCGGAGATTGCAATGGCATATTCTACGTTTGACGTGCGTTATCCGCAGTGGACGGTAGAGGTGGACGCTGCCAAATGCAAACGTGCCGGAATTACTCCGGATGCGGTATTGAGCACCTTGTCCGGCTATTACGGCGGTCAGTATGTGTCCAATTTCAACCGTTTCTCTAAAGTATATAGAGTCATGATTCAGGCAGACCCGATGTTCCGTTTGGACGAAAGTTCGCTGGATAATGCGTTTGTACGTATGTCGAACGGGGAAATGGCTCCGTTGAGCCAGTTTGTAACGCTGACACGCAGCTATGGCGCGGAATCGTTGAGCCGCTTTAATATGTACAACTCTATTGCGGTGAATGCCATGCCGGCAGAAGGATATAGTACCGGAGACGCTATCAAGGCAGTGCAGGAAACTGCCGCACAGTCTCTTCCGAAAGGATACGGCTATGATTATGGCGGCATCACCCGCGAGGAAAACCAGCAGAGTGGTACAACGATGATTATTTTCGGTATCTGCTTCCTGATGATTTATCTTATCTTGAGTGCGTTGTACGAGAGCTTTATCATTCCGTTCGCCGTTCTGTTGAGCGTGCCTTGCGGGTTGATGGGTAGCTTCCTCTTCGCCTGGATGTTCGGACTGGAGAATAATATCTATTTGCAGACAGGTTTGATTATGTTGATTGGTCTGCTTGCGAAAACGGCTATCTTGCTGACTGAGTATGCTGCCGAGCGTCGTAAGGCAGGGATGGGGCTGATTGCTTCTGCTGTAAGTGCGGCTAAAGCCCGTCTGCGTCCGATTCTGATGACGGCACTGACGATGATTTTCGGTCTGTTCCCGTTGATGATGTCCAGTGGAGTAGGGGCAAACGGTAACCGTTCTCTGGGTACGGGGGTAGTCGGTGGTATGACTATCGGTACGCTGGCACTGCTTTTCATCGTGCCTACCCTGTTTATCGCTTTCCAATGGTTGCAGGAACGCTTGCGTCCGGTACAGAGCATGCCTACCGAGGACTGGCAGATTGAAGAAGAAATCAAGATAAGTGAAGAAGAAAAGTCTAAAGCAGGAAAAAATAATTGATAATGAGAAAAATAATAATCTTATCCGCAGCAACGCTCGTGTTGAGCAGTTGTGGTATCTATAATAAATACAAACCGGTATCGGAAGTTCCCGAAGGGCTTTATGGCAGCGAATCCCTCGCTGCCACCGATACGGCAAACTTCGGGAACCTCTCCTGGCGGGAGGTATTCACCGACCCGTACTTGCAGAACTTGATTGATTCGGCTCTGGTACGGAATACGGATATGCAGACGGCACATTTGCGTGTCAAAGAGTCGGAAGCCGCTCTGATGACGTCCAAGCTGTCCTATCTCCCTTCCCTGTTTCTCGCACCGGAAGGAGCTGTAAGCAGCTTCGACCGTAGCAAGGCTATGCAGACCTATTCATTACCAGTGACCGCTTCTTGGGAACTGGATATATTCGGAAAAGTAACCACTGCCAAGCGTCGTGCGAAAGCAGCCTACGAACAGAGCAAGGAGTATGAACAAGCCGTGAAAACGCAATTGGTATCTGCCGTAGCGAATACCTATTATACATTGCTGATGCTCGATTCCCAATATGAGATTTCCGTGGCTACCGAAGCTGCCTGGAAAGAGAGCGTGAAAACCGCTCGTGCCATGAAGAATGCCGGTATGATGGACGAAGCCGGACTGGCGCAGACCGAAGCTACCTATTATAATATCTGCACAACGGTGCTCGACTTGAAAGAGCAAGTGAACCAGGCGCAGAACTCACTGGCATTGTTATTGGCGGAAACTCCTCACGAGATAGAACGGGGAAAACTGGCTGGTCAGCAATTGCCGGAGAACTTCTCCGTAGGTATTCCTTTACAGATGCTTTCCAATCGTCCCGATGTGCGCAGCGCAGAATTCTCTTTGGCGCAGGCATTCTACACGACGAATGCAGCCCGTGCCGCTTTCTACCCTTCCATTACATTGAGCGGTAGTGCCGGTTGGACTAACAGTACCGGAAGTATGATTATCAATCCGGGCAAGTTTGTCGCCTCTGCGGTGGCTTCCTTGACTCAACCTTTGTTTAATAAGGGCGTTAACATCGCCCAGTTGAAAATAGCGAAAGCGCAACAGGAAGAAGCCCGCCTCAGCTTTGAACAGACATTGCTGAATGCAGGCGTGGAAGTAAACGAAGCATTGGTGCAGTATCAGACTGCCCGTGAGAAAGCTGCTTACTATGACAAGCAGGTTGCTTCTCTGCAAACGGCTGCCCGGAGCACCAGTCTCTTGATGAAGCATGGCAGCACTACCTATCTGGAAGTATTGACAGCGCAGCAAACGCTGCTGAGTGCACAGCTTTCACAAGTGGCGAACCGCTTCACCGAAATCCAGGGTGTGATTACTCTGTATCAGGCTTTGGGAGGTGGCAGAATGTAAGGAGGTGTGTATTGCCAAGGAGATGAAGCTTTTCTCAAAGTATTCTCACTGCTATGAGAAAAAATTCTCATCGCAGTGAGAACTTTTTCTCATAGAGATGAGTATCTTTTCTCATAGCAGTGAGAATACTCCCTTGTCAGAACATGCTGGAACGGCATATTTGATTTGTCACGAAGATAGATAAGAAAGAGAATACAGGGGGAACATAAATGTAACAGATACTGCAACAAATGTATCAATAATAAGAAGGAATATATTTCTTCAATAAAGAATTCTTTTTTACATGATACTTTAATATCTTTGCAAAACAATATAAAAAAGATAAACTTATAACTGAAAACATGAAAACAAAAACTTTACTGGGCTTCTTTCTTTTGTCTGTTATGACATTCTGTATGTCTGCTTGTCAGGATGATGCAGAGATTATTTTATTCAGCGGTTCACAACTTATCAATGAACCGGGAACTTGTACGAACACGATTTCTTCTACAACCTTGTATCTCAACGGGCGGGGTACGGAAGATATTGGGATTGCTAATGGAAAAGGAGGTTACTCTGCGCATAGTTCAGACGAAACTATTGTGACGGCAACTGTCAGTAATGACCGGTTATTGATAAATTCACATGGAAAGAAAGGAAAGGTAACTGTGACTGTCAGTGATAAGAAAGGGAATAGCGTTGTTTTACCCGTAACTGTTTCGTATGGAGTAATTTCGTTGTTCTGCAGAGAGCAGACTGGGTTTGTTGTCAGTGTTAATGATGAGCTTTTATCAATGGGGAAGGATGAGAATAAAGAACTGTTGGAATCGGTAAATGAGGTGATGATGCAGAAATATTCCTTTATAAAAGGGCAGGAAGTTTGTATTCTGCAACCGGATGATGTTGATAATTTTATGGCAGATGGCAACGGCAGTTTTATATTGAAAACGGAGAATGGCGAGATACGTGCTGAAGGAACTTATCAAGTGGGACATGATGATGATTTGATTAGTGACAAACAGTGTGTGACTTTTACTTTTAGCTACAAAGATGCTGACAATGCCGATAGACAGCATAAATTCTATTTGGAGCCCTCATTCAAACGGACCCCTTCTACCAAAAGCGTAGGCCCTACTATGATTTGCTGGATGGAAGATGTGACGGATTCTTCCTATTTGACTGAAATTTCATTACCGGAGAATGGGAAGGTGCTTTATGTTGTATTTACGAGTAGTTTTAGAATCCGACCGGCAGAATAAATGATATAACAGCATTAAAAAAAGACACGGTAGATATTTTAATTCCGTGTCTTTTTTTAGTTTTATGTCAATACAATGTTTTTATGCATTCAGCGCCTGTTCGATATCTGCGATAATATCATCCGCATTTTCGATACCTACCGACAGACGAATCAAGTCCGGGCGTACTCCTGCTTCCATAAGTTGTTCGTCCGACAACTGGCGGTGAGTATGGCTTGCCGGGTGGAGCACACAACTGCGTGCATCCGCTACGTGAGTGACGATAGCGATGAATTCCAGTGAATCCATAAACTTGATAGATACGTCGCGTCCGCCTTTCAGACCGAAGGAGATAACTCCGCAAGAACCGTTTGGCATATATTTCTGTGCTAAAGCGTAATATTTATTATCCGGCAGTCCGCAGTAGTTTACCCAAGCTACTTTCTCGTTTTTGGACAGATATTCGGCCACTTTCTGTGCGTTGCCGCAATGTTGAGGCATACGTAAGTGAAGCGTTTCAAGTCCCAGATTCAGTAAGAAAGCGTTTTGCGGGCTTTGGATGCTGCCGAGGTCACGCATTAACTGTGCAGTAGCTTTAGTGATATAAGCACCTTTACCGAATGCTTTTGTATAAGTCAGTCCATGATAAGACTCGTCCGGTGTGCAAAGTCCGGGGAATTTATCGGCATGGGCGTCCCAGTCGAAGTTACCGCTGTCTACGATACAGCCGCCTACGCTGGTAGCGTGTCCGTCCATATATTTGGTAGTGGAGTGAACAACGATGTCCGCTCCCCATTCGAACGGGCGGCAGTTAATCGGAGTCGGGAAAGTATTGTCCACAATCAAGGGGACACCGTGGCTGTGGGCGATACGGGCAAACTTCTCAATATCCAGCACTTCGAGGGAAGGATTGGAGATGGTTTCGCCGAACAATGCCTTCGTATTCGGACGGAAAGCTGCGGAAATTTCTTCTTCGCTGGCATCCGGATTGACGAAAGTTACGTCAATGCCAAGTTTCTTCATTGTCACCCCAAACAGGTTGAAAGTGCCACCGTAGATAGCGGAAGAGCAAACGAAATGGTCACCTGCCTGGCAGATATTGAAGATAGCGTAGAAGTTGGCAGCCTGACCGCTGGAAGTCAGCATGGCGGCCACACCACCTTCGAGGGCGGCAATCTTGGCTGCAACAGCGTCATTTGTAGGGTTTTGCAGGCGGGTATAGAAGTAACCGCTGTCTTCCAAATCGAAAAGACGTGCCATTTGCTCGCTGGTATCGTATTTGAAAGTTGTACTTTGATAAATGGGCAACACGCGTGGTTCGCCCTTTTTAGGCGTCCAGCCTGCTTGTACACACAGGGTTTCGGGCTTGAATTGTTTTGCCATAATGATATCGGGTTTAATGTTTTATTGCCAAAAAAAGTTTTAACGGGGCAAAAGTAGGGAAAATAATTGTATTTTTGCTCCGTTTAAGAGTGAAATGATACTCTTGAGAAGGAGATAGTTAGTGTAAATATGAAAAATAAACTCTGTATTCTTTTATTTTTAGCTTTTCTTTTTTCGGGTACGGCTCTTTGGGCGCAGCAGAAAGCGACTCCGAAGGCAGGTGAGGGGATATCTTCTTTCCTGTTGAGACACAACCGCTCTCCGAAGAAGTATTACGATGACTTTATCGAACTGAACAAGAAGAAACTGGGAAAGAATAATGTATTGAAAGTAGGAGTTACTTATGTCATTCCACCGGCAAAGAAATCATCGGGGACTCCTGCCGGGAATACAGAGGCTAAAAATACAACAGCTAAAGGTGCAGGAACCCAACAGAAATCTTCCAAAGCCAAAGCGACTAAAATAGGAACTACTATCAAAGAACCTTTGTTCGGAAAAGAACTGGCAAATGTCAAAGTCACTTCCAACCGTCTTGCAGGTGCTTGCTTTTATGTCGTCAGCGGGCATGGCGGACCCGACCCCGGAGCTATCGGACGGGTAGGGAAGCACGAACTTCACGAAGACGAATATGCTTATGACATCGCCCTTCGCCTGGCACGCAACCTGATGCAGGAAGGGGCGGAAGTCCATATCATCATCCAGGATGCCAAAGACGGTATCCGTGACGACTCGTACCTGTCGAACAGTAAACGGGAGACTTGCATGGGCGATGCGATTCCGTTGAACCAGGTGCAGCGCCTTCAGCAACGTTGCAACAAGATAAATGCCCTTTATCAGAAAGACCGTAAGAATTACTCCTACTGCCGGGCAATCTTCATCCATATAGACAGCCGTAGCAAAGGAAAGCAGACTGATGTCTTTTTCTATTATTCGAACAGGAAAGCCGATAGCAAACGCTTGGCGAATAACATGAAAGATACATTCGAATCGAAGTACGGAAAGCATCAGCCGAACCGGGGATTCTCCGGAACAGTGAGCGGACGTAATCTATACGTGCTTTCGCATACTACTCCCGCTTCCGTTTTCGTAGAGCTGGGCAATATCCAAAATACTTTCGACCAGCGTCGTCTGGTGATAAACTCCAATCGCCAGGCATTGGCTAAATGGCTGATGGAAGGCTTTCTGAAAGATTACAAAGAGAAAAAATAGACATTAAGACATCTTTTTCGTGAACAAAACCGAAATCAGAATGTTTTATATATGCAAATCGCCTGATGGCTGCTTGTAGGTATGCGAATATATACGAGTCAGTGAATATGCCTCCCCGGCATAACAGGAAGATTGCATAGTAGTTTTGTCGTGTTTTATTTTGTGTTTGTGTTGTGACGGTGCTGCGATGTGAATCGGGGTGCCGTTTTATGTATGTAACAGAAAGAAATATTTGAAACAACTGAATAATTGTTGCGTTAAAAAGAGTAAGCACGAAGCCGTAATTTGTTTCGGCTTCGTGCTTACTCTTTACTTATATATTGCAATTAGGCAATATTATTTCCATTCACTGTGCTGTTCCAACATCGGGTTTGTGTCAATCTCACTTTGCGGGATAGGCCATACCAAATCTTGTGCTCCACGCAGATTACCACGTTCTACGGCTCCGAAGCCATAGAATGACTTATCTTCCTGCATGCGTTTCTGAGCATTCTCAAAATCTTTCCAGCGATAAAGGTCGGCAAAACGTAAATCTTCAAAGGCAAGTTCTACACGGCGTTCGTGGCGTACAATGGCACGTAGCTCATCTTGTTGCAGATTAGTTCCTTCTGCTTCTTCCACAGCAGGCATGCCTACGCGGTCGCGGACTTCATTGATATACTTGGTTACTTCCGCTTGGGGGTAACCGCCTTTTTCAATCATAGCTTCAGAGAGTGATAATAGCACCTCTGCATAACGGATGACGTAGAAATCCAGACTACCGTCATACTCGTTTGCCGTATTTTCGGGAGTAAACCATTTACGGATACAGCATGTGGAGCTGGCCGGTAAGTTATTAGTGTACAACTTTCCGTTCCATTCCATTCCCGGAAGCATCAATGTTGCCTTCATGCGAGGGTCGCGGTTTTCGTAACGTCCCATATCCGGATTCTCTTTTGTATGGGCTCCTTTGTCAAGGCTACCCTTGAATAAAGGGGACTCGTCAATAGGTAATCCATCCGTGCAATAAAAATCATCACATAAATTCATTGAACCTTCGATGGCGTTCATTGGAGCAGACCAGCAAATTCCAAAGGAATTGCCTTCGCCTAATCCCGGACCTTTATAGTGAACACTCAACAGTACTTCGCCTGCAGTTTCATTCTTTTCCGTGAATAATTCTGCAAAGTTGGCTGCATAGTCACTGCCGTCACCTGATTTGAAAAGTTGAACCTTGCCAATCACATTGTTATAGGCAGTTATCGCTTCGTCCCAATGTTGGTTGAAAAGGGCTATTCGTCCCATAATTGCGTAAGCCGCTTCTTGGGAAAGACGACCTGTTTGTGCTTGACCTATAACTGGTATTTTGGGAATCCATGTTTTCAGGTCCTCCAACAGAGAAGAGATAATCTGGCTACGTTCCGTTTTGGGCGCTTGGGCTTCTGCTAAGGTAAGAGGTTTGGTCAGATAGGGAACATCGCGAAATACGGAGGTCAGATTACAATACATCAGAGCACGCAATGCTATTGCTTCTGCTTTGTATGCTTCTATCTTTTCCTGTTCCATCGGGATGCGTTCTACGTTTTCCACTAACATATTGCAACGCTTAATTACTTCATAATTAGCATTCCAGTACATTGAGAAGCATTCATCGGTGGTAGCCGAAGTACATTGTGAAATGGAACTTCCTAACATCCAGTTGCCCCATGTGTGGTCGCCATTGTCTGTGCTGGTTTCACGTCCGAGGAATCCGAATTTCCAGTCATCAATGTTATCGTTGTATAAATTAGGGCTTTGCATACCGTCGTAGCAAGCGGTCAGTGCCATCAATGCATCCGATTCTGTTTGCCAATAATTGGTTTGCGAAGGTTGATTCGGAGAATCCGTCTGTAAAAAACTATCCGAACAAGCACCGGTAGTCAATAAAGCTCCGGATAATACTAGAACTCTGCATATATATTTTGTATTCTTTACCATAATATGTTTCCTCCTTATAAATTAATTAGAATTGAATGTTTAACCCAAATGAATAAGTACGCATATTGGGATGTACGTCATTTCTTGTATCGCCCGACGACTTTTCCGGATCCCAGTTTTTCAACGGTGTAAATGTCAAAAGATTAGTTCCGGCAAAGTAAACCCGGATACTGGTAATGCCTGCTTTGGCAAGTTCGGGCTGGCGGAAGGTATAGCCGAATTCCAGGTTCTTCAGACGCAGATAATTGGATTTTTCTAGCCAGAATGAGGAATAAGAATCGTTCATCGTATTGCCCAGAGCAGGCATAGGGGCATTTATATTGTCGGCCGAATAGCGGTTTATCCAACGGTCGGTAAGGTTACCGCGGATGTCGGTAGAAGTTTCCCAACTGTAACGGTAAAGACCTCCTACTCCTTGCCAGAAAGTAGACAAATCGAAGTTTTTCCAGGAAGCTCCCAAATTAAAACTATAAGAATATTTGGGGAACGGGTTGCCTATAATGTCGCGGTCTTCAGGAGTAATATTACCATCGTCATCCAAGTCGGCATACATAATATCGCCCAATTTGGGAGCGACACCGTTTTGTTTGATTACTTCGCCTTTTGAGTTCGTGCGTTGCAAATCGGCTTCCGTACGATAGATACCTATTGCTTTATATCCGAAATAGGCACCGATAGGATTGCCTATACGGTTGATTGTATTGCCGTTGATTGTTTCTTCCAAACCACCCATTTCGAGAATCTTATTCTTTACATGCGATAGGTTGAAACCTGCATACCAACTCCAATCGCCTTTGCTATCCGTGTAGTTCACATTCCATTCCCAACCGCGGTTGCGGACTGCTCCTACGTTCTGATAAGGCGCTGAAAGAGAGCCTAGGAAAATGCCGGGCATAGCCAATTGCATCAAAATATCGGAAGTTTTCTTGTCAAACCATTCGAAAGTAGTTTGTATTCTGTTATTTAAGAACCCAAGGTCGAGGGCAACATTTACAGAACGGGTTGTTTCCCATTTAATGTTCTCATTCGGGACAGATGTCTGCACCATACCAGTCTGTTTGTCTGCATTCTGATCGAAGAAGTAATTCCCGCTTGACCCTAAAGTAGCTGAATAGGCATAGTTACCGATTTCCTGGTTACCCAATTTACCCCATGACAGGCGTAACTTTCCAAGAGAGAAGTTCCTGTAATCTTTCATAAACTCTTCGTTTGAGAATACCCATCCTCCAGATAATGAGGGAAATGTTGCGTATCGGTTGGCTTTAGGCATACGTGAAGAACCGTCATGGCGAATATTGAATTCAAATAAATACCGGTCATCATAGCTATAGTTTACACGACCGAAGAATGATTGGAGTTTATATTCTTCCGAATTTCCCTTTGCCCCCGGATTGATTGTACCTCCGTCGATTTCATAAATATTTTCGGTGGGAAATCCTTGTATGGAAGCCGTTGTTTTGTAGTAACGCGAACCGATAACTGAATGTCCCAACAATACATTAATGCTGTGTTTGTCGAATTGCTTGTTATAAGTCAGCAAGTTTTCGTTCGTCCATGTGGCATTACGGTACCAATAATCCTCTTCCTTATTTGTCTGTCCTGCAGCTTTTACAATGTTTCCGTTCGCATCATAACGAGCTGGAGATTTAGGACTATAAGATTTGGTTGCATTCAGATCAAAAGCATAGGCAAAACTGGTTTGAAACTTGAGTCCATCCCACAAATCAATACCGGCAAATGCCTTGCCGTTGAATCGCCAATATTCATTGCTACGATGACCTAAAGACATCAGTTCAATAGGGTTTTTCATCAGTTCGCCACTCAGGGCCGAACCGTCTACATAGCCATAATGTCCGTTGGAATACATTACCGGCACGGTAGGACGAGTGAACCAGGATACCAAACGCATGATACCACCTTCTCCGGAAGGTGCTATGGCAGGAGCTGTCACATTGTTTTTATTGCCGGACAAATTCAGGCCAAATGTAAAGCGTTTATAGCGTGTGTCAAGGTTTGAGCGGAAAGAGAAACGTTCTACACCTGTTTTTACCATGATACCATCTTGGTTTGAATAAGCTACCGAGGCCATGAAGTGCGTATTTTCACTACCTCCTGATACGGATAAATGATGCTGGTGCATGCTGGCATTGCGCAATACAGCGTCCAACCAATTGGTGTTTGCATAATGATCAGGATCCGAACCGTCTTTCAGTTTTTGCAGAGCTTCCGGTGAGAAAGTGTCAGGATTCACTTCATTTCTCATTAGAGCCCAGTTATAACTGTCTACATAGTCGGGCACGATGCCCGGAGTCTGTAAGGTATAGCTTCCCGAGTAGGATACTTTTACTCTACTTGAGGCCTGTCCTCGTTTGGTGGTAATCAAGATAACGCCATTGGCGGCACGTACACCGTAGATAGCTGCAGATGCTGCGTCTTTCAGTACAGAGATATTATCGATATCCGCAGAAGGAATTTCGGATATTTGTGAAAGGCTGCCTTCCACGCCGTCAATCAATACCATCGGATTGTTGTTTCCGAAAGTACCGATACCACGGATTCTTATTTCCGGATTGTCGTTACCGGCTTGTGCACCATTCTGGGTCAGTACCAATCCCGGTAGACGGCCTTGCAGCAAAGTAGCTGTATTGGCAACTGGGATGTCCTGGATATCTTTGGATGATACAGAAGCTACGGAGCCCGTTAGATTCACTTTCTTTTGGGTAGCATATCCTACTACGACCACTTCGTCAAGTTTCTTGGAGTCTTCCTCTAGTGTAACCTTAAAATCATTTTTGTTTCCTACTGGGAGGATTACATCTTTATATCCCAAAAAACTAACGACCAACGTTTGTGAAGGTTGTACCTTCAACTGAAAAGCGCCGTCCATATCGGTGATGGTTCCTTGTGTTGTACCTTGAATCACTACACTGGCTCCGATGATAGGTTCGCCCGATACATCGTATACCTTACCTGTTACTGTGTTTTCTTGTGCATATACTGTAAAAGCGAACAGTATAAGAACGCCCGCAAAGAATGTGCGGAATAAGTTTTGTTTTTCTCCGTTCATAATTTAAAGTTTAAGTAAATTAATAAATTCTTTATTGTTGAAGTTCTTGTAGCTAAGAAATAATTTTATCGTTTTATTTCCATTGGTAATGGCGTACCCAGTCCACTTCCATCTCTACGGGTAAATCGGCTGGATCTACTTTCCCAACCCAGGTTCCTCCTAATTGCATGTCGATTAGCAAATATTGAGGAATATTGAAAGGAAATTGTCCCTCCTGTTCGGTTTCAATCCGGGGATAAACAAAGTTTCGTTTTCCATTGACATGGAATACAAGACTGTCCGGCCAAAAATCCACTCCATATACATTGAAGTCTTCGGGATTAATGGGAATAGTACTTCCGTGTTTCGGGTTGTTTTCTATTCCTAATGTATAGGTATAGTGCGAGTGTACGGTTTGGTAGACAATAGAGTCATGGTTCAGACGTTCCATGATGTCCACTTCTCCTCCCATAGGCCATGAGTATTTGTCTGTTTCATAAGGCAATGTCCATATGGCAGGCCATGCTCCTTTTGCCCCGTGCAGTCTGGCACGCACTTCGATGCGTCCACCGTGGAAAGCATGCTTGCCTTTCGTCCACAATCCTCCGGTCAGGTACTTGGCTGTGTCTGTTTTAGTGTTGTCATTGATAATACCTTTTAAGATAAGAAGACCGTCACGCATTTCATAACAACGGTCGTCCGACGACTGGGTGTTTTGCCAGTCTGGTTTGCCGCGGGGGATACGGCTCCAAATAGCAGTGTCGGGTTCTGTTCCGTTAAAGTTGTCTTCCCACACCAGTTCCCATTTAGGGGTATGAGTACAAGAAAACATACTACATACCGAGAATAATAAAAGTATAACCTTTTTCATACGCTTTAATTTTGGTTCACAGAATTTACTTTAAATAATTAACACGTAGATGTGCGTTTTTTCTTTTGTGACTGACTTGGAAATTATATAATATGAGTTAAATTTTATTTAATTGAGACGATTTTAGCGCTTATTGGTGTAATAATGTAAAACTTCTGACCGATTTGGGAGTCAATGATTATATTAATCGGTTGGTTGCGTATCGAGAGGTCCGTTTAAGAAGAACTGATTATTGTTTTGTGCTATGTTCGTTTGTCTGAATAAAGAGGATGGTTATCGTTTTTTTTGTTAAAATTCCGTTCCTAACTCATTTTCTTTAAACTTTCGTGAACAAAATCCGGATTCGTCTGTTTTTAATTATGCAAATTGCCTGATAAAGCTTCTTATGGGTATGCGAATATAGATAAGCCAAGCAAGATATGCCTCCCCGGCATAACAGGAAGATTGCATAGTAGTTTTGTCGTGTTTTATTTTGTGTTTGTGTTGTGACGGTGCTGCGATGTGAATCGAGGTGCCGTTTTTTATTACAGATAGGTATAACCGGAGATTATCCGGTATAATAAAATACTGTGAACCAGTTTGATGAAAAATGGTTTCCTTTGTAGAGTTATAAACAGAGTAATAAATTCAGTATCACTAAAATCTAGTAATTTATGTTCAACGAAAAAAGAAGCAGCATGTTGCACGGTGTCTTGTTGATAGCACTGTTCTCTTGTGCGGCATTTTACATTGGTGAGATGTCTTTCGTGAGAAGTCTCTCTTTCAGTCCGATGATTGTAGGTATCATTCTGGGTATGCTTTATGCTAATAGCTTGCGGAATCATCTTCCCGAGACTTGGGTGCCGGGCATACAGTTCTGTTCGAAAAAGATTCTGCGTATCGGTATTATTCTGTATGGTTTCAGACTGACTTTTCAGGATGTGCTGGCTATCGGATTGCCTGCAATGTTGATTGATGTTATTATTGTGGTGGTGACTATCTGTGGTGGTATTTATATCGGCAAATTATTGAAAATGGACAGGGGAATTGCGTTGCTCACTTCTATCGGAAGCGGTATTTGCGGGGCTGCCGCCATTCTAGGCGCGGAGTCCACGATTAAAGCAAAACCTTATAAGACGGCAGTGTCCGTTTCTACCGTGGTAATCTTCGGTACTATCTCCATGTTCTTATATCCTTTCCTCTACCGGAATGGTATTTGTGCGCTCACTCCCGACCAAATGGGAATCTATACAGGTTCTACTCTTCACGAAGTGGCTCATGTGGTGGGAGCGGGTGACGCAATGGGAAACGGCATTTCGGATTCGGCAATAATCGTGAAGATGATTCGGGTGATGATGCTGGTTCCGGTGCTTCTGATTACTACTTATATGGTGGCAAGAGCGAGAAAGAGACAAGTACAGAAAGGGCAGAATTCTCAGAAGATTGCCATTCCCTGGTTTGCAATCGGCTTTATGGGAGTTATCGCTTTTAACTCTTTTGATTTGCTGTCTGCGCAGTTGGTTGCGGGAATCAATACACTGGATACTTTCCTGTTGACAATGGCTATGACTGCACTTGGGACGGAAACAAGCATTGATAAGTTCAGGAAAGCGGGGGCGAAACCTTTTGTTCTGGCGCTTCTTCTTTTTATTTGGCTGGTAGTAGGCGGTTATTTCCTGGTGAAGTATCTCACTCCTTATTTAATGTAATAAAAAAACGGGCTTACGTAGATTCTCAGAATGACATTCTTCAGAATTTGTGTAAGTCCGTTTTTGGTGGTGGTACTTTGACAAGTACCTATCTAGTTGTTATAAGGGCATATTTCCATGCTTCTTGGGCGGATTCGTCTGCATCTTGTTTTCTGTCATTTCCAATGCTTGAATCAGACGTTTACGGGTTTGTCTCGGATAGATGATTTCATCGATGAATCCCAGTTCGGCAGCCTGATACGGAGTGGCGAATTTTTCCTTGTAAGCTTCCAGTTCTTTAGCCTTGGTTTCTGCGTCTGCCTTGCGGAACAGGATATTTACCGCACCTTCCGCACCCATTACTGCGATTTCCGCACTTGGATAGGCAAAGTTTACGTCTGCGCCTGTCTGCTTGGAATTCATCACGATATATGCGCCGCCATAAGCTTTACGGGTGATAACGGTCAACTTGGGAACGGTAGCCTCCGCAAATGCATAAACGATTTTCGCGCCGTGGCGGATGATACCGTTGTTTTCCTGCGTGTATCCCGGAAGGAATCCCGGAACATCTTCGAAAGTAATCAACGGAATGTTGAAACAGTCGCAGAAACGGATGAAACGGCTCGCCTTGTCGCTGGCATCAATATCGAGCACTCCGGCAAGGTAGGCAGGCTGATTGGCGACGATACCTACCGAACGACCTGCCAGTCGTGCAAAACCGATGAGGATATTCTTGGCAAAGTTCGGCATAACTTCAAAGAAATAACCGTTGTCCACCACTCGCTCAATGATATCTTTCATATCATAAGGAACGTTCGGGTCTGCCGGAACGATAGTGTCCAAAGCGGCGTCTTCACGGTTGGTTTCATCCGTGCAGTTCTGCTTTTTAGTCTCGTCCATATTATTCTGAGGCAGGAACGAAAGTAGTTCGCGGATACTCATCAACAGTTCTTCTTCGGTGTTGCACATAAAATGAGTCACTCCGCTTTTGCTGCTGTGAGTCATGGCTCCACCCAGTTCTTCCTTGCTTACTTCCTCGTGGATAACGGTTTTCACTACGTCGGGCCCTGTTACAAACATGTGGCTCTTTTCTTTCACCATAAAGATAAAGTCCGTGAGGGCGGGAGAGTAGCAGGCACCACCGGCACAGGGGCCGAGAATGGCAGAGATTTGAGGAATCACACCGCTTGCCATTGTGTTCTGATAGAAAATGTCCGCATATCCCGAAAGGCTCTCGATACCTTCCTGTATGCGTGCACCGCCTGAATCGTTCAATGCGATAATCGGAGCGCCGTTCTTTAAAGCCAACTGTTGCACCTTCACAATCTTTTTCGCGTTGGAAGCGGAAAGTGAACCGCCGTAAACGGTGAAGTCATAGGCGTAAACGAATACCTGGCGACCGTCAATCTTTCCGTAACCGGATACGATGCCGTCTCCCGGAATCTTGTTCTTGTCCATGCCGTAGTTAGTGCAACGGTGAACCATTAGCTTGTCCAGTTCGACAAATGTCCCTTTGTCGAGCAACATCCCGATACGTTCGCGGGCAGTCATCTTGCCGCTTTCGTGTTGCTTCTCTATCTTCTCAACGCCCCCGCCGAGGGAAGCGATGCGGTCACGTTCCTGGAACGTGGCATATGCTTTGTTTATTTCTTCCATGATGCAATCCGTTTTTTAGTGTTATGCAATCGGTTCTAATGTTATTAATGTCTGGTCACCAGTGATGTTATCGCCTTCCTGAACCAGAATTTCTTTGATACGGCAATCCGAAGTCACTTTATAGTTGCTCTGCATCTTCATGGCTTCGATAACGATAGCGGTGTCTCCCGCTTTCACTTCCTGTCCTGCCGTTACGGAGATTTTTACTACTTTGCCCGGCATGGGGGAAGTGATGCGGTCGTTCTGTTCGTCCTCGCCTTTCTTGCGCATACGCAGGTATTTCGCCTGGCTGTCTACGATTTCAACATTGAAACTGCTGTAATGCGTGTTCACTTTATAGCTTTTCCCGTTCTCCTTGCGGATGAGTTGCGCGTTTGCGCTGCGACCGTCCATAAGGATGTTGCAGGTTCCGTTTTCCGCCATTACCACGTCCGCTTCAAACGGCTTTCCGTCGATGGTAAGTACCACTTTATTATCTTCTTTGCTGACCAGTTCCACTTCGGCCACCCGGTCACCTATATGAATTTCCATAATTAACTGCTTTTTTTTAATTAGATACGAAGTACGCCTTTATGCAATCCGAATTCTTTCCATTTGCTGATAGGACGGTTGTCGGTAGTGTCACTGCTGTTCTCTTCAAGATTCATCAGGTAATCCATGTAGGCGGCAATCAACGCAATATTCTCGGCACGCTCGCTGGTTCGCATGATGCACTGATGCAGGTGCTCACCGTTTTTGGCGATGAATCCGGTATCGTAATGGCCTTCCACAAAATCGGGCGTATCCATGATGGCACGTAGGTAACTGATATTATTCTTGACTCCCGTCAGCTTGTATTCGTGAAGCACGCGGCGCATCCGTTCGATAGCATATTCGCGGTTGGTAGCCCACACAATCAGTTTGCCAATCATCGGGTCATAATAAATAGGAATCTCGTATCCTTCGTACACATAACTGTCGATACGCACTCCGATACCGTTCGGCTCTGTTATCTGCTTGATAATTCCCGGGCTCGGCATGAAATTCATTTCCGTATCTTCAGCACAGATACGACATTCGATAGCGTGTCCGCGCTGCTTGATATCTTCCTGTTTCAGTTGGAGAACCTGTCCGTCGGCTACCTTTATCTGCTCTTTTACGAGGTCTACACCGATTACTTCTTCCGTAATGGGGTGTTCCACTTGCAGGCGGGTGTTCATTTCGAGGAAGTAATAGTTGCGGTGTTTGTCCACCAGGAACTCGATAGTTCCCGCACCAATATAATTAACGGCTTTTGCGGCAGCCACCGCTTTTTCTCCCATATCTTTCCGCAATTCCGGAGTGACGAAAACCGAAGGAGTTTCTTCCACAATCTTCTGATTGCGGCGTTGCACGGAACATTCGCGTTCGCAAAGATGAATCACGTTTCCATGCTTGTCACCCAGAATCTGAAACTCGATGTGATGAGGCTCTTCCACGAACTTCTCCAGATAAACCGTATCGTCACCGAAAGAAGAAAGAGATTCGCTTTTGGCAGTTGTATAGGCCTCTTCCACTTCTTCCGCGCTGTGGATAAGGCGCATCCCTTTTCCACCGCCACCCATAGAGGCTTTCAGCATCACCGGATAACCGATTTTGTTGCAGAGTTCCACGGCTTCTTCCACACTTTTCAGGTTTTCTTGTGTGCCGGGCACGACGGGTACTCCGGCTTCAATCATCTTGATGCGGGCGGAAATCTTGTCGCCCATTGCTTCCATCGTCTCCGGATTGGGACCGATAAAGATAATGCCTTCTTCCTGGCAACGTCGTGCAAAAGCCGCATTCTCGGACAGGAAGCCATATCCCGGATGAATGGCGTCTGCGTGGTTCGCTTTCGCCACTTCGATGATTTTTTCTATATTCAGATAACTCTCTTTAGATGCGGCGGGACCTACACAATATGCTTCGTCTGCGTAGAGGACGTGCTTTGCAGTCCGGTCTGCCTCGGAAAATATCGCGATACTCGTTATTTCCATCTCCCGGCAGGAGCGCATCACCCTCACGGCTATCTCACCGCGATTGGCTACTAAGATTCTTTTTATCATACTTTTCTAAATTAAGTACATACCTATTTTATGTCTTCCCACCTTGCGGACATACTCCACCTGATGAAAACACAGTATTTTCTTGATTTGGGGCTTAACAAACGATGTCCTTTCTCCTAATCCACGAGGCGGAAGAACGTTTTACGTGAAGTGGCAGGTCTTCTGACTGACTCTTGTCTTATTTACCTTCCCGATAGAACATCAGTGGCGTCAAATTAGTTCATTTATAAGACATTGAACAGAGCTTCACAGCAGCGGGACTGTCCGGGATTTGCACCCGATTCCCTATTAATCGTCGTCCGTTGGCTACGGATTCCGAACCATTTCGGCGACAAAGATAAATAAATTTTGAATAGAGTGTTCTCTTTTTGCACGAAAGTTGCTTTTTTGTGCAATGGGCGGCTGTCCGGATATTAGAAACGAAAGACGGTAAATGCAAATGGATTTAATAGTTAAATCTGTGTGTATTATTGTGTACCCTTTAAACTTTCTTTCTTTTCGCATTGTTGAAGTGGCAATTATTAATCAAAACAGTAATCAATTATGAAAGAGAAGAAAGTAGCCCGTGAGGAACGGAATCAAGAGAAGCTGGCTAATGCCGATTGGGTAATGGCGGAATTTTACGCAACGTGGTGTCCTCATTGCCAGCATATGAAACCTGTCGTTGAGGAATTTAAGAAACTAATGGAAGGAACGCTCGAAGTAGTGGAAGTGGACGTAGACCAGGAAACTGCCCTTACGGATTTCTACACCATCGAAGCAACGCCTACATTTATCCTTTTAAGAAAAGGACAACAACTTTGGAGACAATCCGGCGAACTTACTTTGGAAAGACTGGAAAGAGCCGTGAAGGGATTTAAATCTTGAAAAAGTATTAATAAAAGAGGTGTTATTCTTCGGAAAGTTTTAAATCATGTTATGAAACATGCTTTTTTATTTGGATAATTTGCAGATAATCGGAAAGTCCGTATCTTTGCACTGTGTTTTTCATAGTATTAGATTTAAGGTTAACAAAGGTTGGAGCAAGGCGTTGCTCCTTTTTTTATGCCCGTACCTCACTTTCTACTAAATAATATTGATTTTTACGGGATTGGATAATGACTGCTACACTCGAATGTTTATCTTTGTGGATAATATAATATCCGATACTATTTCATTAAAAGACTACTAATAAAAAACTGATACCATGAACATCGACTTTATCACGCTTACTAAAGACAACATAGGGAAAGAACATATCTGCTGTGCTTTCTCGGATAAGAAATGCCAGGAAAGTTATAACCTGAAAAAGGAATGGCTGAAGAAGCAATTTGAAAACGGGTATGTTTTTCGTCGTTTGAATGAGCGAGCGAAAGTATTTATCGAATATGGCCCTGCCGAAAACGGGTGGGTTCCTGTGAAGGCCGACAATTACTTGTTGATAAACTGCTTTTGGGTAGCCGGGCAGTATAAAGGAAAAGGGTATGCGAAAGCTCTGCTCCAAACTGCGATAGATGACGCCATGCAGCAAGGTAAGGACGGTTTGGTGACAGTAGTAGGAACAAAGAAGTTTCATTTTATGAGTGATACCAAATGGCTGTTGAGACAAGGATTTGTTGTTTGCGAACAGCTTCCGACAGGATTTAGTCTGTTAGTGAAGAAATTAAATGTTGATGCTCCGAATCCGACATTTAATGAATCTGTACGAACAGGAGAATGCCCTAATAAAAAGGGTATCACTGTTTATTTCTCCAACCGTTGTCCGTTTGCGGAATTTCATGTGACGAGTTCTTTGAAGGAAACCGCCGCTAAAAGAAATCTGCCTTTGGAGATTGTTAAATTGGAGACAATGGAGCAGGCACAGGCTGCACCTACTCCGGCTACGATATTCAGCTTGTTCTATGAAGGCAAGTTTGTCACAACGGATATCAGTGCTTGTATGGATAGCCGTTTTGATAAAGCGATAATAGGGAAATAAGCTAATTCAATCTCAATTCATGCAAACATGCCTGTACTTCTTCCGGACTACCGGTATGTTTGCCTTCGTCATCGGATAGCTTGATGCATTCCCGCCATTCTTGATTGACATTCATCTTGCATTGTGTCAGCTTCATGACAATGTTCGAAGGCTCGAATCCGGTGTCATTGGTGAGATTTGTCCCGATGCCGAAGGAACAACGGATTTTGTTCTTGCAATATTCCTGAATCTCCAGTGCTTTTGTGAAATCGAGGGCATTGCTGAAAACGATAGTCTTGGTGGTCGCGTCAATTCCCAGTTCCTTGTAACGGGATACCAGGCTGTCTATAAATTCAAATTCATTACCGGAATCGCAGCGGACACCGTCAAACAGTTTCGCCTGTTTGCGGCTGAGATTGCTGAGGAAGATACCGGAAGTATAAGTATCGGATAAGGCAATGCCCAAATCACCGTCATAGACATTCACCCAGTTTTCGAGCGCCATGTAGTTGGCGTGTTTATATCCGAATTGCGCTCCATGAAACATGAACCACTCATGCGGATGAGTACCCATCATTTTCATGTCGTACTTCATCGCAAAATAGCAGTTGGAAGTGCCTGTGCAATATTGTGCCGTTTCTTTTAATTTTCCGATAACCGTCTCCTGCACATGGACAGAGAATCTCCGCCGCGTACCGAACTCTGAGAAATGTAACTGATGTCGATTGGACAGTTCCACTTTCTCCGATAATTTGCATAAGATTTCATCCATATCGGCTACATTGCCGAAGAACTGGTTCTTTATTTCGGATACAATGGCAAGCAAAGGTACTTCATACAGGGTAGCTTTATAGAGAAAATCACTGACTTCGATGCGAAGATGATGCGCCTCATCCAAATGTATCTTGATTTTATCCGGATGAAAGCGGAAGGATGACAGCCATTCCCAGTAAACTCTCGGAAGGAACCGGCAATTCCGTGTCATATATTCCAGTTCTTCTTCTGTAAGTCTCAATCGGCTTAGCTTATCAATTTCATTTTTAAGTCTTTCCAGAAATTCTTCAGTATATTCAGTCTCATTTCTATCATGGAAGCTGAACTTCCCCATTGCATAGGGAAATAGTTTGATATAAGCGTACGATGTGGTAAACTTATAGAGGTCTGTATCCAGTAGCGTTCTAACAATCATGCCGTTCGTTCTTTCTATTAAAAACGTTGTAAAGTTAGTATTTGTTGAACGAAACTATTGTTTGATTGCCGATATTTCTTTCTTTTAATGTTTTCTAATAGGTCATTCCGACTTTCACGGTGAGGGAATGGTGTGATAATTCTTCCTTAAATTCAGTGCGGAAATACGGGGCGGCCTGTTTCTTTAACCGTTCCAACTTCTGTATTTCATAGCCTAACGCTACATTCATTTTCAGCTTTTGAGTAAGTCTTAGTTGTGCCCCCACGGAAGGCGAGAGATAAAAACCGCCGTTTGTTTCTTTGGCGGCAGCGAATGAGCCGCCGATATTACATTCCAAATAAGGAGTCAGCTTCCTGGGTTGGGTAATGAAGAACTGTGCGTTGGCATATAGCGGGATAAGCGCTTTCTCATAAACGGATAAACCACTGCCGGCACCGACGGTAAACCGCTGATTGATGTGATAATGAGCAATGATTTGTCCGATGAAAGGTGTACACGAAGGTTGGCTCATGGAGAACCCGGTTCCGATAGATACGGTATAAGAGAAATGTTTGTTATCTGTCTGTCCGTTGGCGTACATTGCGATGAGGGATAACAGAATAAAGGTGAGTGTTGACTTTTTCATTATTGTATGTATATCGTTATGCTTTTGACAATATGTAATGCAGTTGTGAGCGAAGAAGTATCTTTTGTTATATCTCCGTTGCTTCCGTCCGGACTGCTATGTCCGATTAACTTGGCTGCAAATACTTTATCACCGGAAGTCAAATCCACCTCTGCTGCATAGACAAGGGCAGGCTGCCCGCTTCCCTCCTTTCCGCCGGAATAATGGACGTCTCCTTCTTTGGCGGATTTCGGATATGCATCATTGAAATCTGTGGAATGATTGATTTCTACTTTGACAATGAACTTCTTTACCTTACCCGTGGGAGTCATTCGTACATCAAAACTGCCTTTCGGAGTTGCTCCGCTGACTCCGTCGGTGAATGGCGATTTCTTTGTCGGAAGATACAGCCCGTCCTCATATTGAACACCTCTTTGATAACACCAATGCGGCAGAGCCTCTTTTCTACGGTTTCCACCGGAAGCTTGCCAGGATTGAGTGGCTATTTTATGCGTCACATAGATAGTGGATAAATAATGTCCTTCCGTGTCTTCCGTCCAAATAGCAATTTGTGGCGGATTCTTCTTATTGATACCTAAGAATAGTGGAAAATCATGCATCCATTCCTCACCCTTTTCGATGGATATTTTGAGGTCGTCGGTGTTGTACTCTATCAATTCCTGGTTGCATCCGCTATTAATCAATAGAGAGAGGAACCATAATCCCATAATCGTCATTTTATTCATTTCGTTAAAGTTGTTTTTTGTAGCCAAAGGTCTACTAGTAAATTAATCCCCTCTTCCAGTTGTTCCCAGCCGGTTTCCTGTTGTATCTTGAGTCCGTTATATACTTGGCAGTTTTCTTCGAGTAGTGCCAGATAGCTGATAGCCGCTGTGATAATGGAAGCTACGGCGGCAGTTTCCTTTTGCGGATGCTTTGAAAGCCTGCTGACGGCTTCTATCAGCCAGAGTCCTTTCTCTTCCCGCTTGTCGCGCAGCTCTTTCACGAATTTGTTGTCTGTTGAGAGCTCCCAGCGATATAAGCGTTTCAGTGTATAACTTTCCCGCAGCCGGACGATTTGTCTTTTGAATATTTGCTTGATAAAATCGGCTAAGTGTTCCTTATCCGGGAGTTCTTCGTTGAAGTTAATCCAATAATCATTTTGTTGGATATAGGCTGCTATCAATCCATCCAATGAATTGAAATAGCGATAGATAAGCATTTTGGATACTTTCGCTTTGGCAGCTATTGCATTGATGCCCAATCCTTCGAAACCGTTTTCTTCGATGATGTCATTGACGGCTTTAATCAGGGTAAGTTCCGTTGCCTGCCTGTTTTTGGTAATCTCTTTTTCCATACTTTTATACTCTTGTTACTGGTTGGTCACAAAGGTATGTTTCCTATCGGTAACATCAAGAAAAAAAGAGAATTTTTTATGTGATTAGTTTTAACTTGGAAGAAAATGATGGGATAGGAGTGGTTGAAAGGGAATCATGTATTTGGTTATGCGATGCAATCATTAAGTTGTGGCAATGCGTCATTTAAGAAACTGCGCTTCATAAATTAATTATTCAATCTGCAATTCAGTTTTCGTTTGACTTAAGTTGAACGAACGCTTGACTTAAGTTAAACTATCTCTTGACTTAAGTCAAACGAAAACCGGATAGGCAACGGAGAAAATAATCTATATGAATGAACGTCTTATTTGTAGTTAATAAGACACTTCTTTCTTATGATAACTCCACTGTCGGGTTATGGACGGTCAAACCACCGTCTACGACGATTGTTTGACCGGTGATATAACGTGCGTCATTCGATGCCAGGAACGCGATTGTTGCAGCAACATCTTCGGGTTCTCCTAAATACGGCGTAGCGCATTGGCCGAGGAATATATTACGGACATCTTCATTCAGATTGTTTAAGGCGGCGGGGGTAAGAACCAGTCCCGGAGCTACGGCATTGCAACGGATATTTTTCTTTCCCATTTGAGTGGCGATATATTTCGTCAGGTTGATAACACCCGCTTTGCTGGCACCGTATAATGTACCGTTGGCATCGGCGGTAAGCCCGCTTATCGAAGCTACATTGACAATGTTTCCGCCGCCATTGGTTGTCATAATAGGAATGACCTGCTGAGACAGATACATCGTACAGCAAAGGTTCAGATGAAAAGCTTCATCAAAATAATTAATATCCAGCTTTTCAATATTCAGGTCACGTTTGGGGTCGGTTCCGCCTACGTTATTAATCAGTACATCTATTCTTCCATATTCATTCATGGAAAAATCAATCAGCTCTTTGCAACTTTGAAGTTCGGTAGCGGAGAAATAGACGTGGCGTACGTCTGCTCCTGCATGAGTGAGTTCGGCGGCAAGCTGTTCGGCTCTTTTTTCAGAATAATCGGCGATGACTACTTTACCGTCTTCGGAGACAATGCGGCGCGTGGTTGCTTCGCCAATACCACCGGCGGCACCGGTGATGACAACTACTTTATTATCGAATCTGTTCATATATTGGGAAATTTGATGGTTACCTTCAGTTATAAACAGATGGCGGAAGAATTTGTTAGGCTGCGTAAACTCTCTTTAATACGATAGGGCACCCGATTCGAAAACTTTTGCATCTCATTCAGTTTTTTGCTCTGATTATTTAAGAAAACTGTTAAATGTTAATGTCAGGTCACTTATTTGTTAATGCGCTCACGATTCTATTAAACCATGTTATAAGATGGGCTGCTTTGTCCCGAAAATTTGGAGATATGCAGAAAGTCCGTATCTTTGCAATGTGTTTTTCATAGTATTAGATTTAAGGTTAACAAAAGATTGGCTGTCTGGGATAGATAGCCTTTTTTTATGTCTATATGTTTGGGAATAGATGCGGAATCTTAAAACAATGAATATTGATTATTTCGCAGACTTTTCATCTCCCGTTCTTTCACTACATCATCTTCCGACAAATGTCCGATAAGTAAAGGGGAATTTTTATCATGCTTCTTCATATTATATGCCGCGGTATTATAATTGCCTTTGATGGCATAACAGTAGATACATCCGTTGAGGCAACTCTCATAAGTGCCAATATCAATACTTTCGATACAGTTGCAGACGGTACGCTGATTCTTATCTTTCTTGGCAAGGATGGGGCAGCCGATAATTCTTTCTATCAATTCCTTGTCGATACATAAGCCGCTGGGAATATTCAGATGTCTTAAATCGACTTTAGTGGTACATGTATCTAATTGGATAGACGGATATGCGTCTATCGTTTTTTTGAAAGAAACAGCTATTTCTTCAATCTCTTCTTTCGTCAAGGGTTGGATGTTGAACTGTCCTACTGCATTACGGATATGCTGGTAGTGGTCGATAAATCCCAGCATACACTTCTCGGTATGGTCTTTGAGTCCGTCGGCAATCCGGGCGAATGCCTCCTGGTGGAAAGAAACATTGTATTCCTCATTGGTCAGTATCGGGTCATAACGCCATATTACCTTTTCTTTGCCAATCTTATCCGAAAGCCGCTTGAAGGTGTCTATCCGCCGGCTGACAGACGGCAGGTTATTTTCTAATTTCTCACCGTAGGAGTTGAGAGTGAATTGAAAGTAATAGTTGTAATCCTGTAACTTATCCAGCTTGCCAATCATCGGAGCGGGATTCTTTGTCCAAAATACGATGCAATCTACCACGGCAGGGTTTAGACTAACCTTGCTAATCATTTTAGAATTGAAAGGATTGGGGACTAGCACATATCCTTCTTTAATCCGGTTGAAAAACCATTGCGAATAAAATGCCGGAATATCTGTCCGGCGGCTGGCGCTAATTATCATATTTCAAAGTTACGTAAAATGAATCTTATTTATCCTCTTTGTGGACATAAAAAAGAATAAAGTCTATTTCCGGACTATGCTGCAAGCAATGATTGTGAATGAATATGCTAAATGTTAACGTGTGAAGTCTGAAATGTTAATGCGCTTCCGAGAGTATTAAACCGTGTTATATTATCACCTGTTTTCACTCTGAAATTTGCTATTTACCAGAAAGATAGTACCTTTGTAATGTGTTTTTTTCATAAGTATTAGATTTAAGGTTAACAAAAGATTGGTTGCTCGCGATGAGTAGCCATTTTTTGTTTTTATCCCTCTTGTGATTGTTTATTCCTTAATCATCGTCAATAATATCTTGAGCTTTCCTGTTCTTTTTTAACTTATCCGATATGTATTGCTTGCTTATAACAAAAAACGATTTTTATTGTTATAGTACGAAAGACTTAATAAACTGAACATTATGAAGAAAAAAATCTTGTTTTTGGGAGCACTCGTAGGTGCTTTCTTATTGGTTTCCTGCTCGGGTGGAAGCAAGAAACAGACCACGTCCACGACCACGACCACCCCCGAAGAGTTGGACGACGCCAGTAAGGTGATAAACTATTATCATACGTCTCTCATTGTGTTGAGACACGTAGCCAATGCGAAAGATGTGAATGCTGTGTTGGGATATATGGAACAGAACGGAAAAGTACCCGAAGTTGCTCCAATCGCACCGCCGGAAGTTTCTGCAAGGGATACTGCGGAACTGATGAATCCGGGTGATTATTTTAATGCGGAAGTTCGTCAGAACCTAAAGCAGAATTACAAAGGCTTGTTTACCACACGGGCACAATTCTATGCCAATTTTGATAAATATCTTTCCTATCGGCAATCAAAAGAGACAGCGAAGGCTGCCAAACTCTTGGAAGAGAACTATCAGCTTAGTGTAGCAATGTCTGAATATAAACAAGTGATTTTCGATATTCTAAGCCCTCTGACGGAACAGGCGGAAAAGGAACTTTTGGCTGACGAGCCGCTGAAAGACCAAATCATGGCTATGCGTAAGATGTCGGGTACTGTGCAAAGTATAATGAATCTCTATTCCCGTAAACATGCAATGGACGGCATACGGATTGACGTGAAAATGGCAGAATTGAAAAAGGAACTGGAAGCCGCAAAGAAGCTTCCTGCCGTTACCAGTTATGACGAAGAATTGAAAAACTATCAGAGCTTCCTTTCTTCCGTGGAATCCTTCATGAAGGATATGCAGAAAGCCAGAGACAAAGGTGCCTACTCGGATGCGGATTACAACTCAATGTCCGATGCCTATGAATATGGTCTTTCCGTTATCTAAAGAAACAGGTTCCTGCTATCCTGTCACTACTGGCACGATAGCAGGAATTATTGTTAATAATATTTATATCCTATATAAATCAGTTGCAGTCTTGAATTCGTTCAAGACTTTTTTATTTTTTTTCCCATAACTTTGCTGCCATAAGACTAAACAATTTTGTGAAATAGGAAAAGATAAACCAAACCCTGTATGTTATGAAAAATCTGCAATTAACTAAGTTAGGCTTTTTACTATTTCTCATCCTGCTGTGTGGATGTAGTGACAACTTTGTTATTGACACTCCTGCCGAGGCGGGTAATTCTTACGAAGCCGATGTCCATGTCCTGAATAAATTCGTAGACATCAGCGAACCGGTTCAGAAGTATTACATTAATCCGAACAAGAAAAGCACTGTTCTGTCTTACATCACGAATTCCGACCTTGAAGAACTGAACGCTGTGAATTCCTTAAGTGCATCGAGGTACGAAAAAAGTCTGCTCCGGCTGAATGAAAGGATTTCGCAGAGTATATTTTCCCAAACGGTAGATTATGTAGTGATGTGTACAAGCAGCCAAATATTTGTAGACCGGATTAATGATGATTCGCCTATCGAACTGAAAAGTGCCGGTTTCACGACTTTGTCGGATAATCTGGTCGTTTCCTTACTGGATATTTCATCAGAGGGAATGTCTTCAAGAGAAATTTATTCAGGAAATCTGGTGCAGGCGGGGCTCGAACTGAATCCGTCCCTGTATGCGAGGGATAACTGGATATTCCGCATACGATGTGAGGTGGGCGAACCGACAGATAGAAAAACGGCCTGGGTACTTTTCTGCGGAGTAGGCTATTTCAGTGCCGCCTCTTTCAATTGGCTTGCGCTCGATTCTTATGATAACCGGGTTTCTTGGAACTTCACTAGCGAAAGCATGTTGGATGAAACTATGCCCTCAATCGCGCAAATGGTTTTCTTTAAATAAAAGAATGGTAGTGACGAACGCCGGAAAGGTCTGGTGCGCCCTCTTTTGTGTTTATAGATAGAGGTTCAAAATAAAATTTGCTATCTTTGTGACGTAATTGATTGATAAACCAACGATATTCATCTATTTATGAAACTCTGTATATAGCTGCGCTCAACGAATAGCATACTTCTTTAATAAAGCTATTCAGCTATTAGACAGGCAGCCACTCGCCTGCCAAAGAGTTTTATATCCATTTTTATAAACTTGCGAAACTGTGTACTGCTATGAGAATGTGGTATGCCGTATCGTGTTATTTTTAAGTTGAGCGATGAATTATACATATAAGCAAATATGGCTCATCAACTTTCCTGTGATGATGAGCATACTTATGGAACAATTAATCAATATCACTGATGCTGTCTTTCTAGGGCATGTGGGAGAAGTCGAACTCGGAGCGGCCGCACTTGCCGGAATCTATTATTTGGCTGTTTATATGCTGGGCTTCGGGTTCAGTATCGGGATACAGGTGATGGTTGCCCGTAGAAATGGGGAAAAGCACTATAAAAAGACAGGGCGTACCTTTTTCCAGGGATTATATTTTCTGTCAGGGTTGGGAATCATTCTTTGCCTGCTGCTCCACTTTGCCTCTCCCTTCATTCTGCGACAGTTGATTACTTCTAACGAAATCTATCAAGCAGTGATTCAGTATCTGGACTGGCGTAGCTTCGGACTGTTGTTCTCATTTCCTTTTTTAGCTTTACGCTCCTTTCTGGTAGGGATAACAAACACCAAGGCGTTATCCGTAGCATCTATTACAGCTATCTGCATCAACATTCCTTTTAACTATTTACTAATTTTCAAATTGGATTTGGGTATATCAGGTGCAGCTATGGCTTCTTCTTTAGCAGAGTTTGGAGCCTTTGTCATACTTCTATTATATCTGTGGACGAAGATAGACAAAGTGAAATATGGACTAAAAATAGTCTACGACGGGAAGTTATTAATGAAATTATTAAGACTTTCAGTTTGGAGCATGCTCCATGCCTTTATCAGCGTTGCTCCTTGGTTCCTGTTCTTCGTAGCTATCGAACATTTGGGAAAGATAGAGCTTGCCATCTCTAATATTACCCGTAGCGTTTCTACCGTTTTCTTTGTGATTGTCAACTCTTTTGCATCTACCACCGGTTCATTAGTCAGCAATCTGATTGGGGCGGGGCAGGGGAAAGAACTTATCCCCGTCTGCCGTAAAGTTCTTAAATTGGGCTATGCTGTGGGACTTCCACTGATAGTTCTAGCTCTTTGTGGCAATCAATGGATTATCGGATTCTATACGAGTAATGATTATTTGGTTAAACTTGCCTTGTGTCCTTTTATAGTCATGCTTTTGAATTATACATTTGCATTGCCCGGATATGTTTATATCAATGCTGTTACAGGTACGGGAAAGACACGGCTTGCATTTGTCTTCCAGTTAATCACTATCCTGGTGTATCTGATTTACCTGTATCTGCTGAGTGAATATTTTCATGCTTCCCTCACTGTGTATATGACGGCAGAATACCTGTTTGTTATTCTCTTGGGAATACAATCCGTTATCTACTTAAAGAAGAAATTCAACTAGATTATGTACTTTTGCACTCTCAATACTTGATACATTCTCAAAATGACTGAAGATATAAAGAATAAACTTTTGATGTGTGCGGAGATTTACCATTGCGCAGACTTTATAACAAACGACCCGGTGCAATTCCCTCATCGCTATACGCTGAAACAGGATATTGAAATCAGTGGCTTGCTGACCGCAATTATGAGTTTCGGCAACCGCAAACAGATATTGAAGAAAGCGGACGAACTGCACAGATTAATGGGAGATTCGCCTTATCAGTATGTGTTGTCCCGCCAGTGGGAGATCGATTTCCCTTCGAGAGTAACCAATAGCTTCTATCGTATGCTGTCGTATGCCGATTTTTATGGATACTTCCGGCGATTATATGCAGCCTATACACAGTTTGAAAGTCTGGAAGAAGCCTTGAATACGTACTCAGGAATACCTATGGAAAAGTTGTGCTCATTTCTTGAAGTATCCGCTAAAAGTCCTCAAAAGAAACTTAATATGTTTTTGCGTTGGATGATTCGTCGGGATTCGGCAGTTGATTTTGGAATTTGGAAGAGCTTTGACCGCAAAGAACTGATTGTTCCTTTGGATACACACGTCTGTCGGGTAGCCCATTATTTCAAGCTGACGGATGCGGAAACCTTTTCTTTGAAAAATGCCTGTCAGATAACGGCAGCATTGGCTGAGGTCTTCCCGGATGATCCATGTTTGGGCGATTTTGCCTTGTTCGGATTAGGGGTGAATGGGGAGATTTAATGTAAGTCTGATAAAATGAAATTCTCGATTATAATCGGAAAAGTCTACGTTAAGTGAACTGTTTTCGATTATAATCGAAAAATTAGAGAGTTGTTAAAATACTGTTAGGATAATTCATTAATATTTATTTTGTCTAATTGGGGATTTGGAAAAGTCGAGTTTAAGTAAAAGTATTCACTTCGTTTATAACGTTTAAATCCCATTTTCTTATAAAAATTGTATAACTGTTTTTTTGCGATATTACTATCCTGTTCCATTTGTTTAAGATTCATTTTAGTATTCCATTCACTCTCCTGTTTAGAAGAGTTAGGATGACTAACTTCTAATTGTAATGGAAAAGCTTTTAGGATTGTAATTCCGTATGAACTATTTAATCTAAGCAGGATATCTTTCGTGATGAGTCTACCATATCCTTTTCCACGATATTTCTTTGTCGTTTTTATCTATTTGGCTTTTATATACGTGTCAGCAAAGAAAAAAGTATTAACTTTGCTAACACGGTTTAAACTACAGTTTCGTGAGTAATTCTTCTTATCGTTTGTTTTAAATCCAAATCATAATCTCTATTTCTTTATCAGTTGTGATCTTTTCCTTTTTCCTGATTTCCGCTTTGAGAGGAAGTAAATAAGTATCAAGTTTGGTGTCAAACCAGATTGCGGTTTCCCATTGGGTATTGCCGATTTTGGCCGTCATCTTCAACCGTCCCCAGCCTTCCTCTAAGAATCCGAGATTCTCTCTTATTTCTTTGGACATCTCTTTCGGCAGGCAGGCTATGTGCCAACCGCCCGTTCCGACGGTCGATGAGTAGTTCCAAACTTTTGCAGTAAACTCGTATTTCATTCCTTTATTTTCCATTGTACAAAAATAGGTAATAATAGGAGATTAGCTATAATTTTTCTTTTAATTAATTTTCGATGTTTGTTTGAATACACATCTATTATAGGAATCGGCAACTGGGCAAAGTGGTAGAATAAGTCAAAGTCAACTTGTGCATAGCCCTTGTGGTTGCCATATAAAGCATACTTTTATCAATATTGGAATGATAGTTCTTATCATCTGTTTGCGGAATGATTACTTCGTCAAATTCCAGTCCTTTCGCCATATGGGCGGAAGTGATGATAATCCCTTTCACATAAGCAGAACTTTGATTTGACAAAAGTGAGATGTCGTTTGCATATATCTGGAGCTTTTGAACAAGTTCTTTTGCTTGGGATTCTGTTTTGCAGATGAACCCTAATGAGGTATGATGGGAGTTCTTGAAGAAGTTTCATTATTTCTCCTATTGCAAATATTTACCAATCAATTTCTTCTATTCCCTTACTATGCAAGAAAGCATTGGCTTTGCTGAAGTGTTTGCAACCGAAGAAACCATATTCGGCAGAGCGGGGAGAGGGATGAACAGTGGTTAGTACCAAATGTTTGCTGGTATCTATCAAAGATAATTTCTCTTTCGCATAACTTCCCCAAAGCATAAATATCAAATTCTCCCGTTTTTCGCTTAGTTTCCTGATAACTGCGTCTGTGAAGATTTCCCAGCCCATATTTCGGTGAGAACCGGTCTCGTGTGCACGTACGGTAAGAACTGAGTTCAGCGGGAATACCCCTTGAGCAACCCAACGGTCCAAATTGCCGGAAGTTGGAATTGGTTTTCCCAAGTCCTGATGTATCTCTTTGAAGATGTTACTTAGTGAACCGGGGATAGCTACTCCCTCAGGTACAGAAAAACAGACTCCATAATATTGTCCGGGATTGGGATAAGGGTCTTGTCCAAGGATAACTACTTTTACTTTTTCGAAGGGACAGGAATTGAATATATGAAAAATCTGATGTCCAAGAGGGAGGACGTGTGCCCGTTTATATTCATCTTTGACGAATGTAACCAACTTTTCGAAGTATGGTTTGTCAAATTCTTCTTGTAATTGTTGTTTCCAACTTGGCTCTATTCTGACATTCATAAGATGGGACTTGATAAATTATGTAAAGGCAAAAGTAGATATATTACAAGAGAATATCAAGAATGAGAGGCGAAATTGTGTATCTCGCCGATTTGAGATGAATTGTGTGCTAATTGTGCTAATAAATGATAATTATCGTCTTTCTTCCCCAAAAGAATGGGGATAAACGTATTTTTCTGATTTATTACGTTATCTTTGTTCCCAGAGTTTGAGTTACGAATCATTATCGTATAGTTCTCCTTTTAATATATTATTAGTAAGTAGGTCTTTTCTGTAATTATCCTCCTCACTCCAATTTAGTATTTATTTTAATAAAAGTTTAAATGAACATTTACATCGCAGGTTTAAGTTATCGTACAAACGATGCTGACTTAACAAATTTATTTGCAGAGTTTGGAGAAATTTCTTCAGCTAAAGTAATTTTTGATAGAGAGACTGGTAGATCCAGAGGATTCGCTTTCGTAGAAATGCCGAATGATGCAGAAGGACAAAAGGCAATTGATGAATTGAATGGCGTTGAATATGACCAGAAGGTTATTTCAGTAAGCGTAGCACGCCCTCGTGCTGAAAAACCGTCATACGGTGGAAACCGTGGAGGTGGTTACAACAATTCTAGAAGATATTAATATCCGGATTCTTGGAAAGCGGAGGAAATCTTTCTTCTGCTTTTCTATGAAGTCTTTCTATATCCGCCTTTATGATTTGTCTGCGGAGGTTGTCTTAATCTGACAGCCGGAAATGAAAATCATCTAACAATTAAGTTCTGCTAATTCTCACTCCTCTGTGTAGTGCAACTAGGATACTCCAAATCCTGATCTTTTCATGTCTAAAGAAGAATTATTAGGCTTTATTGCAATTTGAAGACTCTTGAAAATCAAGAGTGTAAGTTTAATAATTATATCACAAAGTCTATATTGATAATTGTGCTGGCATTATCGTAAACATTTGCATGAAATGTTTTCAGATGTTCCGGCGTAAGTACAGGTATAGCAAATTACATTTATGACATTTAAAGATTTAAAAATAACCGAACCGATTTTAAAAGCAATTGAAGAAAAAGGATATACTGTGCCGACTCCTATTCAGGAAAAAGCGATTCCTGCCGCATTGACGAAAAGGGATATATTAGGTTGTGCACAAACGGGAACAGGAAAGACTGCTTCGTTTGCAATTCCTATCATCCAGCATTTACATGAAAACAAAGAGCCCGGTAAGCGTCAGGGTATCAAAGCGCTGATATTAACGCCTACTCGCGAACTTGCTTTGCAAATCAGTGAGTGTATTGATGATTATTCAAAATATACCCGTGTGTGTCACGGGGTTATTTTCGGCGGTGTCAATCAGCGTCCACAGGTTGATATGTTGCATAAAGGCATTGATATTTTGGTCGCAACTCCGGGGCGTTTGCTTGATTTGATGAACCAGGGACATATACACTTGGACAAGATACAATATTTTGTGCTTGATGAGGCAGACCGCATGCTCGATATGGGATTTATTCATGATATTAAGCGGATATTGCCAAAGCTCCCGAAAGAAAAGCAGACCTTGTTTTTCTCTGCGACAATGCCGGATAGCATTATTGCATTAACAAAATCTCTGTTGAAGAACCCGGTGAAGATTTATATCACTCCAAAATCATCTACGGTAGATTCAATAAGGCAAATCATTTATTTTGTAGAAAAGAAGGAGAAGAGCCAGCTCTTAATCTCAATTTTGCAAAAAGCGGAAGAGCAATCGGTATTAGTCTTCTCGCGTACGAAGCATAATGCTGATAAGATTGTCAGAATATTAGGTAAAGCAGGTATTGGCAGTCAGGCTATTCATGGAAACAAGAGCCAGGCAGCCAGACAGTCTGCACTGGGAAACTTCAAATCGGGAAAAACCAGAGTAATGGTAGCAACCGATATTGCTTCCAGAGGAATTGATATTAACGAATTGCCGTTGGTTATTAATTATGATCTTCCTGATGTACCCGAAACGTATGTACATCGTATCGGGCGTACCGGAAGGGCAGGAAATGAAGGAACAGCACTAACGTTCTGTTCGCAGGAAGAACGCAAGCTCGTCAATGATATTCAGAAGTTGACGGGTAAGAAACTGAATAAAGCTAGTTATACTATCTAAAATCAATAATTTACAATCTCTTTAAAATTAATATAAAACTAAATAGAAATTCTATGGCAAAATTCATGACAGTTAGTAAACGTGAAAATGAAAAGAAAAGACTTGCAAAAAGAGAAGAAAAACTGAAAAAGAAAGAAAGTAAGAAACTATCAGGTAAAACGAATAGCTTTGATGATATGATTGCTTATGTGGATGAGAACGGGATGATAACTTCGACTCCACCGGCTGATGATATCCAAAAAGATGAAATTAATCCGAATGAGATAGTAATAGCTACTCCGAAGAAGGAGGAAGAGGAGCCTGTTATCTTGAGAGGTCGTGTTGAATTCTTTAATGTAGCAAAGGGGTTTGGCTTTATTAAAAATCTTGCCGGAGTTGAGAAGTATTTTTTTCATGTGAACAATACTGTGTCAGAAATTGCAGAGAATGATATTGTAACATTTGACTTAAAACATGGTCTGAAGGGGATGAATGCTGTTAATGTAACTTTGGAAAAGAAATAGATTTCCACTTGACCCGAAATAAAGACAAGAGACTGTCTGATAAAATAAAAAATCCCTTGAACTTCAAAAGTTCAAGGGATTTTTTTGGACTATCCATTTGATTGTGTAAATAGATAGTCCCTTATTTAATAATAAAACAACTTTCAGCAGGTAAAATTAGACTCATAGTTACAATAATTATTTGTAATATTAAATCTGTCGCTGAAAGTATTCCTTCTATTTCAACCATGTTGAGTATTTCTTAGGAAGAAATAAAAGGAATACTGATTAGTCTTTATTATTCTATCTTTTGTGAATTTATCGTAACATTTTTAGTCATAAAAGATTTTATAATACTTTTGTCGATATCGCCTTCTTTTGCTTGTATATGTAGATTCTGGAAATAGAAATCTGATAGTTGGTATTGTTTAGACGGTTTTACATTGAAGAAAATATTGCATTTCAAATCAATGTTGCGCATTGTGATATTCTCGGCATAGGAAAGCGGAATATCTTTCCGGTCTTTCAAATCATAAAATTGAGACCATGGAGCAATGGTTATAAAGCTTGTTGCGTTTCCTTTTATATTTTCTACTAAGATATACTCATATTTTTGTGGAGTGTCGGGACGCATCTTAAAATGCAGGAGAATTAATGCTTTGTCTACCGTACTGTGGCGAAAGATAATATTCCGGTTATGTACAGATTCACTTCCACAGGTCAGGGCACTATGGCAGTAGCCGTATTGACAATCCTCAATAATAATATCTTCATTACTGCCATTGTTTGCATCCTGGTCTGCCCAAGGCCCTTTGCCGCCTTTCAGGCATACAGCATCATCGCATACTGACATATAGCAATTTTTTATCAGCACATTTTTGCAGACGTCCAGGTCTACAGCATCTGTGCTGGGGGCTTCCATAGGCTTACGGGGAGTAGTAATGTGAAGACTCAAAAGTTTCAAATTACAGCATTTGTAGTAGTGCGTACTCCAGTAGGGCGAATTGGCTATTTTTATACCTCCTACCTGCACATTTTGCAATTGGACAAATAAATGATACGAGGTCTTTGTTCGGCCATATTAGTACATTTCGGATTCCATTTTAGACGTAGCCAAAATGCTCTCCAGAAGAGGAAGCCATTCCATTGAGTATGTCTTTTCCTGAAATAGAAAATCCGTCCACTCCGTTTGTATTGATTAATGTTCCATAGAATAGTATATTAGAGTTTGTCCTTTCATACGGTTGGTGAGCACCGGAAAGTCACTTATGTCATTGTTATTCTTTAAAACGGAATTATTGATTGTTTTTATAACGCATAATTTATAGAGCATACGCGCGTACCTTAATTATTATAATTAAAATATAAAATGGAAGAGGTTAATTACTTGTTTGGGAAATTCAAGTAGGGGAAAGATAAGACCAAAGCACTAAGTGTCAAAAATGATAGTGTTGCAATCAAAATGATTATGTTTTTTTTGAGATAAGAATATTATCTTTGCGGATGTAAAGAGTAATAGACGTGAAGATTCAATAGTAATCATTAAAAAAGTGCCTATGTAACACGTTATATGCTCGAAAGTAGTTAACCTTTAAATAGTAATATTATGTATACTTGAAATCATTTATTGCATCTTTTGGTGTAGATGCTTCCTCTTTCTTGACATTCATCATCTGTGAGTAGTCTTATTAGAAATGATATCCTGATTCTTTTTTTTACAAAAGATGTTTTCTTAATAGGTATTTATATATAATCGCAGAAGAGTAAAAATTAACTGTGTCCTCTTCTTAGCAGGTGTTTCTTTTCTATAAAGGCTACTAGCAGGTATTAGAATACGAACTTTATACTAACTAATGAATATAATTTAATTCATTAGTGTCCCGTAAAAGTGGATAAATAGTTCTTTGAAATAATTGAAATATAGTCTATTAGATACTACTTTTTAGGCGCGACGATTTGAAATCATACCTTTGAGGTCAATTAAGGTGACCTCAAATGAACCAAGATAAATATGTTTTCGCTCAGTTAGTAGAATTCTTGAACAATGATAAGTTCAGAAGACTTGTAGACAAGTATGATGGCAATCGTTATGTGAAACATTTCACTTGCTGGAGTCAGTTACTTGCAATGATGTTCGGTCAACTCAGTAATCGTGAAAGTCTTCGTGACTTGATTGTAGCTTTGGAAGCACATCAAGGAAAGCGTTATCATTTGGGATTGGGTCGTGAGCCCATTGCCAAAACTACGCTTGCATCTGCCAATCAGAATCGGGATTACAGAATCTTCGAAGATTTTGCTTTCTATATGATGAAGGAAGCATGTGAAAAACGATCGACTCACATCTTGGATATTCCAGGAAGGAAGTATGCGTTTGATTCCACTACAATTCCTTTATGTTTGGCTACATTCCCTTGGGCGAAGTTCCGTAAGAAAAAAGGTGGAGTTAAGGCTCATGTCCTTTATGACATAGAAGCACAACTTCCAGCCTTTTATACAGTAACTACAGCATCCAGGCATGATTCAACAGAAATGTCCGCAATTAATTATGAGCCAAATGCTTATTATATATTTGACAGAGCGTATGACTCGTTTAAAGAACTTTATCGGATTCATCTTACAGGTTCTTTCTTTGTAGTCAGAGCGAAGTCTAATCTGAAATGCAAGTTCTGTAAATGGAAGCGTAGAATGCCGAAAAATATCCTTTCAGATGCGGAAGTGAAACTGATAGGGTACACTTCTGGAAAGAAGTATCCTGAATCATTCAGAGTCATCCGTTTCTATGATGAAGAGGATGATCGTGAATTCACATTCCTGACGAATGCCAAACACATATCTGCACTTGATGTTGCCAATCTTTATAAGAAAAGATGGTTCGTGGAACTTTTCTTCAAATGGCTGAAACAACACCTTAAGATAAAAAGGTTCTGGGGTACTACCGAGAATGCGGTTCGAATACAGATTAGTGTTGCTATCATCACCTATTGTTTAGTAGCTATTGTACAATATGATATGCAACTGAATCGTTCAACTTATGAGGTCTTGCAGATTCTTAGCATCTCATTAACAGATAAAACGCCTTTACAAGAGCTGTTTAATAAGACTAATTTCAATGATGTCAAAGAACAATTTAATCCCCTTATTCCGGGATTATTTGATTAATTAATAACTCGTCCCGATTTTAACGGGACACTAGTGAATTTAATTATGAAATTAATGAGTAATTTAGTGAATGATGTACTTCATTTGAATGGAAAAATGCGTCACTTGATGGCATTAAGTCTGATAATGGTATTTGCTTGTCTAACCGGTTCGTGTGGCGATGATGATGACAAGCTAGTGGATGAACCTGAAACACCTGTAAATCCGGGGGGGGATGAAGGTGATGAACCGGAGCTACCTGATACTAAAGGAACTGCTTTATTCTTTGATGTAGATGGTACAACGAATTTTCCTGCTGGAGTGGAAGCGAAGAAGAATATAACAGTATCTAAAATTGAAGGCGAAAAGAACGGGTACCAACTGACATTTGCAGAAGGAGATGAACACTTTATTGTGACAAAACCATTAGAAGCAGACCTGGTAAAAAGGAACGTCAAACTGACATTCCTATATCAGTGTGACACGGAAATCAGTCGGCTTGGTTTGCAATATCTGACACCTACAGCCAGTGAAGAGGTATATAAAGGAGTGTTGGCTTCCAGTAAGAATGTAGACGTGGATGAAAACGGATATGCGGTTGCTGGTTTTGTGTTGACAAGAGATATGGAAACATATAATTGGGGAATTAAGGATAATATGATTCGTCTCAATATCAAAGTTGCCGCAAATACAATCCTTAAGATTAAGGACATCTATTTGGAAGAGACGAACGAGGATCCTGACCCTGTTGAGGATCCCGACTTTAATAAATATCCACTTACATTTACTCCGAATCGTGGAGCACACTGGAATATGGAAAACACCTATGGAATATATAGTGGGATCTCTTTTACAAAAAGTGGTGATGAATATACGCTTCTTATAGATGACAGTTATAACGCTTCGGGAATTGCTCTTGAACATTATATAGCAACTGACCCTTTGACTCGTTCTTTGATTGTAGAAGAAGAACAAGTGGTAGAGTTGATTTTTAAATACAAAGCTAATGTTGATTTTGTTTTGAATACCGGACTTTATCCCTTTGATAATCCGAGCGAAGATTGGCCGGCCTCGTTTACTGAAAGTAAGGTTACGGCAAGTGCTAACAATAAACCTGATAAGGATGGTTGGGCTACTTTTACACATAACTTGTCGCGTTCAATAACAACAAAAGTTCCTAGATGGGGACTTAATGTAGATGAAAATGACCAACAGATTCGTTTTATGATTCGTGATGTTGGCGCTGATTTTGCGCATCCAGAAAAAAACGGTCTTGATAAACTGGAACTTAAGGATGTTCATTTGTATGTAAGAGAAAAACGTGAAGATGAAAAGCCTGTTGGAGGTGAAGTGAAATTATTCCTTGAAGCTGCAGGATATCAAATAGAAAAAGGACTAACCACGTTCGACGAAAATAATGGTGAATATGATATCACTTTTACCGGTAATTTTGCGGGGCTAAATGGTGGTGAATATACGGAGTATGAAGTGTTTACAAAAGCTTTAGAATCAGAACTACTTGCTGGCGTAACCTATAATTTGGAATTCGAATATCAAATACCAATTGCTTTAGATGCATTCCGTGTATTGTATTGGCAGGAAAATGGTGGTGGAGATAATCTGCCGGAAGAAAATTCTAAAGGGACAGAAGCATGTTCGGATAGTAAGTGGAAGAAATACAGTTCGCCCCTAACGAATCGTGCTAATCATAGTAACTGGGGAGGAAAAGGACAAAAGCTCCGTATACATTTTTACAGTATCTCAATGCAAGATCCGAATGGAGAAGAGTTTGGTAAACCTTTAAATGTGAAAGTGAAAAACGTGAAACTTGTTCCTGCGCAATAAACTTGTTTCTCTTTCCAGAAGAAACTAAGATAGGAATATTGTTAGTCATTCCGAGATATGTTCGGAGTGACTAATAATTAGCATAAATACATTGAAAAAAGAAAGATTTTTATGAGATTATTATACACATATATTTTTTATTTGTTTCTTGGTGTGACTGTTATATGTGCTTGTAGCAGTAGCGATCCTATTCAAGATGAGGTAGAGGGCAATAAACCGACGTCTCCTGAACAAGAAACATCAGTCAACAACTTGAAAATAAATACAGGTTCAGTCAATGACCTGACTATAAACCAAAGCAATAATGGAGAATACAAAATACTGACGACGGGGGTAGACCCTTGGATCTGTACAGTTCCTTTGGAAAGAAAAAATCCGGAAAACTCTGTCGTCTTGACATTCGAATATAAGTCTTCCAAGAAAATAGATGGAATTCAAGTATTTTTTGCTAATCCATTGTCAGCTGAACGTATGGAAAATTGTGGCAGCGTAGAAGCTTCGCCTAGTACTTGGAAAACATTCTCGTGTAATCTGTATACCGCAATCGAAAAATATAGTTGGGGAAATTCGCAAGATTATCTTCGGATAGATTTGGGAGGCGATAAGGATGTGATGATTTATTTGCGTAACATCCGTTTGAGGGGTATGAATAGTGTGGAGCTGGAGGCTATAGAAGCGGAAAAGAACAGGCTACAGTCAATTGAGAAACTGGAAACAGAGCTAACCAACTATTTGAAGAACAGTTATGTTTCGGAAATTACCCAAGTGCAGGTGACGGCAGACAAAGTGACCATTACAGGTTGTTATAACGGAAGTGGAACATGTAGTTTAGTTGAAGTAACTCCTTATGAAAATTTGCTACTTCTGACTCAGTTGAAAAAATGCAAGACAGATATTACTAACGGAAAATTCATGGTTACGCTCGATCGCATCACCGAATATGACGGTTGCAAATATGATCGTTTGTTGTCTAAATGGGCATTGGTGCGTACTGTAAATGATAAAGATGAATTGCTCTCTTTCGGACGTTATGTGGATGCCGACCTGATTGACCAATCCAAAGCGTCTCCTATACCTGATTATCAGGGAGATATTACTAAAGGCGGAGAGTCGGGAGGTACTCCGTTGGAACTGGCGGATTTGGATGCGTTAGGACTGAAAGCTGTGATGAAGGGTATCCCGGTCACAGCTGTGATGTGGTCTTCCCAGGCAAAGGCACAAGCTGCTCATGACCAGGTGATTGTTCATCGTTATTGTGGAAAAGATTATTATTTTAGTAAAGGCTTTTTTGAAAGTACAGATCAGGAATTGTTGGAATATCAAAAACGCAATGTTGCTGTTTTTGTAGTCATTACTATTCGTCCTGAGACACCCAAGGATCCCAATGCATATCATAATTATGATCATGAATTAGGAATGCTTCTTCAGCATCCCGATTATTCCGAACCGGAAGGAATTACCGGAACTTTCTCGATGGTCAATCTTGACCAACCGGAAAGTGTGAACTATTATGCGGCAGCACTTGATTTCCTTGCTTCCAGGTATTCTGACGGTACACACGGACGTATTCACCGTTATGTCTTGCACAATGAGGTAGATGACCCTTTCAACTGGAATAACATTGGCTACAAACCATTGACTTATTACGTGGATTATCTGACCAAGTCTTTCCGTATAGGACATAACATTATTCATCAGTATAATCCTCATGCACAGATTTTAGTGCCAGTGACACAATCGTGGACACGTGAGAGCATTAAACCTACAAGAACAGAATTCTCGGTAAAGAAAATTTTCGACCTGTTGAATCAGTTTAGTGCGAAAGAGGGAGATTTCTATTGGGGGGTAGGTTACCATTCTTATCCGGAAAAGTTCAGTTCAAAAACCTGGCTTGACCCAAGCGCCACTTTCTCAATGAATACTCGCTTGTTAACTTTTAAAAATCTTGAAGTTTTGGATAAATGGATGAAAATGCCCGCCAATAAGTATAAAGGTATAAAGCAACGTGACTGCTGGTTGACAGAAAATGGATCCAGCACTCCCAATTATACAGATGAGGAACTCCAGCTTCAGGCTGCATGTGCTGCATACGCACTAAATAAAGTGAAACGTTTGTCAGGCATTCAAACGTTGATTTGGCATGCTATCTCGGATAATGATGTGGAAGGGAATCTGAATTTGGGATTGCATTATCGGAGAAACGATCCGAAGTATGGTGAATGGGGTAGAAAACCGTCATGGTATGTCTATCAGGCATTCGGGACGACGAAAGAAAGCGAAGTGCTTAATCCGTATTTAAAATATATCGGTGTCAATAGTTGGGATGAGATTATGCACGATGTAACGGATTATTGATGACTCTTAAATACTAACTAATCTGAAAAAAAATGAAGCAATTGTTTAACAGGTATAGTCACTCTACCTTACCAAGTTGTGAACAGACAGGTAAAGTAAAGATGTTACTGTTGTTCTTGATTTCCGCTTCGCTGTATTCGTCGAATATATATTCGGCAAATGAGACGGAAAGTCAGGTTTTCCTAAGCAATGTACCGGAAGAAGTAGCTCAAGTGAAAGTGCTGACCGGTAAAGTGATTGATACGAATGGTGAACCGGTAATTGGTGCCAATGTCATAGAAAAAAATGCTCATGGAAATGGTGTGATTTCCGATTTGGATGGTGCATTCTCGCTTCGTGTAAAACCGGATGCGGTTATTGAAGTGTCCTATATCGGATATGTGAAAAAAGAAATAGCCACGAAGGGACGAAACTTTGTGACGGTCGTTTTGTCGGAAGATTCAAAAGCATTGGAAGAAGTGGTAGTAGTAGGTTATGGTTCGCAGAAGAAAATCTCGGTAACAGGTTCCGTTGCTTCCATCCAGACGGAAGACTTGCTGAAAAGTTCTCAGGCCAATTTGGCAGCTGCGCTTTCGGGACGTTTGCCGGGATTGAGCACAATGCAGACTTCCGGACGTCCTGGAGCAGATGGTGTGATGCTTTATTTGCGCGGTGCCAGTACGACTAATGGAGTGAGCCCTCTGATGCTGGTTGATGGTGTTCCACGTGACGGGATTTCCACACTAGACCCGAATGAGGTAGCTTCTGTTACAATTTTGAAAGATGCTTCTGCAACGGCTGTATTTGGAGTTCGGGGGGCTAATGGAGTTATTTTGATTACTACTCGAAGAGGAGAAGTAGGTAAAGCTGAGTTAAGTGTTTCTGTAGATTATAGTTTACAGCAATTTGTAACCAAAATAGATCGGATTCATTCGTGGGAGTATGCTGCTTTACGTAATCAAGCTTTTCAGAATGACGGATCCGAAGGCGAATTACCCTATACGGACTACATGATTGATATGTATAAGAATGGATCTGACCCCGTTTTTTATCCGGACCGTGATGTCATGTCGGACTTTTTTAAGAAATGGGCACCTCAGACACGTGTCAATGTGAATATGAATGGTGGTACGGAGAAAATTAATTATTTCATCAACGTCGGGTATATTGGACAGGGCGGACAATTTAAAACAGAGTCCAAGGAATCGTTAGGATATGATCCGAGCTATAAAATGAACCGGTATAATTTCCGTTCTAATCTTGATTTCAATTTGGTATCCAACTTGAAATTGTCATTGAATTTAGCTTCTTATCTTGAAAAGGTCAATTCTCCACAATGCCGAGATTTATATAACGGAGATGTGAATAGTATGACTGCAGATATGATAGCTCGTGTTTGGGCTACTCCTCCTACTGCCCCAGGACCGGTAACGGCTGCTGGATATACAACACCGGAAGGAACAGAAGTTCCGTTTAATGAAGTGGTCGCATCTATTTTTACAACAGATGCAAAATCTAATAAATATGGAGATTTAAACAGGCGTGGTTGGCAGGAAAGTACCAATATGAATCTTAATTCATCTTTGACCCTCGATTGGGGATTGGGATTCATTACCAAAGGTCTGAGTACGAAATTCATGGTTGCATTTGATGCTGCTTCTTCTACCTCTCTTACTGCCACTCGCTTGTTTGACCTTTATCAGGCGGCACCGGCACGAACAGCAGAAGAGAAGTGTTATTATAAAGCTGTAATGGTCAACCAACAGAATGTAATCGGTGCTCCCAGTCGTTCAAATGCATCCAATTACTACTTAAACTTGCAGTATTCTATCAATTATGCCCGTCAGTTTGGTAAACATGATGTTTCTGCCATGGCGTTGATGCAACGTGATAATTGGCAAAAAGCGGCTGCCGATCTACCTTATAATATGTTAGGTGTTTCCGGACGTGCCACATACGCTTACGATAGTCGTTATTTAGCAGAATTAAATGTGGGTTATAATGGTTCCGAACAATTTGCTAAAAAACGACGTTTCGGCTTTTTTCCGGCCTTTTCTGCCGGGTGGGTTGTCAGCAACGAAGCTTTTCTGCGTGATAATAAAGTTCTTACTCATTTGAAGTTACGCGCTTCGTATGGTAAGGTTGGTAATGACAAACTGGGGGATGAACGTTTCCTATATCTAACCAATATCTCTACAGGCGGTGGCTTTGTTTCGTCTTTAGGACGTGGTCAGGCTATCAATATGGGAAAACTTGGAAATGAGAATCTGACTTGGGAAGTAGCATACAAACAAAATTATGGTATTGATTTGAAACTGTTTAATGATTTCTCCTTTTCATTCGATTATTTCAAAGAAAAGCGCGAAGACATTCTGATTGTCCGAGGTACTGTTCCAGAGTTGCAAGGAGTAGCTATCAATAATCTGCCAAAAGTAAACATGGGAGTAGTCGACAACCGGGGATTTGAAATTGAAACCGGCTATCAGAAACGGATGGATTCGGGATTGTTTTTCTCTATCAAGGGGAACTTTGCTTATAATAAAAACGAACAGCGCAATATGGATGAAGCTATTCTGAGCAAGGACTATGCATACCGATATCGTAAGACCGGTTACAGCATTGGACAGCAGTTTGGTTATCTGATAGATTACAGCAATGGAAACGGGTATATCAATACAGCAGAAGAACTGGAAGAGGCGAAGAAAATGTATAAAATTGGTACACCGCGTTTAGGAGATTTCAAGTATCAGGATGTGAATGGTGATGGTGAAATTAGTGAAAAAGACCTGGCACCTATCAGATATACGGATGTCCCACGTATTACATACGGATTGACTGGAGCGGTGGAATGGAAAGGTGCCGATTTCTCCTTCCATTTTTCAGGTATCGGTAAGGCCTCTCGTTTGTATAATAGTTGGGGAGCTACGGAATTGGGTAATGAAGGTATTTATACGGATGTACATTTACATGCATGGACTCCAGAGCGTTATGCTAATGGTGAGAAGATAGAGTACCCCGCCTTGGCCGCGGTGGCAAATACCAATCATATAGCTAACGACTATTTTATTATGGACCGCAGTTTCCTGCGACTGAAAAATATCGAATTAGGATACACTCTTCCCAAGCCATTTTTGCAAAAAATCGGGTTATCCAAGGTACGTGTCTATGTTAATGGAAATAACCTGATTACTTGGAAGAAGATCAAGACAAATACGATTGATCCGGAACAAAGTTGGGAGGTGAACTATCCGTTGACAAAAATGGTGAATTTCGGTGTGAATGTTGTATTTTAATAGAAGAAAGGAATAACTTATATGAAACTAAAATATTGGCTGCTATCTTCTGTGATAGTCCTAAGTGGATTGACTTCATGTTCGGATGTACTTGATGTGGCTCCGGACGGGACATTGACAATGGAGGAAGTCTTTTCCGACCCGGACAAGGTAGGTGCCTTCTTAAACTCTTGTTATGCGAATCTTCCGCGTAAAGGATATTTTTACTGGGGATGGGAAACAATACCAACAGCTTTGAGTGACGACGGATGGACCTCGTGGGATAGTGGAGATGCTGCGGTTGCTAGCATTTATGCTGGCAATGAATCAGCGTCCTACCATCCTCTCAGAGATGCTTGGTTAGGAGACGACCAAGTCTGGTTATGGAATACAAATAATTATTGGGGACGTTATTGGACACAGATTCGGTTATGTTCTCAATTTTTGGAACATATTGATAATGCTGCCGTACGTAGTGAAGTAGAACGTGACCGGTTTCGTGCAGAAGCGCATGTCTTGCGTGCATATTTTTACTCGGAATTGGTGAAATGGTTCGGTAAACTCCCCATTTTAAGAGAGTCCGTCAGTTTTGATGCCGATTTTTCCACATTAACACGTGAATCGGTCTATAATGTAGCTAAATTCATTGAAGAAGATTGTGATGCAGCGATTTATTCAGAACATTTGCCATGGAGACTGACTTCATCTTCTGAAGCTTTAAGGGCAACGAAAGCATTGGCATGGGCTATTAAATCGAAAATGCTGTTATTTGCTGCCAGTCCGTTGTTTAATGGAGGAGAAAATTATTGGGAGGAGGCGTATCAACAAAATAGACAGGCTGTCAACCAATTGAAAGAGAACGGGTATGAATTGTTTAAAGTATGTACAGACCCTAATACTTTCGGAACGGGCAAAGCTGCTGCTCTTCGCCAATTAATCAATCTGCAGGCCGATTACAGTGCGGAGCCTCGTGATAAAGAAACAATTTGGCAGAATAATGGGTACACTTGTTTTGTATGGCACATCGGTTATATCGGAAGTGGGTTAGACCAGACTTATTCGGCAGGTACTTGTCCTACACAGGAATTGGCTGATGCGTTTAATACGATAGATGGTGAACCTATCCTGAGTTTGGAAAAACCTTATTTGGACGAGAAGCATTTGCAGCCAAATTTTAATAGTAACAACAGTATGTATGATGAGAATAATCCATATGAAAATCGCGATCCACGTATGGTTGAAACCATGTTGTATAATGGCGCTGATTATACGTATCAGGGTATTCCGAGAAAGGTGGAGACTTTTGAGGGTGGAGCAAATGCCATTGATTTGACTCCTGGAGTAGATGACTATACCCGTACAGGTTATTATCATTGTAAGTTTGTACAGCCGGGAGCTGGTGGTGGTTCACAATATAATGTTCAGACGCCTCCTTGGAAATATTTTCGTTTGGCGGAAATTATCTTGAATTATGCCGAAGCAGCGGCAGAAGCCGGTCATCTGACTGATGCGAAAGATGCGGTAGATGAAATAAGGGCTCGGGTAGGTATGCCTGAGTTGCCGGATAATTTATCTCAGGAGGAAATGATTTTGCGTGTACGCAACGAGCGACAGGTAGAATTGGCTTGGGAGGAGTGCCGTTACTTCGACTTGCGCCGCTGGCAGAAACCTGATGGAGATTTGAAGGCTACCTGCCGTTGGTTGACTGGCATGCGCCCTATTCGGAAGCCTGACGGAACATTTGAGTATCGGAGATATAATATTTGGACAAAAGAACGTGGAGGATGCGATATGCGTGATTTGCTTTTACCTCTTCCGGTAGAAGAAGCGGCTCGTTTGGAAGCGGTTACCGGAGTTAATTGGCAAAATCCCGGTTGGTAATATTAGTATAAATAGAAAAAATAGAATATGAATAACATAAAGAATAAAATATCCGCATACGTCATGTCTGTTTGCCTGTTGGTTCCTGCAACAGCAAGTTTGGGACAGGAGGTAGCTTTCGCAGAGTCTCAGATTTCGGATAAGGATGAGAGGATTGACTTGGGATATATATCTTTGCCCAAAAGAGCGGTGACAGGAGCTGTATCGAGAGTGTTCGGAACAGAATTAGAGAAAACGCCGGATGCTAACCTTCCCCGAACATTTGTCGGACGTCTTTCCGGTCTGACGACACAGGAGAGAGATACGGAACTGTCAAGAGGTGCTTATACAACAGAATATCCAGGTATGTCCTGGTGGATACGCGGTCTTTCCTCTATCAATGGAACAACACCGATGGTTATTTTGGACGGTGTTTTATGTCCAAATACCAATTACGTTTATATTACACCGGAGGAAATAGAGTCCGTTACCGTATTGAAAGATGCCGCTGTGCTTTCATTGTATGGTATCCAGGGAGCAAACGGTGTGATATCCATTAAAACCAAACGCGGTTCTATCGGCAGGGCAAACGTGACGGTCACGTATGACCAGTCTTTCCAGCAAATGACCCGTACGCCTCGTTTTGTCAATTCAGGCGAATATGTGAATTTAAGAAACCAGGCGGGCTATAATGACGGGTTAGGACGCTATTCTCAATTCTCGCAATGGGATACCGAACAGTTTCAAGCAGGTGATAGCGAGTTGTATCCGAATAATAACTGGTATGATATGTTTGTTCGTCCGCTGACGCTGATGTCTCGTGCGGGAGTAACTGTTCGTGGAGGTAATGAGAAAGTACAATACTTTTCGAATATTAATTATTTGCATCAACAATCGCCTTTCAAAACAGTAGAAGAGCCGGATAGGAAATACAATCCGGAACCGAAAAATGACTGGTTTAATTTCCGTTCCAATGTGGATGTGAAGTTCAATTCTTATTTGAGTGGTTTTCTTCGTCTAGCAGGAAATATTAAAAACGAAAAAACCGCCGGATTCGGGAACCTGGAAATTTACAGCCATTTGTTTGCCTTGCCGCCCACTATGTACGGCCCGCTGACTCCAAGCGGAGAGGGGTATGAGAATGGAGGCCAGGTGGTGACTCATGAAGACGAGACATATCCGGTATACGGAATGTTGAACCGTTCGGGATATGTCAAGAGTCTTTCTATAAATATCACCGCCCAGTCAGGATTGAATGTAGACTTGAGTTTTTTGACCAAAGGTTTGTCTATCGGAGGGGTGATGGCCTATCAGACTAGTACGTGCAACCAAACCTTTACTAAGCAGGACTTCGAGCGTTATATCCGAACCAAAGATATGAACGGATTGTATTTCACTCAGCAGGGTTCTGCTGCCAATACCCCGCTTGTATATAGTAAAGCTTCTGCGATGGATTATAATCTGAACCTGTATGCCAATGCCAATTACAGCCGTGTGTTCGGTGACCATAGCATTGATGCCATGGGGTATATATTTTATCTCAATCAGGAGTTACAGAAAAGCAATATGCTATACAAACGCGAAAGTCTCGGACTGACTGCTACATATGGATACAAGAATCGTTATTTCATTAAGGCTGACGTGGGGTATTCCGGTTCGGAACAGTTTCATCCGGATAAACGCTATATAGCAACTCCTGCCATTTCAGGTGCATGGATTGTGTCGGACGAAGCCTTTATGAACGGAGCAGACTGGTTGAGCAATCTGAAATTGCGAGCGTCGTATGGTATTACGGCAAATGACCAGTTTGGAGGTGAGCGTTTTTTATATTTAGACTACATTGATGTAAATGGTAATGAAGGTTTGAAAGGTAATCCGAATCTGACTGCAGAGAAAATGAAGAAGCAGAATTATGGATTCGACTTAGGGCTGTTCAATGAACTGACAGTATCTTTTGATTGGTATAAGTCGCTCTGTGACAATATGCTGATAAATAGTGCTGGCACCATTCCCGAATATCAGGGTGTCTCTTTGGGTAATTATCCGCGGACTAACTGGGGAAAGATGGAGAATCACGGCTTTGAAGTAGAAGCGATGTATGCGAAACGCCTGAATGATGATTGGTCATTTTATGCCGGTGGTTCGTTCAGTTTCAATAAAAACAAAGTGATTAGTGTCAATGAATCCCCTTACTCCGCTGACTATGCTTACCGTTATCGTACTGAAGGACAAACGTTGGGACAGATTTGGGGATATCTCATCGATTATAGCAATGGTAACGGTATGTTCAATTTCAAGGAAGAACTAGAAGCCCGCGGATTGACTTACGCTTTCGGATCGCCTCGTGTCGGTGACTTTATCTATCAGGACCTGAACGGTGATAATGTGATTGACGAAAAGGATAAGGCGCCTATCGGATATTCCAACCTTCCCCGTCAAAGTTATAATTTCTCTGCCGGATTCAAGTATAAAGGGTTGGAATTCAGCGTACTGTTTCAGGGAGTCAATAAAGTGTCCCGGCTAATGAGCGGAACCGGTGTGTACGAAAATATTTATCAGGGCGTGTTCAATGATATTCATCAGCATGCTTGGACGCAGGAGCGGTGGAACAACGGGGAGAAGATAGAATATCCTGCTTTGTCGTTGAATAGTTCGACCAATCATCATCCCAACAGTTTCTTTGTGTGGGATGGCTCTTATCTGCGCCTGAAGAATATGGAGATAGCTTATACGCTGCCCCAACATATTTCTAAAAAAATTAATGCAGAAAATATCCGTTTCTCATTGAGCGGGCAGAATCTGCTTACTTTTGATAAGATGCGTTCCAAGTATATTGACCCGGAAGTGTCAGGAATGAGTAGCTTCCAACCCTACAGAGTGTATAATATCGGAGTAAGCTTAACTTTTTAATCGTATAGTATAATGAAAAAAATAATCAAATTGTTGATACTTGCCGGCGGGACGTTAATAGGTGCATCGTGTGCCGATTTGGACATCCGGTCGGACGGTCGTGTGTCTTATAAGGATATTTTCAGCCACTACGAACGGACGGTGAACTATTACAACAACTGTACCGGTCATATATTGTCGGTGGGATTCACTTATGATAATAGCCCTCTTGCTTCTTTTTGCGATGAGGCGCAAGATGCCAGTGATTATGCCGATGGGAACATTTCCAATTGGTATAATGGATATACTACATCCAGTTATAACCCTTTAGGTGATGTTTGGGCACATTATTATTCCGGCATCCGAAAATGTAATACTTTCCTGCTTTATATCAACGATCCCGAAGTGACTACTTATGATTTCCGTGAGGTGGAGAAAGAAGGTTGGGAGGCTCAGATAAGGGTGGCTCGTGCTTATTATTACCTGCAACTCATCAAACGTTATGGTGGTGTGCCATTGTTGAAAGTTCCGTACGGAACCAACCATGACTATACTGCCGACAGGCGTGCTACCTTCGAAGAGTGTGCTGACTTTATCATCAGCGAATGCCGGAAGGCATTGGCAACGGAAGAACCCACTGGTAATTTCGGTTTCCGTTGGAATATCAATGATTCGGAAAGAGGTAAGATAACACGTGCTTTTGCTTATGCTGTGATGTCGCAGACTGCGCTGTATGCCGCCAGCCCGCTGTGGAATGACGGGACAAGCAAGTATACTTGGGAAAAGGCGACGGAAATAACGAAAGAGGCGTTAGACCAATGCTTGGTTCATGGCTTTGAATTGTATGCGACTAAACCGGCGGCCAGTGTGGCAAATAACGCTTACGAATATTATTTCTTTACCCAGTCCGACCCCAGCCGTTCGTGGGACAAAGAGACTATCTATGAGTCCGGTGCTCGCACGAATGTATGGAAATGGGCGGGTACTCCGATTACACGTGGTATGGAGAAAGCAGGAGCCGGACCTTCGCAAGAACTGGTTGATGCGTACGAAACCATTGACGGACAGCCTGTGTTGAACTTAGACCGCCCTTACTTGGATGCCGATCATTTGGAACCCAATTACAATGAAGCCAATGTAAGGTATAAAAAGAATAATCCGTATGCCGACCGCGACCCGCGTTTTTATGCGTCTATCTATTATAACGGAGCAAAACGCTATTTGGACACCCGTACAGATATTGTAGAAACGTATGTAGGAGGAAATTGCGGAATCTCGGACGATGTGACGGATATTCGTTTTACACGTACCGGTTATTATCTGCGGAAGTTTAACAACTATCGTTCGGGTATCGAGATTGATGGTGACGGTTTTATCCGTATCTTCCGTTTGGCGGAACTATATTTGAACTTTGCGGAAGCGGCCTATCAGGCAAAAGGACCGGATGTTCTTGTAAAATCTACTGTAGGTGGTCAGGCTTTGTCTGCTAGAGCGGCAGTGGATGTAGTACGCGCACGTGCCGGCATGCCCGGTTTGCCACGTGGATTGTCGAAAGATGTATTTGGTAAACGATATCGGAATGAACGTCGGGTGGAACTTGCTTTTGAAGAACACCGTTTCTTTGATGTACGTCGTTGGAAGATTCTGCAAGAGACCGACGGTTTTGTGACAGGTATGAAGATTGACAGAGCTTTGGATGGCTCGTACACTTATAACCGCATCAAACTGATGCGGCGTGATACGAATTCGGATAAGTATCTGATGTCCCCGATCCGGCAGGCGGAAGTAGATAAGATGGAAGGATATACCGGTACAAGCTGGCAGAATCCGGGATGGTAATTTAATATGTAGGTATAAAAAAGAAATTATGAAAAAGTATATTTTATATTTAATCGGCATTCTGTCGTTTTTGTTTGCGTGTGGCGACGATGAGGATGTGAAGGGAGGAATGGAACCAGTGACAGAGGTAGAATGTACGCCGTTTATCGGCTCGGTTGCGATGAAATGGAAGAATCCTGTTGCCGACGATTATTACTATACGTTGCTTTCTTACAAGAATGCTGCTGGGGAAACGGTGAACAAGAAGGTGAGCCGTTATAGTGCTGATGCAGATGGTGTGACATCTGCATTGGTGACGGGTTTCACAGACACGAACGAATATGAGTTTACATTGACGGCATATGGTGTGAGTGGTGTCTCTTCTGTGCCGGTGCTTATTAAGGGCACGCCCGATGAGTGTACGGGTGCTGCAGCATACGTCATGGAGTCTGTCGGCATAGAAGCGACAGAGGCTGGCGCACGACTTTCGTGGACCAACAAAACGGAAGTGGAAGTAACATTACATCTTTCTTATATCAATGGTTTGGGGATGTTTTTGGAAGAGGAAGTGGATGCGACACTTTCAGGAAGCCATGCTATTTCCGACTTGGAGATTGGAGAAACGGAATTTACGATATATGCCCAAAACGTAGTGGATGGAAAGAAAACTCCGTCAAAAACGATAACCGTTGCTTCTATTGTCGATCCGAGAGACATCATACAGATATGGTATGATCCAGACCGTAAAGACCCCGTTAATTTTGATTGTGGTACAGTGGGTATCAACAGTGTAGAGATAGTGGATGAGTATAGTTATAAACTGACGCTTGATCCGACTGTTCCCGAACGTTACATTATTTGGGAACCGTTAGGTAGCAATATTCGTCGAAATGACTTGTCGTTATCGTTCCAGTATCGGTGTGCGGATAGCTTTAGCCTTACACTTCTTTATTATCCGTTTGACTGGGGTACGATTGCGGAGAACTATAAAGCAAAGGGTACATTATCAGCAAGCACGGAATGGAAGACAGTATCATTTGATATAAAGAATGATATTGAAACCTTACCAGGGAGATGGGGAACTACAACCAGCCAGTATCGTTTTATTTTCGGTACGGAACCTACTGTCGAAAAGAATGTTCCTGTAACGTTTGAAATAAGGAATATTAAGTTACGTCCCGGGAAATAACCGATACTCCTTTGAAGGATAATATATAATCCAGTGTCCCTATATAGAAACCGTAGTGTCTCTATATCTGCACTACAGTGTCTGTATAGGGACACTATTGTTTCTTTTTATGTGCAACCAATTGATAAAGAAAAGCAAATAAACGAATGAATATTTTACAAAAAACAGTCCGTCTGTTGTCGTTAGGAGTGTTATTCTCGAGTACCCTTTCGGCTGTCCAGCCCTCTTCGGATGTAAAGAAGGACCGTTTCATAGACCATCTGATGTCAAAGATGACGCTGCACGAGAAAATCGGGCAACTCAATCTTTGCGGAGCGGGAGATATTTATACCGGTCCGATTGTGAACAGTAATATTGCCGAACGAATTCGAAAGGGTGAAGTTGGTGGGATTCTCAGTTTGAAGGGGGTAAGCAGTATCCGGAAGATACAGGAAATAGCGGTTAAGGAAAGCCGCCTGGGCATTCCGGTTATATTCGGCATGGACGTGATTCACGGTTATGAGACGATGTTTCCCATTCCTTTAGGGCTGTCATGCAGTTGGAATATGGAAGCTATTGAGAAATCCGCTCGCGTTGCCGCCGTCGAGGCGAGTGCCGATGGCATCTGTTGGACCTATTCACCGATGGTGGATATCTGCCGGGATGCCCGCTGGGGACGTATGTCCGAAGGAGTGGGAGAAGATGTTTTCTTAGGCTCGCGGATTGCCGAAGCGATGGTGCGGGGCTATCAGGGCGACAACACGTTTCGTCGTAACGATGAAGTGATAGCATGTGTCAAGCACTTTGCGCTATATGGCGCAGCGGATGCGGGACGTGACTATAACACCGTGGATATGAGTCGCCTGCGCATGTATAATGAATATATGCCACCTTACAAGGCTGCCATTGATGCTGGTGCAGGCTCGGTGATGAGTGCTTTCAACGTAGTGGATGGCATACCCGCCACGGGCAACAAATGGCTGCTCACCGAACTGTTGCGTAATGAGTGGGGATTTGACGGTTTTGTCGTGAGTGACGCCAATTCCGTTCAGGAGATGTGTGCGCATGGCATGGGAGATACGCAGGACGTGGCTGCCTTGGCCGTCAATGCCGGATTGGACATGGACCTGGGGTCGGAAGCATTCATGCGTACCCTTGAAAAGTCTGTGGCAGAGGGGCGTGTGTCGGAAGAACAGATTAACAAAGCTTGCCGCCGGATTCTGGAAGCCAAATACAAATTAGGCTTGTTTAAAGACCCGTACAAATATTGTGATGTGTCCCGTCCTGCCAGGCAGATGTATACGCGGGAGCATCGGGAGGTTGCCCGGCAGCTGGCAACGGAGACTTTCGTGTTGATGAAAAACGAGAACCGGCTCCTTCCGTTGAAGAGAGAAGGAAAGGTGGCGCTTATCGGACCTTTCCTGAATGATAGGAAAGAGATTCAAGGCACCTGGAGCTTTCCGGGGGCTACCGAAAAATATGCCACCATTTTAGAGTCTTTCCGCAAGGCGGCGGGTGAAAATGTAGAACTGCTTTATGCCCGCGGTTGTGGTTTCGAAGATGACGCCAATGCCGAACAGATAACGAATTACCTGATGGATAAGGGAACAGGTGGCAAGTGGCAGCCCGGCACACCGGAAGAGGCGGATGAGGCTGTCCGCATTGCCGGAGAGTCTGATGTTATCGTCGCTTTCCTCGGCGAGCACGAGATGATGAGCGGTGAGAGTAGCAGCCGTTCGGAACTGACCCTCCCTGCATCCCAGCGGGCTCTGCTCGAACGCTTGCTGAAGACGGGCAAACCGGTGGTACTGGTTTACTTCATGGGACGCCCCGTGGTGATGGACTGGGAAACGGAACACGTGCCTGCCATCCTCAACGTCTGGTTCCCGGGTAGTGAGGCGGGCGATGCTATTGCCGATGTCCTGTTCGGCGATGTCAATCCTTCGGGCAAGCTGACGGCTTCCTTCCCGCGCAATGTAGGACAAATTCCTATCCACTATGACGAACTGCCCACCGGCCGGCCGTTGGCGGAAGGCAGCAAGTCTGTCAAGTTCACGAGTGCTTATCTGGATATTCCCAATACACCGCTCTATCCGTTCGGTTACGGTCTGTCCTATACCACCTACGAATACTCGCCCATGACCCTGAGTGCTGGAAAATTTAAAGTCGATTGACCCACTATTATAAAAGTCTTCTGACCCACCTTTATAACCGAAACTGATCCGCTGTGATTATAATAAAAATTGCCCCTGTATAATTACCATATTTCAGTCTTGTTTTCGTACTTTACAAAGCATTTTAACCCGGTATTATTAACTGAATAAAATTTTAAAGAATGAAAATAAGAATCAAGCACATACTGCGGTGTTATCAGTCAGGAATGAGTATCCGCGGTATCAGTTCTTCTCTCCTTGTTTCACGTAATACAGTCAAACGTTATATCCGTATATACGAAGATATGGGTATAGAACTTGAGCGTCTGTTGAAAATGGACGAGCAGCATCTGCATGAGCTTTTCGGTACGGAGACTGACAAAGAATCGTCTGGCTCTGCAGAGTATAAGTATCTTCAAGAACGTATACCTGATTACATGAAACGACTTAAGGTCCGTGGGACAACAAGAAGGTCTTTGTATGAGGAATATCTTAAAAATCGTCCACAAGGTTACAGCTACTGTTCTTTTTGTTTATATATCAGACGAGAAAGGGAAGTAAAGATTCCTGTTGGACGCATAGATCATATAGCCGGTGATCAGATGTATGTGGATTTTGCCGGCGACAAACTTTATCTCTCATACGAAAAAACAGGCAATAAGGTTCCCGTAGAAGTATTTGCCGCTATACTTCCATGCAGCCAGATTACTTATTACGAGGCTGTACCATCACAAAAGAAAGAACACCTTATCCAGGCATGTGAAAATGCTTTCCATTATTTTGGAGGTGTCCCCAATGCCATAGTTCCAGACAACCTGAAATCAGCCGTAACAAAGCCTGGAGGTGTTGAACCTGTAATCAATGACGACTTTGCTGCATTTGCAGACCATTATGGATGTGTTGTCTTCCCGGCAAGAGTACGAAAGCCTAAAGACAAAGCTCTGGTTGAGAATGCTGTAAGACTGCTCTACAGGGAGGTGTATTCAAAGATGACGGGATTGAAATTCAATGATCTTGAAGCCTTGAACATAGAAATAATGAAGCATACGGATGCGTTGAACAGCCGAAAGATGTACAATCGCAACTACAGCCGTCGGGAACGTTTCCTCGAAGTCGAGAAAGACAGGCTGCATACATTGCCGGCAACAAAATTTATATCAAAAAGCCGGAAAACGGCAACTGTCATGAGAAACAGTTATGTATCGCTTAACAATCACTATTACAGTGTTCCTAAAGAGTATATCGGCGATACTGTAGAATTACTGTATGATGGGGACACAGTGGAGATATATCATAAGTTCAGACACATAACGACACATCGCAGGGATGATACACCTTTCACTTATTCAGAAAAACCGTCCCACAAACTTTCGGGAGTGCTACATGAATACAGAATCAGAATGGATGATATATACCGCAAGGCATGTGAAATTGATCCGGTATTGGAAGAGTACATAAAGCGTGTGGCCGTTGCCAAGAAATATCCGGTCCAGGCCGTACGTTCAGCCGATGGTATATTAAGTCTTGTGGAGCGTTTCGGACATGACAGGGTGGTTCTTTCATGCCAGGTGGCAATGGAATTCGGTATGTTCGGGTACAACGAACTTGAAAGTATTCTGGTAAACAGGGAAGATGAGAAGTATCATGTACAGATGGAGGGACAGGCTCCCGAACTTACCCCCAAACACAGAAATCTCAGAGGCAAGGATTATTTTAACTCTAAAAACATGGATAAAAATGACAAGTAATAATAAAACAAGCAGAACTGTCGGAAAAAATATGGACAGAATAATGGAACTACTCTCCAAGTTACGTTTTTACGGCATGCTTGAAACATATAGAAATGACTGCAGGACCACATCCTCTGATGGTATGACAAACGATGAGTTTCTTAAATGGCTTCTTGAAAGCGAATATGATTACAGACGCAATGTAAGCATTGAGAGACTGATAAAGTCTGCAAACTTCAGATATAAGGCATATATGGAAAAAATAGACTATACCATAAAACGTAACCTTGACCGTAACCAGCTTGAGAGACTTGCATCTCTTGATTTTATAAGAGACGGACAGAATGTTTTCATCACGGGAAGCTCCGGTACAGGTAAAAGCTATATAGCTTCAGCCATAGGATATGAGGCATGTAAGAATGGAATAAAGACTTTGTATTCAAATGCGTCAAAGCTTATGGGACAGCTTAAAATTGCCAAAAACAAGGGCACTATAGAATCTGAGATGAAAAAAATAGAAAAGTGTCAACTGCTGATTCTTGACGATCTGTTTCTTATAGGACTGGATGCCAGGGAAAGGTCAATCCTTATGGAAATAATAGAAGACAGACACGGATTAAAATCAATCATAATAACATCACAACTTCCTGTCGAAAGCTGGTATGATGCAATTGGTGATCCTACAGTAGCTGACGCAATCCTGGACAGAATTGTACATACAGCACACAAGATTGAACTTACCGGGGATTCTGTAAGAAAGATTAATGCTAAAAAGAAATAGTATATATTGTAGATTATTATAATTGAAAATGACCCGGGTTAAAATGCATTTTTCTTTATTTAAATCTAATATTTTTTTGATGGGTCAATTTAGAGTATAATAGTGGGTCAATCGACTTTAAATTTTCCAGCTGGCTTCCGAATGTGGTATCATTGACAGAGGCGTGGTATCCGGGTATGGAAGGCGGGACGGCAGTTGCCAATATCCTGTTTGGAAAGACGAATCCCTCCGGACGGATGCCTTTCACCTGGCCTAAGAAGTTGGAAGATGCTCCGAGCTATAAGTTCGGCTATCAGGACAATGACAATGTGCTGTATACCGAAGGACTGAAAGTGGGCTACCGCTATTTTGATACGGCACAGGTGGAACCGGAGTTCACGTTCGGCTACGGATTGAGTTATACGACGTTCGACTACCGCAACTTGCATCTTAGGAAGACGGGAGCGACGATTGTTTCGGGCAGTGTGGAAGTGCACAATACCGGTAGCAGAGATGGCAGTGAGCTGGTGCAGGTGTATGTCAAACCGCTTCGTCCTTCCGTAGAACGTCCGCAGCACGAGTTGAAGTGGTTTAAAAAAGTCTTTGTGCCTGCCGGTAAATCGGTCCGGGTAGAATTTGAACTGGACAAGGAGGCGTTCTCTTTTTACGATGTCCGCCTGGGCAATTGGAGAGTGGATGCGAGAGAATACGAAATCGAGCTGTGCCGGGATTCGAGGAATGTGATAAAGTCGTCACGTATGGTTCTGGATAGTGAAAGTAATTTGAAAAATTGATAATGAAGCAACGTTTGTTTATGAGAAAAAATGTATGGTTGATATGTCTCGGGTTGGTATGTTGTAACCTCATATCAGCCCAGTGGAGCCCTGCCGGCAATAAAATAAAAACATCCTGGGGAGAGAAGTTGGACCCCAAAAATGTACTTCCAGAATATCCCCGCCCGATTATGGAACGTCCGGAGTGGAAGAATCTGAACGGAAGTTGGAACTATGCGATTACGAAAAAGGGCGCTCCTGCCCCGAATGTGTATCAAGGTGAAATATTGGTTCCGTTTGCGGTAGAATCCTCTTTGTCCGGAGTGGGGAAAACGGTGGGTGAACAGCAGGAGTTGTGGTATCAGCGTACATTTGAGATTCCCGCCTCGTGGCGTGGCAGACAGGTTCTGTTACATTTTGGCGGCGTAGACTGGCAGACGGATGTCTGGGTGAATGATGTAAAGGTCGGCAGGCATACGGGAGGATTTGCTCCTTTCAGCTTTGATATCACTTCGGCGTTGAACAAGGGCGCGAACCGGTTGGTTGTCAAGGTATGGGATCCGACCGACCGGGGTGAGCAACCGAGAGGAAAACAGGTGGAAAAACCGAATGCGATATGGTATACGCCTGTCACGGGCATCTGGCAGACGGTGTGGCTGGAACCAGTGGGTGCCGTGCACATCGCACAGTTGAAGACCACTCCGGACATTGACAAGCGGACCGTAAAGGTGGATGTGGCTACGAACGGCCCTTCTGCGGACAAGGTGGAAGTCCGGGTATTGGACGGCAACAAAACGGTAGCTGCAGGGGCTTCGCTGGGCGGACTGCCGGTAGAACTGTCCATGCCAGAGAATGTAAAGCTCTGGTCGCCGGAGTCTCCTTCGCTTTATGATATCGAGGTTACGTTGTACAAGGACGGAAAGGTGGCGGATAAGGTGAAGAGCTATACGGCATTCCGCAAATTCTCCGTTTGCAAGGACAAATCGGGATTCACCCGGTTACAGCTCAACAACAAAGACTATTTCCAGTTCGGTCCGCTCGACCAGGGATGGTGGCCCGACGGACTGTATACAGCGCCTACGGACGAGGCGTTGGTGTATGACTTGAAGAAAATCAAGGACTTCGGTTATAATATGGTGCGTAAGCACATCAAGGTGGAACCGGCACGTTGGTATACCCATTGCGACCGGATCGGGCTGATTGTATGGCAGGACATGCCGAGCGGTGGTCCCAGCCCCCAATGGCAGATGCGGGAATATTTCAACGGTACGGAAGTGGTTCGTTCCGCTGTTTCCGAAGCCAATTACCGCAAGGAGTGGAAAGAAATCATGGATTGCCTGTATTCCTATCCGAGCATCGGTGTGTGGGTGCCTTTCAATGAAGCATGGGGACAGTTTAAGACGGTGGAGATAGCCGCATGGACCAAGGAGTACGACCCCACCCGCCTGGTGAATCCGGCAAGCGGCGGTAATCATTATGTGTGCGGCGACATGCTCGACTTGCACCATTATCCGGAGCCGAACCTTTATCTGTATGACCCTGTCCGCCCTACTGTGCTCGGTGAATACGGGGGCATCGGCCTGGCATTGAAAGGTCATCTGTGGTTGCCCGACAAGAACTGGGGATATGTGCAGTATAACACTCCGGAAGAAGTGACGAATGAATACCGGAATTATGCCAACCAGTTGCTGGAATTGATAAAAAAAGGATTCTCTGCTGCAGTTTATACCCAAATTACAGATGTGGAAGGGGAAGTAAACGGACTGATTACTTATGACCGTAAGGTAATCAAAGTGAATGAAGCTATCGTCAGGAGTATTAATCGGAAGATTTGTAATACATTGAATGAATAAAGTGATATGTTAATGGAATATTTTGTGAAGAATCGATTAGTCAGATACGTCTTGTCCTTTGTGGGAATAGGCTGTTGTGCATCCGGATTGTCTCAGGAGATGAGTGTACCGACTCAATTGCGATGTGATTTGTTGTTGCAGACTGATTATCAGTCTGCATACGGTTTTGTTGTTCCGACAGAATGGAAAGTGGCACAGTCGGGCAAGCATGAGTGTGTGAGAATCCTCACGCAGACTCCTTCTTTCGGTTGGAACATTTCAAGTGATGAACCGGAGGTGATGCAGACTGCTTATCAGATTTTAGTGGCAAGTACGGAGGACGGTTTGAAGGAGAATCTAGGGGATGTTTGGGATTCAGGAAAGGTGATAAGTGCCCAATCTTCCGGTATCCTTTATGGCGGAAAGCCTCTTGCCGGTGACCGTCTTTATTTTTGGAAAGTAAGGATTTGGAATGGAAACCAGGTGGAGAGTGCTTATTCTGATGCGGCTGTTTTCCTGACAGACAAGAATCTGCAAAAACATGCGACTGCCCGTTATCCTCTGCAGAAACAACAAGAAATGCCTGTATGTGTGCGAAATGTGAAAGACAATACATGGGTGGCGGATTTTGGTAAGGCGGCTTTTTGTGGACAACTTTATCTGACATTGAGCTCAGACAGCGACCGGGATACGGTGGTGGTGCATACGGGGGAAGCGAATACGCCGGAAGGTACTGTAAACAGAAAACCCGGAGGTAATATTCGGTATTGCAGGTATCGCTTGCCTTTGCGCTCTGGAACGCATACCTACCAGATTCAGTTCCGACATGATGGAGGTAGTATAAAGATGCCAAGTTACATAGGCGAAGTAGTTCCTTTTCGTTACGTAGAGTTGGAAAATTATGGCGGTAATGCTGAGCAGGCGTTGTTGGTTCGCAATGCCGTATATTATCCTTATAATGAAAAGGCTTCTTATTTTGAAAGTTCGGACAGTATCTTAAACCAGGTATGGGACTTGTGCAAATATAGTGTAAAGGCAACCTCATTCACCGGTCAGTTTATCGACGGGGACCGCGAGCGGTTGCCTTATGAAGGAGATAATTATATCGGCCAACTGACAGCTTATTGTGTGGACGATGAATATAACCTGCCACGCTATTCGCATGAGTATTCTATTACTCATCCTACCTGGCCTACCGAATGGATTCAGATTTCTGTAATGACGGCATGGCTGGATTACCTTTATACGGGTGACTTGCGCTCCATCCGATATTATTATGAGGATTTGAAAGCGAAATGTCTAATGGATTTCGAGACGGAGAATGGCTTGATTATTGTATCGGGTACAGATAAACAGAAGAATCCGCAAGTAATGGCAAAGATACATCACAAAAGGAGCATTGAGGATATTGTCGACTGGCCGATAACGGAACGTGACGGATATGTGGTTGATAATTCCTGCAAGTCTGTAATTAATGCCTATTATTACCGGGATTTGGTATTGATGTCAAATATAGCAGAAGCATTGGGGTATGTGGACGACGTGACTTTTTATAAAAAGAAAGCGGCTCATGTGAAAAAGAGTTTCCAGCAAGTCTTTTGGGACAGGAAGAACAAGCGTTATCGGGACAGTGATAAAACAGAGCATGCTTCTTTACATGCGAATGTTTTTTCATTAGCTTTCGGATTGGTAAATGAGAAGGATAAAGCATCGGTGATGGAGTATATCCGTAGCAAAGGTATGGCTTGCAGCGTATATGTGGCACAATTCCTATTGGAAGCAGTATATGGTGCGGAAGATGGAAACTATGGACTTTCATTAATGAATTCGACGGGTGACAGAAGCTGGTATAATATGATTCGTGAAGGGAGCACGGTGTCTATGGAGGCATGGGGAAACAAATACAAGCCCAATCAGGACTGGAATCATATTTGGGGAGCTGCTCCCGGAAATATCATTATGAGGGAATTGATAGGAGTAAAACCTGTTTTACCGGGTTGGAACAGATTTCAGATTAAACCTCAGTTGGGTGAATTGGAATGGGCGAAAGCGAAAGTTCCGACTATTAAGGGAGCGGTGACCGTGAAGTATAGCCAGGCAGGCACTACTTTCTCGATGGAAGTAAAAATTCCCGGAAATACAGAAGCTGAGGTGATTCTTCCTGCAAGAAAAGATAAAAATAGAGTAAGTGTTAATGGAAAGCGGGTAAAAGCAAGGTTGAAGGAAGGGAAACTGTTTTTACCGGTGCTAAGGAGTGGAAATTATCAGATTGTTTTGAACTGATTATAAAGTAGGAGAAGCTGCAGGGAAACTAATTGCCTGTGCTGAAAATATGAAGATGAATATAAAATAACCAAATGAAAAATATACTGGTTATAGAGGATGATGTTGTTTTCAGTCGCAGTATCAGTAACTGGCTGGAGAAAAAGGGTATGGCAATCGGTCATGTGTCTGCACTCTCGGTAGCCCGTAAGGAACTTCAGACTAAGGAGTTCGGCCTTCTCCTGGCAGACCTGCGCTCAGTTGTAATTCTTGGGGGATTTGATTCGGGACACAGTCATATCCCTAAGAATTTATTCATTCCTGCACATATTTGAATTAAATACTACATGGTGAAAAACATCTATCATAAGTATCATTCATTTTAATAATCTTTTTATTATCAAAAGAATAGGTATGATAGATAGCTTTAAAAAAATGTATCTATCATACTTTTACCAGCAAAAATAGGTTATCTATCATCAACAAAATAGCCGAATAAAGGTCCTATATAGATAAGATAGCTTGTTTTTGTTGCAATGAACCTGTATAAATCCGATGATCATGGCTTAATAATCCAACTTTAACGGTGATAAGTTTATAGTCCACGTATGTAGGCCGTACAGCCTACATACGTAAACCGTACAGCCTACGTATGCGGGCTATATAGCCTGCATACGTGGGCTATAGAAACATCACCGCTCCCAATAGATTATTAAGCTGTCATATACAGGTTGTCGTCCTATAAAACGTGCATTCTTATGCCTTTAAATGGGTAATCTCACCTAATACTACACTAAAATAGACAAAGTATAGGCATGATAGATAGCTGCTTTTTGTAATAAAAGTATGATAGATACCTTTTTAAAAAGCTATCTATCATACTTATTCTTTTGATAATGAGTGGACTATTAAAATGAATGATACTTATGATAGATGTTTTTTCACTATGTAGTATTTAATTCAAATCCGCATCGATAATTGGATTTTTGATTCATTTCGTACCGAGAATGAATCTTTTTTTAAGGATGTGATTGCCCAGAATCAAATCCCCCAAGTTTTCAGACTGAGCCAATTTGCATATAGTATATATAAAAGAAAACCCATTGAAATGACTGAATTTCAATGGGTTCTGAGAAATTACCGAATCGATAGTGGTGCCACCAGGAATCGAACCGGGGACACAAGGATTTTCAGTCCTTTGCTCTACCAACTGAGCTATGGCACCTTGTGTTGTTCGGTCCGGTAATATCTCTTTTGCGGTTGCAAAGGTAGTGAAACTTTTGGATTCTGCAAGTTTTTTGGAAATAAAAAACACTGATAAAAAGCTAGTTGGCTTATTATCAGTGTTGTATGGAATAAAATAATTTCAAGTATATAATGAAATCTATTGTTTATCTTCCTTCAATGGATTCCATCCTTGTGCTTTTAATTCGAATTCTTGTCCGTCACGGGTAATTAATGCACAGCCAAGTTCGGGTTTGGTGATATGTCCGATGAGGCGCACTCCTTCCATTTGTGATACTTTCTCATGATCGGCGATAGAAACAGTAAAGAGTAGCTCATAATCTTCTCCGCCATTCAAGGCGCAAGTCGTCAGATTCATGTTAAACTCTTCAGCCATAACAGCCGTCTGGTAATCGATTGGAATATGTTCTTCGTACACGCGGCAACCGGCATTGCTTTGTTTGCAGATATGCATCAATTCTGATGACAGACCGTCAGATATGTCCATCATAGAGGTTGGAACAATATTGGCGGCAGCTAGTTTCTCAATGATATCCTTACGTGCTTCCGGTTTTAACTGGCGTTCTAACAAGTATTCTTTGCCGGTAAAGTCCGGTTGAATGTCTTTATCACCTTTTAGTACGACTTTCTCACGTTCCAATAGTTGTAAACCCATATAGGATGCTCCCAGATCACCGCTGACGCAGATAAGGTCGGTTTCTTTTGCTCCATTACGGTAAACCACTTTATCCTTATCAGCATCGCCGATACAAGTGATGCTGATAGCAAGCCCTGTAAGGGAGGAAGTTGTATCACCTCCCACAATGTCGACATTATATTGCTGGCAAGCCAGGCGGATACCGGAATAAAGCTCGTCCATATCTTCTACGCTGAAACGTTTGGAAAGGCCAAGAGATACTGTAATCTGCCGGGGAGTGCCGTTCATGGCATAAATATCGGAGAAATTAACGACTGCTGATTTATATCCCAAATGTTTCAAGGGAACATAAGTCAGATCAAAATGTACACCTTCCATAAGCAGGTCGGTTGTTACCAATACTTGCTTTTCTGAAGGGTAGGAGAGAACGGCGGCATCGTCGCCCACTCCATATTTACTGGATTCATTTTCTAGTTTGATTCCCTCGGTGAGGCGGTCAATCAGACCAAACTCACCGAGAGATGCTATTTCAGTTCTCATAAATCGGGGTGATTGTTTAGGCACGGTTGATAAGTTCGCGCATGATCGTTGTCATTTTCGGTTGAGCGGCGTCGGCTGCTTTCTGAACTTCTTCGTGCGTTACTTCTACGATTTTTCCTTCTACTCCCAAGTCGGTAATGACGGAAATACCAAATACTTTGATGCCACAATGGTTGGCTACAATTACTTCCGGAACGGTAGACATACCGACAGCGTCGGCGCCAAGGATATGGAATAGTTTATATTCGGCAGGAGTTTCGAAAGTAGGACCTTGTGTACCGATATACACTCCGTGTTGTACTTTGATTCCTTTTTCTTTGGCAATCTCGTCAGCTTTACGAATCAGTTCCTTGCTGTATGCTTCGCTCATGTCCGGGAAACGAGGACCATAAGGGATATTTTTTCCACGAAGTGGATGTTCGGGGAAATAGTTGATATGGTCGGTGATAATCATCAAGTCGCCGATTTCAAAGTCTGCATTCGTACCGCCGCTGGCATTGGATACAAACAAGGTCTTGATTCCCAATTCGCGCATCACACGTACAGGGAAAGTCACTTCTTTCATCGAATAGCCCTCGTAATAGTGGAAGCGTCCTTGCATAGCCATGATATCCTTATTGCCTAATTTGCCGAAAATCAGCTTGCCGCTATGACCTTCGACGGTAGACACCGGGAAGTTCGGGATATCCGAATACTTTATTTCATACTTCTCGGTGATTTCGTTTGCTAAACTGCCAAGTCCGGTGCCAAGAATGATGGCTGTTTCGGGACTAGTGTGCATCTTCTCTTTAAGATAAGCTGCGGTTTCTTGTATTTTCTCTAACATAGTCAATAATATGTTGGTTAAATTTATCTTGTTGATTTTGTAATATCTCTATTTCAATAGGTAAAGCATAGATAAACGGTTTCAGTTCCTCGTCCAGTCCCGGATGGTTGACCAAGCGTGTCGCATCCTTCTCGGTGGTGATTATCAGTCGTTTTTCACCTGTTAATCGCTTGAATCGTTCCTTTATCTGTTGCATATCTTTGTGAGTGAAATCATGGTGGTCACTGAAAGATAACGTTTCTATTTGTTTTGCACAATCTTCCAGTCTTTCCAGGATAGGGGCAGGAGATGCAATGCCGGTAACTAACAATATATCGGTATCCGTTAGTGAAGATAAAGAAATGTCTTTGCTTGCCGGGATTACATTTGCGGCGGTTTCTTTAACTCCCTGTTGGAATACAGGTAGCAGATTCCCATAACGGAACGATGAGAAGAATAACTGCTGATACGGATAAAGGTTCAACCGTTTAGTAATAATATTGAAATCAATAGGTTTGATGTCCTGAGGACATTTGGTGACAATGACGATTTGTGCACGGTTCTTTCCACTGACCGGCTCACGCAAACGACCAGCCGGAAGCAGTGTGTCGTCACAGAAAAGACGGTGGTAGTCCGTCAATAGAATACTTAGCCCGGGTTTGACATAGCGGTGTTGGAAGGCATCGTCCAGTAGAACAATATCTACTACGGGCTCTTTCAAAGCAAGCAGTCTCTCTATTCCATGGCAGCGGTTCTCGTCAACAGCCAACGTGACGGACGGGAACTTGGTGTACATCTGATAAGGTTCGTCACCAATTGTCTTGGCGGTACTTTGGGGAGTGGCGAGCATGTAGCCTTGTGTACGTCGTTTATATCCCCGGCTTAGTACAGCCACCTGATATTTATCATGGAGCAACTTTATCAAATATTCGGTATGAGGAGTTTTGCCTGTTCCGCCTACAGCCAGGTTACCTACACTAATGACAGGGACATCGAAACTCTTCGATCGGAACAATCCCCAATCAAAGAGTTTATTTCTCATTATTACCGCTGTTCCGTATAGCCACGAAACAGGATATAGCCATTTATGTATCTTGAAAAAGTGCTCGTCCATGCAATACGTTTTATTTAATATTCAATTCGAATGGAATACGTGCCTGAATCATGGATTGTTCTTTTAAGTTTTTCAGTAAGCCGAATTGTTGGTAATACTCGCCTAATTTACTTTTCAGAAGTTGTGATTCTACATAATTGGTCGGCTTTGCGTCGAATAGAGAAGACAGGAAATCCTGCTTGGCAGGATAGGATACTATTGTATACCCTTCAATACCTGCTTTGGCTACGGCAATATCCAATGCCTTGTCAATGCCTCCTAACTCGTCTACTAATCCTAATTCTTTGGCCGTTTCACCAGTCCACACACGTCCTTCGGCAATCTTTTCGATTGCTTCCTTTGTCATATGGCGTCCTTCGGCACATCTGCCTACAAATGTGTCATATCCCTGGGTAATCATCATTTGTAATAATGACTTCTCACCCTCATTGAAAGGACGCATAATATTTCCGAAATCTGAATATTTGTTGGTTTTTACCACATCATATGTCAGACCTATTTTCTCTGTTAATTCTTTGACATTCGGAATCATTCCGAAGATGCCGATAGAGCCGGTCAGCGTTGTAGGTTCCGCAACAATCGTATCGGCTACACAAGAGATATAATAACCGCCTGACGCTGCATAATCGCCCATGGAAACGATGACGGGCTTTTTAGCTTTCAATTCTTTCACTGCGTGCCAGATTTGTTCCGAAGCAAAAGCACTTCCGCCCGGAGAATTAACACGGAGTACCACAGCTTTCACATCGTCATCTTCTTGCAATTTACGTAAATCGCGGCTCACTTTGGGACCTACGATACCTTCTTCGGAAGCAGAGGAACTGGGATAATCTGTGATTTCACCGGATGCATAGTAAACGGCAACGATATTACCGCTTTTATCTTTGGGCACATTTTTTTTCACATTAATCATATCTGCCAGCTCTACTATGGGCAGACGGTCGTCTTTATCTATTTCCACCATCTGCTTGAGATAGTTGCGTACGTCATTGCGATAAATCAGCGTATCGGCCAATCCGCATTTCACGCTTTCTTCTGCCGGGTAGAACATTAACATACGGTCTGCATAAGCATTGAGAGAATCGACCGGAAGACTACGGCTGGCCGCTACACCTTCCGTCACTTGTCCCCAGATGGAGTTGATGAAAACTGTAACCTGTTCGCGGTTGGCCGGACTCATTTCAGTAGCAATGAACGGCTCGACGGCAGATTTGTAGGTTCCTACCTTGAATACTTGCATTTCCACGCCGATTTTCTGAAGCAGATCCTTGTAGAAGAGAGGAGCGGAAGCGATACCACGCCATTCGATCATACCTTTGGGATTAAGTAATACTTTATCAGCTACACTGGACAGATAATAAAGCCCTTGAGTATAAGAGTCACCATAGGCAATGATGAATTTTCCGCTTTCCTTAAAATCCAATAACGCATTACGTATCTCCTGTAAGGAAGCGTAGGATGCGCCCAATGAACTAGCCTGCAAATAAATCCCTTTGATATTTTCGTTCTCTTTGGCTTTCTTGATGGATGAAAGAATGTCGTCCAGCCCGTATGTGTTAGACCCGTCATCGAATAACTGTGATAAAATGCCTAACGGATCCTCTTGTGTACGTTCCACCAACGTACCGTTCAAATCGAGCATCATTACAGAATTCTTTTTTACTATTGTTTCTGTATCCGAGGCAGACATGATACCTACCAGCGTTACCATGCTGATAATAAATAATACAATACTTGACAAAATGATACCTGTCACTGTGGCAAGTGTGAATTTCAAGAAATCTTTCATTGTACTTATTGTTTTTTTGCGCTAGCTTGTTATTAAGCTAACAAAGATAAATAATTGAGTTGATATTTATTCAATAAGTCGTACGAATTTTTGTTTTATCACAATGAATCTGTATAAATCAGTGCTTCTTTCGTTTAATATTTAAGTATATTTGTCAATATACACTTGTCTTAAATGGGAAGAAATCTTTAATTTTGTGGCATGATTTACGATGCGACATTAACTTAACACTATATTTACATGAAAAGAAAAATCCCTTTGATGACTGCTGCTTTGGCAGGTTTATTCTTTTATTCTTCCTGCACCCCGACAGAAAAAATGGAAATGCAGGATTATGCCCGATATGTTAATACTTTTATTGGCGCTGCTGATAACGGTCATACATTTCCCGGTGCGTGTTATCCTTTCGGAATGGTGCAGACTAGTCCCGTAACAGGTGCAGTCGGTTGGCGATACTGTTCTGAGTATGTTTATCAGGACACGTTGATTTGGGGATTCACTCAGACCCATCTGAACGGAACAGGGTGCATGGATTTGGGTGATATCCTGGTGATGCCGGTAACAGGCACACGTGCCCGTGCATGGGATGCTTATCGTAGTCACTTCTCAAAAGATAAAGAAGCCGCTACTCCGGGGTATTATACGGTTGAACTTTCAGACCCTCAGGTGAAAGCGGAACTGACTGCTTCCATTCATGCAGCCCTGCATCGTTACACTTATCATAAAGCCGATTCGGCTTCAGTCTTGATTGACTTGCAACATGGACCCGCATGGCGAGAAGAACAGTATCATTCGCAAGTGAACAGTTGCGAAGTAAACTGGGAAGATGCGCAGACACTGACCGGGCATGTCAATAATACCGTATGGGTGGATCAGGATTATTTCTTCGTAATGAAATTCAATCGTCCTGTCGTAGATTCTCTTTATCTTCCAATGGGAGAAACAGAAAAAGGAAAACGTATCGTTGCTACTTTCGACATGAAACCGGGTGAAGAACTGATGATGAAAGTTGCCCTTTCCACTACCAGCGTAGATGGAGCAAAGAAGAATCTGGAAGCCGAAATTCCTGCATGGGACTTTGACGGAGTGAAAACTGCCGTTCATAATGAATGGAATAATTATCTGAGCCGTATTGAAATAGACGGTACTGACGATGAAAAGACCAATTTCTATACTTGTTTTTATCATGCGCTAATCCAGCCGAACCAGATTTCGGATGTAGACGGTATGTACCGTAACGCTGCCGACTCCATAGTGAAAACCGGAACAGGAACTTTCTATTCCACCTTCTCTCTGTGGGATACCTATCGTGCCGCTCATCCGTTCTATACATTAGTGATTCCCGAACGTGTGGATGATTTTGTAAATTCGTTGATAGAGCAAGGTGAAGTACAGGGCTTCCTGCCTATCTGGGCATTATGGGGAAAAGAAAATTTCTGTATGATTGGCAATCACGGTGTATCAGTTATTGCTGAGGCCTATCGTAAGGGATTCCGTGGCTTTGATGCCGAACGTGCTTTCAATATGATAAAGAAAACTCAGACAGTCTCTCATCCGTTGAAGTCGAACTGGGAAGTTTATACAAAATACGGATATTTCCCAACAGACCTGATAAAAGCGGAATCGGTATCTTCTACCCTGGAATCAGTGTATGATGATTATGCCGCTGCCGACATGGCACGCCGTATGGGAAAAGAGGAAGATGCCGCTTATTTCTCAAAACGTGCGGATTATTATAAGAACCTCTTCGATTCGGAAACTCAATTTATGCGTCCGCGTAAGGCTGACGGAACTTGGAAAGCTCCGTTTAATCCAAGTGCGTTGGGACATTCCGAAAGTATTGGCGGTGACTATACTGAGGGGAATGCATGGCAATATACCTGGCATGTACAGCATGATGTGCCGGGATTAATCAGTCTGTTTGGTGGTGAAAAACCTTTCCTGAACAAGTTGGATTCTTTGTTCACAGTTAAGCTTGAAGGTGAAAGCCTGTCGGATGTGACAGGTTTGATCGGACAGTATGCCCACGGCAACGAACCGAGTCATCATGTCACTTATTTATATGCATTGGCCGGTCGTCCGGAACGTACGCAAGAGTTGGTTCGTGAAATCTTCGATACCCAATACAAGAATAAACCCGACGGACTTTGTGGCAACGATGACTGTGGCCAGATGTCAGCCTGGTATATGCTTAGCGCAATGGGATTCTATCCGGTAGATCCGGTGAGCGGGGAATATGTATTCGGTGCTCCTCAATTGCCGAAGATGGTATTGCATTTGGCTGATGGAAAGACTTTCACGGTTATTGCAGAGAACTTGTCTAAAGAACATCTGTATGTGGATAGCATAACACTGAATGGAGAACCTTACACGAAGAACTCAATATCACATGAAGATATTGTGAAAGGTGGAACGTTGGTGTATAAGATGAAGTAATTCTCAAGTATTCTCACTGCGATGAGAAAAAATACTCATCGCAGTGAGAATTATCCTTTGTCAGAACATGTTGTGACGGCGCTTTTAGGATGACTTAAGAACGTTTTGAGCTTGTTTGGTATTTTAATGAGTTTTCAATGCTTCTGAAAACTGCTGAAAGTTCTTGTTCTTTTCCAAGCTCCATCCTGTTTCTGCATATGCGGCTATCCTGGGAAATAACAGTTTATCCATACTTTCTACGGTCGGAATAAACTCTCCCCACATCTGGCAACTGACACCTAATACATGAATACGCTGTTCTGTTGTCAGCCCTTCGGGTACAGGGTTGAAATGATATGCTTTCTCTAAAGGAATTTTTTTGTAGTCATAATCGAGATAAGTATATTCGTGATAAGCATTTACTATATCATATCCATTCTCAATAGCTTCTTTAATCAAAGAATAATCTCCTTTCCAACAATGTACAATCGCATTTTTTGCCAGCTTCTCATTTTGGATAGCAGTATCGGTAGAAGATTGGTATTCGTGCAACTTGCTGCCCGTGATTTCGTTCCAGCCCATCATCCTTTTTCCTTTAGAGGAAAGCCAGTTGGATATGCCGTTGGTGAAATGCACTTGTAGTTCTGCCGGTGTTTGCAGTGCATGCTTCTGCATATATGCCTGCACTACAGGAGACTCTTTCCATTGGTTATATTTCACTTCATCGCCCCCGATATGGATTACCGGAGAAGGGAATAATTCAATAACTTCGGTCAGGATATCTTTCAAGGCGTCCAGTACTTTGGGATCGGCTACGTTGTAAACATTGTAATGCACTCCGAATTTTCCCGGCACCTGAATAGATTCGTTATTTGTTCCCAGCCAGGGGTAAGAAGCAATGGCGGCACTGGCGTGTCCCGGCATTTCTATTTCCGGAACAATATTGATATGACGTTCGCGGGCATACTCGATAATTTCTTTTATCTCTTTCTGGGTATAATAGCCGCTATGTGGTTTACCGTCGAACACATCACTTTCAAAATGATTGATTTCGCTTGAATCACGGTAAGAGCCGATTTCTGTAAGTTTTGGAAATTTCTTGATTTCAATGCGCCAGCCCTGGTCGTCTGTCAGGTGCCAATGGAATGTGTTCATTTTTAAATAAGCCATTTGGTCGAGCAGTCGGCATACTACTTCTTTTCCTTTGAAATAGCGTGCTTCATCCAACATGAAAGCTCTCCAACTGAAGTTAGGATAATCGGTAATGCTCAGTTGTGGAAGCCGGTGGTCTGGATATTTACCGATGAGCTGGCGCAATGTCTGGATACCGTAGAATATTCCGGTGGATGAAGACGATTTTATCTGTATATTTCGATCCGAAATTTGCAGGACATATCCTTCTTTATATGCAGGAAGAACAGTTGGGGAGATTTGTAGCTGAATCATTGCACCGAGCTTGCCGGGATGAAGTTGTGTAGTTAGCTCTGATTCCTGTAAATACTTACTTAGTAGAGTTGCTTCCTTATTTAATATCGGTGAATAGGAAATATCAATTGAGCTGGATATTGTGAGAGTACCGGATTGTAACCGGATATCGGCTGGCTGTGGTATCAGCCGGATAGAGTCTTTTGCCTTGAGCGGAAATGAAAAGAGAGTTGCTGCCAGCAGGAAGATGAGTATATATGTAATTCTCATATCATTGTTTTTTAGAGGGAGATGTGTCAATGCTAAATGACGGATACCTTTGAGCGGTGACACACCTCCTGTTTTTTATTTATTGGATAGTTATCTTATTGAGTAGAAACCAGCCTTCTTTTTTGGGGTTATCTTTGATTGCCAGTTTAATCCCCGGCTGTTGGTCTTTCGTCTGGTCGACGATAGCCACAGCCCATTGATAAGTACCTTTCGGAATATCGGTGAAAGTAACTGGATAAGTATAAGAATGTACCGTATTATGCAGCCAGTCCGAAGGTTCCGCATTATCATCTACCCATGTTTGCACAAGACTCCCTTGTTGGTCAAACAATGCAAAAGCCGGTTTATATTTATAATTCCAGTTGGGCATATTGTTAGGCAGATAACCGTTTCCTGTATTTTTCCATTCGTGTAAAATGGTGGCTGTCGAATTGGCTTTGGCACGGACAGGCAATGATACGTTGCACGGATATATCCGGTATCCTCCTTGGACGATAAACTTCTTTACCAAGTCATTTGCCCGTTCGGTCCATCCTTTTGTTTCGGGAATCTCTCGTAAATCCAACGTATTGAAATGTCCTTCAATGGCATGTTGATAAGTCTGCTCGTACACATCCCTCCATGTATTCATCCGATAACGTGTATCCGAGCTGAATGGAGTGCAATCATCGGTGGAACATCCCCAGTAACAGGATTCTCCGATAAGAAGTGTCTTTCCATACATATCCGCAACGATTTTCCTTTCTTCATCACTGAACCACATACTTCCCAATCCGTCTCTTCTCATGCCATATCCTTTTCCGTCGATTGCAATTCGTTTTTCGGTGTCAAAACCGATTTGGCTGCCGAAGGGGAGCGCAAGAATCACGTGCTTGAAGTGAGTGGAATAGAGGGTTGTGAACCAGTCGAACACTTGCTCGAATTTGCTTTGGTCTTGCAGAACCACATGATGACATTCTCCCCACCAACCAAGGCTGTATCCGTCTACAAAGTCTACGATATCCGGATTATCATATTCCCTGGCAAAGGCTTTGACAAACTTTTCCAGTTTTTCCTGAAAAACCGGGTCATCCGGATAAGGTGTCCAAAGATCACCTTTCAGTCCTTTTACGGTATATCCTTTTGCTCCGGCACGGCGTACGTAGTCAGGAGTTCCGGCACGCAGGTTATCCTGTCCGTTGTCGTAAATACGGAAGCTGAGTTTCAATCCACGGTCTAAGGCACCCTGTATCAGTTTCTTGTAATTTTCATCATACAGCCAGGCGTACTTGCCTTCCTCCGGTTCCATGTCCGACCACCTCCAGCGTACATAAAAGAAGGAAGCATATTGACGGGCTGCCTTGTCTTGGGCAGCCCAGTAAATATCCGCGTTTTGTACTTCATCATTAGCGTCGTCATATACTCCCCAACCCATACAAGGGTTGCGAAGCAATGATACGGTGTCTTCCTGCAACTCTACCTTTTGATAGGGGTGCGAGCAGCCTGCAAGGAGCACGGAGATAAGTGCAAATAGATATAAATGTATATGTTTCATATTTTATCGGCTCATTTATTTAATAGTCATCTCACTGATAAACGTCCACCCGTCCTTCTTCTCCTTATCTTTGATACTGATATTGATACCCGGTTTGTTATCTTTGGTCTTGTCCACAATAGCTACCGCCCATTGGTAATTGCCTTTGGAAATACCATCGAGGGAAACCTCATAAGTATAGTTTTTCCGTTGGTTGGACAACCATTGCGAAGGTTCGGCATCCTCGTCAATCCATGATTTTACCAGTTTGCCGCTCTCGTCGAACAAGGCAAAGGTCGGTTTGTACTTATAGTTCCAGTTCTTCATGTTATTCGGCAAGTAACCATATCCGGTGTTTCTCCATGAATGGGAGATAGATACGGTTTGACCTGCTGAGGCTTCATAAGGCATGATTACATAAGTAGGATATACCCTGTATCCTCCGTTCAGAACGAATTTGCGGACAAGTTCCGGTGCCAGTCCCGTCCACCCCTTTGTTTCGGTAATCGTCCTTAGGTCGAGTGTGTTGAAATGATAAGTCTGGGCATGGTCGAAACTCTGATTATATACATCTTTCCATGATTTGAAAGAGAATTTCGTATCATTTTTGTACGGTTCGTAAGCAGCCGTATATCCTCCCCAGTAAGCACATTCGCCCACCATTAAAACTTTTCCGTACATTTCGTTCGCTACTTTCTCGTCATTTTCAGTAAACCACATACTTCCCAGGCCGTCTCTGCGTAATCCATATCCTTTTTGGTCGATAGCAATTTCTTTTTCCGTATTGAATCCGATTTCACTATTATAGGGTAATACCAGAATGATATTCTTGAAGTTCTTGGAATACATCGTTGTAAACCAGTCGAAAGTCTCTTTCTTCTTGTCAGAATTCAGGTATTCGATATGTGAGCCTTCGCCCCACCAGCCCAAAGAGTGTCCATCAATAAAATCTACGATATCCGGGTTATCATACTCTTTGGCGAATGCTGCGACAAACTTTTCATATTTCTGCTGAAAGATAGGATCGTCGGCATAAGGAGTCCATAGTTTGGCGCTATTTTGTCCTTCGACTTCATATCCTCGGGCGCCTGCAGTGCGGACATATTCGGGAGTACCTTGGCGGATGTTATCCTGTCCGTTGTCATAGATACGGAAACATAACTTCAATCCCCGGTCGAGCGCCCCTTGAATCAGTTTTTTATAGTTCTCGTCATAGATCCAGGCATATTTTCCTTCCTCCGGTTCCATTTCCGACCAACGCCAGCGTATATAGAAGAAAGATGCATAGTTGCGTGCAGCTTCGTCTTGTGCAGCCCAATACTCTTCTGCATTGGATACATTGCCGACTGCATCGTCATAAAGGCCCCAACCCATACAGGGATTACGTAGCAGACCACTTCTGTCTTGTTGCAGGTCAATAGCTTTTGAACCTTTGGGTATGCCGTTCTGACCGGATTCCGAATCGGAATCGGAACATCCGGCAAATAGCGTCAGACAACACGCCAGTAATATTTGAAAGTAATATCTTTTCATAATGATTCATGTTTTATTAGTTATTCTGCATAGATATAGCGCATGACGGTTCCTTTAGCCCAGGATACCCATAATGTTTCGCTGTTGTCATGGATTAAAGCTCGCCAGGGATCGTTCCAGGTTGCGGGATCGCCCAAGTCGGCGGCCATAAAGTAGAATTTTTCCTGAGCCAGTTCGATTGCGTCCCTATCCAAGTTCCATGTACCTGCTGAAGTAAAGCTCAGTCCCCATTCATTCAGATGTTCCTGGCCGGTAGGATCTTTATAATAATAGACAGGATCTTTAAGAACATTATACCCGCCATTCTTCCCAGCTTCGGAGAATAAATAATTCCATTCGGCTTCGGTCGGTATTCTCCAGCCTTTCGGGATAATCCGGTCGCGAATCACAAAACTGTAATAGGTACCGATTGCTTTGATCCAGTCCTCTCCGAGGGATTCGGGAGCATATCTGTAATATTCGGCTTCGATTTCCGTTCCATCCGGGTATCTGGTAGTATTCAGATTTTGGGCTGTCCACACTTGCGAAGTTCCGTCGGAGAATGTCACGCGGACTACGGGATAAGTGATCGTCTCATCTCCACGTTTGTCGACAAGACGCATCATGTCGTTTGTGTATAATGTGTTGGCGACACGCGAAATAAGTGACTGATCTGTATTGTTACGTACATTCCAATAAATAGTGTTGGTTCGGTAACGTTCGATAGACAACTTCTCGATTGTCTGTTCCATTTCTTCGTGGGTGATCGAGATATTTCCTGTTCCTTTGGTCGGCAGTTCTACGAAGTTGTCCATTTCCGGATTTAAAGAAAGGAGTACCGTACACTCTGTGTCATTACCGGTTCCTGAAGCGTCCCATTCAAATTTCATTTTGGTTTGTGTAGCGTTTGCTAATAAAGTGGTTGTCGACATATCTTCAGGAGCAAGCAAGACGCTTTTCATTCGTCTGGCTTGTAGCGTACGAACTTCTGATGCGGCGGCAGTCTGGTTGTTTTTATCTTTTACAGTCCAGTAAATGAGTCTCTCATTTCCGGATTTAATATCTAACTTGGAAAGTAATTGGTTAATAACCAGTGCTGATATATTGCAACTAGTCTTTGTCCCTACTTCTACGGTAACCTGTTTCACAAGGTCTTTGGTAGTGCTGAATATCAGTACGGAACCTTGTTCCGAAGCCTTATCCCAAGTAAACTCGTATGAATCTTTACTTTCATCATTTAAGTCCATAGTTGCTCCTTCGGCGGGAGAACTCAGATATATGCCCGACATTGGAATTGTGATGTCGGTCTTATAATCATCTTCGCAACCGGCGAACATTAGTAGTCCGATGATGCTATAAATTAACTTTTTCATGTTTTTTTCTTTTCAGTGATTAATAACCGGGGTTCTGTTTGATTATTCCCTTACCTTCATCAATAATATCTTGTGGAATAGGGAAGCGGTAACGGTCTTCATCCACAAGTGTTTGTTTACCCATTGATTGAGCCTTCTTTTTGATAGCTTCCACAAATAATCCATAGCGGATCAGGTCTTGGCGGCGATTTCCTTCGAAATATAACTCCCAACCTCTTTCGTCCAATACGGCTTTCAGAAATTTATCCACACTGTTCAAATCTTGCAGACTGTATCCTTTTCCGGGAAGCGAGCGGGTACGCACTTCATTAAGTATATTAACAGCTTCCTGCGTTACGGCATTCTTGTTGCGTACAATAGCCTCTGCTGTCAAAGTGAGCACATCGGCATACCGATAGATAATCCAGTCTATCTGTGAGTCTTCTCCCGTACAATCCGGATCAAATTCATATTTCAATGGAACTGCTCCTAAATATAATTGGGCGGAAGGATCCGGCCTGTCATTCTTTTCATTATGTACCACTCCGTCTTTACTGGTATATTCGTATGCAATAGTCAGCAAACGTCTGTCTGCCGGATCAAAGGTCTGCATAAAGTCCCATGAGATTTTATATCCGTTCCATTTGGTCATTTTATCCAGATAAGAGGTGAAATTATAATCGTTGGGTAATACATGAGGTTGCCATTTATGTTCCTGGTATCCTTTGGCACATTGGCAAGCCCAGATAATTTCAGGGTTCTTCTCATTTGCCAGCGTGAATATATCTTTGTATTCGGGCACAAGTTCGAAACCGTATTCAGGTTTCATCAGTTCGCGTCCCTCTGCTTCCGCCTTGTCCCATTGCTTGGTAAGCATATAGAGTTTTAACAAAACGGTATGTGCCAATCCGGCTGTAAAACGACCATAGTTCTTATCACCCTTTTTGTAGTTGGCAGGCAGTACTTTGCTTGCTTCTGTAAGTTCAGTCTCGATATAGGTTTGCATTTCTTCTTCACTGAGTCGGGGGAGAATTTTCTCAGCCATGGGATTCTTGAGTGTTTCCAGGTCGGCAATGGGGATTGGACCGTAGAAATCGTAGAGAAGGTATGCCAGCCACCCCCTACCCATACGGAGTTCAGCGATGTATTGCTGTTTGAGGGCATCGTCCATTTCAATACCGTTCAACCGGTCGATAGTCAGAGTCATTTTACTGATATCGTTTACATAAGCGTAGCTCTCGACGGTCAGCCAGCTACCGGAGCCGGATATCTTGAGGGTGTTCCAGTTGGCATAGTTGATATGGTCCCAGCCCCAGTTACACATTCCGTAATCACCTGCCTCGTCGCTGACGATTTGTATGCCCGTTGCTATATTGAACAGACCACCATAGCCACTATTTTTAAAGGTGGCGTATGCGGCAGACGTTGTGATAGCGTCAGCGTCTTCTGCCGTTTTTGGGAAGATACTGGTATTGATATCACCATAGTTCTCGGAGACGAGTTCGCATGAAGCGTTCAGTCCTGCGATGAGGCAGCTTCCGAGAGCAAGATATATAAGTTTTGTAATTCTTTTCATGTTCAATTCTTTTTAGATTTATTTAGAATGAAATATCTACTCCGATGCTAAAACTAGTGACGTTGGGATATGCATTCGTATTACTGTCTGTTTCCGGATCTTGACCTTTCCAGTTGGTCCATACACATGGATTATTGACGTCAGCATATACTCGCAGTCGGTTACAGATACTTTTACTGATTGGCACGGTGTAGCCTAATGTGATATTTCTGATACGCAGGAATGAAATTTTCTGGAGAAACAGATCACCGGTACCATAAGCCGACTCGATGAAGCTGGGGCGTGTACTTGTCTGGTTGTCCGAACTCCAGGCATCCTTGAAAGAGACGGGTACATTCTGTCCCAGTTTGATGCGGTTTCCATAAGAACCCCAGGCGTCGTAATAACTGTTTGCTCCGGCAATTTTTCCTACCTGTCCATACATATATATATTAAGGTCGAAATTCTTATATGAAAAATTGTTGTTGAAACCGAAAATGAATTTGGGGTCATTGCGTCCGATTAAGACCATATCTTCCTCATTCAGTTTATCGTCTCCATTTATATTCTTGAGTTTCACTTGTCCGGGAAGAAGTTGCGGCTGGTGGGCGGGGGCTTCCTCACCGGGTTGCAACAGTCCGTTGGCTATGTAGGCAAAGACTCCGCGAATCGGGTCCTGTTCTTTCTGGTAGGCAGCGGGTTTCCAGTTCGGGTCGCGTTCTTTCCAACGGTCGTTATACGTTGAGAATGTTAAGTCGGTGTTCCATGCAAATTGTGCAGTCTGAATATTCTGCGTATTCAGAGTCAGTTCCACACCGTTGCTTTGAGTCGAACCGATGTTGGCTGCAATGGTTTTCACTTCATTGTAGTGAGGGATTGTTTTATTTTTTACCAGCAAGTCGGAGATTGTACGCTGAAAATATTCGGCGGTCAGGTTGATCCGGTTGTTGAAGAATCCCAGGTCCAGACCGATATTAAATTCGGTTGTCGTTTCCCACGTCAGATTTGGGTTACCTAATTGTGACACATAGATACCTACGTGCTGTGAATCACCAAATTGGCTGCCATACCATGGGTCTGCTCCATAGTAGTCGAGAGCCCCGTTGCCTACATTATAATTACCGGTTTGTCCCCAACTTAAGCGCAGTTTACCATTTGAAAGGAAGTCAGAGGAAAAACTCTTGATGAATTTTTCTTCGGAGAAACGCCAGCCGGCGGATACGGAAGGAAAATAGCCCCATTGATGTCCTTTGGCAAAGTTGGAAGCGCCGTCGGCACGAAGGGTAGCGGTGAGCAGGTATTTTTCCTTCCACGAATAATTAAAACGTCCGAAGTAAGAACTCAAACTGCTGACTGAAGCGTACGAACCTACTGGCGGGCGGCTATAATTTCCTGCTCCCAGATTATTGTACAGGAATGAATCATTGATAAAATCCTGATTGCCCGCACTCATTCCTTCGGTGTTGAACTTCTGATAGGAATAACCGAAAAGAACATTGAAACTATGTTCGCCGAATGTCTTTTGATAATTGGCTGTCAGGTCCATTAAATAGTCGTTGTTATCTTCCTGTGCTAAATATGCCTGACCGTTGACTGCCGCCCCGTATTGAGTGGTTTTCGGGAGATAAGTTTTTCTTTTCTGGTATTTTCGGTCAATACCCAAATTGGCTTTTAGTTTCAGTCCCTTGATAGGTTCCACTTCTATATAAGCCGAACCCAACAATCGTTCCTTGACGGTTTTGTCATTAATCTCCAGGAGAGAAACCGGATTAGGAAGTTGAGGCATCAGAGGATTAGCCGAGTAGTTCCCTTCTTCATCTCTGACGGGAACAGTCGGATTAAAGGCCACGGCAGCAGTGATGATACCTGAGTTTTCATTCTCACCGTTTCCCAAAGGTACATTGTCGTAGTTATTACGGCTGATATTGAAAGACAATCCGGCCTTTACGTACTTGGAAATCTGCTGGTCCAAGTTTATTTTTGCGGTGAAGCGCTCCATATCATTATTCTTCACTACGCCGGAGTGGTTGAGGTAGTTGATAGAAGCCATATATTTCGTTTTTTCCGTTCCCCCGTTTATAGAAACATTATGCTGATGCATAAGTCCGGTACGTGTGATTTCGTCAAACCAGGGAACTGTCGGTGCGTTGAGTATCTGGTCGTTCGAGTATCTGGGTTTAAAGTCCGCCGCATCATCATTCGGAATCATATAATCCTCGTAAATGCCTTCTCCTTTTTCTTTCAGCCATAGCTCGTGATAATATCGGTTGGTCTGATACATATAGTCCTGCCCGTTCAACATCTTGAATGAGTTTTTCATTCTTTGCACAGATACATTGGCGGAGTAGTTGACGCTTGCTTTTCCTTCTTTTCCCCGTTTGGTAGTAACGATAATCACACCGTGTCCGGCTCTTGCACCGTAGATAGCGGTAGAACTGGCGTCTTTCAGAACCTCTATCGACTCAATGTCATTCGGATTGATAGATTCGAGAATATTATCGGTTTGCCCCGCTTCGTAACGATTGCCCGAACCAAGTGTGGAACTGGAAGAAACGGGAAAACCGTCAATGATGATAAGCGGATCGTTCCCGGCGCCGACGGAGGCTGCGCCACGTATATTGAAACTACTGCCGCCGCCTACCTGTGCACTCGTCTGCACTACTTGCAGACCTGCTGCTTTTCCGGCTAACGCATGGCTGACCGTCGTGAAGGTCTGCACGGGAGTTTCATCCATTTTGATAGAAGAAATGGCACCGGTCAAGTCTCTTTTCTTCATCGTTCCGTACCCCACAACGACAACTTCATCCAACGCCTGTGCGTCTTCTTTCATTGAGATAGCCAGATGCGTTTTGTTCCTGGTATTCACTTCCTGCGTTAGATATCCCAAGTAAGATATTTGCACGCTACTACCTTCGTCGACAGTGAGCTGAAACTTTCCGTCAATATCGGAGATAGTCCCATTCGTACCATTTTTTTCTTTGATATTGGCACCGATGATCGGTTCTCCGTAATTGTCTGTGATTATTCCGCTGATCGTACTTTTTTTCTTTTGTTGTGCGGCTTGGTTACTTTTCTTTTTTATAATGATGTCTTTACCTTGAACTGTATAACTAACATTTTGTCCTATTAAAATCTGTTCCACTACCTTCTCTATAGGTAGGTTCCTGGCTGTTACCGTAATAATCTTCTGGGTATTCAGATCGCTTGCCGCAAATGTAAATGAATATCCATTCTGCTTCTGTATGGTTTCAATGGCCTGTTTTACTGTCACGTTCTTCAACTGCATACTGATATGCTGCGCAAATGAGCTCAGATGAAGACATAGCATGAGCAGGACCATGAAAAAAACTTTTTTCTTACTTTTCATAAGTCAATGAATAAATAATTGATAAATAGGATGAGAAGTTTAGGATTTTATTTATATTTGCCTAAGCTTTCATCAATAAAGTCACTGTGGCTTTTAAGACAGAAAGTCAAAAGGGGTCAGGGGTTGGAAAGGAACCTGACCTTTTTTTATTTCTATCAGGGAGAGTAAAATCATGTTTTTTCAAAGTTGCTTTTCATATTCTTTTAAGTTTTAAAAGGTTTAACATTCAGTCTCATTCAGGAAGTGTGATCACAATATTTTTTCCTTCAATGGTATAAGTCATTTTATCGGTAGATGATAGTACATCCATAATTTCCCGGATACTCTGTTCCCTTCTGCGGAAGTTACCATAGAAACGGACGGAGTTTAGCGCAGCGTCTGCAATAGTGATTTTTATATTGTAGCTTCTTTCCAGTTCCTTCACAATATCGGGGAGCAACGCTTCATCGAAATAGAGACGGTCGTTTGTCCATTCGGCACTGTAAGCAGCTTTAGTACTTGAAATCAATAATTTGCCGGTCTTTTTATCTAATAGGGCTTGTTGGTCTGGGTGAAGTATTGTTTCCTTTTGTTGGGTGCTGAGAGCCACTTTACCTTCGAGCAAACAAACTTTCGCTTCCAGGTCGTCCTGATAATTTCTGAAATTGAATTTGGTTCCTAATACCTTTACGTCCAGTTCATCAGTATGTACTTTAAAAGGAATATGTTTATTCTTGGTTACTTCGAAATAAGCTTCTCCGGTAAGATTCAGTGCCCGTTCGTTGATACCAAAGTCCTGCGCATAACTCATTTTCGAACCTGCATTGAGCCAGACCAGCGTTCCGTCCGGAAGGTATAATTTGGTTTTTGAACCATACGGGGCTTCAATAGAGATCTGGGTCAATTGATTGCGGATAACACTCTTTCCTATCTGAAAAGCAATCGTTCCGCAAATAAAGACAATGATAATCATTGCGGCAGCATACATCCACGGGTGAAGTTGGAAAGCCTTGCGTTTATTGATAGCTTGTCGGGTAGTAGCTTCGATTTGTTTCAAGAATAGTTGATAAGCTCTTTCTTTGTTGAAGCTTCTATCGTCTGTTTCGTCCGAAGCGGCTATCCATACTTCCTGCATATCGGAGAAATATTTTCTGTTTTCTTCCGAAACATTCAGCCATTCTTGCAATGATTGCATTTCTTCCGGTGTCAGGCTATTTGTCAGATATCCGGTAATCCAATCGTTGACTGTGTCCGTATGTAGTGATTGTTCATCCATAAATAATGATTGCCTTTATATATACTACAGTTTTTTAGAATAAGAGGGTAGGGTAAAAAGCGAGAAAAATGCATAAAAAAGTTCCGAGTTCTCTTTTGAGTACTACTAATGCGCTCTTTATGTGATATTTAACCGTGTTGACGGAAATGCCAAGTTCTTGGGAAATTTCTTCGTAACTCATTTCCCGGAAGCGGCTCATCATAAATACCTGCTTGCAGACAGGGGGGAGTTTTTGAATCGCTTCCTGAATTTTATGTTCCAGTTCTTTCTCTAACAATGTACCTAGAGGCTGCTGATTGTCCGGAATGATATTTTGCAGTTGGATTCCTGCCCGTTCCATAGCAGAAAAGCGGATTTCCACTTCTTGTTGTTTGAGAGCCAGATAATTCAGGCATTTATTACGTACGGCTATAATTAAGTAATTGCGCAGGGGAGGAGCAAGCTCCAAATTTTCCCGAACCTCCCATAAGTGAAAAATTACATCACTGACTATGATTTCTGCTTGTATCTTGTCTTTCAGCATATAATAACTAAGTTTGCAGAGAGCAACATAATGATAGTCATACAAATACTTGTATGCCTCATTGTCTCCTGCCTTTAGTTTTTTTATTATGATTTTTTCATCAACTGGATTCATGGTGTGCTTTTTCATCTCTGCAATATTCGGATAATATATTGAAAGATGCAAATTAATTAGAGGAAAAATACTCTCTCCCCATTTTCATTTATGATATATTCTTTCACAAACTAAAAACAGGGGATATGAAAAATAATCTTGGTTACTGATTGAAAATGAATACATTTATGTCTTGCGTTTTAATTATTTTTCTCATATTTTTGCAGGGAATTATTGAATATTTGTGAAAGACATGAGTAGTTTTGAAAAAATGAGAAGATGTTTATTATTTGTGCTTCTTCTCATAAGTAGTACTGTAAGCAAAGGGCAAATTTATAAGTACATAGGATTGGAAGATGGTTTGAATAATCAGAAAATATACCATATTCAAAAAGACCAACGAGGGTATATGTGGTTTCTGACTCAGGAGGGGATAGACCGTTATGATGGCAAACATATCAAGCATTACAACTTTTCGGACGACAGTATGACGCTGGATTCACGGATTGCCTTAAACTGGCTTTACATGGACAGCGGAAATGTATTATGGGTAATTGGTCAGAAAGGTCGTATTTTCAGATATGATTCGCAACATGATAAATTTGAATTGGTTTATGTGCACCCGGAGCTGATCAGAAATAAGTCGCAGGCATTTCTGAATTACGGTTATTTGGACAAGAATGACCGTATATGGCTATGCTGTAAAGACAGCATCACCTGGTATAATATCCATACTGGAAAGACCTTGTATATATCGGCGCCGGTTATTGGTGAAATAACTGCCATTGAACAGGTGGATGGCAATCATTTCTTTATCGGTACGGGAAGTGGTCTGTTTCGTGCCAGGATAGAAGAGGGAGAATTGAAACTGGTTTCTGACGAAGCGGTGGAAAGTATCGCTACATCGGTACATGAACTCTATTACCATGCCGTCTCAAAACAACTGTTTGTGGGGAACTATAAAGAGGGAATACTTATATATGACATGGGTGGAACAGGAAAAATCATTCCCTGTCAATCACCCAATAACGTAGAAGTAAACCAGATTGTAGCTTTGAATTCCCATGAACTTTTGGTAGCCACAGGTGGAAAAGGTGTATATAAGCTGGATGTGAATACCTGTATGAGTGAACCTTATATAACGGCCGATTATAGCAGTTATAACGGGATGAACGGAAATAATATCAATGACATCTATGTGGATGAAGAAGAACGTATTTGGCTTGCCAATTATCCTACCGGCATTACTGTTCGTAACAATCGTTATGGAAGTTACGACTTGATAAGGCATTCTCTCGGTAACAACCACTCATTGGTGAACGACCAGGTTCATGACGTGATGGAAGACAGTGATGGTGACCTTTGGTTTGCAACCAGTAACGGTATCAGTCTTTATCAGACTGCGACAAAAGAATGGCGTTCTTTCTTTAGCTCTTTTGATCCGGTGCCGGATGATGAAAATCACATCTTTTTAGCACTGTGTGAAGTCTCACCCGGTGTGATATGGGTTGGTGGTTTTACATCGGGCATTTATAAGATAGAGAAGAATAAAGGTTTTAAGATAAGCTATCTTTCTCCTGCTGCTATTGCGGGAGTACGTCCGGACCAATATATTTTTGACATAAAAAAAGACTCGGCAGGTGATATCTGGTCCGGTGGGTATTATCACTTGAAACGCATCAATCTTGAGACTAAAGGAGTGCGCTTATATCCAGGAGTAAGTTCTATCACCACCATTCAGGAGAAAGACTCCCAGCAGATGTGGATTGGCACGCGAATGGGACTCTACCTGCTTGACAAACAATCCGGAGTTTACCAGTATATCGACCTGCCCGTTGAATCTCTCTATATATGTGCATTATACCAAAGAGAAGATGGAATCCTGTATATCGGTACCCGTGGAGCTGGACTTCTTGTTTATGACATTAATAAGAAAAAATTTATTCATCAATACCGAAGTGACAATTGTGCACTGCTCTCCGACAATATTTATACAATTCTTCCGCGTCAGGACGGGAGTCTCCTGATGGGTACGGAGAATAGTATAACGATTTATTCACCAGAGGGACACTTTTTCCGCAACTGGACGCGGGAACAGGGATTGATGAGTGTCAATTTTAATGCAGGCTCTGCTACGAGCTATAACAAAAGCGCGCTTGTTTTTGGAGGCAATGACGGTGCTGTGAGGTTTCCGACAGATATAGAGATACCGGAACCGCATTATTCACGTTTGTTACTGCGTGATTTTATGATAGCCTATCATCCTGTTTATCCGGGTGATGAAGGTTCTCCTTTGGAAAAAGATATTGATGAAACTGATCGGCTGGAACTGGCCTACGAGCAAAATACGTTTTCTCTTGATGTAGCTTCCATTAATTATGATTATCCTTCCAACATCCTTTTTTCATGGAAAATCTATGGTTATCATAAAGAGTGGAGCCGCCCGAGCCAGGATAATCGGATTCTTGTCAGGAATCTGCCTCCCGGCAACTATACGTTACAAATTCGCGCCATATCCAACGAAGAGAAATATAAGACCTACGAGACAAGGAACATTCAGATTGTTATAACGCCTCCTGTATGGGCCAGTGTGTGGGCGATGGTAGGATATGCAATCTTGTTGGTGCTGGTTATGGGAGGCATATTCCGTGTCATCATGCTGCATAAACAAAAGAAAGTGTCGGATGAGAAAACACGTTTCTTCATCAATACGGCACACGACATACGTACACCGCTTACATTGATAAAGGCGCCATTGGAGGAAGTTGTAGAAAATCGCATGGTGGCTGAACAGGCCTTACCCCATATGAATATGGCTCTTAAAAATGTGAATACATTACTTCAGTTGACGACTAACCTGATAAATTTTGAACGGATAGATGTCTATTCTTCCACTCTTTATGTTTCCGAGTATGAACTGAATACTTATATGAATGATGTTTGCGCCACTTTCCGCAAATATGCCGAAATGAAACATGTCAGGTTTGTTTATGAAAGCAATTTTGACTATTTGAATGTGTGGTTTGATAGTGACAAGATGGGGTCCATTTTAAAGAATATCTTGTCCAATGCATTGAAATATACACCCGAGGACGGTAGTGTATGTATTTACGCTTGTGAGGAAGGAAATACATGGAGTATTGAGGTGAAGGATACCGGAATCGGTATTCCTTCGGGTGAACAGAAGAAATTGTTCAGAAACTGTTTTCGAGGAAGTAATGTCGTCAATCTGAAAGTGACAGGTAGTGGAATCGGGTTGATGCTGGTATACAAGTTGGTCAAGCTACATAAAGGCAAGATTCAGATTCAGAGTGCCGAACGTCAGGGCACATGTGTACGGATTACTTTCCCGAAAGGAAATACTCATCTCCATAAAGCAAAATTTATTTCTCCCAAAGTACCGAATGAACGTCCGGAGGCTATCATACCTGGGGGGACTTCGGCTTTGCCGGCTATGGAGATATCCCGTACAAACAGTTCCTTACAGCGCATCCTGATAGTGGAAGATAATGATGATTTGCGCAATTATCTTGTGGATATGCTTAGTACGAGTTATAATATTCAGTCCTGTCCGAATGGAAAAGATGCACTTGTTATTATACGTGAATTTAATCCGGATCTTGTCATATCCGATATAATGATGCCTGAAATGAGTGGAGACGAACTTTGCGCTACTATAAAAGGAGAGCTTGAGATGTCCCATATTCCGGTCATTTTGCTGACTGCACTGGGGGATGAGAAGCATATGCTTGAAGGACTGGAAATCGGGGCGGATGCTTATATTACCAAACCTTTCAGTGTGGGGATACTCAAGGCAACGATTAAGAACATACTTACAAATCGTACTTTACTTCGTCAGGTTTATAATAGCATTGAAGATGAAGAACAGGATTTTCCGAACAATTGCACTAATACTCTGGACTGGAAATTTATAGCTTCTGTCAAGGAATGTATAGAGAAGAATATGGGAGATTCGGACTTTAATGTGGAAATACTCAGTACTCGGCATCATATGAGTCGTACGAGCTTCTTTAACAAACTCAAGGCGTTGACAGGTTATGCTCCGGCTGATTATATCCGGATGATACGTTTGCAACATGCTGCACAGTTGCTGAAGCAAGGTGAATATACGATAACGGAGATTGCTGATATGGTTGGATTTTCGGATGCAAAATATTTCCGTGAAGTATTTAAAAAGTATTATGGTGTAAGTCCGAGCAAATATGCGGAATCGGATAAGACAGTATTTTCTCAGGCAACCGATCTTAAAAATGAGGAATAACAGATGGCGTGAATAAACATTGTCCTGTCTCTGGTTGTTATGTCCTGCAAACAAGATATACACTGTCGGATGAAAGCGATATTGATATTTTTAGCCGTTTTGCTTTTCCCTGTTACTTTTTTACTCGGACAAAGCGCAATTCAGAAATATGCAGGAACGGCTATGCCGTATCCTTCGATAAAGGATTTGCCCGTTTTGAACGATGAAGGTATGGTTCCTTTTTATATCAACCATTTGGGAAGGCACGGAGCACGGTTTCCGACTTCCGGGAAAGCATTGGAGAGAGTAAAAGGTGTGCTTATATTGGCGGAACAAGAGAAAAGGTTGACTGCGCAAGGTCGGGAACTGCTTGTTACGGTATTACAACTATCCGAGGCTTTCAAAGGAAAATGGGGAGAGTTGTCGACAGTAGGAGAGCAGGAACAAAAGGAAATAGCAGAACGTATGTTATCACGTTATCCTGAGATATTTGCGGATTCGGCGCGGGTCGAAGCCATAGCCACTTATGTTCCCCGTTGCATTAGCAGTATGAATGCTTTTCTTTCCGGTATGGAAAAACAGGATTCCTCATTGGTCATAAAGAAGAGTGCAGGAAAGCAATATGATGCTCTTCTTCGTTTTTTTGATTTAAACAAGCCTTATGTCTGTTATAAGGAAAAGGGAGGCTGGATTCCCTTGTATGAATCATTCGTACAAGATAAGATGTCGGTAGCACCTGTCATAAAAAGAATTTTTCTTACTTACGGACAGGAAATAGAACAGGAGGACCGAGAGTTTGTCATGACCTTGTTCTCGATAGCCGCCATACTTCCCGATACGGGTTTGTCCTTTGACATAAAAGGTATTTTCAATGATCAGGAATGGTACGATTATTGGCAAACGCAGAATTTACGTCAATATCTGACTAAAAGTGCAGCGCCGATTGGAAATATGTTGCCGGTAGCTATTGCATGGCCGTTACTTTCAGAATTCATCCAAACAACTGAAAAGGCAATTAACGGACAATCGGATAATCGGGCGAATCTTCGTTTTGCGCATGCGGAGACTGTCATTCCTTTTGTTGCGTTGATGGGTATAGGAGAAACGGATATACAGATAGCATCATCAGATTCCGTATCCGCTTATTGGAAAGATTATGAGATTGCTCCGATGGCAGCTAATGTGCAATGGGTATTATATCGCGATAAGAATAGTGAAGTCTGGATCAAAGTACTATTAAATGAGCAAGAAGTATCCATTCCGGTAGTAACCTCTTGTTTTCCATATTATCGATGGGAAGAAGTCCGGCATTATTTGAAACAGCGGATAGCGATGTCGAAAGAAATACTTCTCAAACCTCGGAATGAGACAGATTAACCAAAAGCCCTGTAAGAATAACAGATTCTCACAGGGCTTGATTTTATAGCTTCTTCTTAGTAGAAGGAGATTGTTTATAATAAGTTGTTAGAGCCAAGTATAATCAGCATAGTATATCCCAGTATTAGTCCGATGATTCCCATAATGATGCCGACTTTCTCCATATCCTTTTGTTGAATCATGCCCGTGGCATGTGCCAGTGCGTTGGGAGGAGTACTGATAGGTAATATCATTGCTAATGATGAACCGATTGCCACTCCAATCAATAAAGTCTCTACACCACCGAGTGCATAAAGGTTTTCGCGCATGCTGGTTCCTGCAATGGCAAGAATGGGAACAAGCAATGCGGCAGTAGCCGTATGTGAGATGAAGTTTGCCATGGCATAACAAATCAGTCCGGAGCCGACAATCATCAGTACAGGAGGCCATGTGTTGAACGGAATAGCTTCAATCATATGTTTGGCAAGTCCTGTTTCCTGTAAGGCGACACCCAAAGCAAAGCCGCCAGCTACCATCCATAGTACACTCCAACTGATTTCTTCCAGGTCGCGTTTGGTGATAACTCCCGTTACACAGAACACTGCTACAGGAATCATTGCCACTACATTGGAATTTACTCCCGTCACTTTGTCGAACATCCATAGTACGACCGTAATGGCAAAAGTGATATACACCACTATAGAACGCCAATCCTTCTTAGCCTCCCCTTCGATTTTCAGTTCGATAGTCTTTTGTTTGAAAGGAAACATCCGTAAGAGGATAAACCATGCGATAAATAATACTAGAATGGTGTAAGGCATCATGAAACTCATCCATTCTCCAAAACCGATATTCAAGTTCAGTCCTTCCGGATTATTCAGGTATTTTAGTGCAATGGCGTTAGGGGGTGTGCCGATGGGAGTTCCCATACCTCCTACATTGGCAGCTACAGGGATGGCCATGGCAAGACCGATTTTTCCTTTACCGTCTGCCGGCAGAGTTTTTAATACAGGAGTGAGAAAGGTAAGCATCATGGCCGCCGTGGCTGTGTTACTGAGGAACATTGAAAATGCGGCCGTAACAAGAATGAACCCTAATAATACATAACGTGATTGTGTCCCGAACGGGCGTAACATGACACGTGCCAACAATACGTCCAGTCCGCTTTTAGTTGCTGCAATGGCAAGGATAAAACCACCTATGAATAACATAATGATAGGATCGGCAAAACAGTGCATGATAGATTTGTACTTGACCGTCTGTCCCAGGTCTGCTACCGGAATCCCTTGTGTGAAAAACCACAAACTGCTGTCCGATACGGTAAGCAGCAGTAAGACGACAATAAGTACGGAAGTTGTCCATGCAGGGATAGCTTCGAATACCCACATCAGCGTGGCAAAGACAAAAATAGAAATCAGTCTCTGTTCTATAATGGTCAACCCGTCTATTCCGAATGTTTCGATAGGGAGAAACCATAAAATAAGGGAAAGGGTAATAGCTACGGTTAATTTTATGCATCGGGCTGCTGTTTGACTTTTAGCCAACCGTTTGGCTTTCTTTAAATCTTGATAAGCTTCCACCAGATGAAAGCCGTGAAAAATCTTGTACATGATATTAGTTTAAGATAAAATTAAAAAACGGTGCAAAAATAGCTTTTTATTCTATATGTCATAATTCAGTGAAGAAATTTTTTCGTAGTTCTGTCTTTTTAAAGTGTTTTTGGAGAGGTATTATAGCAAGTTGCTAATTTATTATTTTTATTTTTGTACCGGATTCACTAGTGTCCCGTTAAAATCGGGACGAGTTATTAATTAATCAAATAATCCCGGAATAAGGGGATTAAATTGTTCTTTGACATCATTGAAATTAGTCTTATTAAACAGCTCTTGTAAAGGCGTTTTATCTGTTAATGAGATGCTAAGAATCTGCAAGACCTCATAAGTTGAACGATTCAGTTGCATATCATATTGTACAATAGCTACTAAACAATAGGTGATGATAGCAACACTAATCTGTATTCGAACCGCATTCTCGGTAGTACCCCAGAACCTTTTTATCTTAAGGTGTTGTTTCAGCCATTTGAAGAAAAGTTCCACGAACCATCTTTTCTTATAAAGATTGGCAACATCAAGTGCAGATATGTGTTTGGCATTCGTCAGGAATGTGAATTCACGATCATCCTCTTCATCATAGAAACGGATGACTCTGAATGATTCAGGATACTTCTTTCCAGAAGTGTACCCTATCAGTTTCACTTCCGCATCTGAAAGGATATTTTTCGGCATTCTACGCTTCCATTTACAGAACTTGCATTTCAGATTAGACTTCGCTCTGACTACAAAGAAAGAACCTGTAAGATGAATCCGATAAAGTTCTTTAAACGAGTCATACGCTCTGTCAAATATATAATAAGCATTTGGCTCATAATTAATTGCGGACATTTCTGTTGAATCATGCCTGGATGCTGTAGTTACTGTATAAAAGGCTGGAAGTTGTGCTTCTATGTCATAAAGGACATGAGCCTTAACTCCACCTTTTTTCTTACGGAACTTCGCCCAAGGGAATGTAGCCAAACATAAAGGAATTGTAGTGGAATCAAACGCATACTTCCTTCCTGGAATATCCAAGATGTGAGTCGATCGTTTTTCACATGCTTCCTTCATCATATAGAAAGCAAAATCTTCGAAGATTCTGTAATCCCGATTCTGATTGGCAGATGCAAGCGTAGTTTTGGCAATGGGCTCACGACCCAATCCCAAATGATAACGCTTTCCTTGATGTGCTTCCAAAGCTACAATCAAGTCACGAAGACTTTCACGATTACTGAGTTGACCGAACATCATTGCAAGTAACTGACTCCAGCAAGTGAAATGTTTCACATAACGATTGCCATCATACTTGTCTACAAGTCTTCTGAACTTATCATTGTTCAAGAATTCTACTAACTGAGCGAAAACATATTTATCTTGGTTCATTTGAGGTCACCTTAATTGACCTCAAAGGTATGATTTCAAATCGTCGCGCCTAAAAAGTAGTATCTAATAGACTATATTTCAATTATTTCAAAGAACTATTTATCCACTTTTACGGGACACTAATGTACCGGATTGAATAACAATTATAATTAAAACCATGAAAAAACTGACAGTCTTACTAATGTGTGTGTTGTGTGTATTTATTGCACAAGCCCAAAAAACAATTACGCTGAGTTCCCCGAACGGGAAACTGCAAACTACTATTACAACGGGGGATAAACTTACTTATGACATCACTTGCAACGGACGGCAAATACTTGCCGCTTCTTCCATCTCAATGACATTGGATAACGGAGAAGTCTGGGGTGAGAAAGCGAGACTTTCCGGTATTTCCAGAAAAAGCATCGACCGGATGGTGTCTTCTCCTTTCTATCGTGCCAGTGAATTGAGAGATTATTATAATGAACTGACATTACGATTCAAGAAAGACTGGAACATAGAATTTCGTGCATACAATGATGGTATTGTTTATCGCTTTGTCAGTAGGGTAAAGAAGCCTTTCAATGTGGTTGATGAAGAGGTGGACTATCGTTTCCCGAATGACATGACAGCTACTGTTCCTTATGTCAAGACTGGAAAAGACGGTGATTTTAACTCTCAGTTCTACAACTCTTTTGAGAATACTTATACCACGGATAAACTGTCAAAGCTGAATAAACAACGCCTGATGTTTCTGCCATTGGTAGTAGATGCCGGAGAAGGTGTCAAGTTGTGTGTCACAGAATCCGATTTGGAAAACTATCCGGGACTTTACTTGTCGGTCTCCAAAGGAGAAAACAATTTGAAAGGAACATTCGCCCCTTACCCGAAACGGACAGAACAGGGTGGACATAATAAACTCCAAATGCTTGTCAAAGAACGCGAAGCCTATATTGCCAAAGTCGATAAACCCCGTAATTTCCCGTGGCGCATGGCCATCGTCACCACTGCGGACAAAGACCTTGCGGCAAGCAACCTCAGTTATCTTCTGGCAGCTCCTTCACGTCTGTCGGACATCTCGTGGATTAAACCCGGCAAAGTAGCTTGGGACTGGTGGAATGATTGGAACTTGGATGGCGTTGATTTTGTCACAGGTGTAAATAACGCGACTTATAAAGCCTATATTGATTTTGCTTCAACAAAAGGCATTGAATATGTGATACTTGACGAAGGCTGGGCGGTAAATCTGCAAGCAGATTTGATGCAGGTCGTGAAAGAGATTGATTTGAAAGAACTGGTCGACTATGCCGCTTCCAAAAATGTAGGTATCATTCTTTGGGCGGGTTATTATGCTTTCGAACGTGATATGGAGAATGTCTGCCGTCATTATGCCGCAATGGGAGTGAAAGGTTTCAAAGTCGATTTCATGGATCGTGACGACCAAGAAATGACTGCTTTCAATTATCGGGCTGCTGAGATGTGTGCTAAATATAAGTTGATTCTCGATTTGCACGGAACGCATAAACCGGCAGGTATGAACCGCACTTATCCCAATGTACTGAACTTTGAGGGAGTGAATGGTTTGGAACAGATGAAATGGAGTCCGGCTTCGCTCGACCAGGTGAAATATGATGTGATGATTCCTTTTATCCGCCAGGTTTCCGGTCCGATGGATTATACGCAGGGGGCTATGCGCAATGCTTCGAAAGGTAATTATTATCCTTGCAATTCGGAACCGATGAGCCAGGGCACACGTTGCCGCCAGTTGGCTCTGTATGTGGTCTTAGAATCCCCTTTCAATATGTTGTGCGATAATCCGGGCAACTATATGCGCGAACCGGAATCAACAGATTTTATTGCCGGGATTCCTACCGTATGGGATGAGAGCATTGTTCTTGACGGTAAAATAGGAGAGTACATCGTGACTGCACGCCGGCAAGGAAATGTGTGGTATGTAGGTGGGATAACCGACTGGACTGCTCGTGATATAGAAGTTGACTGTTCTTTCTTGGGGGATGATAAGACGTATGACGTTACCTTGTTCAAAGATGGCGTAAATGCTCATCGCGTCGGTCGTGACTATAAACGTGAATCTCTTTCGATAAAGAAAGATGGTAAGTTAAAGATTCATCTGGCACCTGGCGGTGGTTTTGCTCTTCAGATAAAATAACAATATAACAGGAGATTATTATAATAAAGTTTAAAAACGGATTCGATGCTGTATCAAGGGATTTGATGCAGCATCGAATTTCTTTTATCAGGATAATGCCGCAATGCCTGTTCCTATCAGATTCGCATTATTCATACTTTTTATATCCACTTCGACATCTTCCAAACCGGATAATCTGAAAAGTTTCCGTAATTTCTCTGCGACGATAACGTTGTAATCCTGATCTTTTCTGTGTTCACTCCCAAAAAGGCTGCCTTCGGCAACCAGGCAAATCTTCCGTATATCTTTATTATACGATTTCAACAGCATGATAAGTCCGGTAATTGAAGCGGCTACCAACTGTGCCGACCTGCCATAAATCCATTGCGCCCTTGTAGGCTCAGTTGTAATTCTTGGGGGGATTTGGTTCAGGACACAGCTATATCCTTAAAAACTTGATTCATTCCCGTGCGGAAATGCACCAAATCTCCCATTATCTGTATCCAAACTAGCTAAAAACTCTCTTACTGATTTTTTATGCTATAATCCGGTTTCAGCCGTTTCAGTTTTATTCGCAAACGCCTTGGCAGAAGGGGATAACGGCTGAAGGCGAAAAAAAATCCCCCCTGCGAGAATAGGTTGTAGCCAGGGGGGAGTGCTTTCAGCGCATTCAGCTTTTTCAGACTTGCCAATAGAGCTATATATTCACCGTGGTAGGTATATATACTCACCGTACTGGATCTATATGCCCACCACGCGGGGTATATAGATCCATCACCCGGATAAAAGTGGGTGGCACGTGGTTAAGTTATACACTTTTGCATTCAGGGGTGACTTCAGCCAAAAACACCGATGAAAAGGGGATTTTTTGAAGAACTGAAAGCTGAAGGCGTTTTTTTACTTTTTATATTTGGTAGGAGATTTAGCTGTAACAAGTAGGAGACTTGACTGCAACAAGTACTACACTCAATGAAATGATATAGGAGACTTGAGTAAGTCAAGTACATGGCTCGGCTTACTTCAGTACTGCTTTTTTCTTCATTCTCTTTTCGTGTTTCGTGCGCGCTTTACGCGCACGTGTGAATATAATAAGGTGTCCTTTCTTTCCCGTCCCCTCACACTCCTGTCCCTTTATTAAAAAACATGTTCTACAACATCATTATCAATCAACGAGTTAGCATAAACATTCAAAAATAATTAGAAAAAAGAGCAGAATATATTTGGAGCATATATGAAAAGGGCGTACTTTTGCACCCGCTTTCCAAGAGAAGAAAGCCTTGATAAAATGACTTAGTGTACAAAGCGCAGGACCGCTTAACGATAAAAACAAAAAAAGTTCCGAAAAAGTTTGGAATAAATAAATAAAAGTTCTTATCTTTGCAGTCCGATTCGCAAAGAAAGCGGTTTTGCTTTTTTTCTTTTATGATTATTCTTTCCCTTTCGCAAGAGAGCCTGAGAAACGAGTTGAAAAGAAAAAACAAAAAAAACTTCCAAAAAAGTTTGGCAGTTAAAATAAAACCTCTTACCTTTGCACCCGCTTTTGAAACGAAAGCGACAAGTTCTTTGAAATATTGATAAACAATACAAGTAGTACAAGTTAAAAAATAGAACCGTCAATACTTGTTTCCCATGTAGCAATACAAGTGAAACACAGGTAATTGAAAAGAGTCAATAAATTGTACGGCATCCTGAACAGAGCAAAAACCTGCCTAACGGCAGATTAACAATACTTTTACAATGAAGAGTTTGATCCTGGCTCAGGATGAACGCTAGCTACAGGCTTAACACATGCAAGTCGAGGGGCAGCATTTTAGTTTGCTTGCAAACTAAAGATGGCGACCGGCGCACGGGTGAGTAACACGTATCCAACCTGCCTCATACTCGGGGATAGCCTTTCGAAAGAAAGATTAATACCCGATGGCATAGTCCTTTCGCATGATCGGATTATTAAAGAATTTCGGTATGAGATGGGGATGCGTTCCATTAGTTAGTTGGCGGGGTAACGGCCCACCAAGACAACGATGGATAGGGGTTCTGAGAGGAAGGTCCCCCACATTGGAACTGAGACACGGTCCAAACTCCTACGGGAGGCAGCAGTGAGGAATATTGGTCAATGGACGAGAGTCTGAACCAGCCAAGTAGCGTGAAGGATGACTGCCCTATGGGTTGTAAACTTCTTTTATATGGGAATAAAGTTTTCCACGTGTGGAATTTTGTATGTACCATATGAATAAGGATCGGCTAACTCCGTGCCAGCAGCCGCGGTAATACGGAGGATCCGAGCGTTATCCGGATTTATTGGGTTTAAAGGGAGCGTAGGTGGATTGTTAAGTCAGTTGTGAAAGTTTGCGGCTCAACCGTAAAATTGCAGTTGAAACTGGCAGTCTTGAGTACAGTAGAGGTGGGCGGAATTCGTGGTGTAGCGGTGAAATGCTTAGATATCACGAAGAACTCCGATTGCGAAGGCAGCTCACTGGACTGCAACTGACACTGAGGCTCGAAAGTGTGGGTATCAAACAGGATTAGATACCCTGGTAGTCCACACAGTAAACGATGAATACTCGCTGTTTGCGATATACAGCAAGCGGCCAAGCGAAAGCATTAAGTATTCCACCTGGGGAGTACGCCGGCAACGGTGAAACTCAAAGGAATTGACGGGGGCCCGCACAAGCGGAGGAACATGTGGTTTAATTCGATGATACGCGAGGAACCTTACCCGGGCTTAAATTGCACCTGAATAACGTGGAAACATGTTAGCCGCAAGGCAGGTGTGAAGGTGCTGCATGGTTGTCGTCAGCTCGTGCCGTGAGGTGTCGGCTTAAGTGCCATAACGAGCGCAACCCTTATCTTTAGTTACTAACAGGTCATGCTGAGGACTCTGGAGAGACTGCCGTCGTAAGATGTGAGGAAGGTGGGGATGACGTCAAATCAGCACGGCCCTTACGTCCGGGGCTACACACGTGTTACAATGGGGGGTACAGAAGGCAGCTACCTGGTGACAGGATGCTAATCCCAAAAACCTCTCTCAGTTCGGATCGAAGTCTGCAACCCGACTTCGTGAAGCTGGATTCGCTAGTAATCGCGCATCAGCCATGGCGCGGTGAATACGTTCCCGGGCCTTGTACACACCGCCCGTCAAGCCATGAAAGCCGGGGGTACCTGAAGTACGTAACCGCGAGGAGCGTCCTAGGGTAAAACTGGTAATTGGGGCTAAGTCGTAACAAGGTAGCCGTACCGGAAGGTGCGGCTGGAACACCTCCTTTCTGGAGCGATGTCGTTCGAAATGACTTTTCAAGGTTCTGTTTTTGTACTACTGGTACTTGTTTATTTATAATATATAGATCGAGCGTCTATAGCAATTATAGATAGAGATAAACAAGAGAAAAAAGAAGCCGAGTCTAACGCAACAGGTAGACAAGGTTGAACTAGTCCTATAGCTCAGTTGGTTAGAGCGCTACACTGATAATGTAGAGGTCGGCAGTTCAACTCTGCCTGGGACTACTCCGAAAACTCTTACGGGGGATTAGCTCAGCTGGCTAGAGCATCTGCCTTGCACGCAGAGGGTCAACGGTTCGAATCCGTTATTCTCCACAGTCTCTGAAAAGAGAAACGATCTTTGACATGATGATAACAAAAAAGTAAAATTTTAGTAAAGAGCTAAAAGTATATATCGAACCGTACGTTCTTAACGTATCAAGATTGCGCAAGCATTCCTCCATACGCTAAGAAGTCAGTTTGAAAGAAAGTAAGCAAGGGCGCATGGCGGATGCCTTGGCTCTCGGAGGCGATGAAGGACGTGATAAGCTGCGATAAGCTTCGGGCAGGTGCAAATAACCTTTGATCCGAAGATTTCCGAATGGGACAACCCGACATTCTGAAGGAATGTCATCCATCCTAGATGGAGGCTAACGCAGGGAACTGAAACATCTTAGTACCTGTAGGAAAAGAAAATAATAATGATTCCCCAAGTAGTGGCGAGCGAACGGGGATTAGCCCAAACCAATGTTGTTACGGCAACATTGGGGTTGTAGGACCACGATGTCGCACGAAATTTGGTGAGAAGAATTCTTTGGAAAATGAAACCATAGACGGTGATAGTCCGGTATTCGAAGCCAAACGAAGCGTAGTGGTATCCTGAGTAGCGCGGGACACGAGAAATCTTGCGTGAATCTGCCGGGACCATCCGGTAAGGCTAAATACTCCCGAGAGACCGATAGCGAACCAGTACTGTGAAGGAAAGGTGAAAAGCACTTCGAACAGAAGAGTGAAATAGTCCCTGAAACCATGCGCCTACAAGCGGTCGGAGCTGCTTAAGCAGTGACGGCGTGCCTTTTGCATAATGAACCTACGAGTTACTTTTTCCGGCAAGGTTAAGAATCTAGAGATTTGTAGCCGAAGCGAAAGCGAGTCTGAACAGGGCGATAAGTCGGAAGGAGTAGACGCGAAACCAAGTGATCTACCCTTGGGCAGGTTGAAGGTTAGGTAACACTAACTGGAGGACCGAACCGATAAGCGTTGAAAAGCTTCCGGATGACCTGAGGGTGGGGGTGAAAGGCTAATCAAACTTGGAGATAGCTCGTACTCCCCGAAATGCATTTAGGTGCAGCCTTGTGAGTTACTAATGTGAGGTAGAGCGACTGATAAGATGCGAGGGCTTCACCGCCTATCAAGTCTTGATAAACTCCGAATGCGCATTAGTCCTATCACAGGAGTGAGGGCATGGGTGCTAAGGTCCATGTCCTAAAGGAGAAGAATCCGGACCATCAGCTAAGGTCCCCAAATAATTGCTAAGTTGAACTAACGAAGTCAGATTGCTAAGACAGCTAGGATGTTGGCTTGGAAGCAGCCATTCATTTAAAGAGTGCGTAACAGCTCACTAGTCGAGGAGTTTGGCGTGGATAATAATCGGGCATCAAGCAATTTACCGAAGCTATGGGATGTGCAAACATCGGTAGGGGAGCATTCCACTCTGCGTTGAAGGTGAAGCGTGAGCTTTGCTGGAGCGTGTGGAAAAGCAAATGTAGGTATAAGTAACGATAAAGGGGGTGAGAAACCCCCTCGCCGAAAGACTAAGGTTTCCTGATCAACGCTAATCGGATCAGGGTTAGTCGGGTCCTAAGGCTCAGCCGAACGGTGAGGCCGATGGCAGAACAGGTTAATATTCCTGTACTACCTCAAGGAGTGACGTGGAGACGGAGCAGTGACAGCGTCGCGGACTGACGGAATAGTCCGTTGAAGGGTGTAGACGTTGATTATCCCAGGCAAATCCAGGATAAGAGTCGAACCTGATAGTATACTAAATTCTTCGGAATGCGGTAATAGTGCGTGTAAACATACTCCCAAGAAAATCCGCTAAACTTAATCTTTGAGGTACCCGTACCGCAAACGGACACACGTAGTCGGGTTGAATATACTAAGGCGCTTGAGTGATTCACGGTTAAGGAACTAGGCAAATTGACCCTGTAACTTCGGGATAAAGGGTCCCTACGGCGACGTAGGGCGCAGAGAATAGGTCCAGGCAACTGTTTAACAAAAACACAGGGCTGTGCCAAATTGAAAGATCACGTATACAGCCTGACACCTGCCCGGTGCTGGAAGGTTAAGAGGAGATGTCATCGCAAGAGAAGCATTGAATTGAAGCCCCAGTAAACGGCGGCCGTAACTATAACGGTCCTAAGGTAGCGAAATTCCTTGTCGGGTAAGTTCCGACCTGCACGAATGGTGTAATGATCTGGACACTGTCTCAACCGTGAGCTCAGTGAAATTGTAGTATCGGTGAAGATGCCGATTACCCGCGATGGGACGAAAAGACCCCGTGAACCTTTACTATAGCTTAACATTGAATTTGGGTAATTGATGTGTAGGATAGGCCGGAGACTTTGAAGCGCAGACGCCAGTTTGTGTGGAGTCGCTGTTGAAATACGGCCCTTTGATTATTTGAGTTCTAACCCGTGGATGCGGGGACACTGTTTGGTGGGTAGTTTGACTGGGGTGGTCGCCTCCAAAAGTGTAACGGAGGCTTCTAAAGGTGCCCTCATGACGATTGGTAACCGTCAGTAGAGTGTAATGGCATAAGGGCGCTTGACTGGGAGACAGACACGTCGATCAGGTAGGAAACTAGAGCATAGTGATCCGGTGTTTCCGCATGGAAGGGACATCGCTCAAAGGATAAAAGGTACTCCGGGGATAACAGGCTGATCCCTCCCAAGAGCTCATATCGACGGAGGGGTTTGGCACCTCGATGTCGGCTCGTCACATCCTGGGGCTGGAGAAGGTCCCAAGGGTTGGGCTGTTCGCCCATTAAAGTGGCACGCGAGCTGGGTTCAGAACGTCGTGAGACAGTTCGGTCTCTATCTATCGTGGGCGTATGAAATTTGCGTGGCTCTGACACTAGTACGAGAGGACCGTGTTGGACTGACCGCTGGTTTACCAGTTGTGCCGCCAGGTGCATCGCTGGGTATCTAAGTCGGGATTGGATAAGTGCTGAAAGCATCTAAGTACGAAGCCAGCCACAAGATTAGATTTCTTAGGGTCGTCAAAGACGATGACGTTGATAGGATGCAGGTGTAAAGGTGGTAACATCATAGCCGAGCATTACTAATTGCCCGTTCACTTTCTTATCAAGCTTGTACGTGTCGCGATATATACGTTTAGCTGTTGCTGATTTTACTTTTTCATCATGTCATAACCTTATTCAGGTGGTTATAGCACGAGGGTTCCACCTCTTCCCATTCCGAACAGAGAAGTTAAGCCTCGTCACGCTGATGGTACTGCGTAACAGTGGGAGAGTAGGTAGCCGCCGTTTTTGAAGAAGCCTCGCTTGTCTATTTGATGAGCGAGGCTTTCTGTATTTATATACTTTTATAGGTGGTCTAAGAAAAAATTGCTATATTTGCCGCTGACAATTATTTTATTAAACGTTTAAAGCAAATTTGAAGGTATGAAAACTAAATTATTTTTGGCTGCTGTAGCCGTAACATTTTCTTTTGCAATGATGTCTTGTACTGGTAACAAAACGACTAACGCTGCTGCTGAAGGCGAAGAAGCAACTGTAGAAACTGTAGAAGCTGCTACTGTCGTTGAAGCTGATTCTTGCTGCCAGGCTAAAGATTCTTGTGCTGCTGCTTGTGATAAAAAAGCAGACTGCGAAAAAAAAGCTGATTGTGCAGAAAAGAAAGAATGCTGCAATAAGAAATAATCTATTGATTTAGAACGATAAGGCAAAAGGGGAACGGAGTAAACGAAATACTCTGTTCCCCCTTTTTTATTTGACGGAATATACCCCTCTGTTAGTGATATATTTTAGCTTATAATCGTGTTTAACTTATGAAATGAAATTTTATTCTATAAAAAAGTAACGTTTTATTTGGTGGTAACGAAATAATCTCTACCTTTGCACCGTCGAACCATAAAAAGAGACAAGAAATGAATCAGATGTTTGTACATATTCTACTATGCGGTATTATTATTCTACTATCAAAGGTTAGTGGAAGTGAGTGCTGCGCGTAAATGTGTATAATGAAGATATACGAAAGCCTTTCTCACTTCTACGTGTGAAAGGCTTTTTTTAATGCTAATAATTACATAATATAATAAGAATATGGACAATAGGTTATTTATTTTTGATACCACCCTCCGGGATGGAGAGCAGGTTCCGGGATGCCAGTTGAATACGGTAGAAAAGATTCAGGTAGCAAAGGCATTGGAAGCGCTGGGAGTAGACGTGATTGAAGCCGGATTCCCTATTTCAAGCCCGGGTGACTTTAACTCAGTAATTGAAATTTCTAAAGCGGTGACGTGGCCTACAATTTGTGCTTTGACACGTGCTGTTCAAAAAGATATTGATGTAGCTGTAGATGCACTGAAATTTGCAAAACATAAGCGTATCCATACAGGTATCGGTACTTCTGACTCGCACATTAAATATAAGTTTAACTCAAACCGTGAAGAGATTATCGAGCGGGCGGTAGCTGCCGTGAAATATGCCCGCCGTTTTGTAGACGATGTGGAGTTTTACGCAGAAGATGCCGGTCGTACGGATAACGAATATCTGGCACGTGTGGTAGAAGCTGTTATCAAGGCGGGAGCTACCGTGGTGAATATACCGGACACGACGGGTTATTGCCTGCCTTCGGAGTATGGTGCTAAGATTAAATACTTGATTGACCATGTAGATGGCATTGACAATGCAATCCTTTCTACTCATTGCCACAATGACTTGGGGATGGCTACTGCCAATACGATAGCAGGGGTTTTGAATGGTGCCCGCCAGGTGGAAGTCACCATCAACGGTATCGGCGAACGTGCCGGAAACACGGCACTCGAAGAAATCGCTATGATTATCAAGAGCCATCATGAAATCGACATTCTGACAAATATCAATACGCAGAAGATTTATCCTACCAGCCGCATGGTATCCAGCCTGATGAATATGCCGGTACAGCCGAACAAGGCTATTGTAGGGCGTAATGCTTTTGCTCACTCTTCGGGTATCCATCAGGATGGTGTGTTGAAGAATGTACAGACGTATGAGATTATCGACCCGCATGATGTAGGTATTGATGACAACTCTATCGTATTGACTGCCCGTAGCGGACGTGCTGCTTTGAAGAACCGTTTGACTATACTCGGGGTCGAACTGGAACAGGAAAAACTGGACAAGGTTTACGAAGAATTCTTGAAACTGGCTGATAAGAAGAAGGATATTAATGATGATGATATTCTGGTATTGGCAGGTGCAGACCGAAGTCAGAATCATCGCATCAAACTGGAATACTTGCAGGTGACAAGCGGTGTCGGTGTCCGTTCAGTAGCTAGCCTAGGATTGAATATCGCTGGTGAGAAGTTTGAAGGCTGCGCCAGTGGCAACGGTCCGGTAGATGCAGCTATCAAAGCATTGAAGAAAATTGTAGACCGTCATATGACGCTGAAAGAATTTACTATTCAGGCTATCAGCAAGGGAAGCGATGATGTAGGTAAGGTACATATGCAGGTGGAGTATGATAATCAGATTTATTATGGATTTGGAGCGAATACGGATATTATCGCCGCTTCGGTAGAAGCCTATATTGACTGTATCAACAAGTTCAAATCGTAAAAAACAGGCCGGTAACCGTATCGGCATTACAGAGATTGGCTAAAATAGAAAATAGTAATTAGTAAAATAGTAAATAAACAGATGAATACATTATTTGATAAGATATGGGACGCTCATGTGGTGACTACCGTGGAAGATGGTCCGACACAACTTTATATCGACCGTTTATATTGTCATGAAGTAACAAGCCCGCAAGCCTTTGCCGGATTGCGTGAACGCGGAATCGGAGTATTGCGTCCGGAAAAGGTGTTTTGTATGCCTGACCATAATACGCCGACTCACGATCAGGACAAACCGATTGAAGATCCGATTTCTAAGACTCAGGTGGATACTTTGACGCAGAATGCAAAAGATTTCGGTTTGGCACACTATGGTATGATGCATCCTAAGAATGGTATTATTCATGTGGTAGGTCCGGAACGTGGTCTGACTCTGCCGGGGATGACTATCGTTTGTGGTGACTCTCATACTTCTACCCATGGTGCGATGGGAGCGATTGCTTTCGGTATCGGAACGAGTGAAGTGGAAATGGTGCTGGCTTCGCAATGTATTCTTCAGTCAAGACCGAAAACAATGCGTATCACTGTAGACGGTGAATTAGGCAAGGGAGTGACTGCAAAAGATGTGGCTTTGTACATGATGTCCAAGATGACTACCAGTGGCGCTACCGGATACTTTGTGGAATATGCAGGTTCGGCTATCCGCAATCTGACTATGGAAGGACGCCTTACTCTCTGTAACCTTTCTATTGAAATGGGCGCACGTGGTGGCATGGTCGCTCCTGATGAAGTGACTTTTGAGTATATCAAAGGTCGTGAGAATGCTCCGAAGGGAGAAGAGTGGGAGAGTGCTTTGGCGTATTGGAAAACGTTGAAGAGTGATGATAACGCCGTATTTGATAAGGAAGTCCGCTTCAATGCTGCCGATATCGAGCCGATGATTACTTACGGAACGAATCCGGGTATGGGCATGGGTATCACTCAGCATATTCCTACTACTGAGGGCATGGGAGAAGCCGCTCAGGTTTCTTTCAAAAAATCACTGGATTATATGGGATTCGGGCCGGGCGAGTCTTTGCTGGGCAAGAAGATTGACTATGTATTCCTGGGTGCTTGTACAAACGGTCGTATCGAAGATTTCCGTGCGTTCGCTTCTCTGGTGAAAGGTCGCAAGAAAGCGGATAATGTGATTGCATGGCTGGTTCCGGGTTCCTGGATGGTGGATGCCCAGATTCGTAAAGAGGGTATTGACAAGATATTGGCTGAAGCCGGTTTCGCTATCCGTCAGCCGGGATGCTCTGCTTGCCTGGCGATGAATGATGACAAGATTCCGGCAGGAAAGTATTCGGTATCCACCAGTAACCGTAATTTCGAAGGCCGTCAGGGACCGGGTGCGCGTACATTGCTTGCCAGTCCGTTGGTAGCGGCTGCTGCGGCTGTGACAGGTGTGATTACCGACCCAAGGAAGCTGATGTGATTTCAATCGTAAATAGTAAATCTTTAAATAGTAAATATCAAGATGGCTAAGACTAAATTTAATATAATAACAAGTACTTGTGTACCCCTTCCCTTAGAAAATGTAGATACTGACCAGATTATTCCGGCACGTTTCCTGAAAGCGACCACCCGTGAAGAGAAATTCTTCGGTGATAACCTTTTTCGTGACTGGCGTTACAATGCCGACGGTAGCCTGAATAAGGATTTTGTGTTGAACAATCCTACTTATGGCGGACAGGTGTTGGTGGCAGGAAAGAACTTCGGTTCCGGTTCGAGCCGTGAACATGCAGCCTGGGCGATTGCCGGATATGGTTTCCGTGTGGTGGTTTCCAGTTTCTTTGCCGATATTCATAAGAATAACGAGTTGAACAACTTTGTGCTTCCGGTGGTTGTTACCGAAGGTTTTCTGCAGGAATTGTTCGATTCGATTGAAGCGGACCCGAAGATGGAAGTGGAAGTGAACCTTCCCGAACAGACCATCACCAACAAGGCGACAGGTAAAAGTGAACATTTCGAAATCAATGCTTACAAGAAACATTGTCTGATGAATGGATTGGACGATATAGATTTTCTGCTGAGCAATAAAGACAAAATAGAAGAATGGGAAAAGAAGGCGTGAAAATAGAAATCATGGACACGACGCTCCGTGATGGTGAACAGACCAGCGGAGTATCTTTTGTGCCTCATGAGAAACTAATGATCGCCCGTTTACTATTGGAAGATTTGAAAGTAGACCGGGTGGAGGTTGCTTCGGCACGAGTATCGGAGGGCGAGTTTAAAGCCGTGAAGATGATTTGTGACTGGGCGGCCCGGCGCAATCTGCTTCACAAGGTGGAAGTGCTGGGATTTGTAGACGGTCATACTTCAGTGGACTGGATACAGCGTACTGGCTGCCGTGTGATCAATCTTCTTTGCAAAGGTTCGCTGAAACATTGTACACAGCAACTGAAAAAGACTCTGGCAGAGCATCTGGCAGATGTCATTGACGTGGTGCACTATGCCGACGAACAGGATATCACTGTCAATGTTTATCTGGAGGACTGGAGCAACGGCATAAAGGATTCTCCCGAATATGTGTTCCAGTTGATGGATGGATTGAAAGATACGAGTATCAAGCGTTTCATGTTGCCCGATACTCTGGGAATCTTGAATCCGTTGCAAGTAATAGAGTATATGCGGAAGATGAAGAAGCGTTATCCACATACTCATTTCGATTTCCATGCACACAATGACTATGATTTGGCGGTGAGTAATGTGCTGGCAGCGGTATTGAGCGGTGTCAAAGGATTGCATACTACCATCAACGGACTGGGCGAACGGGCGGGCAATGCTCCTCTCGCAAGCGTGCAGGCTATTCTGAAAGACCATTTCAATGCGGTGACCAATATCGACGAAAGCCGCTTGAACGATGTCAGCCGGGTGGTGGAGTCGTATTCGGGTATCATGATACCTGCCAATAAGCCGATTGTAGGTGAGAATGTATTTACGCAAGTGGCAGGCGTGCATGCCGACGGCGACAATAAAAATAACCTGTATTGCAATGACCTGCTTCCCGAACGGTTCGGGCGGAAACGTGAATATGCGTTGGGAAAGACAAGCGGCAAGGCGAATATCCGCAAGAACCTCGAAGACCTCGGGCTGCAACTGGACGAAGACTCTATGCGCAAGGTGACGGAACGTATTATCGAATTGGGAGACAAGAAAGAACTGGTGACTCAGGAAGATTTGCCATATATTGTTTCCGATGTGCTGAAGCATGGTTCGATAGGCGAGAAGGTTAAACTGAAGAGTTATTTCGTGAATCTTGCCCATGGTTTGAAGCCGATGGCAACGTTGAAGATAGAAATAAACGGAAAAGAATACGAAGAAAGTTCGGGTGGAGACGGTCAGTATGATGCTTTCGTTCGTGCATTGCGTAAGATATATAAGGTGACGCTGGGACGCAAGTTCCCGATGCTGACCAATTATGCGGTGACAATCCCGCCCGGTGGGCGTACGGATGCGTTTGTGCAGACGGTAATCACATGGAGTTACGATGAACAGGTGTTCCGTACCCGTGGACTGGATGCCGACCAGACGGAGGCTGCCATCAAAGCTACTATGAAGATGCTCAATCTCATAGAAGACGAATATGAGAAAAATAACGATTAATGATTAACGATTAATGGTTAACGGGGAGCGAATTGTACTACGGTCTTTGGTTAATCACTAATCACTAATAAACTAAACATTAAATAACATGGATTTTAAAATTGCTGTATTAGCAGGCGACGGTATCGGACCGGAAATCTCTGTGCAAGGTGTAGAGGTGATGAGTGCCGTTTGCGAGAAGTTTGGTCACAAAGTGAATTACGATTATGCCATCTGTGGCGCCGACGCGATAGATAAAGTGGGTGATCCGTTCCCAGAAGCAACTTATCAGGTGTGTAAGGATGCGGACGCTGTATTGTTCTCTGCCGTAGGTGACCCGAAATTTGACAATGACCCTACTGCTAAAGTACGTCCCGAACAAGGTCTGCTGGCTATGCGTAAGAAACTGGGACTTTTCGCCAATATCCGTCCTGTACAGACATTCAAATGCCTGATTCACAAATCTCCATTGCGTGCGGAACTGGTGGAGAACGCTGATTTCATCTGCATCCGCGAATTGACCGGTGGTATGTATTTCGGTGAAAAGTATCAGGATAATGACAAAGCTTATGATACCAACTACTATACCCGTCCTGAAATCGAACGCATCCTGAAAGTGGCTTTCGAATATGCAATGAAGCGCAGAAAACACTTGACAGTGGTAGATAAGGCGAATGTGCTTGCTTCTTCACGTCTGTGGCGTCAGATTGCGCAGGAAATGGCTCCCAACTATCCGGAAGTAACGACTGACTATATGTTTGTGGACAATGCTGCCATGAAGATGGTTCAGGAACCGGCATTCTTCGATGTGATGGTTACTGAAAATACATTCGGGGATATTCTGACGGACGAAGGTTCGGTAATCAGCGGTTCTATGGGATTGCTTCCGTCTGCTTCTACCGGTGAGAGCACTCCGGTATTTGAACCTATTCACGGCTCATGGCCGCAGGCCAAAGGATTGAACATTGCTAATCCGTTGGCACAGATTCTTTCCGTAGCTATGCTGTTCGAGTATTTCGACCTGAAAGAAGAGGGGGCGTTGATTCGTAAAGCGGTAGACGCTTCTTTGGATGAGAATGTGCGTACGCCGGAAATCCAGGTTGCCGGTGGTGCCAAATACGGTACGAAAGAAGTAGGGCAGTGGATTGTTGACTATATTAAAAAGGCTTGATAATTTTTGGTAATCGAGAAAGTCTCATAAAGCAAAACAAAAAGCCTGGCATCGGAAACGGTGCCAGGCTTTTTTATTAATATATTTTTCTGTTTTACCAACTTTTAATCGTGGAATAGATAAGGATTCCGAGCACCGTCAGCAATCCTGTATAAATAGTGACTGATGTTTGCTTGATTTCATTTCTTCTCATGCGAGTGGATGGCTCTAAATAAACGGCTGCTTTATGAGCAATAGTACTGAACATCCATCCGCCGAATCCGCCGATGATACCGCCGACAAGTAAATCTCCGGGATAGTGTACCCCCAGATAAATGCGGGTATAGCAATTGAGTACAGCCCATGCTATGATAAAAAGACTTAGCCAGCGTTTGCGGAACGTACATATCACATACAGGGCAAGTCCGAATGAATTGGCGGCATGGCAGGATGGGAAACCGTAGCTTCCGCCGCGGTATCCATTTACGATATATACCATATCGACAATCGGATTTTCGAGGTTGGCGGGACGCAGGCGTGCTACAACCGGCCGGATAAGGCTGCTGCATATCTGGTCGGCAAAGGTGATGGTAAGGGCAATGGCTACCACATAACACAGCACTGCTTTCCAGTGAAAGTTTTTTAGTAAGATATACAGGATGGTAGCGTACATAGGCACCCAGATTATCTTTCCTGTAAAAGAAGTCATAAAGTAATCCCAAAAAGGGGAGTGGATACCATTGAAAGACAGGAAGATATTTGTATCTATCTCTGACAGGTATTTTATGAGGTCGGTGTTTACCATCATGCTTTATTGTTAAATTTTTGACGTCGCAAATATACAATAAAGAATAGGAAATTGTCTTATATAACCTTATAAATCTTCTGTTATTCCCTGTCTCTAGCGTTTTGCAAGGTCATCGTAGAGCTTTTGCAGGAACGCTTTTCCTTTTTCGAGGTTCGCTCCTTTTTCCGTGCCTTCGTCAAGCTGTACGGTATTGGCATCCAGATTATATACCAGTTGGTTTTCGGGGGTCACCATACCGAAGAAGTTCGGGCGGGTGAAGTATCCGAAATGTGGAGATGCCGGATTCATGATATCCTTACTGAAAGTAAATTCATCGTGTGGCAATCCCAGTTGGGAGAGCAGGGTGGCGGCAATATCAATTTGCGAAGCATAGGTATCTATGACACGAGGTTCTTTGATTGCTCCACCGAGCAGGATAAGCGGGATAGTCTGTCCGTCCAATGGGTTTTCTATCGGATAGGGATAAACTCCTTGATGATCCGGAACGAGTACAAACACAGTGTTTTTCCACTGTGGAAGTTCCTTGTATTGTTTGATGAAGTCGCCTACGCAACTATCAGCGTATGCGAAGGCGTTGAGTCCTTTATCATCCAGTCGGTGAAACGGAACTTTAAATGGTTCGTGGCTGCTTGAAGTCTGAACAAATTTCAGGAAAGGCTCTTTTTGTTTCTCTTCCTTCATATCTTTCAGCAGACGTTGGAACAGGACATGGTCATGTGCTCCCCATTTGCCTGTACGTTCGGATAGCGGGAAATCTTTATCGCAAACAATCTTTTCGATACCGGAAGATATGAGATAAGAGCGCATATTGGTAAAATCAGCGTCTCCGCCGTAGTAATAATCCAGGCTATATCCGGCGTTTTTCAGACTGCGCGGGATAGAGGGAAGTTTGTCTGTCTTTTCGGGATACTTCATGATACTGGTGCTCGGCTGTCCGGGATAAGCGCTGATGATAGATGCCAGTCCGCGGTCGGTTCGGAAACTGTTGGCGTAGAAATTACTGAATAAGATGCCTTCTTTTGCGAATTTATCCATATTGACCGCCACGTTGGGCTGCCCGCCGAATGTTTCCATCAAGTGTGTGGAGAAACTTTCGAGAATGATAAAGACGATATTCGGGCGTTGGGTGTTCAATAATTGTGGGATGCTGTCTGTTGCTGCGACAGGTTTGTCGAGCATTTCCGCAAATAACTCGTCCGCCACTTTCGGATCCATGAAGCGGTATTGCTTGTCGAAGTTAGTCTGATGGGTAGCAGAGTACATAAAGCTGAATGCCGGATTGATAGCAGCATGGTTCATCCGCTGGTCTTGGCTGAAATATACTTTGCTCAAGTTCATGGTCGATACGGTGAAACCGCCGCGGATAGGGATAAAGAGGGCGGCTGTCAGCAATAGAAGCGCGAGAGAGACATTTTGTCGCCGGTAAGGTATTTTCAACGGTTTTCTTTCACGGATAAGTACCATATAGAATATGCAGTATAAGAGGGAGGCATAGATGAGCATTGCCAGTATGCCTAGCAGGACAAACCCAAAGTTGACACTTGCCATAGCGTCTTTGGGCGAAGAAAAGAAGTAGAAAATGGGGGTGGCGTCCAGGCGGAATCCCCAAAAGCCGTATAATCCCAAGTCGATGATAAAGATACACGCCATGACGAAGGCTATTAAACCGAAGTAGACTTGCCGGATACGCCGGAGAATGGATGATTGCGTCCAGGCAGAAGCTATGAGTATCAGTCCCGGAATGGCTGTGAGATAACCTGCGAGGGATAAATCCAGAGGAAGGCCGTGCCACATGACGCTGAAATAGTTGCCGAAGGACACATCATTATATAGTTCATGGTAGTAAACCATGAAGATAGGTTTTTGAAGAACAAACAGAAGGACAAATAAAAAATAGGTCGTGAGAAATTGTATGATTCTCTTTTTCATATCTGTAAACTTAAAAAGATTGAACGGATACAAAGTTACTATACTTTTCATTATCTTTCTTATGATGTGATGTAAAACATACCTTTTTTTCCATATCTTTGCCGATATGTGACAAAAATGAAGTAGTGAAATGGCAAAGATTGCAAAGAAACTAACAGATTTAGTGGGGAATACCCCTTTGATGGAACTTTCCGGTTATAGCGAAAAGTATGGTCTTGAACAAAATATTATTGCCAAACTGGAGTCTTTTAACCCGGCGGGAAGTGTGAAAGACAGGGTGGCTCTTTCGATGATTGAAGATGCGGAAGCACGCGGAGTATTGAAATCCGGCGCAACAATTATTGAACCGACAAGTGGAAATACGGGTGTCGGACTGGCGATGGTGGCTACCATCAAAGGGTATCATCTGATATTGACCATGCCTGAGACGATGAGTCTGGAACGGCGGAATCTGTTGAAAGCGCTCGGTGCGGAAATTGTATTGACGGACGGACTGGGCGGGATGGCTGCTTCCATTGCCAAAGCGGAGGAGTTGCGCGACAGTATTCCCGGTTCGGTGATTCTGCAACAGTTTGAGAATCCTGCCAATGCTGCTGTTCATGAGCGTACGACAGGTGAAGAGATATGGCGGGATACGGACGGTGAAGTGGCGGTTTTCGTTGCCGGAGTAGGTACGGGCGGAACGATTTGCGGTGTGGCGCGTGCATTGAAGAAGCATAATTCGAATGTTTATATAGTAGCGGTGGAACCGGCAGCGTCTCCTATATTGGAAGGCGGACAGGCAGCTCCGCATCGTATTCAGGGAATAGGGGCAAACTTTATTCCGAAGTTGTATGATGCATCTGTGGTGGATGAAGTGATTGGTGTGCCCGATGATGAAGCGATTCGCGCAGGACGTGAATTGTCGGCTACGGAAGGGTTGCTAGCGGGAATTTCTTCGGGTGCGGCGGTGTATGCAGCGCGTCAGTTGGCGCAGCGTCCGGAATTTAAGAACAAAAAAATCGTAGCGTTGTTACCTGATACGGGAGAGCGTTATCTGTCTACCGAATTATTTGCATTTGACGCGTATCCGTTGGATTGATTCATTAATTATATCCCGAACTATATGGTAAGAATTATTATAGCATTACTCTTTTGTTTTCCGGTTGCCATCTGTGCGCAGACTTATCAGCAGTTGTCTGAAAGAGCAATCGAATGTATTGAGAACGATAGTCTTCCTCAAGCCGAAGAGCTTTTGATTAAAGCCTTGAAGATGGAACCGAAGAATGCGAAGAATGCGTTGCTTTTTTCTAATCTGGGCTTGGTGCAACGTCGGTTGGGAGAGTTTGACAAGGCACTCGAATCTTATTCTTTTGCACTGAACTTTGCTCCGTTGGCAGTTCCTATTCTGCTCGACCGTGCTGCCATTTATATGGAGATGGGAAAGACGGATCGTGCTTATACGGATTACTGCCAGGTGCTCGACGAGGATAAAAAGAATAAGGAAGCGTTGCTGATGCGTGCTTATATTTATGTGATACGCAGGGATTATCCGGCTGCACGGATAGATTATAACCGTTTGTTGGAGATTGACCCTCAGAGTTATAGCGGCTGTCTCGGGCTGGCTACTTTGGAGCAGAAAGAAGGGAAGTTCCGGGAAGCTCTTGAAATTCTGAACAAGATGATTGTGGGAAGCCCTGACGATGCAATGCTTTACATTGCCCGTGCCGATGTGGAGCGCGAGATGAAACACGATGACTTGGCATTGGTGGATTTGGAAGAAGCTATACGGTTGGATGCGTCATCAGCGGATGCTTATCTGTTGCGCGGAAATATCTATCTGGCTCAAAAGAAGAAGGCACTGGCTAAAACGGACTTTGAGAAGGCCATATCTTTGGGAGTACCGCCTGCGGATTTGCATGAACAACTTCGGCAATGCAAGTGATGTTATTCTTTTATTCCACAAACTGCTTTATCAGCTTAACGAAATCCTTTCCGTATTTCCTCTTTTTATATTCTCCGATACCACTGATTTCTCCAAACTCTTCAATAGTGGTAGGGCGTGAAATACTGAGCAAGTGTAAAACCTTGTCCGACAAAACAATATAGGCAGGTAGCGCTTCCTGGTCGGCAAGCTGTTTTCTCAACCCGCGCAATGCTTCGAACAAATCCTCGCTTTCGCCGCCTGTCGCACCGAAAGGAAGCTCTTTGACGATAACTACTTTCTTCTTTTTCCCTTTTCGGGTAGCTGCTTCCTCGTGGTGGATAACTGCCAATGTAGCTTGTGCCCTTCCGAAGAGAATATCGCTTCCGCTTGATGTTATCTTGAGATGGTTATTCTCATTATAAGCAATCTCGAAATAACCGAGTTGGAGCATCTGGAGCAGATAATCCTGCCAGTCACGAGGTGGAATGTCGCGTCCGGCACCAAAAGTTTTGAGTTCCTGGTATCCTTTTCCGGTCACTTCCACGGAGTAGTTTCCACGAAGAATATCAATCAATACGCCTGTGCTGATTTGTTGTTCCGCACGTGCGATGGCACTTAATGCTTTTTGTACAATGACCGTGCCGTCAAACCGTTGAGGGGGATTTTTACAGACATCGCAGTTGCCGCAGTCTTCGGTAGTTGTTTCTCCGAAATAACTCAGCAGGATTCTTCTCCGGCAAATATCCGCTTCCGCATACTGCTGCATACGTTGTAGCTTTTCAATATTGATGCTCTGCTGGTTACTCTCCGTAGCAAACTTGGTCAGCAATATCAAATCACCTAAAGAATAAAACAATACAGTGTCACTCGGCAAACCGTCACGTCCGGCACGTCCTATCTCCTGATAAAAACTTTCTATACTTTTAGGCAGGTTGTAGTGGATTACCCAACGGACATTCGACTTGTCAATACCCATGCCGAAAGCAATCGTGGCGCATACTACCTGAATCCGGTCATTGATAAAATCGTCCTGCGTCTCGTCCCTTTGCTGCGTAGACAATCCGGCATGATAAACCCCGCAACGAATCCCCTGCTTCTGCAACATCTGAGCCACTGCCTCCGTCTTGTTACGGCTCATGCAGTAAATAATCCCACTTGTTCCCTCATGGCGGCGGATAAATTCAAGGATAGCTTTGTTCTTTTCCTTTGCCTGGAATCCGCGCTTTACCGTCAGGCTGATATTGGGACGGTCGAAAGAGGATATAAAAGTACGGGGTTCGACAAGATGAAGTTGGCGAATGATGTCTCCGCGGGTAATTTTATCTGCGGTGGCAGTCAAAGCGATGATCGGCACTTGTGGAAATTGTTGGCGGAGAACTCTTATTTGAGTATATTCCGGGCGAAAATCGTGTCCCCATTGCGAAATACAATGGGCTTCATCAATAGCGAACAGGGAAATATGCATATCTCGCAATAAATAGTCTTTCTCCGCCAGCAATTTCTCCGGTGAAATGTAAAGCAGCTTCAACCTTCCTTCAATGCAGGCACGGCGCAGGTTGGCGTTTTCTGTTTCGTCATTACTGCTGTTCAACGCTCCGGCAGCAATTCCGTTTGCCAACAATGCCTCCACCTGGTCTTTCATTAATGAAATCAACGGGGATACTACAACGGCAGTGCCCTCACTAAGTAAGGCGGGAAGCTGGTAGCAGATGGACTTTCCCCCGCCAGTAGGCATTAGCACTAGTGCATCCTTCTTATGGAGGATGTGGCGGATGATGTCTTCTTGCAGGGGACGGAAACTGTCGTATCCGAAATATTTCTTTAGAGTTTCTCTCATGGACGCTTGTTTTAATTTGCTGCAAAGGTACGTTTTTCTTTCGCAATTCCCGCAATGTGTAGATTTCAGTTTCCGAGATGAAATATAAAAAGGTTAAAGTTTCTTATTATTCGAGCTTATTCCCTCTTTTTCAAGGTTTTTGATTGTTTTATTAGAAAAAAAATGCACAAAATAATTGTGTGTTTAAAAAAAAAGTAAGACATTTGTAACATGTAACGTTGCAAATATGCAATTATTAATAAATGAACAAACCCTAACCAGTTAATTCAATGAGTGATTTAGAGAACAAAAAATCGGAAGAAACTCCGAAAAAACGTCCCTACAATTTGAGGGAAAAGAAAGAAAAGAAGGCTGCATACAGGTCTTTAATCAGACCGGAATTGGCAGACGAGTTGTATGACAAGATTCTGAATATTATCGTTGTACAGAAGAAGTACAAAGATGCTGACTATTCAGCGAAAGACTTGGCAAAAGAGCTTAAGACGAATACTCGTTATCTTTCTGCAGTAGTGAACTCACGTTTCGGCATGAACTATTCTTGCCTGTTGAATGAATACAGAGTAAAAGATGCTTTGCATTTATTGACGGATAAGCGTTATGCCGACAAAAATGTGGAAGAGATTAGCGCTATGGTTGGCTTTGCAAATCGTCAATCTTTTTACGCTGCATTTTACAAAAACGTAGGTGAGACTCCTAACGGATACCGCAAAAAACATTTGGAAAACAAAAAGTAATTGCGCATACCGAGATTAATCGAAAGGAATTACCTCTAAATGAAAGATTTTGGAGATGATTCCTTTTCTTGTTTTAATTAATCAACACTAGCATTATGAATAAACATCTTATTTCAATGGCGGTAGCCGCCACGATTCTGACATCGTGCGGCGGAGCCAAAACAACAACTGCCGAGGCAGATAAATTTGATTATACAGTGGAACAATTTGCAGACTTACAGATTTTGCGTTATAAAGTCCCCGGCTTTGAGGAACTGACGCTGAAGCAGAAAGAACTGGTTTATTACCTGACAGAGGCTGCTCTGGAAGGAAGGGATATTCTGTTTGACCAGAATGGAAAATATAATTTGAGAATTCGTCGGATGCTCGAAGCGGTATATACGAACTATCAGGGAGACAAGACAACTCCTGATTTCAAGAACATGGAAGTGTACTTGAAAAGGGTATGGTTCTCCAATGGTATTCATCATCATTATGGCACGGAGAAATTTGTACCCGGTTTCTCGCAGGATTTCTTGAAGCAGGCTGTGCTCGGGCTTGATGCCAAACAACTTCCATTGGCAGAAGGACAGACTGCCGGGCAGCTTTGCGACGAACTCTTCCCGGTTATCTTTGATCCGGCTGTCATGCCGAAACGAGTGAACCAGGCAGATGGCGAGGATCTTGTACTGACTTCCGCTTGCAATTACTACGACGGGGTGACGCAGAAGGAAGCGGAAAGTTTCTATAATGAGATGAAAGACCCGAAAGATGAAACTCCGGTCTCGTATGGTTTGAACAGCCGTTTGGTAAAAGAGAACGGCAAGTTGCAGGAAAAAACATGGAAGGTAGGCGGACTCTATACGCAGGCTATCGAGAAAATCGTTTATTGGTTGAAGAAAGCGGAAGGGGTAGCGGAGAACGATGCGCAGAAAGCGGTTATCGCCAAACTGATCCGGTTCTATGAAACCGGCAGTTTGAAAGATTTCGACGAATATGCCATCCTTTGGGTGAAAGACTTGGATTCACGAATCGACTTTGTGAATGGATTCACGGAAAGTTATGGCGACCCGCTAGGAATGAAAGCTAGCTGGGAGTCATTGGTGAACTTCAAGGATATAGAGTCTACGCACCGTACGGAGATTATCAGCAGTAACGCGCAGTGGTTCGAGGACCATTCGCCGGTGGACAAGGCTTTCAAGAAAGACGAAGTGAAGGGGGTATCGGCGAAAGTTATCACCGCTGCTATCCTTGCGGGTGATCTCTATCCGGCAACCGCTATCGGTATCAATCTGCCGAATGCCAATTGGATTCGTGCGCATCACGGTTCCAAGTCGGTGACTATCGGCAATATCACGGATGCCTATAACAAGGCGGCTCATGGAAACGGATTCAATGAAGAGTTTGTTTATAGCGATGCGGAAAGGCTATTGATTGATACTTATGCTGACCTGACGGATGAACTGCACACTGACCTGCACGAATGTTTGGGACACGGTTCAGGTAAGTTGCTTCCGGGGGTAGACCCTGACGCATTGAAAGCTTACGGCTCTACAATTGAAGAAGCGCGTGCCGACTTGTTTGGTTTGTATTACGTAGCTGACCCGAAACTGGTGGAACTGAAGCTTCTCTCTTCTCCCGAAGCTTACAAGGCTCAGTATTATACGTATCTGATGAACGGTCTGATGACGCAGTTGGTACGTATCGAACCGGGAAACACGGTGGAAGAAGCTCATATGCGTAACCGCCAGTTAATCGCCCGTTGGGTATTCGAAAAAGGGGCAGCTGATAAAGTTGTGGAACTGGTGAAGAAAGACGGAAAGACATATGTCGTTATCAATGACTATGAGAAAGTACGTGAACTGTTCGGTGAATTGCTGGCCGAAATTCAGCGTATCAAGTCGACAGGCGATTTCGAAGCTGCCCGTTCATTGGTAGAAAACTACGCAGTAAAGGTAGACCCGACTTTGCATGCAGAAATATTGGAGCGTTATAAGAAACTGAACCTGGCTCCGTATAAAGGCTTTGTAAATCCGAAATATGAATTGGTGACAGACGAAAATGGAAACATTACCGATGTCACGGTAGCTTATGACGAAGGTTATGTGGAACAAATGCTGCGTTACAGCAAGGATTATTCTCCGCTTCCTTCGGTAAACAACTAATCTGAAAATGGATATTAGAGAACAACTCAAAGATATCAAAACACAGCTCCGTCTCTCAATGAACGGGGCTGTGTCCCAAAGTATGCGCGAGAAAGGGCTGGTGTACAAACTTAATTTCGGAGTGGAACTGCCCCGCATCAAAATGATTGCCGAAGGTTACGAAAAGAATCACGACCTGGCGCAAGCCTTATGGAAAGAGGAGATTCGCGAATGTAAGATTTTGGCAGGCATGCTCCAACCGGTTGAGACATTCTATCCCGAGATTGCTGATATTTGGGTGGAAGACATCCGGAATATTGAAATCGCGGAGCTGACTTGTATGAACCTTTTCCAAAATCTGCCGTATGCTCCTGCCAAGTCTTTTCACTGGATTGCCGATGAACGCGAGTATATACAGACCTGTGGCTTCCTGACTGCTGCCCGGCTTCTGATGAAGAAAGGGGATATGACCGAACGGGCTTCCGGCGAACTGCTCGACCAGGCTATGTGTAGTGTTCATTCCGAGAGTTATCATGTGCGGAATGCCGCTTTGCTGGTGATTCGAAAATATATGCAGCACAGTGAAGAGCATGCTTTCCTGGTGTGCCGCATGGTGGAAGGAATGGGGGATTCTGCCGTAGAAGCCGAACAGATGCTTTATAATATGGTGAAAGTGGAGACGGAATGACTACTCTAATAAATATCAAAGAAATCCTTTTGCGTTCCGCAAAAAAGGCTTAACTTTGTTCGCGCTAATTTTGGCTGATGATGGAAACTCAAAACGTGAAAGATACAGTAAGGCAGATATTCACGGAATATCTCACAGCGAACGGGCATCGTAAGACTCCTGAACGCTACGCCATACTTGATACAATCTATTCTATCGACGGCCATTTCGATATAGACATGCTTTATTCACGGATGATGGACCAGGAGAATTTCCGGGTGAGCCGGGCAACCCTCTACAACACCATTATCCTTCTTATCAATGCACGGCTGGTCATCAAGCACCAGTTCGGAACTTCCTCCCAATACGAAAAATCATATAACCGCGAGACGCATCATCATCAGATATGTACGCAATGTGGTAAAGTGACCGAGTTTCAGAACGAGGATTTGCAGCATGCCATTGAAAATACGAAACTAAGCCGATTCCAACTTTCGCATTACTCCTTATATATATATGGAATATGCAGCAAGTGCGACAGAGCTAACAAAAGGAAGAAAGTTAATAACAACAATAAAAAATAAACATGAAAGTAGATGTTCTTTTAGGATTACAATGGGGCGACGAAGGTAAAGGAAAAGTAGTCGACGTTTTAACACCTAAGTACGATGTGGTTGCCCGTTTCCAGGGCGGCCCGAATGCCGGTCATACACTTGAGTTCGAGGGACAGAAGTATGTGCTTCGTTCTATTCCTTCCGGTATTTTTCAGGGAAACAAGGTAAACATCATCGGTAATGGTGTGGTACTTGATCCGGCACTGTTCAAAGCAGAGGCTGAGGCGCTTGAAGCATCAGGGCATCCGTTGAAAGAACGTTTGCACATCTCAAAGAAAGCTCATCTTATTCTTCCGACACACCGCATCCTCGATGCTGCTTACGAAGCTGCCAAGGGTGACGCTAAAGTAGGAACTACCGGTAAGGGTATCGGTCCTACTTATACGGATAAGGTTAGCCGTAACGGTGTCCGTGTAGGTGATATCCTCCACAACTTCGAACAAAAATATGCTGCTGCAAAAGCACGTCACGAACAAATCCTGAAGAGTCTGAACTATGAGTATGACTTGACGGAACTGGAAAAGGCATGGCTGGAAGGCATCGAATATCTGAAACAATTCCATTTTGTAGACAGCGAACATGAAGTGAATAACCTGTTGAAGGATGGTAAGAGCGTTCTTTGTGAAGGTGCTCAAGGTACTATGCTCGACATTGATTTCGGTTCGTATCCGTTCGTTACTTCTTCCAATACTGTTTGCGCAGGTGCTTGCACCGGACTGGGAGTGGCTCCCAATCGTATCGGCGAAGTATATGGTATCTTCAAGGCATATTGTACACGTGTAGGCGCAGGTCCGTTCCCATCGGAACTGTTCGATGAGACAGGCGACAAGATGTGTACATTGGGACATGAGTTCGGTTCGGTGACAGGGCGTAAACGCCGTTGCGGGTGGATTGACCTGGTAGCGTTGAAGTATTCTGTTATGATAAACGGGGTTACCAAATTGATTATGATGAAGAGCGATGTGCTCGATACTTTCGATACTATCAAAGCTTGCGTAGCTTATAAAGTGGGTGGCGAGGAAATCGATTACTTCCCGTATGACATCACTGACGGCGTAGAACCTGTGTATGCGGAACTTCCGGGCTGGAAAACAGATATGACGAAGATGCAAAGCGAGGATGAATTTCCGGAAGAGTTCAACGCTTATCTGACTTTCTTGGAAGAACAGCTTGGCGTGGAAATCAAGATTGTATCTGTAGGACCGGACAGGGCACAGACTATCGAACGTTATACTGAAGAATAACAATCTAGTAATTATATAGGGGGAAGGCGGAGTTTTTTTTATCTCCGCCTTTCTTTATTCAAACCTTTTGTTGTCTATTTTAAAATACACATAAATAATCGCGCTTATGAAAACACGTTTTATTACTTTTCTTTTGTTGCTCGCAATGGGCGTTAGTGCATTTGCACAGTCTTCTTCTTATCAACCCACCGAAGAGAACCTGAAAGCACGTCAGGAATTCCAGGACAATAAGTTTGGTATTTTCCTTCATTGGGGATTGTATGCCATGCTCGCTACTGGTGAGTGGACTATGACAAATAATAATCTGGATTATAAAGAATATGCCAAACTGGCAGGCGGTTTCTATCCTTCCAAGTTTGATGCGGACAAATGGGTAGAGGCTATCAAGGCTTCGGGAGCGAAATATATCTGTTTCACTACCCGTCATCACGAGGGATTTTCTATGTTCGATACCAAATATTCGGACTATAATGTAGTCAAGGCTACTCCTTTCAAGCGTGACATCGTGAAAGAACTGGCAGCCGCTTGTGCGAAACATGGAATCAAACTTCATTTCTACTATTCGCATCTCGACTGGGTGCGCGAAGATTATCCCTGGGGACGTACAGGACGGGGAACAGGACGCCCCAATCCGAAAGGGGATTGGAAAAGCTATTATCAGTTCATGAATAACCAATTGACGGAATTGCTGACGAATTACGGTCCGATAGGTGCTATTTGGTTTGATGGATGGTGGGATCAGGACAATAATAAGAATTTCGATTGGGAACTACCTGAACAATACGCATTGATTCATAAGCTCCAGCCGGGATGCCTTATCGGTAACAATCATCATCAGACGCCTTTTGCAGGTGAAGATATTCAGATTTTCGAACGTGACCTGCCAGGTGAAAATTCAGCGGGACTTTCGGGACAGGAGATCAGCCGCCTGCCTTTAGAGACTTGTGAAACAATGAATGGTATGTGGGGGTATAAGATTACCGACCAGAATTATAAATCAACAAAGACATTGATTCATTATTTGGTGAAGGCAGCCGGTAAAAATGCCAATCTCTTGATGAATATCGGTCCTCAACCCGATGGTGAGCTTCCTGCGGTAGCTGTACAACGCTTGGCAGAAATGGGAGAGTGGATGAAGCAGTATGGCGAAACTATCTACGGAACACGCAGCGGTGAAGTTGCCCCGCATGACTGGGGAGTGACGACGCAGAAAGGCAATAAGCTCTATGTGCATATCCTCAATCTGAAAGATAAAGCGTTGTTCTTGCCTTTGGCAGATAAGAAAGTGAAGAAAGCGGTGCTGTTCAAAGACCAGTCCCCGATTCGCTTTACCAAAACGAAAGCAGGTGTTGTGCTGGAGTTTGCTGATGTGCCGAAAGATATTGACTATGTAGTAGAACTAACAATTGACTAATTTTTAGATAATTCTTCATAAAAGCAAGGGGAAACTATCCTGACATTGGTAGTTTCCCTTTATTTTTGGCAAACTATTTGTTTATATAGATATAGAGTAATAATTAAAATGAAAAGTATATGATGTCTTATTGGGTATTATTTATTGGAATTGCCGTAGTAAGTTGGTTGGTACAGATGAATTTGCAGAACAAGTTCAAGAAGTACTCCAAGATTCCTACCGGAAACGGCATGACAGGACGCGACGTAGCTTTGAAGATGTTGCATGACAATGGAATTTATGATGTGCAGGTGACACATACGCCTGGGCAGTTGACCGACCACTATAATCCGACTAACAAAACGGTGAATTTGAGTGAAGGGGTGTATGAAAGCAATAGTATTATGGCGGCTGCCGTAGCAGCTCACGAATGTGGACATGCTGTGCAACATGCGCGTATGTATGCTCCTTTGAAGATGCGTAGTGCGCTGGTTCCGGTGGTGAACTTTGCCTCTTCCATTATGACATGGGTTCTGTTGGGTGGTATCTTGATGGTAAATACTTTCCCGCAATTGCTGCTGGCAGGTATTATCCTGTTTGCCATGACTACCCTGTTCAGCTTTATCACGCTGCCGGTGGAAATCAATGCAAGTAAGCGTGCGTTGGTATGGTTGAGTTCATCCGGCATTACTAATTCGTACAATCATGCACAGGCTGAAGATGCTCTTCGTTCTGCTGCTTATACGTATGTAGTTGCCGCATTGGGTTCATTGGCTACATTGGTTTACTATATCATGATTTTCATGGGTAGAAGAGATTAAGAAACGAAAAAGGGGAGTATGTAGGTTTTGCACGGATTCCTCTATATAAAACAGAACGTCTCCATAGCATTGTCAATGCTATGGAGACGTTCTGTTTTATATGCTGATTTTTTTAATTATTCCTTTTATTCGTAATAAGTATATTCTCTTTCTTCGTATAGTACGGGTTTGTCATCAATAAACTTGATGCGTTTTTTCCAGTTGCCATGCTTGTCATTATAGAATTTATATACGAATTTTACAGGCGGTTCATTATTTACCGCTTCCGTACCGGAAATAACCTCGCCGCGGGTACTATATTGATAAGTATAACTCCGTTCGTTTTCGGGAGTACCTATTTTTTCCTCAACGATTCTGCCTTTGGTATTCCATATGCGGGTTATCGGTTGAAATTCCGTCTCCTTGGCTTCTGCCGGGGCAACTAGTATTTGTTTCATAATCAGATTACCGTATGGGTCATACTGCTTGCGGATGTCACTGTATTTTGAACCGTCTTTGCCAAAGCATAATTCAGCAATACAATTGCCTTCTCCGTCATAACGGAAAATCGTCTTGCGCAGCATTTCATTGTTGGCATCCAGCAGGGATTTGCTTTTCACCCTACCGTCATCGTTGTATGTCAATAACGAAGTACTTTCTATTTTGGCGTTGGGTAATTTTTCTATCTCCTTTTCTACGTTTCCATTAGTGTCATATACATATTCGGTACTACCTGCCGGTATGCCTGCGTCCGTGAAATGTGAAACCATTGTCTTTCGTCCGTTCCTGTCAAATTTACAGATGAAGAAATTCCCTTTCTTCTGTCCTCTGTTGATGATGTCGGGGCCGTTGGGAAGTGCTATATACGAAGTCTGGTGCACGGTCTTCACTTTCCCTTGAAGTAATAGTTCTTTCCAGTCTGTGTCTTCTGTTCCGGCATATTCGATGGCACGCATGACGATATATTCCGGGTTGGGACCATTGTATTCTATACGTTTGGTCCAGTTGCCGTACTGGTCATAAGATATATCCACCCTTTTGCTTTTGGGAGCTTTATATCGTGCAAATTTCCCTTCCGAGTAGGGCTTTAACGGTATTGTGTCTTTTTTTTGCAGTTTCCTGTTGCCGGGATTGCCATTACTGTTCAGTGTACTTTCTTCAATGACTTCTGTGACCTGCCCTTCATCATTGTAGAGGATATTCACCGCTTCACGGTATGTTCTTCCTTTAGGCTCTTTTAAAGAGTAGATTACTCCTGCATATATCCTTTGTGTGATTAGTCCGGTCTCATTGCGTATAATAGTGTCTATACCTACTACAGTCCGTTGGGCATTAAGTTTCTTCTTGCCGTCCATCCTGCCTTGTGCATCATAATGGTATTGATAGACGTTGCTGACTCCACCTTTTTCGATAGAGGCGATGACTTCCTCTACTACATTTCCATCTTTATCGTAAACGAAGATAATCTTGCTGTCGGCGCTTCCGTCCGGCTTTAGTGAGTTCTCTGCTATCTTTCTTCCGTTACGGTCATATCTTACAAAATGAATTTGGTCGACGACGGCACCTGCTGCCCATGTGGTATCTTTTTGTATGGCTTGGTGTACCGTAGTACGGGTACTTTTGAAAGGTGGGGTATCTTGGATATTGTTTTGTGCCAGTATCGGCATCGTTAAAAGTGAAGCAGTAATAAAAAGAACTTTCATCTTTTTCATTGAGTAAACAGTAGTTGTATTCATCATATTTCCGGTCTTTAAAGTTTTCCAAAGTGTTATGGCGCTATCTGTTTGGAAAGTTTTGCATAACTTTGGGTGCAATATTGAGCATTTTTTCAGATATATGCAAGCGTTGCTCGGAAATTTGCAGTAAATTTGCGCAATTAAAATTATAAACAGTAATATTATGGCAGCAAAACCAAGTATTCCTAAAGGAACTCGTGACTTTTCGCCGGTAGAGATGGCGAAGCGTAATTATATATTCAATACGATTCGTGACGTATATCATTTGTATGGTTTCCAGCAGATTGAGACTCCGTCGATGGAAATGCTTTCTACACTGATGGGAAAGTACGGTGATGAGGGAGATAAACTACTCTTTAAGATTCAGAATTCAGGAGATTATTTTTCCGGGATTACTGACGAAGAATTGTTGAGCCGTAATGCTGCGAAGCTGGCAAGCAAATTCTGTGAGAAAGGATTACGTTATGACCTGACTGTGCCTTTTGCCCGTTATGTGGTGATGCACCGTGATGAAATCACCTTCCCGTTCAAGCGCTATCAGATTCAACCGGTGTGGCGTGCCGACCGTCCGCAGAAGGGACGCTATCGCGAATTCTATCAATGTGACGCTGACGTGGTGGGCAGTGACTCATTGCTGAACGAAGTGGAATTGATGCAGATTGTCGATACCGTTTTTAGTCGTTTTAATATTCGTGTATGTATTAAGATTAACAACCGCAAGATTCTTTCCGGTATTGCAGAGATTATCGGTGAATCGGATAAGATTGTCGACATTACTGTGGCGATAGACAAACTGGATAAAATCGGGTTGGATAATGTAAATGCCGAGTTGAAAGATAAGGGTATCAGTGATGAGGCTATCGCCAAGTTGCAGCCGATTATCCTTCTTAGCGGAACAAATGCAGAGAAGCTTGCGACGTTGAAAAATGTACTGTCAGCCAGTGAAGTGGGATTGAAGGGAGTGGAAGAAAGCGAATTCATCTTGAATACTTTGGAAGCAATGGGATTGAAGAATGAAATCGAACTCGACTTGACTTTAGCTCGCGGACTGAACTATTATACAGGTGCTATTTTTGAAGTGAAAGCACTGGATGTACAAATCGGAAGTATCACGGGTGGCGGTCGTTATGACAACCTGACCGGTGTATTCGGTATGGCAGGAGTTTCGGGTGTCGGCATATCTTTCGGTGCAGACCGTATCTTCGACGTCTTGAACCAACTCGACCTTTATCCGAAAGAAGCCGTGAACGGAACTGAAATCCTGTTTATCAACTTCGGTGAAAAGGAAGCTGCTTTCTCTATGGGAATTTTGGCTAAAGTGCGCACTGCCGGTATCCGTGCGGAGATTTTCCCGGATGCTGCGAAGATGAAGAAGCAGATGAGCTATGCCAATGCAAAAAATATCCCGTTTGTAGCCATTGTCGGCGAAAACGAGATGAACGAAGGAAAAGTGATGTTGAAGAATATGGAGACTGGAGAACAAAACCTTGTTTCGGCAGAAGAGTTGATTGCTGCTGTGAAGAAATAAGCAGAGATTTATTATAGGATAAATTAATAATATAATAAAAGGTGTCGTTGAATGTAGAATCAGCGACACCTTTATTATTTAATAGATTGTACGTTTCAGAATTTGTAGATGGAATATGATAACAGAGCTACAATCAGAATTCAGAATTACAAATGACGTTCCGGATATAACTCATTCCACCATTCGGGACGGTCTTGCAGCCAACGTGCAAACCAGGCCATGATAGAGTTGTGCCATTTGATACGTTTGTCGTAATTTGAAATGAAATGGTTTTCGCCATCCACAGTAATAAACTCTACGGTCTTGCCTAATATCTTCAGCGCATTGAAAAGCTGGATACTTTCTCCGATAGGCACATTCGTATCCACTGTGCCATGTAGCAATAATAACGGAGTGTTAATCTTGTCGGCATTGAACAGGGAACCTTGTTTGGTGAACAGTTCCGGGTTCTTCCAGGGATAGCTGTCGGCAGCCGCAATCGCGTTGTATGAATATCCCCAGTACCCTTCTCCCCAATAACTTGTCACGTCACTGATACCTGCATGGGATACGGCAGCGGCGAAAATATCAGTCTGAGTTTGCAGGTATTGGGTCATGAATCCACCATAAGAAGCACCGATGCATCCGATTTTTTTCGCATCCACAAAGGTATGTTCCTTGCAGAACTGTTTCGTTCCTTCGATAATATCATCCGCAGTCCGTTTTCCCCAAGCATTGACGTGGCGTGCGGAAAACTCCTGACCGAAGCCGATAGTACCGCTGGGCTGAATGACATATACTACGTAATCACGTGATGCGAACAGTTGGGCGCAATATGGGTTGCCGATACCGCGTGTCGTAGGAGTGGTACCGCCGTAATAGTAAACGATTAACGGATACTTCTTGTTAGGGTCGAAGTCAGGTGGAAGACACATCTTTCCGGTGATAACTGTGCCGTCCGAAGCTGTAAAGTTCCAAGGTTCTGTTTTACCTAATTCTATTTTGTCTAGAATCGGTTTCATCGGGTCGGCAAGCAGGCGGGAAGTTTTTTTCTTCATATCGTAAAGGTAGGCGACTCCCGAAGTGCTATCCGATTGACCGATATAGGCGGCAATAGCCGGATTATATTCAGACAAGGTGAAAGTGCTGACAACATCTGTTTCGAGGTTCAACTTTTCGAAATTACCGCTTTTCGGAGAATAACGGTAGATATTCTTGCAGTCGCCGTCGTCCGTGTTGAAGTAGATACAACCGTCTCCGCGATTCCATTGCAAGGGGCTGACGGTAGGGTTGAAGTCTTTGGTTATCGGCTGGATTTTGCGCGTAGCCAAGTCCATGATAAAGGCTTGCGTGTCGAAATCATTGGCAATGGGATGACTGCCGCAGTTCTTGCCGATACCGCCGAATGCTTCGGGGCTTGCAGTCAGTAACAACTGTTTTCCGTCCGGTGAATAGCTGGCGCCACCTAGAAATCTTTCGTTATGGAAGAGCGTATCTACTTTCAGAGTCTCCAAGTCTACCAGATAAAGAGAAGACAAAGAGAAAGGACGTTGGGTGATATTTTCTTTAGAAGTACTGTACACTATATACTTTCCGTCGGGAGAAATATCCTGCAGGTAAGTGCTGTGATTGCCGTAAGTCAGCCGTTCGGAAACTCCGTTGGCTATGTCGTATTTAGCCAGGAAGCTGCGTCCCCGGGTATTGGGAATACGGTCTGCCGGACTTACAATACGGCGGAGAGCACCTTCTTCCTTTATCCCTTCCTCTCTGGGATAATAAATAAGGAAGTCCTCATTGGGCGACCATGTGAAATTCTGTTCGGGGATTCCTTTTAAAATAACCTCTTCGCGAAGGGTGGCAGGGTCGAGTGCGATTACATCGTTTCCATTTAAGGCAGTGACGGTATAATACAGCTTGTCGCTTTTCGGCATCCAGCGCATACCGTCCCTTGCGTTATCCAAAAGAACTTTTCCGGTTTTCAAGTCGCTGAGTTCGCAATAAGTGCGCGAACGTTTGGCGGAATGATTGTTCCAGTAGCGGGTTAATAAATACTTTCCGCTGGGAGAGATGGCAACAGAAATCGTCCGGTTGCCATATACGGTATTGTCGAGTGAGAAACGTTGCTTTGCGTCGGGAGTAAGCGTGCAGGCAATCTCCTTGAATTTCTCGTCTTTGATAAGTTCACATTTCAAGGTAGGAGCTGCTTTGTCTTCCGAAGCGGAAAGTAGTTTGAACGTAATCTCATAATCGCGTTCAGGCTCCATGGCGATGGCTATTTCGCGTGAAGAGGCGGAAGTGATGCTATCTTCGGCAGCGTCTTTTGTCTGCTTGGAAACTCCGTCGATAAAGACTTCCCAGCGGACGGGAGAAGTCACTTTCAGTTTCCCTTTCAGGAAGCGTTCCGCACGTATTTGCGTTTTCAGCAAGTAGAGTTTGTTGTTTTTCTCCGCTTTTTCCAGGCTCAGATAACCTGCCGTATCGACAGCCAATGACTGCATTTGAGCATCCGGCAAATCTAATACGACCGGAGTTTTGAGCAACATTTTCACTGAATGTTTTTCTCCTTTCGGGTTAATGCTGTCGTTCATAATGGGAGTACGTACCTCGATAGCATTTCGTACTTTGTAGCTTGTCAGTCTCTCTTGGGCTTGGGCTTGGAAAGCAAACCCGGTTGCCAATAAAATGGTAAAGACCATTCTTTTCTTTTTCATGTGTTGTAAGTTAATGAAGGGGTTAATAATAGATTCGGACAAATGTAAGGAATATGTTCTTAGTATACAACTAAATAACTTCCTTTTTTAATATTCAATTTGTTCAAGTATCCCATTGAGGTAGGCAATTGCTACTCCGTAATTCGTCATAGGGATATGCTGCTTCCGTGCACGGTCGATGCGGCTGAGCACATACTTGCGGTTGAACATACATGCTCCGCAATGAATGACTAAAGAATAAGGAGTCAAATCCTGTGGAAAATCCGTTCCGCCTACAATATCAATCTGCAGTTTCTCTCCGATTCTTTTTCGTAACAGGCGTGGGAGTTTCACTCTTCCGATGTCTTCGGAAAGGGGAGCATGTGTACAGGCTTCCGCTATCAGTACGCGCGATGATTCCGTCAGGCTTTCAATGGCGGCAGCACTTTCTACATAATAATGAATATCCCCTTTATATCCCGCAAAGAGAACAGAGAAAGAAGTCAGTTTGCTTTTTTCCGGTTTCTGTTCGTAGACGGTTTTGAATACTTGCGAATCGGTGATGATTAACTTCGGCGGATAGGCAAGAGCCTGTAAAGTTTCCGGAAGTTTATCGGTAGTACAAGTCATCACAAGGCATTTCTTATCCAGCAGTTCACGGATAGTCTGTACCTGTGGCAGGATGAGCCTGCCTTTAGGAGCTTGAATATCCTGTGGCATGACTAGTAACACGAGGTCATTCTCAGCGACAAGTTCTCCGGTGATACTCTGCTGACCGAAGTCCGAAGGGAGCTTTTCAAGAATCGCCTGCCGGATTTCTTCAATTCCTGTTCCTTCTTTTGCGCTGACAAGCAACGGGCGCTGGTTATATTGCAGCTCAATCCGTGCGGCCACCGCATCGGTGTTTTCGCGTATATCAATTTTGTTCAGTATCAGGATGACAGGAATATTCTTCTCTTTCAGTAGCTTCAACATTTCATCTTCCGGTGACTCCAACCTTTCTTTTTCGCAAGAAGTTGAATCATCTTCACAAAGCAGTAGCGCAATGTCTGTCTTTTCAATCGCCTTCAATGTCCGGGCGATACGCATTTCACCTAGTTCTCCTTCGTCGTCGAATCCCGGAGTATCTATAAAAAGACAAGGACCAATACCTTGAATCTCCATTGCTTTGGAAACAAGGTCGGTCGTTGTGCCGGGCGTATCCGAGACGATGGCGGTATCTTGTCCTGTCAGCGCATTGATAAGAGAAGACTTGCCGCTGTTCCGTTTGCCGAAAAGGGCTATGTGGAGTCTGTTGGCGTTGGGAGTATCTGTCAAGCTCATGTTTATTAGTGATTAGTTTGTTGGTGATTAGTGATTAATGGGTTGCGCATTAATCACTAAAATCTAAAGTCTCTTTTGCCTTCGGCGATGGCTTTGAGGTTTCGGATGGCTATTTCTCTGATTTTGGGGTTGGGGATTTGTTCCGTTTCTTTTAGAATCAGTTCCAATCCTTTCTGTCGGGTATCTTCTGAAGCATAATCTTCCAGATACTCTTTCAGAGTCATCAGGGCATTCGGTCCGCAGCAATTTGCTATCTGGCCGGATTTCACGAGCGCCATAAAGCGGTCGCCCGTCCGTCCTTCCCGATAACATGCCGTACAGAAACTGGGGATGTAGCCAAGTTCGAGTAACCAGTTGACCACCTCGTCCAATGTCCTCGTATCACTTACATCAAATTGGGCGGAGTTATTGTCGGGCAGTTCTTTTTCAGCATATCCGCCTACGCTGGTACGCGAACCGCCGCTGATTTGTGAAATCCCCAGTTCGAGCACCTTTTTCCGTGATTCCTGCGACTCGCGTGTGGAGATAATCATTCCCGTATAGGGAACCGCAATGCGGATGACAGCTACAATCTTGCTGAATATCTCATCGGAAATGGCGTTCGGGAAATCTCCCGCGTCAATATCATCCGCCGAGCAAATACGCGGCACACTGATAGTATGCGGCCCTACACCGAACCGGGCTTCCAAGTGCTCGGCATGCATCAACAAGCCTGTAAAATCGTACCGGTATGTATTCAAACCGAAAAGTACGCCTATCCCTACATCGTCAATTCCCCCTTCCATGGCGCGGTCCATAGCTTCGGTATGATAAGCGTAGTTGCTTTTCGGACCGGTAGGGTGGAGCGTTTCGTAGTTTTCCTTATGGTAAGTTTCTTGGAATAAGATATAAGTGCCGATGCCCGCTTCTTTTAAACGGCGGTAGTTCTCTACGGTGGTAGCGGCGATGTTGACATTCACCCGCCTTATCGCGCCGTTCTTATGCTTGATACTGTAAATCGTCCGGATAGATTCGAGAATATACTCTATCGGGTTCAGTGTCGGATGCTCTCCGGCTTCAAGGGCGAGACGTTTGTGCCCCATATCCTGCAAGGCAATCACTTCTCGTCGGATTTCTTCCTGTGTCAGTTTCTTACGTGCAATCGTTTTGTTCTTGGCGTGGTACGGGCAGTATATACAGCCGTTTACGCAATAATTCGACAGATAAAGCGGTGCGAACATGACGATGCGGTTGCCGTAGAACTTCTGTTTGATTTCTTTGGCGAGATGAAAGATACGTTCTATCAGGTCAGGTTGGTCGCATTCCAGCAGGACGGCTGCCTCACGGTGGGTCAGTCCCTTGCACAGGGCAGCTTTTTCAATAAGTTGTTCAATCAGTGCACGGTTATCCTTGTTGTTTTGCGCGTATTCCAGTGTATCTAGAATCTCTTCGTGGTGGATAAACTCTTCTGCTTTGGATGAATCTGCTTGGTATATCATAATTCTGTTATATTAAAGTCTCCTCTTTCGGTGGAAATCCCGTAGCCGATAGCGTCCAACTGCTTTTGTAGCGCAGCCAGTCCTTCGGCAGATTCCGCTCCGAGTGAAGCTTTGTCATTGTATAATTCATATTTCTTCCGTTCTTCCCGGGGCGACAGGTTGGGCATTACCACATTCGCTCCTGCCAGTATTCCCCGTTCTCTGCCGTCGGGAGCGAGCGTAGCCAGTGCCGTGGTTGCCGGAATCAATGCGGACGGGTGCATCAGGCGGAAGATGGATAGTAAAAGAAGGGTCTGTTCCACCGTGCCACTTGGGTATCCGGCAAAAGGTGTGTCATGGTGGGGCAGGAAAGGACCGATGCCAATCATTTCCGGACGGAGCTTTTCTATAAACCGGATATCCTCGATGATATGTTCCACCGTTTGTCCGGGACTGCCGACCATGATTCCTGTTCCCGTCTGATAACCGATGTTCTTTAAATCTTGCAAACATTGCAAACGCTGTTTGCAGGACATATCCGTCGGGTGCAGTTGTCCGTAATGCAGCTCGTTGTAGGTTTCGTGACGAAGTAAGTAGCGGTTGGCACCTGCCCGGAAGAAACGCTCGTACGCTTCGCGCGACTTTTCGCCGAGTGACAGTGTGATGGCGCAATCCGGATAATTCTGCCGGATGGCAGCGACCGTTTTTTCTATCCGGTCGTCTGTCAGGGCAGGGTCTTCTCCGCCTTGCAGCACGAAAGTGCGGAAACCCAGTTCATAACCTTGCTTGCAGCAGTCCAGGATGTTTTCTTGGGTCAGCCGGTAGCGTTCGATATTCGGGTTTCCCTTTCGGATGCCGCAGTAATAACAATTGTTCCGGCAGCAATTACTGACTTCAATCAGTCCGCGGATATAAATCTTGTTGCCGAAGTGGAGCAGGCTGACTTCCTGTGCCTGTTCGTTGATGGTCCGCAGGGTTTCTGCGTCACATTCAGTCAACAGTTGCCGGAATTCTTCCTGCCGGAGTGTTCTTTCCTGTCGGAGTTTATCTATCCATTGTTTCATAGCTCTCTTTCCGTTTGAGAAGCTCCTGTGCCAGTTGGCGACGTCCTGAAACAATATCGTTGTGCGTACTCGGCCCGGTGATGCATCCGCCTTCGCAAGCCATCACTTCAATAAACTGCCCGGCAGCTTTTCCTGTCTTGGCACAAGCACGTAGCAGGGCAATGTTCTTCTTGTTGATATCCGATACCTGTATCGCATTGATTTTCTCTGCTTCCTCTTTCAGATAAGCCTTGACTGCTCCCATCACGCCGCCTGCCTGCGCAAACCCGTGTGCTTCGCGGACGGAAGTATGCAATATGGAGAATTCCTGCACTTGCTCCAACTGGATATCCAGTCCGTCAAGAATCGAGCCCACTTCTTCAAATGTCAGAATGTAGTCCACAGCTTCATCGCGACGCACCTCTTTGCGTTTGGCCACGCAAGGACCTACGAATACGACTTTAGCGTCGGGATGTTTCTCTTTGGCAATCCGTGCCGCATAGTACATCGGCGAACCGGTGGTAGATACATAGGGTTTCATGCCCGGAATATGTTTCTCTACCAATTCTATATAAGAGGGACAACAGGAAGTAGTCATGAACGGCTGTCCTTCTTCCAGCTTCTCCAATAATTCGTGCGCTTCGTTGCTGGTAGTTGACATAGCGCCTTCGGCTACTTCAATCACATCGGTGAATCCTATTTCCTTAAAAGCGCCGTACACTTGTCCGATGGAAGTCTTGAATTGTCCGAGGATAGACGGAGCGATGATAGCGACCATCTTTTCTCCTTTACGAATCCGTTGCAGCACATCGAACGTCTGTGAAATCTCGAAGATGGCACCGAACGGACAAGCATTCATGCACTTTCCGCAATAGATGCATTTGCTTTCGTCGATATGTTCTATGCCATGTTCATCTTTACTGATAGCTTTTACCGGACAAGCTTCCTCGCAAGGCACAGGGATATATACGATAGCGTGGTAAGGACAACTTTTGTGACAGATACCGCAACTGACACATGTATCATGGTCAATCATTGCCTGACCGTTTTTCTTGAAACGTATGGCGTCCTTCGGGCAGTTCATGTAGCAACTGCGGGCTACACAGCCGCGACAAAGGTTCGTAATCTCGTAATTGATTTGTACGCAGGAAGAGCATGCTTCGTCAATAACGCACATGATATTCTCCTTGTCCGGTTCGGGACGGCTCAGCGCCATGCGTGCGTAATCGGAAAGTGGAGTTACTTCGTCGTGTTCGTCTGTCATGTCCAGCCCCATCAGCGGAAAAGTCTTGTATCTCCACACTGCCCGTTCTTTGTGTACACAGCAACGCCCTAGCGGTTTTGATTTCCGCGGACTCAGCTCGATCGGGAGTCGGTCTATCTTTTCTACTAACTGGTCGTTTTTCCAAAGTCTAACAAGGTCAGCCAGCAATTTGTGCCGGACAATCATAATATTATTCGTAAATGCCATATTGTAATAAAGAGGTTGTTAGTTAGTTGCTGCAAAGATACGAACAGAATTTCAATATTTAAGCCTTTTGTAACATTCTTGTCATTTTTTTGTAGCCCGCCGCGTGCTATCTTTGTAGTGTACAAAAAAGATGAGGAGGCAGAGGTATGAACAGCAGTATTTTTGAACAACGCGGCCGCTTTGCAATGATTGGGGCATTGATGGTAATTATCAGTTTGATGTTTTTATTCTATATGGGAAGTTCTTTGGTTAGTTCGACCAAAAAATATCTGGAACAGATACAGGGGATAGAGATTACTTGTATTGATATCGACGAATAAAAGATAGAAAACAGGGAAAAGTATGGTAATCCGGCGAAAATCATTATTTTTGTCGGAATAAAAACAAAATCTGATGGAAGAAAAGAATAAGGTCTGGACAACGGTGAGCAGCAAGTACCTGTTCCGCCGTCCGTGGCTGACTGTACGCTGCGAAGATATGTTGCTCCCGAACGGAAACCATATCCCTGAATATTACATTTTGGAGTATCCCGACTGGGTGAATACGATTGCTATAACGAAAGAAGGCAAATTTGTCTTTGTCCGTCAGTACCGCCCGGGAATCCAGCGGACTTGTTATGAACTTTGTGCCGGTGTCTGTGAAAAAGAAGATGCCTCGCCGTTAGTATCCGCCCAGCGTGAACTGTGGGAAGAAACGGGCTATGGCAAAGGGAACTGGCAGGAATATATGGTGATTTCCGCCAATCCGAGTACCCACACTAATCTGACTCATTGTTTTCTTGCCACTGATGTGGAACTGATAGACCACCAGCATTTGGAAGCTACCGGAGATATTTCCGTTCATTTGCTCACTTTGGAAGAGGTTAAGAGCTTGCTTGAAAATAATGAAATCATGCAGTCGCTGAATGCCGCTCCGCTTTGGAAATATATGGCTAACCTATAATTTTTAATCATCATCATATGAAACTGTATTATTGATTATCAATTGTTTGCAGTTTCCTTTCGTTTCTAATAATGGAAACTCTCGTATCTCTACGAGGGAACACCCGTTTCCCTACGGGGACACAGTCGTATCTCTACGAGGAAACTGGCGTTTCCTTATAGGGAAACGGATACTCATCTTATAGGATATAATTCTTTATCTTGTATCTACAGATTATTCTATCTGTTGTTCCAGATAGTATCAAATCGTTTATCAGTCATTATTATGTTGTTTCTTATGTATTAATACCTGATTCCTCAACTATTAATGTTTGAGATGTAGGGTGTTAATACTTGACGGGATAACTGTTAATACTTTGAACATCAGATATTAATGGCTTGAAGTACGTGTAGGCAGGTATGAGGGTAACTTTTGCTATCTTCTCATTTACCGGAGGTATAATGCACTAAATGGTCTGTTTACGAATATACGTCATTATAAGGAATAAACCTTTTATTTTGTTTAGAGCCTGTTTAAATTTTCTTCATATTATACCTACACTGGGTGTCATGTTTTGACTCCGCTTTACCCGGACATGACCACGTAATCTGTCAAGAAGCAAATAGAAAACATCGAGAGAAGCCCATTTCCGGCAATAGTAATAAACTGATTCCTATTTGGGGAACTCTTTGGGAAGCATACGCTACTGGCAACCTGTTTTTTTACAATAAAATGTGGCATTCCAAATCATATTTTCGCTTTCTTTTTTGCAGGTTCAGCACTTTTGTTATATATTGCACTCGGGTCCCGTTAAATCTGTCAGATACATCTTTATTATAAGTTTGCCCACTTCAAATAAAGATATTATTGGGCAGATACGAAAACCTTCTTAAAATTTCATTTCAACCATTTTTAAACAGGCTCTAAGAAAAAGAGAAAAGAATGAAAGGTTGCTGCGTAGTCTTAAATATGTAACTAATGAAACAATTAGGCATACCTTATTCATAGTATTGCAATAAAATGATTAATTAGGGAATTTATCATTTCTTGTAATTTTGAGATTAAAGAGTTGGATTATGAATTTATTAATTAAAATTAGTTAGATTATGGAAAATAGATTGAAACAGGCATTGGCAGAATTATGGGAGAAGTATAAAAGTATTGATGACATTTTATCCGAGAATACTTATTGTTATTCAGAAGTGTCGGAACAACATGATATACTTTTTACAGGAATCAATCCTTCTGCTCGTGTAAAAGATGCAACTGATTGTTCTGAAGCTCATCATTTTAAATATGAAGAAGTTATTGTAAATGATCGCTACTTTAAAACTATTGATAAGATAATTCCGAATACATTGAAAGGTAAAGTTTCTTATTTGGATTTATTTAATTACAGATGTACTAAACAAGGGGGAATTGCTAAATTTTTGAAAACTTCTGAGGGTATATCTTTCTTGGCTGAGAATTTGTGTATAAATCAGCTGTTCATTGAAAATGTCATAAGACCCAAGATTATTTGTGTAAGAAATAAAGGTTCTTGGGACTTTTGGGGTAAAAATGCCACTCCACAAAAAGATAACAATGTTTGGATGGGATATCTATTTGAAAAAGTAAAGACTTCATTTGAACAAAAAGAAGGAACATTAGAAGTCTATAGGATTGAAGGTTTAATAAATAATGAACAACGTGTTAGTTTCTCTTATCTGCCTAATACAAGATTAAAAGGAACAATTGTTATTTTTGCAAAATATTATCAATATTCAAAGAAAGAAGAACGTATTACCGAAGATATGATTGCAGAACTATATAAACTGGTAACAGAATAATAAATATACTAGCAGGAATCCCGATGTATTTGATATATCGGGATTTTTTTTATTTTGTGCATTGGTTTGGCATATCTTGCTCTCATTTTTGTGTTATTTATAAAACATAACTAATGAGGACATATAAACAAACTATATTGGAATTAATAGATGACATATCTGTTGGTACATATGAACGCCGTCAGGTACTTTTATTATCTATGCTTTGTGCCTTTGCTGGTGAAAGTATCTTCTTGTTCGGTGCGCCTGGAGTCGCTAAAAGCATGATTGCCAAACGTATAAAACTGTTATTCTATAATGCAACAGCATTTGAATATTTGATGAGTCGATTTAGTACTCCTGATGAGATATTTGGTCCTGTATCTATTCAGAAACTGAAAGACGAAGATAAATATGAACGGATGGTAGATGGCTATCTTCCTACTGCCGATATTGTCTTTTTGGATGAAATCTGGAAAGCTGGTTCTTCAATACAAAATGCTCTTCTTACAGTATTAAATGAGAAAGTTTTTCGTAATGGAGATAAGGAAATTCGATTACCTGTAAAGTTGATAATTGCTGCGAGTAATGAATTGCCTGCAGAGGGAGAAGGCTTGGATGCGTTATGGGACAGATTTCTTGTCAGATGTGTGGTTGAAAATATACAAGACAAGAATCTCTTTTATGAGATGATAACTTCTGTGCAAGATGATAATTGTCGTATTTCAATTGTAAATCCGTTTACAGAAACTGTTTATTCTCAGTGGCAAAAGAATTGTTTGGAAATTGGGGTAAATTCTATAATTAAAAATATTATAGACAGAATAAGAGATAAAATAACAGAGAGGAATCAAACGAATGTAGAGTCTGAAACTCTATATATATCTGATCGTCGTTGGAAAAAAAGCATCCATTTGATGAGGACATGTGCGCTATTGAACAATCGGCAGAAGATTGATTTTACAGACTGTTTTTTACTGGAGTACATTTTATGGAATGATAATTCACAAATCTCTTTTGTTAAAGATATGGTGAAAAAGTCCATAACAGAGGGGTTGTTGCAGCCCTATGCTGAATTGTACCAGAACTATAAAAAGGAAATAAATGAATTTCATACGGAGATAAAAAATATTATTAAAAAGAAAGGGGGACCAATGCCCAATAGTTTAATAATTGTAAGTGGATTATTTTATAAAATTAATGCTGTGGAATCACAACAAATTCTTATTCCAATTTCACTTTATAATAAGTTGTCCGGGCAAAACGAGCAGGCAAAACTTCATCAAAATGGACCGTATTGTCAACTAGCATTAGTCTCGAATTACGATTATCGTGTTCTACCGGATGTATTGGTCAGAAAAGGGGAAAATGGCTGCTTGATTATTAATGAACGGGAGTATCCTTTGGAACGTTATGATAGTCTACCTGTTATTAATCGTTTTGCAACACGGAATTATAAAATTTTGTTGGAGAAAAGAAAAGAATTAGATGAATTGAAAAAGAAACTGATACATGATATTGAACAATGGAATGAAGATATTGCAGATAATATCTTTAAGGATCAAGATTGGGTTCTGTTAGGAGAAAAAGAGCTTGTAACATTGATGGGAGAACTTTCTGCCACTATTTTTGAGTTAGGACATGAGAACTGATAAATGTAAAGAAGAATATGACCGATTGTATTTATCCATAGTTGACCGAAGAGAATATTCAGTAAAAGAGTATTTGACAGAAGTGTCTGACTCTATACCTGTTTATATTAGCGAAAATACTTCTTCAATGGAAGTATTGGAAATATATCTACAAGAATCTTTAAAGGATAAACATGATTTGACGATATTCGCTCGTGAAGAAAATTATTTTCGTCAATGTATGCAGATGGATTTTTCTTTGTTTATAAAAAAGTGGGGGGTGTTATGTAAGGCTCTAAAAAAGACTTATCAAGTGGATAATAGTTTCTTGTCCTATTTCAGTATGAAACTAGAGGCAAAGGATAAGTATGCTCAAGGGGAATTGTTACTATGGTGGAAAAAGAGATTGGCGAGAAAACAATTGGCTTATTGGATAAATCTGTTGGATTACTATAGAAATAAATTCCAAAAACTGATATATGCTGCAATAAAACAGGAACGTAGTTCTTTTATAAATAAAAGTCTTTGGTGGAGTCTTGATAAGGGAATATGGAGAGATTTGGATATTGCTATTCATTTGAAATATAAATTATTATTTGAACATAATAATTCACTTCAAAGTCTGGCAGACTCATTAGGAAGAAGGAAGGATAACAAACGAAAGGAATATAAATCGGGATATACACACAGAATAACCGATATTAATACCAATATTAATACCAAGGTTGACATTAATAGTATTTATGCGGGTAATGATTTAAGCTGTGTTTTATGCCATGAACTTGTATTATTACATCGGGACATTGATTATTTATTTTATAAGAAATACACTTCAGGTCAATTGGAACAGTGGCTATATAGAACTGAGGGATCGTCCTTAAAAAAGAGGGGAAGTGTATTTTTTGGGAAAGAAAAGGGACCTGTTATTATCTGTGTTGATACGAGTGGATCTATGGTTGGTTCTCCTGAATTTGTTGCTAAAGCAGCATGTTATGGAGTTATTCATGCGGCTTTGCAAGAAAAAAGAGAAGTATTTATTGTTGCTTTTTCTATAAATATAAAATGCATTGAACTGATAGATTGGGTGAAAGATAAATATAAGATTGAGAAGTTTTTGTCTCATTCGTTTTATGGAGGAACGCGGATGGACTCTGCTTTACGACAGACAATGGATTTATTAAATATGAATTGTTATCAACAAGCAGATGTCTTGTTGATTTCAGATTTTGTCATGCCTAGGTTGCCTTTGAAGTTTGTGAAGGATATAAAGAAATGTCAGGAACAAAAAACGGTATTTCATAGTCTTCAGATAGGCGGCTATGTTAATTACGACATTATGCAGTTGATGAATAATAGGTGGAAATATGATGAAAATAGTGGAAATATTATTTATATTAAGTGAATATTGAGTATATTGTAAGAAGTTGTGTTCTGTTTTGGCATACCCTATTGTCAATTTTGCAAACGGTAACAAAATCATTTAATGACATGGAAATAAAAGAACGTATAAAGTTGTTGTTGGCTGAAATGAATAATGGTGTGTACGAAAAGGATACAGAAATAGGGTTAGCCTTATTGGCTGCCCTTGCAGGCGATAGTATATTATTATTAGGACCACCGGGGGTTGCAAAATCAATGATTGCCAGACGATTAAAAAATGCTTTTGTTAATGCGAAGAGTTTTGAATATTTAATGTCGCGTTTCTCTACTCCAGATGAAATCTTTGGACCAATAAGTCTTAGTCGTCTAAAATTGTCTGATAAATATGAACGAAATGTCAAAGGATATTTGCCAACGGCTGATGTCGTTTTTTTAGATGAAATATGGAAGGCTGGACCTGCTATTCAAAATACATTATTGACAGTGATTAATGAAAAAGTATTTCGGAATGGAGATGAAGAAATTCAATTGCCGTTGAAATTATTAGTGGCGGCTAGCAATGAGTTGCCGGCACAAGGTGAGGGACTGGAAGCTTTATGGGATCGTTTCTTAATTCGTACAGTTTGTACCTGTATTCAACAAGAAGAATTGTTTTATAAGATGTTGTTGAACGACATAGAAGACGAACATCTGAATTTTTGCTGGAGAATATCTAATGAGGAATATTTAGAGTGGAAACAACAAATAAAAAAAATTATCATATCCTCGGATACCTTGTCATGCATTACGGAAGTCCGTAGAAGATTGAAAAAAGTTGATGTTGGGGAAGAAGGTGGTAGGAGTGTATATGTGAGTGATCGTCGTTGGAAATGCATAATAAAAATGTTAAAAGCTTCAGCCTTTATGCATGGACGTACTGAAACCTTAATTCTTGATTTGTTGCCAATTTATCATTGCCTGTGGAATGAGCCTTGTGAATATGACAGTGTTCAAACGATTGTTATTCAATCTCTTTTTTTACAGATAAAAGAAAAACTGTCTTTTATTGTATTAGCCTTAAAAGCAGATTTGAAAGTTTGTAGGGTACATGAAGCATTGAAAAATGTCTCTACAAAAGATGATCACAGGGGGCAGCCTTTACGTATAGTTGATCATTTCTATTATCAGGTAGCTGAACATGGTACAGGAAATACTTATATTTTTATATCGGATTATATAAATTTACCAGATTATAAGAAAGTAGTAGGGCATGGTAATGCTCCTGTTCAGGGAATATTATATAGAGATCCCCAAAATCCTCAAAGAATGACTATTCGTGCATATTCAAATAGTTTGAATCGATATAAAGGTGAATTGGTTACTCTCTATCGAGATGATAAAGGATTGTATATAAATGGAGTGCGCTTTCCTATAATACAGCTTAAGAAAGGAGAAAAACAACAATTCGGTGTGGGAAATATAGCTGCAGTTTCAAAATGCAATTATGAAGTAGAGTTAGAAACGATAAGTATGCAGTTGGAAAATCTTGTTAGCCAAATATCTGGAAACCTTTTTGTTTCTCAGAAAGATAATATAAAAATAAAAGAATGTTTCTTGGCTATCAATAAAGAAATAACTTTAGCACATGTAGATGTACAAAAGTTACAATATGCAATCATTTAACTTTTTTGAGAATGCGGTTTATATGCAGATTCTAGATGTATATATAGAAACTGGAGAATGTAAAAAGATAGAAAACGGAAAGTCTGACCCTTTATATTCTTATCTAGAATCTGTAATGAATGATCCGTTGATAAAAATACAAGTATTAAGTGATGATATTTGTGCAAAATATTTTTATGATACTATGATGTCTTTTATCGTTTCTTGTTTGGAAAGAGAACGGTTTAACATACAGAGAAGTCAATCAGAACAGGAAGGTATGGAGCTTGTTTTAGAATGGTCTGAGAGAAAAAAGAAAGATGGGTGGCAAGCATTATTGAAACATATAGGAGGCAAATACCAGCAATATGGTTTTGATAAACGATTCTATCAAGGGGAATTTGGGAAAAATGGAAAATATGCAGACGAGAGCGTTTGGGAGAAGATGGTTGATGATTGGAAGGAAGCTTTTGAACAACAGATGAAAGAGCAGCAGGAACAATATATAAATGAACGTGATATCAAAAAAACTCTTCATGCGAATATAAAGAGTATTCCGGAATATTTGCAAAAGAATAAAATAGAAAAAGAAGAATTTTTCCAAACTTGGGGGATAATGGGTGGTCTATGGAATACTTATGACTTTGAACGTATACGAAAAATTGTAAGTATTCAAAAAGAGTATCCGATAATTACGAAAATAGCTAATCAAATGGGACGTATTGCGGACGAAGAAGGTAGTGAGGAAGTCTATACTGGCGGAGGTTTCTTTTATCAACTAGAGCATTCATCAAAATGTGATATACAAGGTATTACAGTAGGAAATAATTTCAATGTGTTATTGCCGATAGAGCTAGTGCTATATGCAGATGAGGATTTGGAAGATTTATTTACTTACAAATATTTGACCAATAAACTTCAGACCTTTCAGTGTAAGTCGGAGATAATACAACCTTTTAGACAATTAAGGATAAAATCTGCAAAACCTAAAGGACCTATTATCGTTTGTTTGGATACTTCAGAAAGTATGATGGGAAAACCACAAAAAATAGCAAACTCATTATTGATAAGATTATTAGAGATATCAGACCGACAGAAAAGAGATTGTTTTCTAATTGCATTTTCAATATCTGTTTATCCTATAGATGTTCGAAAAGAAAGGAAACATTTACTTAATTTTTTTTCAAATATAGCTTCTGGAGGTACAGACTCTACTCAAATGCTCGGACTTATGTTTGATTTGTTACAATCTAAAAAAGAGTATATAAACGCAGATGTGTTGTGGATTAGTGATTTTAAAATACCCCTACCTTCTTCAAGTTTACAATATAGAATGTTGGAGTATAAACAAGCGGGAACACATTTTTATGGTTTGCAAATCGGCGTAATAGTACAAAATGAATGGATGTCTTTTTTTGATCATATTTATCAGATAGGTTATATTCCTTCTAGAGGGCATTAGCAGAGGATTGTTCTTTAGTGGAATTGAAAAAGGTTGACTGATTGCAAAGAAAGTAAAATGGTAATTTATTCAAATAATATTTGACTTTATGTGGAAAACTGTTACATTTGTAAATAATGAATAATACAATTAGAGATGGCAAAAGATTTATTTAATAAATATATTTGGTTGGTGGATACTATCTATAGAGTAGGAAAAATTACGTTTGAAGAAATAAATAAGAGGTGGGTGTGTACTGAGATGAGCGGTGGAGAGGAAATTCCTCTTCGCACTTTTCATAATCACAGAAAAGCTATAGAAGAACTATTTGATATAAATATAGAATGCAATAAGCGTGGTGGCTATTATTATTATATTGAGAATCAAGAGAACATTGAAAAAGGCGGGGTACGTAATTGGTTATTGAATGCATTTGCGGTAAATAATCTGATCAATGAAAGTCATAGGCTTAAACAACGTATTTTGTTTGAAGAAATACCCTCTGGAAGACAATATTTAGCTTCCGTTATTGAAGCGATGCGGGACAGCCTTATAATTGAGTTAACTTATTGGAGTTTTTGGCGTGATAAACCACATACTTTTTTTATAGAACCTTATTGTGTAAAGGTGTTTAAGCAAAGATGGTATGTCATAGGGTATGCTCCTCATTATAATGCAATACGTACTTATGCATTAGAGCGTATTCAGGATTTAAAAATTACAGATAAAGTTTTTACTTATCCGCAGGATTTTGATCCTCAATTCTATTTTTCTACAAGTTTTGGTATTATAGTAGATGAATCTTGTAAAATAGAAAGGATAGAAATAAAAACTTTTGGAAACAAGACTAAATATATCCGATCTTTACCATTGCATATCAGTCAACAGGAAGTTGAAAACACAACGGAATATTCTGTTTTTGAATATCGATTACGTCCAACGTATGATTTTTGTCAAGAACTGTTGTCTCACGGAAGTGACTTGGAGGTGCTATCTCCTCAGTGGTTGAGAGAACAAATGAAAAATGTCATAAAGGATATGGAACTGTTTTATGAGTAGTTTTTATAGATATTACAACTGAGCCGTGAAGGATTTGTGAATAGGTTTGAATCCCTGTTCTTTGTATGCGCTAATAACCACCTGAATTACATAACCGAATTTATTTTTGACGTTCTCAATAAGCTCTCCCCTATATCCTCCGTCTGCCAATATGATTTTTATTCCCGAACAAAGTTCTTTCAATACTCTCATTAGCAGATAAGCCACCTTACTGTCATGAATATTGGCTACTATAACCATCACTGCAATAAGGAAGCCATTCTTGTCTACAACAATATGGCGTTTGACGCCTTTCACTTTTTTATTGCCGTCAACTCCGTTCAGAGACCGGTTATTGTCCCATTTAACGCTTTGGCTATCTATTATGCCTACACCGGGTTTCATGTTTTGATTCCGCTCTACCCGGACATGACCACGTAATCTGTCAAAAAGCAAATCGAAAACATCGAAAGAAGACCATTTCCGGTAATAGTAATAAACTGATTCCCTTTTGGGGAACTCTTTGGGAAGCATACGCCACCGGCAACCCGTTTTTACTAAATAAAATATGGCATTTCAAATCATACGCAAGTCATATTTTCGCTTTCTTGCAGATTCAGCACTTTTGTTATATATTGCCACTCGGTTTCCGTTAAATCTGTCTGATACATTTTTTTTAAGTAAGTTTGGTCACTTCAAATAAAGATATTATTGGGCAGGTACGGAAACATTCTTAAAATTTTATTTCAACCATTTTTAAACAGGCTCTTAAAAAGTATAGAACAAATACTTTTTTGCCAGATGGTAAGGGTTGTCGGTCATTTTGTCAGTCAATTTCTGACAAAGAATCATTTATTTGCTTTGGCACGCTTTTCGCAATGTATTTAGCGTCCCACCTGAAAAGATGGGCAACTTCTAACAATTATAATGTATAACTAAAATATAAAAAAGTAACTATGAACATTAAACCATTAGCAGACAGAGTGCTTATCCTCCCTGCACCTGCAGAAGAAAAAACAATTGGTGGTATCATTATTCCTGATACAGCAAAAGAAAAACCTTTGAAGGGTGAAGTTGTGGCAGTAGGTCACGGTACGAAAGATGAAGAAATGGTATTGAAAGTAGGCGATACGGTTCTTTATGGCAAATATGCCGGAACAGAACTTGACGTTGAAGGTACTAAATATCTTATCATGCGTCAGAGCGATGTTCTCGCTGTTTTGGGTTAATTAATAGTAAATCATAAATCTTAAATAGTAAATAAAGAGATGGCAAAAGAAATATTATTCAATATCGATGCCCGCGACCAATTGAAAAAAGGTGTCGATGCTTTGGCAAATGCAGTAAAAGTAACTCTCGGCCCGAAAGGACGTAACGTTATCATCGAGAAGAAATTCGGTGCTCCGCACATTACAAAAGACGGTGTGACAGTAGCAAAGGAAATCGAATTGGCAGATGCTTATCAGAATACCGGTGCACAACTGGTGAAAGAAGTAGCTTCCAAGACTGGTGACGATGCCGGTGACGGTACAACTACTGCAACTGTTCTCGCTCAGGCTATCGTAGCTGAAGGTTTGAAGAACGTTACTGCCGGTGCCAGCCCGATGGATATCAAACGTGGTATCGACAAGGCTGTTGCCAAAGTGGTAGAATCAATCAAATCACAAGCTGAGACAGTAGGTGATAACTATGACAAAATCGAACAGGTTGCTACCATATCTGCAAACAATGACCCTGTAATCGGTAAATTGATTGCCGACGCTATGCGTAAAGTTTCTAAAGATGGTGTTATCACTATCGAAGAAGCAAAAGGTACTGATACTACTATCGGTGTGGTAGAAGGTATGCAGTTCGACCGTGGTTATCTGTCGGCTTACTTCGTGACAAATACGGAGAAGATGGAATGTGAGATGGAGAAACCTTACGTCTTGATTTACGACAAGAAGATTTCTAACCTGAAAGATTTCTTGCCTATCCTCGAACCGGCTGTACAGACTGGTCGTCCTCTGTTGGTTATTGCAGAAGATGTAGACAGCGAAGCGTTGACTACTTTGGTAGTAAACCGTCTGCGTTCTCAGTTGAAGATTTGTGCTGTGAAAGCTCCGGGCTTTGGCGACCGTCGTAAAGAAATGCTTGAAGATATCGCTATCTTGACAGGTGGTGTTGTTATCAGCGAAGAAAAAGGTCTGAAACTGGAACAGGCTACTATCGAAATGTTGGGTACTGCCGACAAAGTAACTGTTTCTAAAGATAACACTACTATCGTAAACGGTGCCGGAAACAAGGACAGCATCAAGGAACGTTGCGAGCAAATCAAGGCTCAGATTGTTGCAACCAAGTCTGACTATGACCGTGAGAAATTGCAGGAACGTCTGGCTAAATTGTCAGGTGGTGTAGCTGTTCTTTACGTAGGTGCTGCTTCTGAAGTGGAAATGAAAGAAAAGAAAGACCGTGTAGACGATGCATTGCGTGCAACCCGTGCCGCTATCGAAGAGGGTATCATCCCGGGTGGTGGTGTAGCTTACATCCGCGCTATCGACAGTATCGAAGATTTGAAGGGTGACAATGCTGACGAAACAACCGGTATTGGTATCATCAAACGTGCCATCGAAGAACCGCTTCGCGAAATTGTTGCAAATGCGGGTAAAGAAGGTGCGGTAGTTGTTCAGAAAGTACGTGAAGGCAAAGGTGACTTCGGTTACAATGCTCGTACGGACGTTTACGAAAACCTGCACGCTGCCGGTGTGGTAGACCCTGCTAAGGTGGCTCGTGTAGCTTTGGAAAATGCAGCTTCAATCGCTGGTATGTTCCTGACTACTGAATGTGTGATTGTAGAAAAGAAGGAAGACAAACCTGAAATGCCGATGGGCGCTCCCGGAATGGGAGGTATGGGCGGAATGATGTAATTCCGGTTTCCTTAGAATGAATATATAAGAGTCGCTTCCGGATTTCCGGAGGCGACTCTTTTTGTTATTTACTGCTCTGATTCTTTAAAGATTCTACTTTGTTTCTTATCTTTGCAATATCACTGTGATATAGGAATAAAACATATGGGAAAGCGATTCTTACATTTATTTACTTGGGCTGAATATGCTGCAAGTTTTCATCATACAGCCCCACCAATAGGCTTTGTCCTTTATCATCCACTTTCAAACCACCATATGTTGCTTTTTGATAAAGAGTATCCTGTCCCTCTTCAAAGAAGAAAGATTCGGCACCGAGAAATACCCGGTTGTCTACTATCTTGTATTTGATAACTACTTCATTATCATTCAAGGGTGTCAGAGTATTCTGTAACCGTATAAGTTGACCTACCTGATTGCTATCTGTCTTTAATATGGCATAACCGCGTGTGGCGGTCTGCTCATCTATAAAGTCTGACAAAGATGAGTTTATTTCATAGTTAAGTCTCATATAATCTCCTTGCATGAGAGAACGAGGGTCAACGGGAGCTAAGTGTAATAATACTAATTGTCCATCCTTCAAAGTCTGTTCTTTTTTGAAAACTGACCAGTTGAAGTATCCCACTAACAATAGAAGATTTGCAATAATCAATATCCGGCTATATTTTTTCATGTCTTATTCTTTTTTGAGTGAAGAAATACCAGGCTGTAATGAATGCGATTCCAATAATGAATAACGTGATAGACTTAATAAGTAAGCTTATATTCAAATCATAGTAGTATTTGGAAACAGCATAGATAAAGAGGAGGAGTGAGGCTGCACACTCTGCTTTATAGCCATAATGGAAACATATCAGAATCAACAATAAGCTACCGGATAAATAAGGGGCAAATACAGTGGGCAGACAGATAACGATACAAAGAATATAGATGCCGGCCTGATGTACCGGGTTATCCACTTGCATGACTTTCATAATCCGTTGAACCATGATAAGAAGTCCTATCCATATAAATACAGACAGAATGCACGATATAATCCAATAATTCGTATCCCGTGTCAGATAATTAATTGACAACCCACTCATTAAAACAAGACAAGAGACGAACAGCCCGTAATGGAATGGCATGTATTTGGAAAAATTATTTCCTAACCGGGCAAGCAGTTTCACTTCGAAAAGATTGGTGAACAGGAATACTGCCATCACAGGAACTATTGCAATTTGCAAAGGATAGGAAGAAGAAAATATATGAGTTATTTCTCCAAATAAGGATATGATAAACGCAATCACTGAAAGAAAGGGCAGGATGAAACCTTTCGATAGGCAGAAGGTGAGCATACTGATTCCTATAAGTGCAATGAAAAGTATGTTCATATAATCACTAAGTCCAAAGCCAACCAATACGTATCCTGCAATATATAAAGTGATATTCATAGCATCGAGGAAAGACCGGATGACAAGACGGCTGATTGTTAATGTAGTAATAATTAATAAACTCCCGACTATCAGGCATGAGATTTCGGAGCTTAGGATTCGGGCAAGTGCAAGAAATCCGAGAAAGAAGATAGCAGTCAGTATTCCACCGATGATGGATACGACTTGAATTGTAAGATTATGCTTCTGTGCCATACCACTTCTTTTTTAGTTGAAGAATAATGTAGATAAGTAAGGTTGTTCCGGTGATAACCATCATTCCTGAGAAGAAGAATAGATTGACTTCTCTCAAATCGCTGTGGCATATGAATGCAGTCAATAGAATCATCAATGTCGCAAAAGGAATAGCAGCCAGGTAGAACAGATTCTTTTCTTTCCATCCAAACCATAGTCCCGCAGAGAATATAAGAATAGTGCTTATGAGTGAAACGATTATAGCTTTTTCTTCGCAGATGTCTGATGTCATGAGAAAACTGGCATCCGCAATGGCAGCCATTATAAGATAACTGGAGTGTACAATGGTAGCCAATGAAAGCAGGCTGACAAACCAGCGATTCTGTTTGTTCAGACTCCCTTTTATACTCATCCATTCAGTGATGACAGTTGCCAAAGCGCATATCCAGGTTACTGCATTGGCAAGTAAAATCATTTCCCATGAGCCGCGAGTGGCAATCTGTATATTGTACAGCCATATCGTAGTACAAAGTAATCCGATAAAAGTCAGCCATAACGGAGCAAAACGGGCGGCAACCGCCCAAAGGATAGTAAAAAGTGTCCAACCCAGGAAAAGGTCGTAGGCATCAGCACCTGTCTGATAAATTTGTCCGAAGACGGCAAAGAGCGTACCTATCAGGAAAGTCGCTCCTGTAAGAAGAATCTGTTTGACGAGCCTGCTCCATCGGGTGAATACGGTAAGCAAGACTGAAGATACTAATAATACTTCTACAATTCCCAGTTTGGCAAATTTGGGCAGGTCGTTCCAGTTATAGGCAAAGAAAAAGATGATACCTGATACAGTAAAACCAATGCCCGCAGCCAATAAGAAAATGGACAGAAACCGGTTCCATTCCTTTTTATTGGCGTAGAGAGCTTGTCGTGACGGGGGTAAATAGTCAGATTTTTCCATGTGTTTCTACTTTTTGATGATTACAAACATAAGAAAATAAAATGATTATCATAGAAAAGAATAATATAAAAAGGTTTGATTTCTAGGTGAAAACAATTATCTGCAAAGAAAAGTTCTAATTTAACATATACTAATGACGGCTTTGTGTCGGAACACATCGCGTTTTTTGTGTTAAAAAGAATTCTGTAACAACTTTTTAGCAAAGCTGAATAAACAAATGCAATATCCATTTGTTGTTTTTATAGGCGAAATCTTAACCTAAGTGTTTTTAAACCTCTTAATAACTGTAGAAAATGAATAGAAGTGAAATCGGTGTGAATGCCGGTAAAGTTTGGCAACTGCTCAGCAATAATGAGAAGTGGGGCTATGGACTTCTGAAAAGAAAATCCGGGCTGAAGGACAAAGAGTTAGGTGCTGCTTTAGGATGGTTGTCAAGAGAGAATAAGATAGAGTTCGATCAGTGTGATGAGGAACTTTACGTGTATCTCTGTGTGAATGTTTACATTGGCTAAAGGAGCTTAGTATCTGGACAAGAACAAAAGAGTCCCCGAAGTAACGACAGGATAGTCAATGCTTCGGGGATTTTTGTGTTGTATGCTCGGCATGAGTATTAGCTAACGGGTGCAAGTCCCCAATGAGCCCTAATAGCGGGAATCATACAGCCCATAGCAAGGGTGTCCACTGCGAGGTGGAATCTGAAAGAAGCTGGCGGCAAACATCTGGTCTGACGGACAGAAACTTCATATAAGGCATATAACTGCGGGTAAGGTTGCTAAACAAATTAAAGCCTTATAGCTATTCGGAACGGTTGGTGTAAATGAAGCAGACTTTAAAAATATTAGTTTGTAAACTTGTTTACAAAGACAGAATTATCTTTTAGCCAGGTTGCTGTAAAGAAAATGGGTACCCCAAAATCATTTGGACTGATATCAGAGTTTATATAATCCAATAGGTACTCCAAAGGGTTATCCGGTGTTATGTTTTCATTGGCAAGGGGATCCAAAATTAGTCCTCTGATTATTGAACTAGCCATGATTGATTTGCTTTTTTCCGATATATCGCCCTTCTTGGTAGTAGATTTATTTAAGATCTCATTCAACGCGACCTTTACATCTTGATAATCAAGGTTCGATTCAACAATTAGAATTGCTCGTCTTCCAAATTCAATAGAACTAACATAAATAAGTTCGCTTAATTGCTCTTGGACTATCGGCGAGTTGCTTAGTTCCCCCTCAGGCATATCCATAGCAATAGAAAAATAACTCTGGCTAATATCTAATACTGCCACTGTTTTATGAGTTAGATTAGGAGATGTTATTCTGAATAATTCGGATAAATTAATTTCCTCACCAAAAGATAAGGCTAGTTGTTCATAAGAATCTATCTGCTTCAATGTAAATGAAAACTGATAGTTAGGTTTCAACACATTATTATCTTGTAGCTTTTTTTGAATAGCCTTAAGCATATTATCGTATGAAGGTGTAATCGTTTCGGATTTTAAAGGCAAACTATAGCTGATTGTAATGGGATTCATTGGCACATTAAAAAGTTGATGTACATCGTTGACATCATTTGCTTTCATAATACCACCAATGAATGCTTTATAAGGATTTTTGACCGCAAACTTGGTTGACGTATACTGATTATTTTGAGCAAAACTGCTAACATGGAGAATAGAGAAGAATATAATGTATATTATTGCTGCTTTCATGTTTTCTATATTAAAGTTTAACTTCCGAGATTAATTCAAATGTGTACTGTACTTTTAGCCACGCCACCTGATTATTTAGAATGTTACTGCTTCCACCCAAATACGTAACTAGTTCGGAATATGATAATAATGAGAAATTCTGTCCTATCACCGACAATGAGCCATGAATATTGCTATCCTTTACCCAGAAGAAACCTGTATTAAGGATAAGTGTGGCTTCTCCGTCCCTACTTCCACAATAGTCCCATGTTCCAGTAACGCTGTTGTACAAATACAAATCACCCTTATTCCATTCGGCTTTATAGCCCTGAATTAAACCACCTCGCTTTATGATTGATACAGAATCATTTCTGAATATAATTTTTTCAGGTTGAAACATTGCTACACGATCCCCAAAATACTGACTGGACTTATCAATATCTATCACTCCAGGTTCCTGCCCAGCTGGTTTATACTGTAATTCCACAATATTCATGGATTTCGGGTAATAACTCAAACCGTCTATTGATGGCTGCTCAATGCTCTTGCGGTTATCATCAGAGCAAGATGTAGCTACAATTGCCACAAACAATATTAATAACAAAGGATTTAAATGCCGCAATATTGCTTTATCTCGCCCAATAATCTGCCGGCATTGTCTACTTAGGTTTACAGAAGAAAATCTAGATGTCCTTTTAGATATGCTATCTAATGTTACTAATAGGGATGATAGTGCTTTTCTTTTTATCATTGCTAATATTTTTATAATAAGTATATTATATATAATATTTATCTTGCCTAAATATGTTTTGCTTGCAGGGGGTACTTAATAAACGTATCAAAAACAGGAATGTTCTCATACATACCCAATATTACTCCTAAAAACTGATATTTAATACTTCCATTATATATTTCCTTCCCTGCGATAAATCTCTTTACACAAGTTAAATACTAAAATATTGCATAATAGGTGTTGAAGGTAACGATAAGCAATGTGAAAGTCTGGTTGCACCATACTCGCAAGAAAATATATGTATTAATGAACGGTAAATAATAGAAGAGAAGGTGGGAACGGAGAAGAATATGGAAGATGATGTGAGAAGATACCCGGTCGGAAGCTCCTTTGTTTCCACAGGATAAATACCGTTTGAACTATAATCTTTATTTTTACTCTTTCCCCAGTCTCTATTGGGGAAGAGGATACGATAACGGAGCAAATTCCGATAATGAGAGTGAATATAAACGGTTTCAAGCACAGGCGAAAGTAGACTTCATGTTCCGTATGGCAAAGAATTTCTATATCGGGCCGATGTTACTATCAGCTTTATGTGCCGTTTCTTATTTGGATGTCCGGCAGTTATCAGGAAACTCACCCTGAACACTGGCAAGCGGTAATGGAGAATAAGGATAAAGATGTGTCTTCCAGCAGTTCCTTCTTTCCGACCATGCTGGATTTGGGTGGAATAGAAACTCCTTATCGGGATGATTCGCAATCCGTGGCAACTTCGCTTTATCAGATGAAGCCGAGAGCCTATTTGAACGACCATAACGAGCCTCGTCCGTTGGATGATTTGGGTATGAAGAAGCAGGATTTCCAAATACTGGAGCAAAAGGAAATTGATTATTAGCCGGTTATTATAATTTGTGCTAAAATTTGAACCCAAAAGCGGGATTGGCGTGTTATTTGCCGTATGATGTATGAACGATTAAATTCATAAAACATGGCCTATATAGATTATTACAAGATTCTTGGAGTAGACAAAAGTGCTTCTCAGGACGATATCAAAAAGGCTTTTCGTAAGTTGGCCCGGAAATATCATCCTGACCTGAATCCCAATGACCCGAGTGCAAAGGATAAGTTTCAGGAAATCAACGAAGCCAATGAGGTATTGAGTGACCCCGAGAAACGTAAAAAGTATGATGAGTACGGAGAACATTGGAAGCATGCCGATGAATTCGAAGCGCAGAAACGGGCGCAGCAACAAGCCGGTGGCTTTGGCGGTGCGGGTGGTTTCGGCGGATTTGGTGGTGGACAGGGATTCTCTGACGGTAACGGAACATATTGGTACAGTTCTGACGGTGAAGGCTTCTCCGGCGGTAATGCCAGTGGTTTCTCCGATTTCTTCGAATCGATGTTCGGTGGGCATCGGGGCGGAAGAGGACAAGGTTCTGCGGGATTTCGTGGACAGGACTTTAATGCCGAACTTCACCTGTCTCTTCGTGACGCTGCCCAGACGCATAAACAGATATTGACTGTCAATGGCAAACAAGTGCGTATCACTATTCCTGCCGGTGTAGCCGACGGGCAAGTGATTAAACTGAAAGGTTATGGAGCCGAGGGTATCAACGGCGGGCCTGCGGGCGACTTGTATATCACTTTCGTCATCGCTGAAGACCCGGTATTCAAACGCCTGGGTGATGATTTGTACATAGATGTGGAAGTAGACCTTTACACAGCCGTGCTGGGGGGTGAAAAGCTGGTCGACACGCTGGACGGTAAAGTGAAACTGAAGATAAAACCGGAAACCCAGAACGGTACGAAAGTCCGCCTGAAAGGTAAAGGATTCCCGGTTTATAAGAAGGAAGGACAATTCGGTGACTTGATTGTGACCTATTCTGTCAAGATTCCTACGAACCTGACGGACAGACAGAAAGAGTTGTTCCGCGAGTTACAGAGTATGAACTAAAAAGAATGAGTACTATGCAGACCGAATTAATTATTGTCAGTGAATACTGTCACAAATGTCATATTGAGCCTTCATTCATAGATATGCTGGAAGAAGGCGGTTTGATTAATGTACATACCGAAGACGGCGAACATTATCTGCTTTTGTCGGAACTACCTAGCGTAGAGCGTTATAGCAGAATGTACTACGACTTGTCCATCAACATGGAGGGGATTGATGCCATCCATCATTTGCTGGAAAGAATGGAAGATATGCAGCGTGAAATGAGTTCGCTCCGCAACCAGCTTTTACTGTATCGGCAACGGGAAATAGAAGAGGTTGACTGGTAAAAAAACGAAGGCTCCGTTTGCACCAAACAGAGCCTCTATTCATATAAAACAGAGGGTCTGATGGGATGAATCAGACCCTCTGTTTTTTTGTATGATAATAGCACAAATGATTTTATCCGATGTATGTACAAATTTCTTCCAGATAGTGTGCGTCAACCATATCGAAAGTATCCAGTGTATCACTGTCTATATCCAATACCCCGATTACTTCACCCTGTTTTATTATCGGCACTACTATTTCCGATTTTGAATCCGAACTGCATGCTATATGTCCGGGAAACTGCTCTACATCAGGGACAATCAGTGTACGCGCCTCTTTCCAGGCTGTTCCGCAAACTCCCCTGCCGAGGCGGATGCGTGTGCAGGCGATAGGGCCTTGGAACGGACCTAGTACGAGTTCATCTCCTTTCACAATATAGAAACCTGCCCAAAAGAAACCGAAAGTCTGTTTTAGGGCCGCCGCAACATTGGCAAGGTTGGCTATGAAATCTGTTTCCGTGCTTACCAGGGCATGTAGCTGAGGGAGTAATTCACGATATTTCTCCTCTTTGTTTCCTGTGTTGATTGATAAATTTTCTGCCATATCGTTCTTATTTGATTTGGTTCAGGATACTCGGGTCTTTTATCTTATCGTCTTCTGCGAAGAAGATTATCTTCGTCAATATCTCGGCGGTCTTCGGGTCTTCGTCTACAAAAGGCAGGAACAGGCGTCCGCGGCTCTGCGAATGTACCGGAAGAACTGCAATTTGCGCACCGCCTTCCTGATGAATCACGCCGCTGCCCAAGTGGATGTTATATTTTCCCAGCTTGCCTTCGATATGGGCAAAGTTGCCTGTCACCTTCACATTATTGAGATGGAATAATGGCATAGTAAGTTCCACCAACACCCTGCGCATTTCGATGGTAGAGTGACTGGTTTCCGGGTCGACACTTCCGGCATGGGCTACACTGACCGCCAAATCCACGTCTCTCATCACTTCGGAGAATATAACGGGCGGAATCTCTGAAATATTCATCAGTTTGTAGTCCCTGCGGTTGTGGAAGCAGACAAATTCCAGTGTCGGAGCTTCGATGTCGGCAGGTGAGAACCAGTCTGCCATCGCGTAGATGGTGGCGATAATATTCTCTTTATAATATACCTTTTGAAGCCCGTCTTCATAATCGGCTACCCATCGGCGTCCTTTCAGGACGGCAACGGTTTTCCGGGGTTGAATCTGGTTTCCGGCATAGCGGCGGGTTTGTGTGGCTTTTTCCTCTTCCGGAGTCGGTATATACAGTTCGCGGAACACTTGCTTGAAAGGTTGGCGGATAGCTTTGTCGAACAGGAATTTCTGATACGTATGCCAGTCGCCGCTCGCGTACAGGTCGGTAGGATGGGCGATACGTAATTCGTCTTTTGGTTTCAGTGGGAAACAAACGGCATTCGCTGTCACCAACAATCCGTCGGTATAGAAACCTGTTTGTCCGTTACTGATAAAGACAAGATGCTTCAGTAATGGCCAGATAACAGGATTCTGCATCAGTTTGCGAAGTTCGTTTTCTTCAAAGCGCGTACAGTCTTCCATAGCCTGTTCCAGCATGATACGCGAACGGGTATGTTGGTCTTTCAGTTTTTTGTGTACCGCTTTCAATTCTTCTACATACGGATGCTTTTTCAACTTGGTGGGCATGCTGTTGAGCTCTTTCCCGGCTTTGATTTGTTTCATCTCCGCCTTGCCTTCGTCGTTGATTTGTACATAGACTTCCACACCGTCTATCTCTTTCGGGGACAGGTAAGGGAGAAGTTCTTTAATCAGTTCCGTTTCCATGCTCCAGGTCAGGCGGGTGACGTCACCGTAACCGGAGTTGAGAGCCAGGTTTTGCAAAGCAATGGCCACTGCTTTCTTTTCGCTTTCCTGTCTTTGTGCTCCGAAGTCCTTGCTTTCTTTCAGGAACTTTTGCAGGAATTGGTAGCGTTCCAACAGTTCCTTATCCGCTTTTTTCCCTAATGGGATAAGGCCGTAGCTCATCAGCAGGTCTTTGTTGCGCTTGGCTGAGATTTCTTTCTTTATATCTGCCGCTTTCACTGCGCCGTTGGTGGCGTCGGCAAACTTGCGGGCACGAGTGTGGCTGTTGCTGCATGAGATATATTTGGCGGCATTGTAAACCACTTCAAAGCGTTGTTTGCCAATTGTCTTGAAAGCATCTTTGAACCAGCCGATGTCGAAAGCGCCTTCCCGAAGGTCTTCTACGGCTATCGGAGTATAGCGGGCGATAATTGCTTTTTTCTTGTCGTCGCAAGTCTCGTTGGTATGGGCATGGAAATAGTAAGCTGCGCTTGTCAGTCCTTTCCATCCTGTTGCCTGTTCGGCAAGTTCTATCCATTGGGGAGCGAACATGGCGGCTTCCACTAGTCGTTCGTCGCTGATTTCGGCTTGTTTCGCCAGTTTCTTGAGATGGGCGCTTGTGTCTGTTGGCAACGGATAACAAGCATGGAGCAGGCTGCTCAATACTCCCCGTTTCGTGTTCCGCCAATTGTAGCTGTCGCGTATGAACGTATCTTTGCCGAACGCTTGCAGGATGCGTATGAATGTTCCGGCTCCATAGACACAGGTCAGTTCTTCTGCCAGGCGGGTCACTTGTGTCTCGGAATCTCCGCGTGATAGTTCTATCTCCAGAATCCGGTCGACTACCTTTTGCAATAACGGTCGGAATAGAGTGAAGTTGAAGTCTTTGATATAAGCGAACCGCTCTCTGTCCATCTCGTTGGAGCGACGGTTTTCATTCAATGCCAGAGTGATGTTCTTTATTTGTATGGGGGAATTGACACGTCCTGTCAGTTCGCGATATATTTCTTCCGTCGGAATCAATCCCAGCATCCATGCACGGGCAAAGTCTGCGGATTGCAGATAAGAATTGGTTTCTTCAAGTTCGGGCGTGTGTTCCATATAGTTGGTGAGCTTATATAGCTGATAGCGCACGGTGAAGTAACGGGTAAACAGCTCATCGTCTATCGGTTTGCTGGGCATGTCAAGCCAGAATTGCACAAACTTATTGTTGTGTATCGGGTAAACAATGACTTTTTCTCCGTATTCCATTGAATCTCTGAGCCATGTATGCTTGTTTGTATATTGGCGGAAGATATTTTTTGTATTGAGCAATGGTGTTAGTTGGAGCAACATATTGGCGGCCATTCGCTGATAAACCGCTTCGTCTCTGTATTCGTAGGCCAGTGCGTCGATGATGTCTTCCATTTGGTCATAATAAGGCAATTTCCGGAGTACTTTCTGTAATCCGCGGTAACTGAAACCTGCATACATCTTGTTTATAAGCGGTTCGAAGCTATTGGCGGATTTGATATCGGCCTTTCTGTCTTCTTCATCCTCTTCGTCATAGTCATCATTCTCTTGGGCGACACCTGTTGACGCTAGCATGAAACTCATCATCAATAAATTCTCGTAACTTCCGATTTCCCGTTCGTAGAAATCCATCCAAAGTTCCGGGAGTCCAAGACCACTTAGTCCACCGTAGTTGCTCCATTTCATCAGTACGCTGTTACCCACTAGTCGCGCTTCTCCGTAGTCGTTTTTGAACTCATCGTTTTTGTGCGCGGCGATGTATTTGCTCAGCCTTTCGAACGTAAGTTTCGCTCTTCCGTAGCTGATAAACTCAAATGCTTTCTTGACATAGAACCCTTTATCCGGTGTGATTTCCGGCAGGCTGACTTCCAATGTGGGATGGTACAGACCGAAACCGTTTTCTTTGGTATAGTGCTGCGTAGCTTTCTTCTCTGTTCCGTCGCCAATCAAGGACTCTATCAATACCTTTTCTTTGGCATTTGGTTTTTGAATCTCTTTGATGGCAGGAAGAAGTTCCTGGTAGATGTCTTGCAGGTATTCTACGTTATGAATCGTCTTCATCATATCCAGTCCCGCCAGGCGGCGTTCGGCAACCTTGTCTGTGACTAACCGGCGGATGCTTCCTGCCAGTTCTTCTTTCGGTTGCTTCATAAGCAGGTTGATGGCATTGATACGCATTTCGCTATATTTGAAACGTAGCAGTTCTTCTACTTTCAGGTTCTGCTCGGGCGATAATGCCATTCCGGACAATACTTTGTAAGCCTCGTTGCGTACATCCAGTGAGCGGTCGCCCAATGATTGGAGTATGTATTCTTCTTGCAGCGGACTGGTAGGCGGATTCAGGGCAATGCCGATATAGCTTGCCCGCATATAGGAATCAAGGGATGCCAGATAGCCGCAAAGCTCATCTTTCATGGCAGAATCATTCAGCATCCAGACGATATATGCCATCTTGAGGATAACTTCCGAACGGGTCAGTTGTGTATTTTCCCAAGGGAAGATATAGGGAGCATAGGTTTCTTTGGCTGAGATGGAGTGGTAGATTTGCTTTAAATATCCATAGTGACGTACTGCTTCTTCCTTGTTCTCAAAGTAATCAGTGAATTTGGGGCCTTCACGTCCGCCATATCGGCTGAGATAGAAATTTGTAAGATAGAGCGGGAGAATGGCCGCTACGACCGACGGGTCGTTGTGCCATTTTTCAAACGCTTCTTTACTGATGCAATAACTCATGCCGGAGTGTTGAGTACAGAGCAGGAAATAGAGGAAAGTCTGTACCTGATGCTTGGCTCCATTTTTGATAATTTCGGGTGCAAGTGCCTGGATATCGTTGGTATTATAGAACCCGATACTCCATAAAGCCAGATAAAGTTCGACTGTATCTTTGCTTTGAAGGGCTTTGCGCGCTTGTTCCTGATTGTTCAGGAAGTGCAGGATTAGTTCTATATATTTATTGGTGACACGTTCGCTGCTGTCCTGTTCTCCGATGTCCGTACTTACTGCGATACCACGTTTCACGGAAGCAAAACGTTGGAGCCCGTTTTCATAAATCACCGTAAGCAGATGAAGATAGCTCTCGGGACATCCTTCGTCCATCGTTTCCACGATAGCCTGTCGAAGTCCTTCCTGTAGTTTGGCAGCCAGCAGCAATTTTCCTTCCAGTTCCAGCAACGGACGATATCCGCTCATTGCGATAGCCTTGAGATGCCCCTGGTTGAGGCGGTTGGCGTTATTCTCGCTGGTCAGTACGTTATGCAGGTATTCAATGACCGTTTGGTTACCTTCTGCTATTTGGGCGGCTGTCCAGTCCTCGCAGCTCATACAGTCTTTGTATGCTTCTATTTCTTCCGGTGTATTTCCACCGTTCAGTATGGCTTGTTCCGTAAAGCCGGTGGCACGCAACTTTAAGAATTGTGTAAGTGCGTCTATGATGTGGTTGAAGTGCAGATAAGGGTTGGCGGCACGTTGTGAACGCCGTGAATAGCCTTGAGTGTACGGGCAATGTACTTTGAGTTTCAGATAGGTGTGGAACAGGCGGGCATATTCATCCCCTAATATGTAACGGAGCAGTTTATTCAACTTTCCATCGAAAAGATTGTCTACGCTCTTGATTCTTTCTTCTTTGATGATGCTTATAATGCAGGGTTCCAGCTTGTCGCTATAAGTGCCGTACCGGGTATCCATATTAAAGTATAACATGAATATGTCAAACAAGGCGGCTGTCTCTTTGTCCAGGCTATTCTTCTTTTTGGTCAATCTCTCCAAGTATGGAAGTACCCGTTTGTTTAATGCTTCATTATAAATAAGTCTCATGATTCTATTTGTTTTTAAGTGTTTTGTAGGATATTAGGATATAATGATTACCATAACCTTCCCGATAGCATAGCCAGCCGGATGAAGGTTAATGTGGAGTCTTCTTCTAGCAGGATGGGAGAGGATAAGTCTCCCGTTTCCGCATCATTGATAAAGATACGGAAAATTCCGTCCTCGTATGATTGCAGGGCATTGGTGATTGCTTCGACTTCTGCGGCAGGTTTGCCGTTATAGTTTACTGCAAAACCAACTTTGCCGGAAGTTGCTTTATTTTCCACTTCTTCCTGTGTGAGGTATTTTAGTACTTCGCTTTGTTGCAAGCGTTCATTATATTCACAGACTTGCCAACTGACGATGGCTTCAATCAACCCCTGTACATCGACAGGCGGAATAGGAAAATCGACAGGAATCTTTTCGATACTGCATTTTCGCTTTCCTAACTGTTTGACTTGGACATATACTCTCATATTCTCTTTATTGGGTGATCTGAATACTTGATGTAATAGCATTCAGATCGGTTTCGGCTTCTTCATCATAGACAAGCATAACAATGGCAAAAATTCGCTTCTTGCTTTCTTGGAAATAGTGTAATACAATTTGTTGTATGTCTTCTCCCGGTTCATCAGGAGTTCCGATGTGCAGAGGGTTTGTAGTTTTTGTCATGGATAGCCCGTTGATGTTGATATTGCTCTGCTTATAGTCTTCCGATGGTTCTCCTTGTGCATTTCGCGGGAGAGTGAGCGATAACTTCTTGATATGTTCAAACTCTTTTTGTGTATCGTAGGTCAGAGCGGTAACCGTCAGTTGGTTGGCACCGTTGACGAGCCTAAGCAACGGAGGTTCTGCGCTGGGAGTCAATCCTTTCGCTCCTGTTATTTTCCTCCAGTTGGTAGGATACTGGCAACTGAAATTTGTTTCTGCATCGTAATAAGAAAGCCATGTATCGTTATTGCCTATCGGAACGTATGGAGGATAGTGGCTGATAGAAGAACTGTTGGCAGTCTTCATGTCGGCTTGGTTACCATTTTCGTTTTCTTCTTCCAGTTCACCATTCAGATAGGCTTCTACAATACCGCTTTCCCATTCACTGCGTATGTCTTGATAAAGAGGGGGAACGTTCTTGCAAAGCATCAAGAAGCTGAACAGGAAAATGCAAAAGATACCAAGCTCCCCAAGGATTGAAACGGTGCGTTGCGCATCGGCTTTTTCAAATTTATAGCTGCATACATAGATGATTCCCAGTAGGAAACCGCTTAATAATCCGCCAATATGTGCAGCGTTGTCAATCCCGGCTTTCATGCCATAAACCAGATTGTAACCGACAAAAATAAGGATACTGGTCAATAATGCTTTCCGTTGTTCCTTTGCGATGCGATAGAAGAACAGGAAGGCGAGGAATATACCATAAAGTCCGAAGATAGCTCCGGAGGCTCCGGCACTGATTGTCTCGCTGTGCATATAAAGACTGAATACTGCCGAACATAGTCCGGTCAGTAAATAAGACATGAACATCCGACGGCTTCCTATCAGTCCTTCCAGTAGAAGTCCTACGTACATGAAAGCGTACATATTCATTAGTAGATGAAAAGCACCGATATGTATGAAGTTACAGGTCACTGCACGCCACCAGTCGCCTGTAAGGGTCAGCGGTCCGAAGTCGGCTCCCCATTTCAGCAGTGATAAGGTGGAAGGAGACATGATTCCCACTCCGGATGCAATCATCACAATAAATACAAGGATGTTGAGGTCTATCAGGATAGGTGTTGCCATAGAACCTTTGCGGGGAATAAAGAACGACCAGAAAGAGTTCCTTTTCTTTTCTTCCTCCAGATAGGCTTTTTCTTCTTCTGTGAGCGGACGGTTACACTCTTCCTCGAAATCTTTTGCCTTTTGGGTTAGCTCTTCCGGGGTAAGGGATGTTTTTATTTCTTTCATCGTCTCGCGTAGCTTTTGTATATTTTTTCTGTTCTTTCCATAGTCTACAAATTGTACGGAAGAGGATTGGCTACGCACAGCTACTTCTCCATCGCTTCCCGGTTCTATGGTGAAGGTTATTTCCTCTCCATGAGAATACATATTGAACGGGACTTCGAATCGTGCTCCTTCCGGAGTCACTTCCTCGATATTCCACTCCAGCTTTTGCGAAGCTTCAAGAGCCAGTATAAGGATTTCTGTTTTTGATAAACCCGGTAAATGCAGTTTGTCGTTATATGAAGGTTTGAGTGCCATATTTCTATTCTTATATAGAGTCGTCGATTAAAAATTACTTATCTCACTGACAAATGTATAGAATAATAATGAAAAATAATAGAATGTGACAAATAAAAAAGCATCCGCTTCCTAAGAAGGGATGCTTTTATGAGATTTGATAGCGTATTTATTACTTTTTGTAGAATGCCAAATCTTCTTTATCGAAGTTCTTGATGAAGTTTGAGTGCTTTTCTACTTCCGCTTCTGCATAGTTCAAATATACATGTGCAGATTTGGAGAACAGTTCGGAAGCCTTGCTGGCATCTTGAATCAGCAGGTGACACATGATAATGTCAGCAGCCATTTCCACCAGTTTGCGAGCGGTGAAGTCAAGCAATTCCTGGTCTTGTACTTCTTTCACTGCATTGGTGCTTGCTTCGAATTTGTCAGCCATCTTTTTCAGACGAGACATCAGCGGTTCCATTTCCGGTGAGCAAGGAATGGCTTCAAACTCGCGGATAGTAGCGATGTAAGAACCATTGGTTACGTAACGGATAGCGGCTACGGTCTGCAACTGGGTAGTTCCTTCGTAGATGCTGGTGATGCGTGCGTCGCGATAGATGCGTTGGCAAGCATATTCCATCATGAAACCTGAACCACCGTGAATCTGAATACAGTCGTAAGCGTTTTGGTTCGCATATTCAGAGTTCATACCTTTAGCCAGCGGAGTAAAGCTGTCTGCTAATTTAGCATATTTCTTCTGTTCCTGGCGTTCTTCCGGAGTCAGTTTACGTTCGCGGGCAATGTCGTCCAATGCTTTGTAGATGTCTACGTAGCGAGATGTTTGATACAGTAAAGCACGTCCGGCATCCAGTTTGCCTTTCATGATAGCCAGCATGTCATATACAGCCGGGAATTCGATAATTGCTTTTCCGAACTGCTTACGGTCTTTAGCGTATGCCAAACCTTCATTGTAAGCTGCCTGGCTCAATCCTACAGATTGTGCGGCAATACCCAGACGGGCACCGTTCATCAGAGCCATTACGTATTTAATCAAACCGAGTTTGCGCTCACCGCAAAGTTCAGCTTTTGCATTCTTATATACCAATTCGCAGGTAGGAGAACCGTGGATACCGAGTTTGTTTTCGATACGACGTACGTTCACGCCACCCTGACGCTTGTCATAGATGAACATAGACAAACCACGGCCGTCTCTCGTTCCTTCTTCCGAACGTGCCAGTACGAGGTGAATATCCGCGTCACCATTTGTGATGAAACGTTTCACACCGTTCAGCAACCAGCATCCGTCTTTTTCGCTGTAAGTAGCTTTCAGCATAACAGATTGAAGGTCGGAACCAGCATCCGGTTCTGTCAAGTCCATTGACATGGTTTCACCTTGGCAGATACGTGGGATAAAGCGGCTGTGTTGGTCGGAGTTACCAAACTCATAAAGAGTTTCGATACAGTCTTGCAATGACCAAATGTTTCCGAATCCTGCGTCGGCAGCAGCCACGATTTCTGCACACATGGTGTACGGAGTGATCGGGAAGTTCAGACCGCCGAACTTACGTGGCATGGTCATACCGTTCAAGCCGGCTTTTACCATTGCGTCCAAGTTCTGTTTGGTTCCTGATGCATATTCTACGCGGCCATTGGCACAGTGAGGACCTTCTTCGTCTACACCTTCTGCGTTAGGGGCAATGATTTCTCCTGTGATTTCTCCGGTAATCTCCAACACTTTGTCATAAGAGTCTACAGCATCTTCGAAGTCCAGCGGAGCATAATCGAATTCATCTTTATCTCTGTAATTGCGTTCTTTGAGTTCGCAAATACGTTTCATCATCGGATTGTTCAAGTGAAACTTGAGTTCCGGTATGTCTGTATAATAATTAGCCATCTTTCCTTACTTGCTATTTTGTTTATAATACTTAATCATCTTCGGCACAACTTCTTCGATAGTTCCGTTGATTACGTAATCGGCAATCGTGTTGATCGGAGCATCCGGGTCGTTGTTGATGGAGATGATGATACCACTTTCCTGCATACCGGCAATATGCTGAATTTGTCCGGAGATACCGCAAGCGATGTAGAGTTTCGGACGAACCGTAACACCTGTCTGACCGATCTGGCGGTCGTGATCTGCGAAACCTGCGTCAACAGCAGCACGGCTGGCGCCTACTTCTGCGTGAAGTTCTTTAGCGAGGTCGAACAACAGGTCGAAGTTCTCTTTCGAACCTACACCGTAACCACCGGCTACGATGATCGGAGAACCTTTCAGGTTGTTCTTTGCCTTTTCTACGTGGCGTTCGATTACTTTCACTACATAGTCCGTATCGGCTACGTATTTTTTCACATCGTGACGGATCACTTCTCCTTGATAAGTAGGAGAGAGGATTTCTTTCTTCATCACACCTTCGCGAACGGTTGCCATCTGCGGGCGGTGTTCCGGGTTCACAATCGTAGCAACGATGTTACCGCCGAAAGCCGGACGGATCTGATACAACAGGTTCTTGTAAGTCTTGCCTTCTTTCTTGTCTTCGTGGTCACCGATTTCAAGTGAAGTACAGTCGGCAGTCAATCCGCTGGTCAAAGCAGAAGAAACGCGCGGACCGAGGTCACGACCGATCACAGTAGCACCCATCAGACAGATTTGCGGCTGTTCCTCTTTGAAAAGGTTCACCAGAATAGCTGTGTGAGGAAGTGAAGTATAAGGGTAAAGTCCTTCGCCGTCAAACACGTGAAGTTTGTCTACTCCGTAAGGAAGGATTTGTTTTTCAATATCTTTGAGGCCGGTTCCGGCAACCACTGCTTCGAGTTGACAGTTCAACTGGTTGGCTAACGAACGACCTTTGGTCAGAAGTTCGAGGCTGACGTCTAAAACGTTACCTTCTTCTATTTCGCAATATACAAATAAGTTATTCATGATTATCCGATGGTGTGGTTAGCTAATAGTTCAACAATCAGGTCTTCCACGTCACGGTCGCTGCCGCTGATGGTTTTGCTCTCTTTAGCCTGGAACACAATGTTCTGGATGGCTTTCACTTTTGTCGGCGAACCGGACAGACCGCATTGTGCGAGGTCACCGTTTACGTCGGCTACGCTCCATTCTGTCAGATTCAGATAATCGCGCTTGTCGTACAGGTCGGTATAGTCAAGATTGCCTTGCTGTTTTTCAGTCACAGTTTTGGCATGTTTGTATTTCTGAACCAATTTAGCGTTACGCGGACGGCAAGGAGCTGCAGAACCGTTGACAGTAATCACGATAGGCAGCGGGCCTTCTACTGTTTCAACACCACCGTCGATGTGACGTTTCACCTTAATCTTACCATCGCCTACTTCCAGAATTTCTTCTGCGTATGTGATTTGCGTCAATCCCAGCTTTTCTGCTACCTGCGGACCTACCTGTGCCGTGTCACCGTCGATTGCCTGACGGCCACCGATAATAATGTCATACTCACCGATTTTGCGGATGGCAGTGGCAAGTGCGTAAGACGTAGCCAGTGTGTCTGCACCAGCGAAAGCACGGTCGGTTAATAAGTAACCGTTATCTGCACCACGGAAAAGTCCTTCACGAATAATGTCGGCTGCCCGTCCCGGTCCCATTGTCAGAACGGTTACGGTAGAGCCTGGATGAGCATCTTTCAATCGGAGAGCTTGCTCGAGAGCATTCAGGTCTTCGGGGTTGAAGATGGCGGGGAGTGCCGCACGGTTAATCGTTCCGTCGGCTTTCATGGCATCTTTCCCAACGTTGCGTGTGTCGGGAACTTGTTTTGCCAATACAACAATTTTCAAACTCATGCTATTAATTTTAGTATTAGTATTTCTACAAGTTAGTAGCCAGTAGTCAAGTAGTAATCTCTTGCTATTCAAACTATCCGGTTAACTATCAGCGTGCAAATTTACTCAAACACTTGGTTCTGACAAGAAATCCGAGTAAAAAATGCACAGGTTTAATAATTTTGAGCAAAATAGGAGGGTTTTTATAGATTTAATTCAGGGTTGACAAGGCGTTTATGAGGAGGGGTGTCCGAAAAGGATCCCTTGATGAATTCCGGATTATTTGATAAGTTCATAATAATGTGCGTTCATGAAATTATCATTCTTGAAAATAGCCTTTTGCATAATTCCTACTTTCGTGAATCCCACTTTCTCTAATACCCGCATGGATGGGGAGTTATGCTCAAATACGACTGCGAATACACGTATTTTATCAGTGTGTTCGAAATAATAGTTGATAGCTTTTTTCAGGGCGTCAGTAACGATTCCCTGGTTCCAGAAAGGTTCTCCAATCCAATAGCCCACTTCTGCACTAAAACGTTCTACATCCGTAGCGGGTATAAAACCGATATTTCCGACTGCTTCTCCGTTTACCTCAATGCAGAAATCATGAATGTTTTCTTTTGCTTGTACCATAGCGAGAAAAACGTTAGCATCCTCCTGGCTATAAGGATAGGGGAGACCGTCACGACAGTTATTCCAAATATTCTTGTTATTGAGATATTGGGCTAATGATGCTGCATCTTCGGTTTGCCAAGTACGGAGAGTATAGTTTTTCTTCTGCACGATAATCTCTGTTTTCTGTACCATATTATCTATTATTTTAGAATTTCAACGGTCTGACACAACCATTTGAGGAATAAACATTTAGCGGAATATTTGAGGAATAACAGTAACGAATTGGCAACCGTGCGATTTTCAGCGCTTTGCGGTGCTATGCTGTCAAATGACTCTCTTTGTTTGCAAATATAGAAAGTTTTCCCGAAAGATAGAAATCTCTATACAGCATTTTTTGCGTTTGGGTCGTTCAGAGAAGTTAAAATGCGGGATTTTTATGCCGTATTGCGACTACTCTATTGGGTAGTTTTTTCTACGATAACAACAATACTACCCTATCGGGTAGCAGGTAATATATTTATTATTCAGAACTTTGCGCTATAATTCAAATCGCAGAGTGTATGAAAGCAAATAATCTTTTCAAATGGGTATGTCTTCTGTGTTTGTTAAATGTAGCAGAAATAATAAGGGCACAGAATATTACGGGTAAAGTTGTGGATGAACAACAATCGCCAGTGGCTTTTGCCAATGTTGTATTGTTGAAGACCGACTCCACATTTGTGGAAGGGACTCTTAGCTGGGAGGACGGAACATTCCAATTAAAAGAACGTAAAGGTGATTGTCTATTAAAAGTCACTTCTGTCGGCTATCAGCCTCAAATAATAGAGTGCGATGGAAGGGATGTGGGGACAATTATATTACGGGGAGGAATAGAATTGGATGCCATAACAGTAACAGCGCAAAAGAAGTTGGTAAAAAACGAAGTTGACCGTACCACGTATGATGTGCAGGGAGATACGGATGCAAAAAGTAGTTCAGTCATAGAGATACTGAGAAAGGTTCCTTTCGTAACGGTGGACGGACAAGGGAATATCAAAGTGAATGGAAGCAGTAATTTCAAAGTATATAGAAACGGACGTCCAAGCCGAAACTATACCAACAATTCAAAAGACGTGCTTTCTTCCATTCCAGCCGATATGGTAAAGAACATTGAAGTAATTACAGAACCGGGAGCAAAATATGACGGAGAAAGTGCGGATGCCATATTGAACATTATCACGAATGACAAACTTTCTATGGACGGAGTTGTAGGTACGGCACAAGGAGCATATAGTGCGTCCGGACAACATTATGGAAGCTTGTTTCTGACAACACAAGTCCGGAAGTTTACATTAGGAGGCAATTACAGTGTACAGAGGCTCAGCCATGACGGTACTTACCATTATGGAGACGAAGAATATCTATATAAAACCAGCGGGAACGTGCAACGAATATCCGACAAAGGCGATAATCTCGGCTGGCTGCACAATATGGAACTGGAAGCAAGCTATGAAATGAACGCACGAAACTTGTTCTCCTTGTCGTTCGGAGGCTACTCTTATGATGTTGACATCAACTACAATAAGACCACCTCGCTATTTTCCAGAAACAATACTGTCATATATTCGTATGCGGAAAACTTGCACGACAGCTATCAAAGGTTTTTCGATTTCAACGGTCACATTGATTACCAACATCTGACTGGAAGAGAAGGAGAAGCCCTGACGTTTTCTTACTTGCTTTCCACCACCAATACACGTCAACGCGCCGATTGGGTTTATTCGGATATGGAAAATATGCCCGTTGACTATTCCGCTTTCGACAGCAGGAAGAAGAACAATTTTGCCGAGCATACGTTTCAGTTTGATTGGGAGCGTCCGTTATCCGAGCATCACCAATTAAGTATGGGAACGAAATATATTTTCCGTGACAATAGCAGCTTGAGCCAGTTTGGTTACGACAACGGTACAAAGAACCATACCGACTTTGCCCACTATACGCACATTGCCGCTGTTTACGGAGAATATCGCTTCACATCAGGAGCATGGAATGCACGTGCCGGAATGCGCTATGAATATTCATATATCGACGCACACTATAAAGATGGAAGCAATCCGGACTTTGCCAAACATCTTGGTGACTGGATTCCTTCCCTCGGTATCAGTTACAAGGTAAATGACCGGAATACGCTCAAGCTGAATTATCTCTCCCGCATCTACCGTCCGGGGATTTCCTATTTGAATCCTGCCGTTGAAGAAACTCCTGATGAAATATCCAATGGAAATCCATCATTAAAAAGTGCGCATCCTCATAACATTTCACTTTCCTATATGCTGACTTTGCCCAAATTGACCGCAAATGTTTCGCTGTCTTCTACACTAAATAATACCGGAATCGGGGAGTACAATTATCTGATGGATGATGTGCGCCATACCACATACGAAAACAATCTGAAACTCCGTGGGTATACCATTAACACTTACTTGCGTTGGAGAATTTCACCTACTACAAGTCTTATGCTAAACAATAGCGTACAATACAGGAAACTCTACAGCCACCAACTTGGGCTGGAGAATGAACGCTGGCATTGGACATTCTATGCGCAGGCAGAGCAACAGTTGCCGGGGAAAATAAAACTGTCGCTTGCGACCGGGCGCAATGAATCTACTTTAGATAATCTGTATGACTATTCGAAACCGACTTATTTCTATATGTTGACACTTTCACGCTCATTCCTGAAAGAAGAGCGTCTGTCAGTTCGCCTCATGGGCTATTGCGACAGCGGCAATTTCTCCAGATACGGACAGTATTGTGCACATACAATCAACGGGGATTACACGGGTGAGAGAAGATGGATAACTCACTCCCGCAATCTGACATTGCGTGTGTCCTATCGTTTCGGCTCATTGAAAGCACGTGTGAAGAAAACCAACAAGACGATTGAGAATGAGGATTTAATCGGCAGGAGATAAAATGGAATACCCCTTGACATTCATAAATCTTTCATGGGCGGAAATCGGTATCTTTGAGAATACTGCTTTTCCCCTTGCATCCCTACGGAAAGAGGATGAGCCGATAGAAAAGGCGGTAGAAAGATATGTTATCGGCTATATGGCATTTTGGAATATTGCTTTTATCAAAAAAAGGATGATATACCCATCTTTGCAAGATGATGTTATCAGGAAGAGAGGACAAGATAAAATAAGGCAATATGTCGAACGGCATCTGCCTATCGAACCGTTTCCGAAATTTTATCTCGTCTTTCTAAATCAGCCGCAGATTGGATGCGATGCCGATGGCTTCAGTGATGTTTTTTGCATGTAACTTCTGAAACAGTTTTTTCTTGTGGAATTTCACGGTATTGGCATCCACAAACAAAGCCTCTCCAATCTCCGTATTGGAAAATCCTTTTACTGCGAGTTGCAGAATGTCGGTTTCTCTGTCGGTCAATACAATATTGGGAAGTTCCTTCCACCGTTGCCCCTCAAAAGAATAGGCCCAGTGAACCGGGCGGTGCTTGCATGTCATCAACACGTTTCCCGGAACGGATGCGGGAGAAAGCGATACGGTACATAACGCCAGCCACATATACCCATCCTTGTCAAGGAGCACGGGAGTCAGCTTGTGATGGATTAACCGGAAACGTCCGTCACAGGCCTTGATATGGAAATCATATTCGATAGTCATACCGTACTTCTCTTCCGAAGAGTGCCTGCCGAAAAGATAAAAACCTGCCTCGTTTATTTCGAACAGCATTCTTATCTCTTCTGCCGGAACCACCTCGAAATAGAAACCGTATCCTTTCCCTCGCACCTCTTCCGGTGTGTATCCGCACAAGAACAAAGGATTCGGAGATACATACAAGAAGTTTTTCTGGTTATAATCAATTATATACAAACTGCTGTTCGTATTCCGAGCCATGGCGTCTGCCATTGAAATGCAAACTTTCGCTTGTACATAATCGTCCTCTTTTACATCGAATGAATGATTTATAGGACGAAAAAAACGTAAGATGTCTTCCTGCATATCCTTGCTGATGTTATTCCGACTGCAAAATTATAAAAAGTGCAGTTCCCAGCAGTACAAGAAACGCACTTTTTTATTGTGTATTAGCAGAATAATGATTTTAATAGGAGAACTGACTGTTTTTACAGTTTCATCACTTTGCCTTTTCTTTGTGGTTGTATAGGTCGGTGTATTACCGACAGATATGCAAACCTACGCAAATCGCAGAAATAGAAGCCTTTAACTAAAAACTTTCATCCGTTACGGTAGTAATGGGCTGGTAACTGAACTCCTGCCGCATTTGGCTTCAAAGTGGCTTTCAGTTGCTTCCTTACCACACAAAAACGAAGCGTAACGAACACTGTTTCAGTGCCATTCGCTACGCTTCGCTCAAATTTGTCTTTTCGCTATGTGTTTATTGTATGTTACTAATTAGATTTTCTCCATAGCCTGATAAGACTATCTTGATTGCCTATTATCTTTTCGTATGACTATAGTTATTCGTAAGGATAACTATAGTCTCCCTTTCGTATAACTATAGTCATACGAAAGAGAAACTATAGTTATACGAAATAAGATTGCCTAATGAACTATATCCAGGCAGGCAAACGGCGAAATAAAAATGCCTATAGGAATCATTTATTATAATAAAGCAAATGGTTTAGTTCATAATTGCACCTTATTCTGATTTTATGGAGAGAGTCTCTATTCTTTTATTGTATACCAATTTCTGCTAACCCCATCGGTTCACCGTCATGTATCATCCGTGTTGCTTTCAGTTGGACATAGCGGGCGTTTACCGGAGTAAAGTAAACCGATTGCAGAATCGGATTATTCTTTATGTTGGAAAATTCATCTTTGGCTACTAGCTGGTTGACAGCATTGCTGTCCGTGCCGACAGAGATTTCATAAGAGCTGATTATCCCTTTATTATATTCACTTTGGTCGGGGAGATAATGGAAGGAGGTAATTGTACGTTCCTCTCCCAAATCAATCAATAATGTATTTCCGTTGATGAAGCAGGTGGTCTGATTGTTTTTATCCATACATTTCTGTGCTTCTTCCGCATCTACTTTAACGAGCGTGAACGGATAGCTCTTCAACTCTTCTGCTTTTGCAGTATATGTATCGGAAGTCTCTCCTGCATAATAGGCTTCTATATTATTGATACAGAGGCAAGCCCGCGAATCTGTAAAACGGACACGAATCTTATCTGTGGTGACTGTCTCGAAACGAAGAAGACGTTTATATCCGATAGTGGTCGTCTCTTCATTCAATTTTACCGGAAGCCATTCGCCTTCTTGGTTGTATTCTACAACGAATGATTTGACACGTTGCCCCAGAGGTATATATTCCTGTAACATCATACGGTTGATCTTTTCCGTTTGAGGCAGGTCAAACTTGATTGTGGCAGAGTTGATACCGTCATTAGTAGCCCAATAAGTATCATACTCACTATCGGTCACCGCTTTTGCAGAGAATGTTTTTCCCCGTTCGTCCGATGCTTTGGGAGAAAGTCCCGCCAATAGGTTGTGTGCCAGTTGCTTTTGTACGTTCTGGTGGAAGTTTACGGCGTTGGCAGAGTCTGTCGGATGGATCAGTCCGTCACGATCGACCGGGAAGTTGAGTAATAATGTTGCGTTATGACCTACGCTGCGGTAATATAAGTCAGTTAGGTTATCTACTGTTTTCACACGTTCGTCTTCTTCCGGGTGGTAGAACCATCCCGGACGGATGGAAACGTCACATTCGGCGGCTACCCATTGATTGCCGTCAGCGTGACCGTATTGCAGTTCGCGGTAGTTGGGATAGCCCGGATAGACCTCTCCGGCACGAAGGAAAGACCAGTTGGTAGCTCCGGCAAATCCTTTTTCATTACCTACCCAGCGGCAACCCGGACCACCATCAGAGAAGATAACAGCTTGTGGTTGCAGTTCGTCAATCATTTTGTAAGCTCTCGGATAGTCATAATAAGTCTTACGGTCGATAGTACGGCTGTCTTTTGCGCCACCATACCAGCCGTCTCCACCGTTGGCACCGTCAAACCAGATTTCAAATACATCACCGTAGTTGGTCAGCAGTTCGTTGAGTTGCTTATAAAAGTAGTCTACATATTCGGGAGAACCGTAATTGGCTTGATGCCTGTCCCAAGGCGACAGATAAACAGCAAACTTGATGCCGTACTTTTTGCAGGCATCCGATAGCTCGCGGACAATATCACCTTTCCCGTCTTTATATAGAGTGTTGCGGATACAGTACTCCGTCAGTTGCGTAGGCCACAAGCAGAATCCGTCGTGATGTTTCGCTGTCAGGATTACTCCTTTCATGCCCGAATTTACAAACGTTTGTACCCATTGCTCGCAATCCAGCTTGGCAGGATTGAATGTTTTAGGGTCGGAATCTCCGTATCCCCATTCGCGGTCGTTGAATGTGTTAAGTCCGAAGTGTACAAAAGCATATGTTTCCATCTTTTGCCATTCCACTTGTTTGGCTTCGGGAACAGGCAAAATAGCTTCCGGTGCTTTTGTCGGATTGCAGGCGCTCAGTAAAAGAACTCCTGCACAGAAAATAAGAGAGTGTTTTTTCATGGGGGTGATTATTGCTAAATTATTAAATAGATAAATTCGCTAGAGTGTTATTCCGAATACAAAATAAACCTGCTCTTCGTAAGGATTGGCTATCAGCTTTCCGAATACAGGTAATGAGAAGCCGGACGTTATCTTGATTTCTTTTGTCGCAGACAATCCGACGTTGACCACATTGAATTTGTCGGAATAGAAACTTTTCCAAGGCGTGAAGCCTGCTTCAATACTTAAATCAACATCTTTCACACTGAACGGGTAACTCAGTTCACAATAGCTCGACCAGGCGCGTTTCCCGTTTTCCCGATAGTCGTTTCCGGCAAACGTAGTGTACCAGCTTACTGATAGCGGGAATTTCTCACTGAGCATATATCCGGCTCCTACTTCAAAGGTATGTCCTGTGGAGTGTGAGTTGTAGTTGAAGTATTTGAAAGGCTCGTCTTCTGTTTGGGTAAAATAGTTGTTGGCGTAAAGAGTCAGGTTTTTATAGGTATATTCCAATGAAAGGTCTATTTCATTGTTCTTTTCACGAAATTCGGTAGAGCCCCAGGCGTAGATGGTCAGTCCTTTCCAGTTGAGACCGAGTGAAGGTTGCACACTTGCATTGCCGCTGTCTATACCGCGCCAGATATAGCTGCTGACAAAATCCGCATTTACAAAAACTTCTTGTGCCTGTGCGAAGGCTGTGCAAAATAGAATTGCAATAAGTACAATATTTTTTTTCATTTTATCGGTTGTATTTTTTCTTTTCGGGGGTAAAGATACGTAATATATAGATAAATGTTGGCAGGTAGGGTAAAAAAAAGTTATAGAACGGCTGCGCAACGCAGCCGTTCTATAATCAAATTTAAATCGTAAGAGTTATTTAGAAAATGGAAGAACGGCTTCCCACGCATTTCATGCGGGTTCACCGTTCTTATATTGTCAATCTTCGAAAGATTACTGAAGTTTCCCGTCTCCGTATTATCTTCGATAAGAATAATTACTTATTTGATGCCTAGTTTCTTGGCGATTTCCTTAGGAAGCGCATCTTTATGTACCAGTATGTTCATAGTCTTATAAGCTACGAATGCTTTGGAAGCATACCAGATACCGTTGTATTTGCCGGATTTGCCCCAAGAGTTCTTCACCATGAAGTATTCTTTTCCGTTCTGGTCTTTGGCGATACCGTAGATAACCATTCCATGGTCATCTGTTGTTTCCCAGTTGTCGAAAGCGACTTGACGCATTTCCTGGGTAATATCCTTTTCCGGGAAAGGTTTGGTGAATAATTCTCTGCGTTTGTCGGCGGCAGTCAGACCAGTCCAACGAGCCATGTCCGAACCAGACAGTTCCGATTCTTTGGCTGCGTCCGGCATAACGGCGATACCATCGCGTGAGAATCCTTGTTCGCTCACGTCGCTACCCCATGCGAAAGTATAACCTTTCTTTACAGCGTTGTCCATTACAGCCATCAGTTCGTCGATAGGCAGGTTGTAAGACAAACCGTTGCGCCAGTTATCCTGAATTTCGATAGCGAATTGGGAATAGAACGGATGATGTGTATAAGAAGTCAGTGATACGTAATCGTCAGGATTCAATCCCAATGATTCAGCAAAGGACTTCGGAGTATATTCCTTGCCTTTGTAAGTGAAGTTTTCCGGGCACTTTCCTAAATAGGTGTCATAGACTGCTGCCAGCCCGTTTTTCCATACCGGAGTCAACTTGTTCAGTTTGCCTTTAGCAATGGCGTTGATATAGCCGGAAGCAACAGCGTCCAGTTCGTTATGTACCGGCAGAGTATCGCCGTACATGATTCCCGGCATCACTTCCTGCGGAACGATACCATAATTCTTGATGCAATACATTACATCGTAGAAACTTCCGCCCGGAGAGAAAGAACTGTCACCGTGATAACGTACATAGTTCACACCGCGGTCTTGCATTGTTTTGTGCACTACGAACATTTCGGCCAGGTCATACTCGCCTTTGCCCATACGGAGTAATTCTGACTCTACAAATCCGAGGGTGGAGAAACTCCAGCACGTACTCGAACGGTTCTGGTTCTTGATAGAAGTAATCAGGTTTTCTTTCACTGTCGTGAAAACAAAACCTTCTTCAGGTTTTGCATCTTGTGCCATGATGTTTAGGCTGAACAAGCCTAAGGCAGCAATAAGGATTGTCTTTTTCATTCCTATGAAATTAATATTAAATTGTTTTGGCTACAAATATAGGAAAGTTTCACCACAGATTACACAGATTTACACAGATTAATTTACCACAGAGGACGCAAAGGACACAGAGGCTTTATCTTTTCAAGCGTACTTACAATTAGATAGACAGTTTCGTCTGATCTCAATTTTCTAGTATCTTCCTCTGTGTCCTCTGCGTCCTCTGTGGTGAATGTTATTTGTAATTTGGGTCATTATGGCGCTAGTTACGAACTTTATGACTACTCCTTTGTTTCATTTGGTGGAACATATTTTCGTACGTCGGGAAGAAAAATTATCTTTGAAGCAAAATTGATATTTTGTTTCGGGCGTCCGGAATCCGGGCGTGTGTTGCTTTTCATTCTGAGGATGAGGCTGTGATGCGTGAATTGTCATCTTTGCTGGTAATCCGCCGGAATAAGAATACGGGAGATAAAAATGAAGGACTTGAAAATTGATGAATCTACGGGATTAGTGTTGGAAGGCGGAGGAATGCGTGGAGTATTCACCTGCGGTGTGCTTGATTATTTTATGGATCACGATATCCGGTTTCCCTATACGATAGGAGTATCTGCCGGTGCGTGCAACGGGTTGTCGTATGCATCACGGCAACGGGGACGTGCCAAGTACAGCAACATTGACTTGTTAGAGAAGTATAATTATATCGGTCTGAAACATTTGCTCAAAAAGCGTAATATATTGGACTTTGATCTATTATTCAATGAGTTCCCCGAACATATTCTTCCTTACGATTATGAAACATACTTTGCTTCACCGGAACGTTTTGTGATGGTGACTACGAATTGCATCACGGGAGAAGCCAACTATTTCGAAGAGAAAAAAGACAGTCGCAGGGTGATTGATATTGTCCGCGCATCCAGCAGTCTCCCTTTTGTATGTCCTATTACTTATGTTGACGGGGTTCCCATGCTCGACGGAGGAATTGTAGATTCCATTCCTTTGCAAAGAGCCATTACGGATGGCTGCACGAGAAATGTTGTGGTACTCACCCGTAACCGGGGGTATCGGAAAGATTCGAAAGACATTCGTATCCCTTCGTTTGTATATCGGAAATATCCGAAGTTGCGCGAAGCATTAAGTAGGCGGTGTGCTGTTTATAATGAGCAGTTGGAAATGGTAGAGCGCATGGAGGATGAAGGACAGATTATCGTTATTCGCCCGTTAAAACCTGTAGCCGTAAACCGCATCGAGAAAGATGTGCAAAAACTGACAGAGTTTTATCAGGAAGGGTATGAATGTGCGAGAGCCTTACTTGAAGAATAAACAAGTTCTCCATAGTTGAACAATAGACAGGATCTCACATGCTTTTTTGTTTTTCTTGAATGTCAGATAGGATAATTGGGCGTGTTCCCTTTTCATTTTGAATGGGTATATTGTTCAGCAGCCTTTTTTAGTTTCCTACTCATCAATTCTACCAGAGTCTTCGGATAAAGAATTTGTATTCCCTCGGCATATCCGAAGAATACTCGTTCTAACTCATGGTTGATGACGACTTTAATTTCCAGTATGACACTTCCGTCAGCCAATCTTTCCACCACTTGCTGGCTGCGGTGTATAGGCTTGGTTATGATGTAAGGTGCTTCGGCAGCCGCTACCTTGAAACCGACTTTCTCCGCTACACTTCCGGAGTTTTTAGTGACTCCTACCAGATCATCGAAGAACGTGTTCGGATCGAAGAACGTATTTTTTATGTAATGTTGTTGTGGCAGAACCTCCAATGATTGTATTCTGTCCAAAGCTAAATTTTGCAAGATCCGTCCGTTTCCTCTGACACCATAAACGAACCACCGGTTACGATACTCTTTTAATAGATAAGGATAAAAAATAAAGCTGTTGGCCGAACGTGCCTTGAACGAACGATATTTGAGCTGTATCGGATGCTTGTTTACAATCGCGTGATAGATCGTATCCAGATAATCCAGTCCTTTCAATGATTCATTCTTTTCAAAGTCAATGACAGGAGTGGTTTTCATCCGGGCAGAAGCAACGTGATCTTCCAGGCGGTTGATAATATCGCTCATTTCCGTAAAATAGGAGAAGCCTTTAAACTGCCTCAACACTTCTACTGCTTCCGACATCGTTTTCAGGTCTTGTTCGTTCAGCGGAGTTTGTGTAATGCTGTATTCCGGATCCTCGTATTTATAGTATTTATTTTCGTACACCACAATCGGAGCGTTATAACCCAGCTTCTCGCTGCGCATCATCTGTATATCCATCTGTACCGTACGTTTGCTTATGCCTTTATCGATGCCTTCGTATTCATAAAGAGCATCCGAGCAAGCATCTACCAAATCTTCCAACGTCCAGCGTCGATAAGGATTACGCAGACAGTTATCAATTGTTTTATAACGGATTAAGGCATTTCTATTTGCTGGCATAAGTAGAAGAATAAAGATTGGCTTCAAAAGTAGAAAAATAAATTCAGGAAAACAAAGAGGTTACAGGTCTTTATTCTTGGATGATAAAAGAAAATTCTTAGGATTTGTATCAAATTTGATACCCTTTGAAACAAAGTTTATAGACGAAGGCGAAGATACCCCCTATCTTTGCCTTCGTCTTTTAGATTAAAAGCTTGTATAAACTAGGAATACTTTGTTGCCATGAAAACAAACCCTTGGATGAAACTATGTAAAGGTGCAATACTTGCGTTAGCAGTCTCTTACGGACTGACTTATTGCCACACGACTAAAAGCAAGTTGACCTTGGAGCAGAAAAGCGATAGCCTGACTGTCATCCACATCACCAATCCGACTAATTATATATTGCTTCCTATAGAAGAGGAAGCAGCGGAAAGTCAGGTTCTCCTCAATACAGGAGAAGCTGCCGATACTGATATGGATATTCGTTTGGCACAGACTAAAGTGGACTATTTCGTTCCATTTGCCTTGCCTGCCGGAGTGAAGACTGCCACCGTGCGTATTCGTAATAAATCAAAGGAGGCACTTTGCTGGAAAGAAATCAAGTTATCTGATACATTTGATACTACCAATACAGAACAGTTCCGTCCTGTTTATCATCATACTCCTCTCTATGGCTGGATGAATGATGCCAACGGATTGGTGTATAAAGATGGAGAATATCATTTGTATTTTCAATATAATCCTTACGGCTCTAAATGGGGAAATATGCATTGGGGACATTCTGTCAGTAAGGACCTTGTACATTGGGAACATCTGGAACCAGCTATCGCCCGTGACACATTGGGACATATCTTTTCCGGCAGCTCTATTGTCGATCAGGAAAATGTAGCCGGTTACGGAGCAGGGAGTATCCTGGCTTTTTATACTTCTGCCAGTGATAAAAACGGGCAGATCCAATGTCTTGCTTTTAGCAAGGATAATGGACGGACATTTACTAAATATGAGAAGAACCCCATCTTGTGCCCTGCTGATGGTTTGAGAGATTTCCGCGACCCAAAAGTGTTCCAGTATGAACCGGAAGATAAATGGGTGATGATTGTCTCCGCCGATAAAGAAATGCGTTTCTATGACTCTAAGAATCTGAAGGACTGGAACTATATGAGTAGTTTCGGAGAAGGATACGGGGTACAGCCTTGTCAATTTGAATGTCTGGACATGGTGGAACTTCCGGTGGATGGTGATCTGAACCGTAAGAAATGGGCATTGATAGTGAACGTCAATCCAGGATGTTATTTCGGAGGAAGTGCCACTCAATACTTTACAGGAGACTTTGATGGAAAGAAATTCAGTTGTGACAGTCAGCCAAATGTCACGAAATGGTTGGATTGGGGCAAAGATCACTATGCTACCGTTTGTTTCTCAAACACTGGAGAACGAACGATTGCTGTTCCTTGGATGAGTAACTGGCAATATTGTAATATTGTTCCGACAAAGCAATTCCGTAGTGCTAACGCTTTGCCGCGTGAGTTAAGTCTTTATACACAAGACGGTGAAATTTATCTTTCAGCAGCTCCGGTACTGGAGATAAAAACTCTGCGAAAAGAAAAGAAAGAGATTCCGGCATTTACGGTTGCCAATGATTATCATATTGATTCTTTATTGGCTGATAATGATGGTGCTTATGAACTGGCATTGGAAATTACCGCCGGGGAAGCGGAGATTATGGGATTCAGCCTCTTTAATGATAAAGGTGAAAAGGTGGATATCTACTTCAATCTTCCGGAAAAGAGATTGGTTATGGACCGGACGAAAAGTGGTATCGTGGATTTCGGAAAGAAGAGTGTGCCTCATGAAATAGAGGTTTACGACCGTAGAAAGACGACTTCCATCAATTATATAGATGATTTCGCATTAGCTACCTGGGCACCGATAAAGAAAGAGAATAAATATACGTTGGATGTCTTTGTTGATAAATGTTCTGTAGAAATATTCCTGAATGGAGGAAAGGTAGCAATGACTAATCTTATTTTTCCATCGGAACCATACAACCGTATGTGTTTTTATAGCAAAGGAGGTTCATTTCAAGTAGATTCATTCAAGGCGTATCGGTTGGGTTTATAATAGAAATAGAAGTTACACAATAGATGTTTGCATAGATTCAGTGAAAGCAACAAGTATTGATTGCTTTTTAAGGATTCATAGGTTAGATTTATAAGTTAGGTTTTGTAGATTAGAATTAGGTGTTTGGTAGCTGTCAGATGTGAAATCCGGCAGCTACTTTTATTCATCAATTATTCATCAATTTCAATTGTATATCCTCCTTGGAATATCTCTTCCGGTTGTAAGTGCTGCATCCAGTCCTTATCTTTATATTCACCAGTATAATGTGTGCGGTCGCAACGTCCGTACCAAGGTTCGATGCAGACGAAAGGAGCATTCTTTGCAGGTGGAGACCAAAGACCGACTACCGGAGCGTTAAAATGTAAACTAAGATAAGCCTGTTTCTCTTTATTATATAAGGTAACTTTACGGACCTGTTCATTCTCCAGTATCAAAGCATCTTTATCAAAAGTATGCGTGTCCAGTGGTAATAATCCGTCCGTCAACTCTAAAGAATATTCAGTAGAAGGATCAGCGCATCCTTTTTCTGAAATGAGAATATATTTCAAACCGTTTTCCTTGTCAAATCCGAAGAACCCTCTTTCAGAATTGCTTGCATCGAACTCCGGCCAATAGAAAGCTGGATGTGCCCCAATCTGAAAATACATATCCTTGTTGCCGGTATTCTTTACTTCCCACATAACCTCAATTTTCTTTCCCTGGATGCGATAGCCTATTTCCAGACAGAATGAAAAAGGGTATTTATGCAAAGTTTCTTCATTGCTGACAAGGCGGTAACGTACTTCATCCTCTTTTTCAGAAATAAGAGTAAATTCCATGTCACGGGCAAAACCATGTTGAGTAAGCGTATAAGGAATCCCTTCATTCCGATACTCATTTTCCCATACGCTCCCTACAATCGGGAATAGGACAGGAGAGTGTCGCTTCCAAAAAGCAGGATCGGCTTGCCACAGATATTCTTTTCCATTGGCGACGATGCTGCAGAGTTCAGCTCCGTGAGGAGATACTTGAATCGTGAGTTGTTTGTTGGAGATTGTTTTCATATCGTTGATTTTTTCAGTTGACTACAACCAGTAGTTAACTCCATTTTTTAAGTTCTTATCACCTGCAAAGGTAATATTTTCCATACTTACTGGAGGATAGATATTCTATAATTCTTCTATTTTGAAGAATAATGTATAAAACCCTATAAAATAGCGTTCTATGCAACAAATGTTATAGCCTTTGAAACATTTTTTTCAGTCGTTTGATATAAATCAACCGTAATTTGCATTATCGATATAGATAAAATTCGTACTTTTAATTTAATAACATCAAACTAATGCATCGTATTATGAAGAACAAAAAACTTCTTTGCAGCGTTTGTTTCCTGTTTACTTTCATGTCAGTCCTTTGGGGGCAAAGCATTACGGTGAAAGGAAACGTTACTTCTAAAACGGACGGACAGCCGGTCATCGGCGCCTCTGTTGTTGAAGCTACAGCTACTGCTAATGGAACAATTACTGATTTAGATGGTAATTTCACCCTTTCGGTTCCGGCTAACTCTACTTTAAAGATTACGTATATTGGTTATAAACCGGTGACCGTAAAATCGGCTGCTATCATTAATGTATTATTGGAAGAAGACACTCAAATGGTAGATGAAGTGGTTGTAACAGGTTATACCACTCAACGTAAAGCCGACCTGACCGGTGCTGTTTCTGTAGTGAAAGTAGACGAAATCCAGAAGCAAGGGGAGAACAACCCGGTGAAAGCACTTCAAGGCCGCGTGCCCGGTATGAACATTACAGCGGATGGAAATCCGAGCGGATCGGCTACCGTACGTATTCGCGGTATCGGTACGCTGAACAACAACGATCCTCTTTATATTATCGATGGAGTTCCTACCAAAGCCGGTATGCACGAATTGAACGGAAACGACATTGAATCCATTCAAGTACTGAAAGATGCTGCTTCAGCATCCATCTACGGTTCGCGTGCTGCAAATGGCGTTATCGTCATTACTACCAAACAAGGAAAGAAAGGCCAGATTAAAATCAACTTTGATGCTTCGGTTTCAGCTTCCATGTATCAAAGTAAGATGGACGTGTTGAATACGGAACAGTACGGACGTGCCATGTGGCAAGCCTATGTAAACGATGGTGAGAACCCGAACGGCAATGCCTTGGGATATAACTACAATTGGGGTTACGATGCCAACGGAAATCCGGTACTATATGGTATGGGTCTTTCCAAATACCTGGACTCAAAGAATACAATGCCTGTGGCAGATACCGACTGGTTTGATGAAATTACCCGTACAGGTGTTATCCAGCAATACAATCTCTCTGTCAGCAACGGTTCGGAGAAAGGTTCTTCCTTCTTTTCTCTGGGATATTACAAAAACCTGGGTGTAATTAAAGATACGGACTTCGACCGTTTCTCCGCCCGCATGAACAGCGATTATAAATTAATTGATGATATATTGACTATCGGCCAGCATTTCACTTTAAACCGTACTTCGGAAGTACAAGCTCCCGGCGGAATTATTGAAACTGCTTTGGACATTCCTTCCGCTATCCCCGTTTATGCTTCGGATGGTTCATGGGGAGGACCGGTAGGCGGATGGCCGGACCGTCGTAATCCTCGCGCCGTACTCGAATACAACAAAGACAACCGATACACTTACTGGCGTATGTTCGGTGATGCTTATGTGAATCTAAGCCTCTTCAAAGGATTCAATGTTCGTTCTACTTTTGGCTTGGACTACGCAAACAAGCAAGCCCGTTACTTCACCTATCCTTATCAGGAAGGAACACAGACCAATAACGGCAAGAGTGCAGTGGAAGCCAAACAAGAACACTGGACCAAATGGATGTGGAATGCCATTGCCACTTACCAGTTGGAAATAGGCAAACATCGTGGAGATGTTATGGCAGGTATGGAGCTGAACCGGGAAGACGACAGTCATTTCTCCGGCTACAAAGAAGATTTCTCTATCCTTACTCCCGACTATATGTGGCCCGATGCAGGTAGCGGCACAGCACAGGCTTACGGTGCCGGCGAAGGTTACTCGCTTGTCTCTTTCTTCGGCAAAATGAACTATTCTTATGCTGACAGATATCTGCTTTCATTGACGCTCCGTCGTGACGGTTCTTCCCGCTTCGGTAAAAACCATCGTTATGCCACTTTCCCTTCCGTTTCTTTGGGATGGCGCATCACACAGGAGAGCTTTATGAAGGAACTGACTTGGTTGGACGATCTGAAACTGCGTGCTTCATGGGGACAGACCGGTAATCAGGAAATCTCCAACCTTGCCCGTTACACTATCTACGCTCCTAATTATGGAACAACAGATTCATTTGGCGGTCAAAGCTACGGTACGGCATACGATATTACAGGTTCTAACGGAGGTGGTACTCTGCCTTCCGGATTCAAACGTAACCAGATTGGTAATGACAATATCAAATGGGAGACAACCACACAGACGAACGTCGGCATCGACTTCAGCCTATTCAAACAATCCCTGTATGGTTCATTGGAATACTATTACAAGAAAACAACCGATATCCTGACTGAAATGGCAGGAGTGGGAGTATTGGGAGAAGGTGGCAATCGTTGGATTAATTCGGGCGCAATGAAAAACCAGGGTTTTGAATTCAACTTGGGCTACCGCAACAAAACTGCCTTCGGACTGACTTACGACTTGAACGGAAACATCTCCACTTACCGGAATGAAATTCTTGAACTGCCGGAGACAGTGGCTGCCAATGGAAAGTTTGGTGGTAATGGAGTAAAAAGTGTAGTCGGTCATACATACAACTCACAAGTGGGCTACATTGCCGATGGTATCTTCAAATCACAAGAAGAAGTGGATAATCACGCTACGCAGGAAGGTGCAGCCGTTGGCCGTATCCGCTACCGCGACATCGACCATAACGGTGTGATTGATGAAAAAGACCAGGAATGGATTTACGATCCGACTCCTGCTTTCAGCTACGGATTGAATATCTACCTGGAATATAAGAATTTCGACCTGACTATGTTCTGGCAAGGCGTTCAGGGAGTAGATATCATCAGTGACGTGAAGAAGAAAAGTGACTTCTGGAGTGCATCCAACGTCGGCTTCCTGAACAAAGGAACCCGCCTGCTCAATGCCTGGTCGCCTACTAATCCGAACTCTACTATTCCGGCATTGACCCGCAGCGATACAAACAATGAACAGCGTGTCTCCACTTACTTTGTTGAAAACGGTTCCTTCCTGAAACTGCGTAATATCCAATTAGGCTATACAGTTCCGGCAGTAATCTCCAAGAAGTTGAGAATGGAACGTTTACGTTTCTATTGTAGCGCGCAAAATCTGCTGACGATCAAGAGTAAAGACTTTACGGGAGAAGACCCGGAAAACCCGAACTTCTCTTATCCGATCCCTGTGAATATCACCTTCGGACTTAACATCGGATTTTAATTCACTTCATTTATAAAACGAACTATCATGAAAAAGATACTATACATAGCAACCATCGGATTTACCTTGCTGACAAGCAGTTGCAACGATTTTCTGGATCGTCAGGTTCCGCAGGGTATTGTGACCGGCGATCAGATCGCTTCTCCCGAATACGTGGACAATCTCGTGATTTCAGCCTACGCCATTTTGGCAACAGGTGACGACATCAACTCTTCCTTCTCGCTTTGGAATTATGACGTACGTTCCGACGATTGTTATAAAGGCGGTTCCGGTACGGAAGACGGCGGTGTGTTCAACGCACTGGAAATTTCTAAAGGTATCAACACCACCGACTGGAATATCAACGATATATGGAAAAGACTGTATCAATGCATCACCCGTGCCAACACAGCCTTGCAGTCACTCGACCTGATGGATGAAAAGACTTATCCGCTGAAGGACCAGCGCATTGCTGAAATGAGATTCCTGCGCGGACACGCCCACTTCATGTTGAAGGAACTGTTTAAGAAGATCGTTATAGTAGACGATGAAAACATGGACCCGGATGCTTACAACGAGCTTTCGAATACCACCTATACCAATAACGAACAATGGCAAAAGATAGCAGACGACTTCCAGTTTGCCTACGACAATCTGCCGGAAGTGCAGATAGAAAAAGGACGTCCCACACAAGCTGCCGCTGCCGCTTACCTGGCAAAGACTTACTTGTATAAGGCTTACCGTCAGGATGGAGTGAACAACAACCTTACCGGTATCGACGAAGAGGACCTGAAGCAGGTAGTGAAATATACCGACCCTCTCATCATGGCCAAAGCCGGTTACGGATTGGAAAATGATTATAGCATGAACTTCCTGCCTCAATATGAAAATGGCGCAGAGTCTGTATGGGCGATTCAATATTCTATCAACGACGGAACATACAACGGTAATCTGAACTGGGGAATGGGACTGACAACTCCGCAGATACTAGGCTGCTGTGACTTCCACAAACCGAGCCAAAATCTGGTGAACGCTTTCAAAACCGACTCGCAGGGAAAGCCGTTGTTCAATACCTACGATAATGAGAACTACGAGGTTACGACGGACAATGTAGACCCCCGTTTATTCCACACGGTAGGTATGCCGGGCTTCCCTTATAAATACAATGAAGGCTACTTGATTCAGAAGAATGATGACTGGAGCCGTAGCAAGGGACTTTACGGATATTATGTTTCGCTCAAAGAGAATGTAGACCCGGACTGTGACTGCCTGAAGAAAGGTTCTTATTGGGCAAGTTCCCTGAATCATATCGTCATCCGTTATGCAGATGTATTGCTGATGCGTGCCGAGGCCCTGATACAGTTGAACGACGGACGCATTGCCGATGCCATTTCACTTATCAATGATGTACGCAGCCGTGCAGCCGGAAGTACAATGCTGATCTTCAATTACAAAGAAGAGTACGGAGTAAACTTCAAAGTAACTCCTTATGAACTGAAAGCATATACACAGGACGAAGCCATGAAAATGCTGAAATGGGAACGCCGTATAGAGTTCGGTATGGAAAGCTCACGTTTCTTTGACCTCGTAAGATGGGGAGAAGCCAAAGACGTTATCAATGCTTATTATGTGACCGAAGCAGCCCGTTGTTCTATTTACAAGAATGCAGGTTTCACGGAAAATAAGAACGAATACCTCCCAATCCCATTCGAACAGATCAGTGCCAGTAACGGAAATTATACACAGAATTTCGGTTGGTAACCATCAATCTTAAAACAAAGAATAAAATGAAATCAATCATAAAACAACTCTATACCATCCTGTTGGTGACTGTAGCATGTCTGACAGTTGCGGGATGTAGCGATGACTTCAAATCCAATCTTCGTCTGAACGGAGATGTATGGGTGAACTCTATTAAACTGGATGAATACGCAGGGACGATCGATTATCAGAATAAGACAATCGTAGTGGGAGTACCTTACGACTATGACGTTACCCGAATGGCCGTCAGTGAAATCAATCTTTCCGAAGGTGCTACGGCGAGCATCGCTGTTGGTGAAACAATCGACTTTTCTCTTCCCGTATCTTTGACCGTGAAGAATGGCGACGTACAGATGAGCTATACGATTACCGTGAAGAGAGACGAAGCAAAGATACTGACCTTTAAGTTGAATGATACTTATGTAGGAAAAGTAGACCAGCTATCAAAAACAATCTCTGTAGTTGTTCCGCTGACAGTGGATATTACCCAGTTGAAAGGTACATTCACCGGATCAGATGGAGTCACTGTGACTCCGGCATCCGGCAGCATTCAGGACTTTACCAACCCTGTCACTTATACAGCAACTTACCGTTCGGCAGTGACTCCTTATGTAGTAACAGTTACTCAAGGAAATGTAATTCCGACTGCCTTTATCGGCACAGCTTCTTCTGTGAGTCAACTGACAAGTCCTGAAGAAAAAGCCGCTGCCCAGTGGATGATGGATAATATATCCATGTCCGAATACGTCTCATTCAAAGATGTAGTAGAAGGAAAAGTAGATTTAGGTAAATATACTGCAATCTGGTGGCATTTCCATGCAGACAATGGCGATAATCCTCCTTTGCCGGATGATGCGAAAGCTGCCGTAGAGAAATTTAAAGTCTACTATCAAAACGGTGGTAACCTATTGCTGACCCGCTATGCAACTTTCTATATTAAGGACCTTAGCATTGCAAAAGACGAGCGTGTACCCAACAACAGTTGGGGAGGAAACGAAGACTCACCCGAAATTACGTCTTCTCCGTGGAGCTTCCCGATTACCGGTAGCGAATCGCATCCGTTGTTCCAGGATTTAAGATGGAAAGATGGCGACAAATCGACAGTATATACTTGTGATGCCGGCTATGCGATAACCAATAGTACAGCGCAATGGCATATCGGAACAGACTGGGGAGGTTATGCCGACTTGAACGAATGGCGTAACCTGACTGGAGGAATTGACCTGGCACGTGGAGGTGACGGTGCGGTAGTCATTGCCGAATTCGAGCCGCGCGCCAACAGCGGACGCACGATCTGTATCGGCTCCGGTTGTTACGACTGGTACGGTAAAGGCGTAGACGCTTCTGCCGACTACTACCACTACAACGTAGAGCAAATGACTCTGAATGCAATCAACTACTTATGTAAATAAAAGAATAAGCAATAATTATGAAAAATATGATCTTACATATAGCAATCACCACGCTGTTGGCCTCAATGAGCGCTTGCAGTGATGAAATGGATCCCGTATTGACTCAAAGGGACTGGGACGGTACAGCCACTTACTTCCAATCGGCCGACGAGCATGGCTTCTCGATGTACTATAAACCGCAGGTAGGCTTTGTCGGTGACCCGATGCCATTCTATGATCCGGTTGCCAAAGACTTTAAAGTGATGTACCTGCAAGACTACCGTCCGAACCCCGAAGCTACTTACCACCCCATTTTCGGGGTGGCCACCAAAGATGGTGCTACTTATGAATCTCTCGGCGAACTGATTCCGTGTGGAGGTCGTGACGAACAGGATGCTGCCATCGGTACAGGAGGTACCATCTATAATCCGGTTGATAAACTCTACTACACCTTCTACACCGGCAATAAATTCAAACCTTCTTCCGACCAGAATGCACAGGTAGTCATGGTAGCTACCTCTCCCGACTTTAAAACATGGACCAAGAATCGCACTTTCTATCTGAAAGGAGATACGTACGGCTATGACAAGAATGACTTTCGCGATCCGTTCCTGTTCCAGACCGAAGACGGCGTTTATCACATGCTGATTGCCACCCGTAAAAGCGGAAAAGGACACATTGCCGAATTCACCTCTACTAACCTGAAAGAGTGGGCGTCTGCCGGCACATTTATGACCATGATGTGGGACCGTTTCTATGAATGTCCGGACGTATTCAAGATGGGAGACTGGTGGTATATGGTCTATTCGGAACAAGCTTCCTTCATGCGCAAGGTACAATACTTCAAAGGCAGAACACTTGAAGAACTGAAAGCAACCACCGCCAATGATGCCGGAATATGGCCGGACAATCGGGAAGGTATGCTGGACAGCCGTGCATTCTATGCAGGCAAGACTGCTTCCGATGGAACCAACCGTTACATCTGGGGCTGGTGTCCTACCCGTGCCGGCAATGATAATGGAAACGTAGGGGATGTAGAACCCGAATGGGCTGGCAACTTGGTGGCACAACGCCTCATTCAGCACGAAGACGGTACATTGACTCTCGGAGTTCCCGATGCAATCGACCGTAAATACACTTCTGCACAAGAAGTAAAAGTGATGGCTAAAGACGGAAACGTAACAGAAAGCGGTAAAACCTATACGTTGGCCGAAGGAGCTTCCGTCATCTTCAACCGGTTGAAAGTGCACAACAAGATTTCCTTTACCGTAAAAGCATCCTCGAATACAGATCGTTTTGGAATCTCTTTCGTTCGTGGAACGGACTCCAAATCATGGTATAGCATCCACGTCAACGCTGACGAGGGTAAAGCCAACTTCGAGAAAGACGGTGACAATGCCAAATACTTGTTTGATAACAAATTCAATATCCCGTCCGATAATGAATACCGTGTGACGATTTACAGTGACCAGTCGGTTTGTGTGACTTACATCAACGATCAGTTATCTTTCACGAACCGCATCTATCAAATGCAGAAGAATCCGTGGTCACTCTGTTGTTATAAAGGTGAAATCACTGTATCAGATATTCAAGTGAGCACCTATTAATAGAAAAGTAACATCTTTTACAGTGTTTGAAACAAAAGTGATAGGCGTTTCATCCCGGAGCGCCTATCTTTGCACTGTAACAACCTTAATACCATAAAGCATGAATTTAAGACTCTCTTCCAAACAAATTCAAACCTTCGCGGTTTTATTTTGTATGATTGTGATGAATATCTCTCTATCCGCCCGTGCGGACAACTCTCCTTTATTAATTAAAGATTTAGGAGAAGGACATTGCCTCGTACGTGTCAACACTAACCAGAAGTATCTGTTGTTGCCCGTAGAAGATACATCGCCCGATGTGCGTATCAGCATGATTGTTAATAATAAAGAGGTAAAGAACTTCGATGTCCGTCTGGCCATCCATAAAGTCGATTACTTTGTTCCGGTAGACCTTTCCGACTATTCCGGCAAACTAATCTCTTTCAAATTTAAAATGAACTCCAACGATCCGGTTCGTGTCAACCTTTCGCCGGACAACACTGCTTGCTGCAAGGAAATGAAATTGTCCGATACGTTCGATACAAGCAACCGTGAAAAGTTCCGTCCCACCTATCATTTCTCTCCCCTTTACGGATGGATGAACGACCCAAACGGAATGGTATACAAAGACGGCGAATACCACCTTTTCTACCAATACAACCCTTATGGTTCCAAATGGGGAAATATGAACTGGGGACATGCCATCAGCAAAGACCTCGTAAACTGGGAACATCGCCCCGTAGCAATCGCCCCGGATGCATTTGGCACTATCTTCAGTGGCTCCGCCGTGATAGACCATCATAATACCGCCGGCTTCGGTGTAGGCGCCATCGTCGCCATCTATACACAAAACAGCGACCGTCAGGTACAAAGCATTGCTTACAGCACCGACAACGGACGTACCTTTACCAAATACGAAAACAATCCTGTATTAGTATCCGAAGCACGTGACTTCCGCGACCCGAAAGTATTCTGGTACGAAGGCACCAAACGCTGGATCATGGTATTGGCAGTAGGGCAGGAAATGCAATTCTTCTCTTCCCCCAATCTGAAAGACTGGACATTTGAAAGCAGCTTCGGCAAAGGACACGGCGCACACGGAAACGTTTGGGAATGTCCCGACTTATTCGAACTCCCAGTAGAAGGAACAAATGAAAAGAAATGGGTACTGCTTTGCAGCCTCGGCGACGGTCCTTTCGGTGACTCGGCTACTCAATATTTTGTAGGCTTCTTCAACGGAAAAGAGTTTGTAAACGAATCACCCTCCAAAACCAAATGGATGGACTGGGGAAAAGATCATTATGCCACCGTGACTTGGAGTGATGCTCCCGACAACCGCCGCATCGCTATCGCATGGATGAGCAACTGGCAATACGCAAACGATGTTCCTACCTCCCAATACCGTAGCCCGAACTCCGTTCCCCGTGACTTGAGCCTGTTTACCGTAGATGGTGAGACTTACCTCCAATCAGCTCCCTCTCCCGAACTGCTGGCTTTGCGCGATGCTTCCAAGAAACGCTCGTTCAAAGTGAACGGAACACGCACAATTAAAGAAATGATTCCCGGCAATGACGGTGCATACGAAATAGAATTGGCAATCGAAAATCAACGTGCAGATGTAATCGGCTTCCGTCTCTACAATGACAAAGGCGAAGAAGTGGATATGCAATATGACATGAAAGAAAAGAAATTCTCAATGGATCGTCGCAAGAGCGGAGAGGTCAGCTTCAATGAGAATTTCCCGATGTTGACCTGGACAGCAATTGAACAAGGTAGAAACGAGGAACAAGGCGGCAAAGAGGCATTAAAACTCCGTCTGTTTGTTGATAAATCCAGCGTTGAGGCCTTTGGAGACGGTGGACGTTTTGTGATGACCAATCAGGTATTCCCTTCGGAACCTTACAACCATATCGACTTTTACAGTAAAGGAGGAGCTTATAAGGTAGACTCATTTGTAGTTTACAAGTTGAAGCCATAAGCCCGTTCTATTCCGCTCCATGCGTTCTTTCCCTGTTTCCTTAGGGCAGAGTTCCTCTTTCCCAATGAGAGAGTACCCATAAAGTGGGGATATAGTTGCTCTAAACTTAAGCTATTGGTAGTTCTTCACGGCCGTGACGAGATCCTACCACGGCCGTGGTAGCTTCTTCCCACAGCCGTGAAGAGAAGTCACCACGGCCGTGGGAAGGTAACAATACCGTAGCTTTAGCATAACAAGAAACGGGAGATACACCAACTATATAAAGGACTGACGTGTACATTGCCGTAAGGTTATGTGTCTTGTCCTATAGATACAGAAATTATTATATAAAAGATAAAACAATGGAAAACAGTAAAAACTCTTCCCTTTCCAAACTAATCCCGGTGATGCTTTGCTTCTTTGCCATGGGATTTGTTGACCTGGTAGGCATTGCCTCCAATTATGTAAAGGCAGACCTCGGTCTGTCGGACTCGCAGGCGAATATCTTCCCTTCACTGGTATTCTTCTGGTTTCTGATTTTCTCCGTACCCACAGGTATGTTGATGAGCCGCATCGGTCAGAAGAAAACCGTATTGCTTAGTTTGCTTGTGACTTTTGCTTCTTTGTTATTGCCGGTTTTCGGAGACAGCTATATGCTGATGCTGATTTCTTTCTCCCTTCTGGGCATCGGAAACGCGTTGATGCAGACTTCCCTGAATCCGTTGCTTTCTAACATCGTACGTGGCGACCGTTTGGCAAGTAGCCTGACTTTCGGCCAGTTTGTGAAAGCCATTGCCTCTTTCCTTGCTCCTTATATTGCCATGTGGGGAGCGACACAAGCCATTCCGACTTTCGATTTAGGCTGGCGCATCCTGTTCCCGATTTACATGATTGTAGCCGTTATTGCTATCCTGTTGCTCAATGTCACACAGATTAAAGAGGAAAAAGAAGAAGGCAAACCGTCTACTTTCGGACAATGTCTCGCTTTGCTTGGCAAACCGTTTATCCTGCTTTCTTTCATCGGTATCATGTGTCACGTTGGAATTGATGTAGGAACAAATACCACTGCCCCCAAGATTTTGATGGAACGTCTCGGCATGGGACTCGACGATGCGGCTTTTGCAACAAGCCTTTATTTTATCTTCCGTACGGCAGGTTGCTTTCTCGGTTCTTTCATTTTGCGTAAGATGTCGGCAAAATCGTTCTTCGGCATTAGCGTTGTGATGATGCTGATAGCGATGGCAGGTTTGTTTATATTCCATGACAAGACAATGATTTATGCATGCATCGGTCTGATTGGTTTCGGCAACTCCAATGTGTTCTCCGTAATCTTCTCGCAGGCATTACTTTACCTACCGGGTAAAAAGAATGAAGTTTCCGGTCTGATGATTATGGGACTGTTCGGCGGCACGGTATTTCCGTTGGCTATGGGAGTAGCATCCGATGCCATGGGACAGAGTGGGGCAGTAGCCGTAATGACGGTGGGCGTGCTTTATCTCTTATTCTATACGTTCCGTATTAAAAAATAATTTTATAACTTTGGAAACAATAAAATCCGTAGATCATGAATAATGTAATCGTAGGAATGGGCGAGGCGCTTTGGGATGTGTTGCCCGAAGGAAAGAAAATAGGTGGTGCTCCGGCAAACTTTGCCTATCATGTATCACAGTTTGGTTTTGACAGTCGCGTGGTGAGTGCCGTGGGCAAGGATGAGTTGGGAGACGAGATTCTGAACGTATTCAACGAAAAGAAACTGAAAACGCAGATTGAACAAGTGGATTATCCTACCGGTACGGTACAAGTGACACTGGATAACGAGGGTGTACCTTGTTACGAAATCAAAGAAGGCGTGGCATGGGATAACATACCTTTTACGGATGAACTGAAACGTTTGGCATTGAGTACGCGTGCCGTTTGCTTCGGTTCCCTGGCTCAACGTAATGAAGTGAGCCGTGCCACTATCAACCGTTTTCTGGATACGATGCCCGATATAGACGGACAACTGAAAATCTTTGATATTAATCTCCGCCAGGACTTCTACACCAAAGAGGTATTGCGCGAATCTTTCCGCCGTTGCAACATTCTGAAGATAAACGACGAAGAACTGGTGACCATCAGCCGTATGTTTGGTTATCCCGGCATCGACTTACAGGATAAATGCTGGATCCTGTTGGCAAAATACAACCTGAAGATGCTGATTCTGACTTGCGGAATTAATGGCAGTTATGTGTTTACCCCGGGTGTTGTCTCTTTCCAGGAGACACCGAGGGTTCCGGTTGCCGATACGGTGGGGGCAGGTGATTCCTTTACGGCTGCTTTCTGTGCTTCCATTTTGAATGGAAAACCGGTTCCCGAAGCTCACAAACTTGCTGTTGAAGTTTCTGCTTATGTCTGCACGCAAAGCGGTGCAATGCCCGAACTTCCGCAGGTTTTGAAAGACAGACTAATGTAATTGTTTGATGGAAAGTAAGTATAGAGGTATATCTCATTCGTGGGAATATACCTCTTGTTCTTTTTGCATGATTCGTATGATATGAGAGGTAGGGGCATAAAAAAAGGAGCAACGCCTTGCTCCAACCTTTGTTAACCTTAAATCTAATACTATGAAAAACACATTGCAAAGATACGGACTTCTGCTAAATCTGCAAATAATCCAAATAAAAAGAGATGTTTTATAACATTTATTGAGTGTTTGTCTTACGCTTTATACTTTTGTTGATAGTTTCCGGTTGAATATTGGAAACTGTTTTGCATTTCTTTGGAGGATAATGAGGAGAATAATTGGGTGATAAATAGCATACTCACAGTTTTATTTCTTATTTTTGTTCTCAATCAATCTATTGAAGACTATGAACACGATACTATGCCGGATGAAAGGTTTGCTATTATTGGGACTGTTATTTCTTTCTAGTGAGGTATTCGGGCAACCGATGATCGGGAACGATGCTTCTCCCGAGACTCTTGTTTTCGAATTGACCAATAAAGAGGCTTTGAAACTTCTAAAAGGTAAACTCCGGCAGAAACAGTGGGATAAGATACAACAGGCTCCTTTTGCCCGCTTCACAGATACATGGACCGCCCCTCCTGTAGAGGGACATTTCCTGCTGGCTGACGTAGAACGGAATGAAGTCCATTACCGGTATGCTCCGGTGATTCCTTTTCATGTTTTTCTTTTCAAAGAGTATGGTGTATTGACTTTGCAAGTGGTTGATGCCGAAGGAGTAATCAGAAAAGATGCTAAAGTACGTGTGGGCGGTAAGGCTGTATATTACGACCAGGACAGCCAAACGTATACGGATGACAACTGGTCGCAAAAGGAGCAACATATCCTGACTGTTGAATTGGATAAGTTTCGTGCCGTATTTGATTTGACAAAACATTTGGTGTCGCCCTGGTATCAGAATGACTATGGACGACAAAACGGTCCGGAGTTTTATGGTTATCTGATTACTGACAAGAACAAATATAAACCGGGTGAGACGGTTCGTTTCAAATCGTATGCTCTCTCCGAGCATAAACGCCCTCTGAAACAGGAACTTTCATTATGGATGCGCGTTGGCTCTTCCTGGCGTGACTATAAGAAGATAATGCCGGTTATCCCTTACCATCCAGGAGGCTTTGCCGGAGAATTTCAGTTGAACGATTCATTGAATTTGAAGTTAGACCAAAGCTATTCCATCCAACTTCGTGACAAGCGGGGACGCATCGTTGCTTCCACCCATTTCAACTATGAGGACTATGAACTGAATGGAAATAAGTTGCTTGCAACGTTGGCTTCGAATGTGCAATACGCACCGCAGAGTAACCGCGTCGATATCAGTGCAACGGATGCCAACGGCCTTCCTCTGCGGGAAGTGAATGTAGAAGTGACTATTGGCAGGGAACAAGTGTTTAAATCGTACACCGAAATACTTTCTTTGCCCGATACGCTGATGTCTGTGCAGGCGGAACTGGATGTCTCCGGAAAAACTTCGGTGGATATTCCTTCTCAAATATTCGGAGCTTCCGATTGTCTCTATCATGTGAATGTTGTCTTACTGACAGCGGACAACAACCGCCTGGAACAGCAGGACAAGGCGACTTTTTACTATTCTTGTTATGATGTACAGTGTACCACGCAAGCTGATACAATCTGTTTTTCATTCTTCGACTTAGGTGTGGAACGTCCCCTGGAAGCGGAACTGACTTATGGAGATAAGAAAGAAACAAAAAAAGTCCGTTTGCCTTACCGGGAACCTTTCAATCAGACCATTTCGGATTATCGCTTCAAAATACCGGAAATAGGATATGAAACAATCATTACTTCCGCCGGACTGGACCCCAAACTGGAACTGAATGGCGGAATAGAGAAAGACTCATTCTGTGTCTCCCTCTCCAATCCTTTGCAACTGGAGCTTTCCTGGTATGTATATCAGGGCAACCGATTATTGCAGAAAGGTTCGGGAAAGGAGATGGAACATAAATCCGGAGAGATTGACCCTTCTTCGGTCTATTACGTGGAGGTATTCTATTTTATGGGAAATAAGGAATGTATGATGAAACGCTCGTACACTTCGCCTTCCGAACGATTAGTGATTGAATCTGATCTGCCCGAACGGATATATCCCGGACAGACAGTGACAACAAAACTGAACGTGACAAATATTCAGGGACGTCCGGTATCTAACGTCGATCTCACTGCTTTCGCAGTCAACAGCCAACTGGATTATCAGATTCCGGACTTGCCTTATTACGGGAGTGCGCCCCGTCCCCGTGAGCAGCGTGCTTCCTATTCGATGAAGCAAAAAGAATACCTGCATACGGCTACGTTAGATTATAAACGTTGGAATGGACTGCTTCATTTAGAAGAGTTACCTTATTATCGGTTTGCTTATCCTTCGGGAAATCTGTATCGCCAGACGGTGGATACGCCGGATGGAACCACTCAATTTGCTCCTTATGTGATGTTGGACGGGAAAGCAGTCAATATCTATGTGATTGAGCAGAATGATATTCCCTGTTATTTTTCGTGGACGGAACAGCCTCAAGGGTATTCTTTTCCTGTACTTCGTCCGGCAGGGAAGCAGAAGATAACATTGCGAATGCATGACAGGGCGTTTATCATCGACTCTCTGGCTTTCGAGCGTGGCAAGAAAACAATTTTGAGCTTCGATATGAATCGGTTGCCGCAAGGAGTGGAAATGGTCTGGCTGCGCCAAAAGAAAGGAAAATACTACGAATACCAATTTGCCAAAGAAGAAAAGAAACGGTACGAACGGTATCTCTGCCGTCTTCCTGTGATGGACGGGGCGATATGTACTACTCTGGAACATGATGGAAAGTTGTTTCCGGTTTCGTTTTCGGAGTTGTCCCATTATAAAAAGAATATATTGGCAGGTCCCGTAGAGCCGGGGCCTTGGAAGTATATGAATGGCGTATTATATCGGCACGAAGGAGGTTTCTCTTATGAATTTGATGGAAATGTTGTCTATAAATATAAGGATGACGAACTGTGTCCGCGGTATTTGCATTTTTCGTCTGTGGCGAAGATTGCTACTTTGAATGATTATTATTTATCACCGGAAAGATTCCGTAACTTGGTGTCTGAACTTCGGAAGGGAAAGAGTTGGCATCCTACCCGGATTTATTTCTCTTTGCCGGATAAGAAGTTGAATTTCCGCCTTCCCGAAGAAAAAGATTCTACCGGAGTGGCAAGCCTGTTCTTTAAAGATTGCACGACTGGCGAATTGATTTATCCGGATACATTGGTGCGCATGAACCGGATTTATTCCCGACTTCCTGCCGGTACGTATGATGCGATTTTACTTTATAATAACGGGAAATACCTGAAACAAGAAGCTTTGCCTATAAAGTCATATAGCTATCTGGATGTAAATATGGAGTCTTTGCCTTTGAACGAAGCTGATTCGCTATCGGCAGGATGGCTTTTGTTGGGAGGAAGAGGGGTGATCGGTACGAATCATCCTGGTTATAAGGAGATGAGAATCACACAGTACGTGCGCAGTTATGGTGGCAAAGTCTGTGGCTATGTGACAGATGCTACTGGAGAGGCGTTGGTAGGATGCAGCGTGTTGATCAAAGGAACAACAGAAGGAACAATAACCAATGTGGATGGATATTTCGAAATGGATTGTGACAGGAGAGGCGAACAACTGCTGTTTAGCTATGTCGGCTTTAAGCCACAAGAGATGAGAGCAATGCCCGGGTCGAACCTGTTGGTTACGCTGGAGGAAAATAGCCAGGCATTGGATGAAGTGGTAGTGGTTGGATATGGGATAAGTAGAAAATATTCGTTGACGGGGGCTCTTGCCGGAGTGAGGGTAGATCAGTCTTCCTCTGCCACAACTCCTTTGGAGGAATTGGACGGACAGGATAAGGAAGAGAAAGCGAAGGAGGAAGCAGATGCCGATCGGTTGTATACTGAACTGTTGCAATTGAACGGGTTACGTCGGAATTTCTCCGATGTAGCTTTTTGGCAACCTCGTCTGTTTACGGATAAAACCGGGACTGTCCGGTTTGAGACTACTTTCCCCGACAACGTGACGAAATGGGAGACGGTGGTTTATGCCATGAACCGACGTTTGCAGACTGGAACTTTCCGTCGTTCCATCCGTTCTTACAAGCCATTGATGGCGGAACTGAAAACTCCCCGTTTCTTGGTGGAAGGAGATCAGAGTACGTTGGTTGGAACCATACGTAATTATCTGGATGGACAGCGTATAGGAGGAACCACTCAATTTGGTGTTGGAACAGATACGTTGAAACAGCGGGAAGTCGATCTGACGGAAGGATTTCATGAAACATTACCGATGCAGGCTGCGAATACTGACAGTGTGACCATCAGTTATCTTTTTACCCGGAAGGATGGGTATAAGGATGGGGAGGAATATACGATTCCGGTATTGCCGCAGGGGACAGAATTAGCACAAGGCACATTAGGCATCTTATCTGATGAGGAGACAGTGAGCGTACAATCCGGTAAGGATGAAGAAGTGGTGGTCAGCATCACGGACAATCAGTTGGATATTTACAAGGAATCAGTGAATTTCCTGACCGGATATCGATATTTGTGTAACGAGCAATTAGCTTCCAAACTGATCGGTTTACTGGCTTATCAACAGTATATGCTGGGGATAGGAGAGAAGGCGAAGGGGGATAAAGCGATCCGGACTATTATTCGCCGGTTGATGAATCATCAGAATAAGCATCGGTTATGGTCATGGTGGGGCAACTCAGAAAATACTTCTTTTTGGATGTCGGCACATATCTTACGGGCTTTGAAGATGGCAAAAGATGCTGGTTATCCCGTCGATCTGAATCTGAATGGATTGAAAGTGGAGTATGCCCATATACGTCCTTACCGGGGAATGAAACTGGAGGATATAGAAATACTTCATGCTTTGCATGACTGGAAGGTAGAAGCTGATTATTCTGTTGCTGTCAGATTATTGGAACCATTTGTCCGGCAGTTGGAACAGAAGGAAGATTCGTTGGCAAGCCGGAACAAGCATTATCGTCCTCTTTCTTATTTGAAGGAAAAGTTGCTTCTTTGGGAAATCAAACAACAAGTAGATTCTGTCAATGTTGGTGATAGCGTGCGGCATTATCTGAAAAAGGATATGTTGGGAGGCGTTTATTGTGACGATGGACGGCGCACTCATTATTGGGAAGGAAATCAAATGATTAATACATTGATTGCTTATCGGGTGATAAAGAATGATTCTTCTTTGTGCAAGTTGAAAGAGAATATGCAACTGTATATTCTGCGGACTAAAGAGCGCGGATGGAATACCTATCAGGCTTCTGCTGCGGTGGCAACTGTTCTGACAGATTTACTGACAGGATCGGAACGCAACGGAGTAGGAACGTCAGTATCCGTCAGCGGTAAGGAGAATAAGCGGATTATGGAATTTCCTTATCATGCCCGATTGACGGCAGGGGATAGTCTGTTTATTTCAAAAACAGGTAAAGAGCCTTTATTGTACAGTGTTTATTCAACGAAGCGAGTGATGGATGCTCGCGAAAGTGATGCTTTTAAGGTGGAGGCGGTCTTGGAGAAAGATTCTCTGGTAGCGGGTGTGCCTGTTATGCTGACAGTCACCTTGCAGGTGAAACAGGAAGGTGCGCAATATGTGATGCTCGAAGTTCCTATTCCGGCGGGTTGCAGTTATGCTTCAAAACCTGTTAATTTCTCCCGTTCTGAAGTATATCGTGAATATTTTAAGGAGAAAACTGTTATCTTTAGCGAAAAATTACCGGTAGGCATTTATCAGTTTACTATCCCTTTGCTTCCACGCTTTACAGGAAAATACACGCTGAATCCTGTGAAAGTGGAGTTGATGTACTTTCCGGTAGTGAATGCTAATAATGAAGGACGAAAAATTTGGATTACAGAAAGAAATACGAAAGAATGAGAATGATTAGAGCGATGAGGTATACAAAGTGGATAGCGGTCTTGCTTTGTTTTCTTGGCATGACTGCTTGTCGGCAGGACACACACCGCTTCCGTATCGGGGTGGCGCAATGCAGCGATGATTCTTGGCGACATAAGATGAATGATGAGATTCTTCGCGAAGCCATGTTTTACGATGGAGTATCGGTTGAAATCCGGTCGGCTGCGGATGATAATCGCAAACAGGCGGAAGACGTTCATTATTTTATAGATAAAGGAGTAGATTTATTGATTATCTCTGCCAACGAAGCGGCTCCGATGACTCCGATTGTAGAAGAGGCTTACCAAAAGGGAATCCCTGTTATTCTGGTCGACCGGAAGATTCTTTCCGATAAATATACTGCATATATCGGTGCTGATAATTATGAAATAGGTCGTGCAGTAGGAAATTACATTGCGTCTACCCTGAAAGGAAAAGGAAATGTGGTGGAACTTACCGGACTGGGTGGTTCGACTCCTGCTATGGAACGTCATCAGGGATTTATGGCGGCTATCAGTAACTTTCCGGATATTAAGTTGATTGATAAGGCGGATGCGGCCTGGGAGCGCGCACCGGCGGAAGTGGCAATGGACAGCATACTCCACCGCCATCCGAAGATTGATGCCGTATATGCTCATAATGACCGCATAGCTCCGGGAGCTTATCAGGCTGCCAAGAAGGCGGGGCGGGAGAAAGAAATGATATTTGTCGGCATTGATGCTTTGCCGGGCAAAGGAAACGGACTGGAACTTGTGCTTGACAGTGTATTGGATGCTACCTTTATTTATCCGACTAACGGCGATAAAGTACTGCAATTGGCAATGAATATTCTCGAAGCAAAACCTTACCCCCGTGAAACCGTCATGAATACAGCAGTAGTAGACAGGACAAACGCACACGTCATGCAACTTCAGACTACTCACATCTCGGAACTGGACCAAAAGATAGAAACACTGAACGGACGTATCGGTGGATATTTGTCACGTGTGGCTACGCAACAAGTGGTGTTGTATGGCGGTTTGGTTATTCTCTTATTGGTGGCAGGACTATTGGTCGTTGTCTACAACTCGCTTCGCTCTAAAAATCGTTTGAATAAAGAACTGTCCGAACAAAAAAGGCAGTTGGAAGAACAACGGGATAAGTTGGAGGAACAGCGCGACCAGTTAATACAACTTTCCCACCAACTAGAAGAAGCTACTCATGCCAAACTGGTGTTCTTTACGAACATTTCACATGATTTCCGAACTCCCTTAACTTTGGTTGCCGACCCTGTGGAACATCTGTTAGCCGATAAGGCTTTGAGTGATGACCAACACCGGATGTTGTTGCTGGTACAGCGAAACGTAAATATTCTCTTGCGCCTGGTTAATCAGATTTTGGATTTCCGTAAGTATGAAAACGGAAAGATGGAATACACGCCTGTCCCGGTTGATATTCTTTCCTCTTTCGAAGGCTGGAATGAATCTTTCCTGGCGGCAGCCCGCAAAAAGCATATTCATTTTTCTTTTGACAATATTCCGGATACGGATTTCCGTACTTTGGCAGACGTAGAGAAGTTGGAACGTATTTATTTTAATCTTCTCTCCAATGCCTTCAAGTTTACTCCAGAGAATGGTAAGGTTTCCGTCCGTTTGTCTACCTTGACAAAAGAGGATAACCGGTGGATTCGTTTTACAGTATCCAACACCGGTTCGATGATTTCAGCCGAGCATATTCGTAATATTTTTGACCGTTTTTATAAAATAGACATGCATCATGCCGGTTCGGGAATAGGACTGGCTTTGGTAAAGGCTTTCGTCGAGCTGCATGGCGGAGCTATATCAGTAGAAAGTGATGAAAAGCAGGGCACTGTCTTCACCGTCGATTTACCGTTATGGACTTGTGTTGATGAGACCTCTTCATTAGACCCTCCGGCATCTTCTGTTTCCGAAGTTTCTCCTTTGAATGACGCTTTACCTGTTGAAGAAGAACTGGAAAAGAACTATGATTCTTCCAAACCTTCCGTGCTTATCATTGATGATAATGCGGATATTCGTTCATATGTTCATGGGTTGCTTCATACGGACTATACCGTGATTGAAGCCGTAGACGGTTCGGAGGGTATTCGCAAAGCTATGAAATATGTCCCGGACTTGATAATCTCCGATGTTATGATGCCGGGCATTGATGGTATTGAATGTTGCCGCCGTTTGAAAAGCGAACTGCAAACATGTCATATTCCTGTTATCCTGTTAACAGCCTGTTCTTTGGATGAACAAAGGATTCAAGGCTATGATGGTGGTGCGGACTCTTATATTTCCAAGCCTTTCAGTTCGCAATTGTTGCTGGCGCGTGTCCGCAACCTGATAGATTCACATCATCGTCTGAAACAATTCTTCGGTGACGGACAGACATTGGCAAAAGAGGATGTCTGCGATATGGACAAGGACTTTGTTGAAAAATTCAAAGCCTTGATTGATGCGAAAATGGGGGATTCCGGTTTAAATGTAGAAGATTTGGGCAAAGAAATGGGCTTGAGCCGTGTGCAGCTTTATCGGAAGATAAAATCTCTAACCAATTATTCTCCTAATGAATTGCTCCGTATTGCCCGTCTAAAGAAAGCCGCCTCTCTGCTCGCTTCATCAGATATGACGGTAGCCGAAATAGGTTATGAAGTCGGCTTCAGTTCCCCTTCTTATTTTGCCAAATGCTATAAGGAACAGTTTGGTGAGAGTCCGACGGATTTGTTGAAGAGGAGAAAGGAAAGGATAAGTAAAGTTTAGGTAATGAAAGATTATAAAGTAGATAAAGCAAGCCTTTCTGATGAATTTCGCCGGGAGGTATATCAGGTGGTCTGTGAAATCCCTTCAGGCAAAGTTTCCACTTATGGCAGTATTGCCGCATTACTGGGAATGCCCCAATGCTCCCGGATGGTGGGGCGTGCCTTGAAGCTGGTGCCGGATGACGTTTCTGTGCCTTGTCATAGGGTTGTCAATGCATCGGGGCGTCCTGTTCCCGGTTGGGAAGAGCAAAAACGATTACTCTTGGAAGAAGGGGTTTCTTTCAAACAAAATGGGTGTGTAGACCTGAAAAAGCATCTTTGGAGCTACTCCGTTCCCGAATAAGATTTCTAATCTTTGAGTGATAAAACAAAAACGGGAGCCATGCATTGAACAGGCTCCCGTTTTTATATGTATCAGAGAGTGATTAATTATTCAGCACCCCAGTTTTCTCTAGCCAAACGTTTGTAGCTGTTGTAACGCCATTTAGCGTTTTCTTCAGCAGCTTTGAACAGTTCTTCAGCTTCAGCAGGATATTGTTTCATTACAGAAGCGTAACGAACTTCACCCTTCAAGAAACCTTGGAAATCTTCCCAGTTCGGTTCTTTGCTATCCAATTGGAATGGGTTCTTGCCTTCTTCTTCCAAAGCCGGGTTGTAACGCCACAAGTGCCAGTAACCGCACTTAACAGCTTTTTCTTCTTCTTCTTGGCTCTTACCCATACCGGCTTTCAGACCGTGGTTGATACATGGAGCGTAAGCGATAATCAAAGATGGCCCAGGATATGCTTCAGCTTCACGGATAGCTTTCAGAGTTTGAGCTTGGTCAGCACCCATAGCGATCTGTGCAACATATACATAACCGTAAGTAGTAGCCATCAGACCGAGGTCTTTCTTACGTACGCGCTTACCAGCAGCAGCAAACTTAGCGATAGCACCTACCGGAGTAGATTTAGAAGACTGACCACCTGTGTTAGAGTAAACCTCAGTATCCAGAACAAGGATGTTAACGTCCTTACCGGAAGCGATTACATGGTCAAGACCACCGTAACCGATATCGTAAGAAGCACCGTCACCACCGATAATCCACTGGCTGCGTTTTACAAGATATTGTTGCAGTTCAGCGATTTGTTTGCAGTGGTTGCATTTATCCTTGTTAGCTTCAACCATCGGGATGATCTTAGCTGCCAATTCCTTAGTCTTGTCTGCATCCAACATATTGTTGATCCATTCTGCGAACAATTCTTTAGCTTCAGCAGGAGTGCAGTCAGCAGCAATAGCCTCGTTCATCACTTTCACGAGACGAGCACGCATCTTTTCGTTAGCCAATTCCATACCCAAACCGAATTCACAGAAGTCTTCGAACAGTGAGTTAGCCCAAGCAGGACCGTGTCCGTTTTCGTTTGTAGTATACGGAGTAGAAGGAACAGAACCAGAGTAGATAGAAGAACATCCGGTAGCGTTAGCAACCATTTCACGGTCACCGAACAATTGAGAAATCAATTTCACGTACGGAGTTTCACCACAACCGGAGCAAGCGCCGGAGAACTCAAACAACGGAGTAGCGAACTGTGAGTTCTTCACGTTAGACTTAATGTCAACAAGATGTTGTTTAGTCTTCACGTTTTCAGTACAGTAAGTCCAGTTGTCAGCTTCAGCCAATTGGCTTTCGAGGTGTTTCATTGTCAATGCTTTGCCACCCTTCTTCGGATTACCCGGACAGATGTCGGCACAGTTACCGCAACCCAGACAGTCGAGAACGTCCACCTGAATACGGAATGTCATACCATCGAATACTTTACCTACCGCTTTCAGTTGTTCGAACTTAGCACCCTTCTGCTCTTCAGCATCGAGTACGAACGGACGGATAGAAGCGTGAGGACAAACGTATGCACACTTGTTACACTGGATACAGTTTTCCGGATTCCATTCAGGAACGAAGGCAGCTACACCACGTTTTTCGTATTTAGCAGTACCTTGATACCAAGTACCATCTTCGATACCCTTGAATGCAGATACTGGCAACAAGTCACCGTCTTGTGCATTGATCGGACGAACTACTTCGTTGATGAATGCAGGATCGTTGTTTTCAGCTTTTGCGTCATCCGGCAGGTTAGCCCAAGCAGGATCAACAGCCAAAGTCTTGTATTCACCACCACGGTCAACGGCAGCATAGTTTTTGTTAACAACGTCTTCACCCTTCTTGCCGTAAGACTTAACGATGAATTTCTTCATCTGTTCAACAGCTTGGTCTACAGGAATAACGCCTGTGATACGGAAGAATGCAGATTGAAGGATCGTGTTGGTACGGTTGCCCAAACCGATTTCCTGTGCAATCTGAGTTGCGTTGATATAGTATACGGAAATGTTGTTCTGCGCGAAGTATTTCTTCACCTTGTTAGGCAGGTTCTTAGCCAGTTCTTCGCCTTCCCAGATAGTGTTCAGCAAGAAAGAACCGTTCTTACGCAAACCGCGGGTTACATCGTACATGTGCAGGTAAGCCTGAACGTGACAAGCAACGAAATTCGGAGTATTTACCAAGTAAGTAGAACGGATCGGAGTATCACCGAAACGCAAGTGAGAACAAGTGAAACCACCTGACTTCTTAGAGTCGTATGAGAAGTAAGCTTGGCAGTGTTTGTCAGTGTTGTCACCGATAATCTTTACAGAGTTCTTGTTAGCACCTACTGTACCGTCAGCACCCAAACCGTAGAATTTAGCTTCGAACATACCTTCGCCGCCTAAAGCGATTTCTTCTTTTTGAGGAAGAGAAGTGAAAGTAACGTCGTCTACGATACCGATAGTGAAGTGGTTCTTCGGCATTGGCATAGCCAGGTTTTCGAATACTGAAAGGATTTGAGCAGGAGTAGTATCTTTTGAACCCAAACCGTAACGACCGCCAACGATAACCGGAGCATTTTCTGCACCGTAGAAGCAGTCTTTAACGTCAAGGTAAAGAGGTTCGCCGTTAGCACCCGGTTCTTTAGTACGGTCAAGAACTGCGATAGCCTTAGCAGTCTTAGGTACAGCAGCCAGGAAGTGTTTAGCAGAGAACGGACGATACAGGTGTACGGCAACCATACCCACTTTTTCGCCGTTTGCTACCAGGTAGTCGATAGCTTCGCGGGCAGCTTCTGTTACAGAACCCATAGCGATAATTACGCGTTCTGCATCTTCTGCACCATAGTAATCGAACAAACCGTATTTACGACCTGTGATCTTAGAAATTTCATTCATGTATTCTTCTACGATAGCAGGAACTGCTTCATAGTAGTTGTTGCATGATTCACGATGTTGGAAGAAATGGTCAGGATTTTCAGCCATACCACGAGCTACCGGTTTCATCGGGTTCAGTGCGCGGGCACGGAATTCAGCCAAAGCTTCCTGGTCGATCAGCGGAGCAAGATCATCATTTTCCAACATTTCAATCTTCTGGATTTCGTGAGATGTACGGAAACCATCGAAGAAGTTCATGAACGGAACGCGAGATTTGATGGTAGCCAAGTGAGCAACACCAGCCAAATCCATAACTTCCTGTACAGAGCCTTCAGCCAACATCGCAAAACCAGTCTGACGAGCTGACATTACGTCTTGGTGGTCACCGAAGATACACAATGCGTGAGAAGCCAATGTACGAGCAGATACATGGAATACGCAAGGCAAGAACTCACCGGCAATTTTGTACATGTTAGGAATCATCAGGAGAAGACCCTGAGAAGCAGTGTAAGTAGTAGTCAACGCACCAGCCTGAAGAGAACCGTGAACTGCACCGGCAGCACCACCTTCAGATTGCATTTCCTGTACCAATACTGTTTCGCCGAAGATGTTCTTACGTCCTGCGGCAGACCATTCGTCTACGTACTCAGCCATAGTCGAAGAAGGAGTGATGGGATAGATAGCTGCTACTTCAGAGAACATATACGAGATATGTGCTGCAGCTTGGTTACCATCACAAGTGATGAATTTCTTCTGTTTAGTCATAACTAAATTAAATATTTAAGTAAATAAATCTTTTAATATAAAAAGCCGAACATCCAGAGAGGTATCTGGTTGCCCCGACCTATTTCAGCCTTATGCAACGCATACGTTACATTCGGATTGTTCTTGATCTTTGCGCCTTCCTGGCAAATTTTGAACGGCATTACTTCGTCTACCATAAAAGAGACGTTTTTATCCCCTTTATGTACCTTATGGTCTTTCCATAAAGAATTTGCAAAAAATGTGTCGAGCACATCCTGCTCTTCCACTTTCACCGGATAGATGGAATACATCAGGTTGGAGTTGTGCATCATTATTTTCGAAGGTTTTTTAGGGAATTCTTCCCCTTTGGGATAAACCAGATTAATGAGCCGTGCGTCTGCCAGATACTTGATATAGTTCATTACCGTAGCGCGGGATGTCTGTATGTCGCTTGCCAGTTGGCTTACATTTGGAGCCTTCGGGCCGTCGACAGCGAGCAAATATAGTAATTTTTTTATCTTTGAAAGATATTTCAGTTCAATTTGTTTGATGAGCAGGATATCTACTTCCACCATCATGTTCATCGTCTTCAGCAGATTCTCCGAAAAGTTACGTTTTTCGAGGAAGAACGGATAGAATCCGTGGTGCAGGTAATCCTGAAAATAGTCAAGCGGACGAACTTTGGAGAGTACTCCTTTGGCAATCTGTTCGTGAGTGCTAAGAATTTCTTCGAGGCTGTATGCCCGGAATTTCATGCCTGTCTGCAAGTTCAGGAATTCACGGAAAGAGAATCCGCGCAGGTTATAGCTCTTTGCGATATCACGCAGTTCGAGATTTTCTTCTTTCAGTCGCATCACGGACGAGCCGGTAAAGACAATTTTCAGATTAGGAAAACGGTCGTAACACATGCGTAACTCTTTGCTCCATTCCGGATGTTTGAACACCTGGTCGATCAACAATACTTTTCCGCCACGTTTCTGAAATTCGTTGGCGAAATCTACGATGCTATGTCCTGAGAAATAGAAGTTGTTCATGTTGATGAACAGGCATGAACGGTCTGTTCCGAATTTCTCTTTGGCGTACTGGAGAAGGAAGGTGGTTTTTCCTACGCCACGTGTCCCTTTGATACCAATCAAGCGGTCGCTCCAGTCAATCTCGTCCATAAGGTCGCGGCGAACGGGGGCATTAGTGTGCTCAACTAGGTAGGCGTGTGTGCGGTAGAATGATTCCATTTCTGTTCTTTGTTTTTCGGGTGGCAAATATAGTGCTTTTTTTAGGATTTGCAAAGTAGAGATGGCAAAATTGTGTGTTTAATTCCAACTTTCTGTTTATTGTAGTCCTTCCTGGCTATTTCCTGTATATATTTGCAGAATAAAGTTTTGAATTCATTTGAAATGACAAAAAAGGCTCTTTATATATTCAATCCGGAACATGATTTGGCACTTGCCAGTGGTGAAGCGAATTATATGGCTCCGGCTTCCGCCAGGCGGATGGCTTCCGAACTGTCTCTGCTTCCGATGTGGTATGCGGGAGAGGAGAGTGCGGTGTTGGCTCCTTCTGCCTATAATCTGGATTATTTGAGACAAATGCAGGAGTTACTGGATATTCCGGTTCGTTTGATAACGGAGCCGGAACTGGCTTCTGAACCAGATTGGGATATTCATCCTTGGGGCTGGGATGTAGCTTTACGGAAGCGGCTATCTGTGTTGGGCGTGGATGAAGCCCTGCTTCCTTCCGTGGAGCAATTAAATGGTTTGCGAGAATATTCCCATCGTTCTAAAGCTGTCTCGTTGCTTCCGGAATTGCAATTGGATGAGTATTTCTGTGGAGAATCATATTATTTGGAAACACCGGAAGAATGGAAAGCTTTTGTGGAGGAGCGGGAAGGCTGCCTATTGAAAGCTCCGCTTTCGGGAAGTGGCAAGGGATTGAATTGGTGTAAAGGTGCATTTACTCCTTTTATTTCCGGTTGGTGTGCGCGTGTGGCTGCTTCGCAAGGCGGAGTTATCGCGGAGCCTATATATAATAAGGTGGAGGATTTTGCCATGGAGTTTTATTCCGACGGTGCAGGTGGAGTGACGTTTGCGGGATATTCCCTCTTTCATACCGGAAAGAGCGGAATGTATGAAGGAAACCGTTTACTTTCTAATGAGGCAATCCAAAAACAACTTTCGCAATATGTCCCTTTGGAGGCTTTGACAGATTTGGAGAACTGTCTGAAATACAAACTTTCTGCATTGGTAGAAACCGTTTATAAAGGTTATCTTGGAGTTGATATGATGATTTGCCGGTTTTCGGAGAATAAAAAAACTGTATTCCGAATTCATCCTTGTGTGGAAATTAATCTGCGAATGAATATGGGAGTCATGACACGTCTTCTGTATGACCGTTATGTACATACTGATTCTACAGGACATTTCGGAATTGATTATCATCCTTCGGAAGGTGAAGCCTTGAAGGAGCATGAGCGACTGTCCGCAACCTTTCCGTTGGAAATCAGGGAAGGGAAAGTGCATTCCGGTTATTTACCTTTGGTGCCTGTTCATAAGAGAAGTTGCTATCGGACGTGGATATTGGTAGCTCCCGATAATATTTAACTTTATCTGTTCACACTAACCAGCGATTGATATTGCGTTTTTCCGCACTGAACTCCACCCCGATCTTTATCACTTCACGTCCGTCTGCCTGATACGGTATCAGATAGCCTTTATTGTCAATCTGCTTCAATGCCGCTTCTGCCGTGTCATGCAGCTTGAATTCGAAGACATAGATATATTTAGGTGTTTTCACTACGGCGTCTGCACGACCGCGGGCGCTGCGCACTTCGGCATCAGTGAACTGTCCCATAAGTTTGAAGACAATATAGAAAACTACTTGGTAGTGGCGTTCAGTTTGCTCGTTCAGTTCGTAGTTGAAATCAGCAAAGAAGGCTTGCAGGCGGGTGAGAAAGGCATCGTAGTCTCCACTCTCTAACTCATTGACGAACTTGCCGATGTAAAAGCCTTGATCGTTATTCTTCACTCCAGTGTAGAACGGTACTAGGAAATCCATGAAACCGTAACGCACCTCATCGTTCGGAAATTCCAACAGGTAGTTGCGAAAACGTTCATCATAAGCTTTTATCGTCAGATAACCACTTTGATAAATCAGCGGAATTGGATTCTTGGAATCTACCCGATACTCGGAAAACATGGAAGACGGTGCTTCGATGCCGTCGAGCAAAGTACGTAGGTCATATTCGGTTTCTTGCAGCATCTCGACGAGAAAAGTCGGGGTACCGGTTTGGAACCAGTAATTGTCGAACACTTTTGATTTTAGGACATTCAGTACACTGAACGGGTTGAAAATGCCTACCGAGTTGATGCAAAAATGATAGCCGTCATAGAGACGCGTCATTCGTAACACTGCCTCGTCATAAGAAATGGAATTATTGGTTGCAAGTATCTTTATTTCCGGTTGGAAAGTATCCAATAATTCTTGAAGAGTGATGCCGCAAAGAGTGCCGTAATCGGGCCATAAGGTGATGTCCTGCAACTGGTTGAGGTCACTGAATACACTTACTTGTGCGAATTTCGTCACTCCCGTGAGGAAAACAAAACGCAGGTAGCGGTCAGTGCTTTTCAATACTCCATAAAAGGCTTTCAGAGTTTTACGGTAGTCATCCAATAGGCCGTCATTACCTAGGGCTTGAAGTAACGGTTTGTCATATTCGTCTACCAAAACCACAACGCTGTTGCCTGTTTGCTCGTAGGCACGGCGGATGATGCCGGAGAAGCGGCCGGAAAGAGTATTTTCATCCATTCCTTTGCCATACTGAATCTCCCATAGGGTAAGTTGACGGCTAAGAATATCATAAAGTCTTTCCGGGGAGTCATACTTTTCTGCGTTCAAATCCAGATGTAGCACAGGATGCTTTTCCCATTTCGTTTCCAGCTTTTCGATGGCAAGTCCTTCGAAGAGTTCTTTCTTTCCTTCAAAGTAGGCTTCAAAGGTAGATAGGAGAAGACTTTTACCGAAACGGCGTGGACGGCTCAGAAAGTAAGGAGTAGATGTATAAGCTATTTTCCACACAAGTTCTGTCTTATCTACATATAGATAATCACCCTTGCGAAGTTTCTCAAAAGTCTGTATCCCAATGGGGAGTTTGCGAAGCAGGTCATTCATTGTTAATCTCCTTTTAGTGGTTCAAAGATAATCATTATTTTCGTAATATTCCGTTTTCAATATGTCAAAGAATGGGTATTATAATTTTGTTTAACTGGAAAATTATCATTTAGCTCATTCTGGCACATGATTTGATTTAAATGATACATAATGAAAAAACATCTATCATAAGTATCATTCATTTTAATAATCTTTTTATTATCAAAAGAATAGGTATGATAGATAGCTTTAAAAAAATGTATCTATCATACTTTTACCAGCAAAAATAGGTTATCTATCATCAACAAAATAGCCGAATAAAGGTCCTATATAGATAAGATAGCTTGTTTTTGTTGCAATGAACCTGTGTAAATCCGATGATCATGGCTTAATAATCCAACTTTAACGGTAAGCATTCGGCCTCGTGCGTGTTTGTTTCCCTTCTTTTCCTTCCTACCTTTGTGTCTTCATTACAATCTTAATCCATATATGTGTTCTGTATTAGTATTTTCTAGCGAAAGTGATAAACTACGTAGTCTTTTGTCCGAGTCTAACCATTTTGATTCGGTTCTTTTCATATTTGATGGTGGTCGTCGTTATAAAGTTTCGGCTTCCAGCCTTGGTATCCATTCCCCTCAGGACCTACTTCTCCCTTTAGGCCTTGGTCTTTTCCGTAGCAGTCCTTTCTGGGCCTATTACCTTTATCCCCAAGGTTGTAATTTCCATAAAGGCATTGACGGTCTTTGTGGCGAGGTCATCCGGCACACGGGCTCTTGCGTGTCAGAGCAGAGTTGCCATGTTTTTCTTGACCGCTCCCGTAGCAGGTTGCATATCCTTTATCGGTGCGACGACGAATACCGTTTGGAATACCGTCGTCTGAATCGCGGCTCTTTTTTCTTGAAAAAGGACGAACGGAAGAGGGATTTTCTTCAAATTTCCTGGAATCGCCTGAATGAGCTGCTTACTGTTAAAAAGTATCGGAAAACAGTTGAAAAGTAATCTCCCGTCCTACAAGCCGTTCTGCTTTATTTTCATAACTTTGTCACATAATAAAAAAGTGGATATACAGTGAAAGAACCGGTCATTACCCTTACTTTGGAAGAGTACGAAGAGCTGCGCAAGGAACGTGAACGCCTTGAAAAGGAACATGCAGAACTTCAGAGAAAATACGAATCCTCTTTGCGGGAGTATTCCCGCCAGGTCGAAGAAATCTCAGCCTGTACAGCCGTCATTGCCGACCTGAGATGGAAATTGGCTGACTTGACACGCCGTTTATGGGGTAAATCCAGTGAAAAACGCCATCTTCCCGAAGATGCTGGCCAGTTGAGCATCTGTTTTGAGTCTCCGTCCGATGTCAATGACCCGGTAGCGGAAGAACAGAAAACAGCTGAGAAATCTGCCAAATCGGAGAATGGCTACAACCGTTTCCGTAAGAGCTTCACCAAAAAGATTACCCCCCACGCCCGTAAGCCCATCGCCCCGTCCCTTCCCCGTGAAGAGATTATCATTCCCATGCCGGAGGGCCTTTCGTTGGAGGGAGCGGCGAAGCTGGGAGAGGAAGTGAGCGAACAATATGCCGTCAGTCCCGCCCGATTCTATGTGAGACGCATCATCCGCCCTAAATACCGGCTCGCCGACGGTCGTATCATAACTGCTCCCATGCCCGTAATGGCACATCCCCACAGCAATGCGTCGGAAAGTGTACTGTCACACATTGCTACCGCCAAATATTACGACCACCTGCCTCTGTACAGACAACTGGACATCTTTGAGCGTGAAGGCATCCATCTGAGTCCTTCCACTGTAAGTAACTGGATGATGGCTGCCGCACAGCGTCTGGAGCCAATCTATAATGAACTTCGTGAACTGGTCAAGGACAGCTATTACGTCATGGCCGATGAGACGCCCCATCCCGTACTTGAAAGCGACCGGCCCGGTGCTCTTCACCGCGGGTATATGTGGAACTTCTATCTGCCCCGGTTCCATACCCCATTCTTTGAATATCACAAGGGACGTGGCAGCAGCGGAATAGACACGCTGCTGGCAGGACAGGTTCGGGTGGTACAGAGTGACGGCTTTGCAGTATATGACGAGTTCGACACACTACCCGGAAAGTTGCACCTGTGCTGCTGGGCACACGTCAGGCGCAAGTTTGTGGAAGCGGAAGGAAATGACCCTCCCAGAGCAAGGCATGCACTTGAACAAATAGGCAGACTGTATGCTGTGGAGGAGAAAATCAGGATAGGACATCTGGAAGGCGGGGCTGTAGTAAGGCTTCGCCGGGAAGAATCGTACCCTATTATCAAAGGACTGGAAAAATGGTGCAGGCAGGAGTATGAACATACGGTTGAGAAATCGCCTATTGCAAAGGCCATATTCTATATGTACACACGTTTTGAACAACTGTCTGGATATGTCAACGATGCACAGTTCTGCATTGACAATAATCCGGTGGAGCGCTCTATAAGGCCATTGACTTTGAACAGAAAAAACACTCTTTTCTCCGGTTCACATGAAGCGGCACATGCAGCGGCAATATTCTTTTCACTGATGGGATGTTGCAGAGAAAATAAGGTGAACCCAAAACTATGGATGCAGGACGTGTTGATTAGGGTACAGGAGAATGAAAGAGAAAAGAAAAACGACTACGCTGATTTACTGCCATTTAATTGGAAAGGATAAACAAGAAAGATAGATAAAGTCAAAAGCCAGACAAAGCATGTCTGGCTTTTGACTTTATTATAGCTTGGAGAGAAATACGGGCGAGGCCGAATGCTTACCTTTAACGGTGATAAGTTTATAGTCCACGTATGTAGGCCGTACAGCCTACATATGTAAACCGTACAGCCTACGTATGCGGGCTGTATAGCCTGCATACGTGGGCTATAGAAACATCACCGCTCCCAATAGATTATTAAGCTGTCATATACAGGTTGTCGTCCTATAAAACGTGCATTCTTATGCCTTTAAATGGGTAATCTCACCTAATACTACACTAAAATAGACAAAGTATAGGCATGATAGATAGCTGCTTTTATTCTTATTTAATTCAAATCCGCATCGATAATTGGATATTTGATTCATTTCGTACCGGTTTTGAATAAAACGTATAGCTGCATCAAGGTTATTTCTCCTTTGTGTTACAAATTGAACTTGAATGGTTATTTTTCTTTGATTTTATATACGTCTTTACTTGATACTTCTAGTTTCCTTCTTGTATCGCTACGCTTTCATTTCCGTAACGGTCTACAGCTGTAACAGCGAAATGTTTTTTAGCATTCCAAGGCAGGATAGGGGCGTAGATATAACTTGTCTCCCTGATATTCTGTGCTACGATATTTTTTGGCCGGCTGGTATCTACTGGATACTCATTGGAAGCATAAATAACGTACATCGGATTATTATGCGGATCATTATCCGTAGCAGCCTGCCATTTTAATTCTGTGTATCCATTGTCGATATGGGTTATTTTCAGTTCGGATGGAGCCGTAGGCGGAACATTGTCCAGCCAGGGCATGGGAGGCTGTAAAGCCGGATATGCGTAGAAGTTTTCGGCCAGTTCATCATAAATGCCTTGTGTGTTTTCCATGAGATATTTCACACGGTAGTGTCCTTCACCAGCCATTTTATGATTGCGGATGAAGTTTATTTGGCGGTCTATCTCATCACGTGTCCATTTACCTTCGTCGGGATGAAGGAAATAGATGCCGAGTCCCGGAATCACTTGCCGTCCGTTGCTTTGTTCCTGCCAGTCGAGGGCAAAAGGATAGAAACTGTTTCCCTGGAAATACATCATCGGATATATCTGGTCTATGATGCCTTCGCCGAGCCATCCTTGCGGGTCTTGATAAACAGTAAAGAAAGCATTCCACCCACGGGAAGGGTAACGCGAGGTATCCCGGTATTTTCCTACCGGACTGGCACTGAGCTTCACCCACGGTTTCATCGCTTTTACACCTTTATATATATAGCGTACGATTTCCGAAATATTGTCCCGTCGCCATTGCTCTATTGTACGCCCTTTGCCGTATCGGCGGAAATCGTACTTGTCGGGAAAGAGAGGAGCATTCTCCGGATAACGCAGATAATCGAAATGCACTCCGTCTATATCATAACGGCTTACGACTTCCCGCACCAGTTTCATCAGATACTCTTTGGTTCCCGGATGTCCCGGATTGAGGAAATACTCATTCTTATAAGGTACACAAATGTCTTTCATCCGTTTGGTGACGGAACGGCTGCCGAGAGAGGCAACGTGTTTCCTGTTTCCCAATGGGATAGTCACCATCCAGGCGTGGCACTCCATTCCCCGCTTATGACATTCCTCAATGGCAAAGGCAAGCGGGTCATATCCGGGATTTCCACCGGATTTTCCTGTCAGGATAGAGTTGAAAGGTTCGATAGACGAGGGATATAACACGTCCCCGCGTGTACGTGTCTGAAACAGGACGGTATTGAAGTTGGCAGCTTTTAGCTTATCGAGAATATCCACCAATTCTTCCTTTTGCTTGCGGATACTTTGAGGACTTAAAGCACGTGTACGAGGCCAGTCAAGACCATACAGAGCAGTGAGCCAGGCGGCACGAACCTCATGCTTGGGCTGTGCAGCTACGGAGAGGAAAGGAAACAAAAGTGAAAGAATGAAAATATATCGACGCATATTCTTTATTTTTTGTTTTAAATCCCTGCAAAGTTAGTAAAAGTGTCGGTAATGTTGGGCTGTTTCGTGAGATTATGTTACATTTGCCAAGCTAAAAAACGACACACTATGATAACATTTACTCTATGCCTGCTGGCGCTGATAGTAGGCTATTTTACGTATGGACGTCTGATGGAGCGCGTCTTTGGACCTGATGGCCGTAAAACACCGGCTCTGACCAAGGCTGATGGAGTGGACTATATTCCATTGCCAACCTGGAAAATCTTTATGATTCAGTTTCTTAATATTGCAGGACTCGGTCCGATATTCGGGGCAATAATGGGAGCTAAATTCGGTAGTTCTTCCTATTTGTGGATTGTATTGGGTAGTATTTTTGCCGGTGCGGTGCACGATTATTTTGCCGGGATGCTTTCATTACGGAATGGTGGAGAGAGTTTGCCGGAGATTATTGGTCGGTATTTGGGGATTACGACAAAGCAGGTCATGAGAGGATTTACCGTTATCCTGATGATTTTGGTAGGTTCTGTTTTCGTTGCTGGTCCTGCGGGACTGTTGGCAAAGCTCACACCGGAAAGTCTGGATGCAACATTTTGGATTATCGTTGTGTTTGCTTATTATATTTTGGCTACTTTATTGCCTGTTGATAAAATCATAGGCAAAATTTATCCGTTGTTTGCAGTAGCTCTCCTGTTTATGGCAGTAGGAATCTTAGTGATGCTTTATGTCAATCATCCCGCTTTGCCGGAATTATGGGAAGGACTACAGAATACGAATCCGGAAGCCAGTGAGCTTCCTATTTTCCCGATTATGTTTGTGAGCATTGCCTGTGGTGCAATTTCCGGTTTCCATGCTACGCAGAGTCCGTTAATGGCACGTTGCATGACTTCGGAGCGTCACGGTCGACCAGTGTTCTACGGTGCGATGATTACCGAAGGAATCGTTGCTCTTATTTGGGCTGCCGCTGCTACTTACTTTTTCCACAAGAATGGAATGGAAGAAAGCAATGCTTCCGTTATTGTGGATGCCATTACAAAAGAATGGTTGGGGGCAATCGGTGGAGTGCTTGCTATTTTGGGAGTCATCGCCGCTCCGATTACTTCGGGAGATACGGCTTTCCGTTCTGCCCGTCTGATTGTGGCGGACTTTTTGGGCATGGAGCAAAAAAGTATGCGTCGTCGTTTGTACATTTGTATTCCGATGTTCGTAGTTGCTATCGGTCTGCTTTTGTATAGCTTACGTGATGCGAACGGATTTAATATGATATGGCGTTATTTTGCTTGGGCTAACCAGACTTTGGCTGTGTTTACCCTGTGGGCTATAACAGTCTTCCTGGCGGTATCCAGAAAACCTTATATCATTACTTTGATACCTGCACTGTTTATGACAAGTGTATGTTCAACTTATATATGTATTGCTCCCGAAGGATTGGGACTTTCGCATGCACTCTCCTATGGCATCGGCATAGCGTGTGTGGTGATTGCGGCAGCTTGGTTCTATGTCTGGCTGGGCAAGCAGAAAACAAGAAAATTATCAGAATGAAGAAAATAAAGAAATCAACGGGAGTTGCGTTAGCATTCCTTATTTATGTATCAGTAACGGCGGCTTATTTGTTGCCACGTAACACTGAAGTTAGTTTGACAGAGAAAATTCTGACGGTGGGTATCTCTTATGTCATTGTCTTTCTTCTTTGGTTAGTGCTTCGTAAAAAGGAACAAATGCGTGAACGCCGCAAAAAAGACGAACAATCTATTCACTTAAAAAAGTAAGTTTATGAAGAAATTAGCTTTAGCTCTTTGCTTATTGGCAGTCTCTTTCACTGCACAGGCACAATTTGAGAAAGGAACCACGATTATTAATCCTTCATTGTCAGGATTGGACTTTTCGTATAGTAAAAATGACAAAGCAAAATTTGGCCTTGGTGCACAGGTCGGTACGTTCTTTGCCGAAGGTATTGCCCTGATGGTAAACGCCGGAGCTGACTGGTCGAAACCGGTGGATGAATACACATTGGGTACGGGTGTACGTTTTTACTTTAATAAAACCGGCATTTATCTGGGTGGCGGACTTGATTGGAACCGTTTCCGTTGGAGTGGCGGCAAGCATCAGACTGACTGGGGATTGGGTATTGAAGCTGGCTATGCTTATTTCCTTTCACGCACAGTAACTATCGAACCTGCCGTTTACTACAAATGGCGTTTCAACGATGGTGATATGTCACGTTTCGGCGTTAAGATAGGGTTCGGATTCTACCTTTAAATAAGTTGAGAGTTATTTGCTGCATAGTAACTCTCAACTCTCCATTCTCAACTTATCCCAGCTTTTCTTTCAAAAACCGTCCCGTATAGCTTGCCTCGCAAGCCGCCACTTCTTCGGGAGTACCTACTGCTACTATATTTCCCCCTTTATCTCCACCTTCAGGACCGAGGTCAATCACATAATCAGCACATTTGATAACGTCCATGTTGTGCTCGATAATAACGATGCTATGTCCTCGACGGATAAGCGCGTCGAAAGCATCCAATAGTTTGCGGATGTCGTGGAAATGTAATCCTGTAGTCGGTTCGTCGAAGATAAACATAGTCGGGTCTGCTTTCTCCTGGCTCAGGTAGAATGCCAGTTTCACACGCTGGTTCTCACCGCCGGAAAGGGTGGAAGAGGATTGTCCCAGTTTGATATATCCTAACCCTACGTCCTGTAAGGGAAGCAACTTCTTCACAATTTTCTTCTGTCCGTGCTCGTTGAAGAATTCAATAGCCTGGTTCACGGTCATTTCCAATACATCATAGATACTTTTATCATGGAATTTCACTTCCAGCGTATCGGATTTGAAACGTTTCCCGTGGCAGGATTCACATTCCAATACCAAGTCTGCCATGAACTGCATTTCTACAGTAATGGTTCCATCACCCTTACACTCTTCGCAACGCCCGCCTTCGCTGTTGAAACTGAAGAATCCGGCTGTATAACCCATTTGTTTGGCTAGCGGTTGCTCAGACCACAGTTTACGGATTTCGTCATACGCTTTGATGTAGGTTACCGGATTAGAACGTGATGATTTGCCAATCGGGTTCTGGTCTACAAATTCCACGTTCCGCAGGTCGCGCAGACTGCCGCTGATAGAAGAGAACTCTCCCGGTCGGTCACTGCATTCGTCCAATTCACGTTTCAATGCCCGGAAGAAAATATCCCTTACTAACGTACTTTTTCCGGAACCGGAAACTCCAGTAACGACCGTCATTACGTTAAGCGGGAAACGGACGTCTACTCCTTTCAGATTATTCTCGCGGGCACCTTTCAATTCTATGTAGTTATTCCACGGACGGCGGTGTTCGGGAACGGGAATTTCCTCTTCTCCCAGAAGATAACGCACTGTGTGGCTATTACTTCCCTTTTTCAAGTCTTTCATGTCGCCTTGATAAACGACCTCTCCACCCAAGCGTCCGGCATTGGGGCCTATGTCGATGATATAATCTGCGGCACGGATGATTTCTTCGTCATGTTCCACGACCACTACCGTGTTGCCTAATTGTTGCAGTTGGCGTAATACATAAATCAACCGGTCTGTATCACGGCTGTGAAGCCCGATACTTGGCTCGTCGAGAATATAAAGACTGCCTACAAGGCTGCTGCCTAATGATGTCGCCAGATTGATACGTTGGCTTTCTCCACCGGACAGGGAATTACTGAGACGGTTCAAGGTCAAGTATCCCAAGCCTACATCAATCAGGAAGTGGATACGGTTGTTGATTTCAATCAGGATACGGCGGGCTACGTCACTGTCGTGCTCGTTGAGTTCCAGTCCGTCAAAGAACTGCTTTAATTCCGTAATAGGTAAATCTACCAGTTCGGAGATATTCTTACCGCCCACCCGTACATATCCGGCTTCCGGTTTCAGACGTGTGCCGTGACATTTCGGGCAAAGTGTCTTTCCCCGGTAACGTGCGAGCATCACACGATATTGTATCTTGTATTGATTTTCTTCCAGCATCTTGAAGAAATCGTTGATGCCGTGGAAGTATTGGTTACCTTCCCACAGTAACCGGCGCTGTGCATCCGTCAACTCATAATAAGGAGTGAATATCGGGAAATCAAACTTGTCCGCGTTGTGGATCAATTCGTCTTTCCATTCTCCCATCTTCTCGCCACGCCAGCATACGATAGCCCCTTCATAAACCGATAAAGAACGGTTCGGCACAACCAGATGTTCGTCAATGCCGATCACTTTTCCGAAACCTTCGCAGCTGGGACAGGCGCCGATGGGAGAGTTGAACGAGAACATCTGGTCGTTCGGCTCTTCAAAGACGATGCCGTCTGCTTCGAATTTCGTGCTGAAAGTGTGTAGCTTTGTTGTCTCATCCGGAAGATAGAAACGCAACATACAGGTTCCGTCACCTTCATACATGGCTGTTTCGGCAGAGTCGGTGAGCCGGCTGATGGCATCTTTGCTGTTGGTTACCGCCATACGGTCTACCAACAGATAGACTTCATCACCTGCCACGGGCGTATATTCGTCCATACGCTTCATTTCACCGTTCACTTCGATACGGTTGAATCCCTGTTTCAAGTCTATTTCCAGTTGTTGTTGCAGGGTGCGGTCTTCACGCAGGCGAATGGGTGTCAGCACTGTATATCTCGTACCTTCCGGATACGAGAGCATGCAGTTGACAATATCTTCAGTCGAATGCTTCTTCACTTCTTGCCCGCTGACAGGGCTGTATGTTTTCCCTACGCGAGAGTAGAGCAGGCGGAGATATTCGTAAATCTCGGTCGAAGTTCCCACCGTAGAACGCGGATTGCGGCTGTTTACTTTCTGTTCGATGGCAATGGCGGGCGGAATACCTTTGATGAAGTCACATTCCGGTTTGCTCATCCGTCCCAGGAACTGGCGTGCATAGCTGCTAAGGCTTTCTACATAACGGCGTTGTCCCTCGGCATAGAGCGTATCAAAAGCGAGGGAAGATTTTCCGGAACCCGATAATCCGGTGATTACAACAAGTTTGTTGCGTGGTATATCTACATCGATGTTTTTAAGGTTGTTGACTCGTGCACCTTTTATCGAAATATAGTTGTTTTCTGACATAAAATACTCCTTGTTTTATGGTAGTCGGCAAAGTTAGCGAATTTATCGGGAGTTTGTATTATCTTTGCGTCACATTATTACGATTTAAGAATATTATGAAGCTGAAAAACTATCTTTTACTTTTAGCTCTTCTTCTTGCGGTAGGAGTGAGGGCGCAGGTGCCAACCGGCAATAAATATCCCAAACGTGAATTTCGTGCAGCATGGATACAGGCTGTCAACGGGCAGTTCCGTGGTATTCCTACCGAACGGCTGAAACAGACGTTGATTGGTCAGTTGAACTCTCTTCAGGGAGCCGGCATTAATGCGATTATCTTCCAGGTACGTCCCGAAGCGGATGCACTGTACGCTTCGCAACATGAACCGTGGAGTCGCTTCCTGACCGGTACGCAAGGACAGGTTCCTTCTCCTATGTGGGATCCGATGCAGTTTATGATTGAAGAGTGCCAGAAAAGGAATATGGAGTTTCATGCCTGGATTAATCCTTATCGTGTGAAGACTTCATTGAAGAACCAGTTGGCTCCGGAACATATTTACCATCAGCATCCTGAATGGTTCGTTACTTATGGTGATCAGCTATACTTCGATCCGGCACTTCCCGAAAGCCGGGAATACATCTGTAAGATCGTGACCGATATCGTGTCCCGCTATGATGTGGATGCTATCCATATGGACGATTATTTTTATCCTTATCCGGTGAAAGGACTGGACTTTCCGGATGATGCGAGCTTTGCCCGTTATGGCGGTGGATTCACGAATAAGGCGGACTGGCGTCGTAGTAATGTCAATGTGCTGATAAAGAAGCTTCATGAGACTATCCGCGGGATAAAGCCGTGGGTGAAGTTCGGTATCAGTCCGTTTGGCATTTACCGTAATCAGAAGAGCGACCCGTTGGGAAGTAAAACGAACGGTTTGCAGAATTACGATGACTTGTATGCCGATGTCCTGCTTTGGGCACGTGAAGGCTGGATTGACTATAATATTCCGCAGATATATTGGGAAATCGGTCATAAGGCAGCCGATTATGAGACATTGGTGAAATGGTGGGCTACCCACTCGGAAAACCGCCCGTTGTTTATCGGTCAGTCTGTACCGAATACTATTCAGCATGCTGATCCTCAGAACCCTTCCATCAATCAGCTTCCACGGAAGATGGCTTTGCAGCGTGCTTATCAGACGATTGGCGGTAGTTGCCAATGGTATGCATCGGCAGTTGTCGAAAATCAAGGAAGATACCGCGACGCTTTAGTCGGTGAATACCATAAGTATCCTGCTCTGATTCCTGTTTTTGACTTTATGGATGACAAGGCTCCGGGAAAAGTGCGCAAGATGAAGAAAGTATGGACAGAAGATGGTTATGTTCTTTTCTGGACTGCTCCGAAAGCAGAAACAGAAATGGATAAAGCTGTTCAATATGTAGTCTACCGCTTTGACGGAAAAGAAAAGGTGAATCTCGACGATCCTTCACATATTGTAGACATCACCCGCAATCCTTTCTACAGACTCCCATACGAAACTGGAAAAACAAAACACCGCTACGTGGTAACAGCTTTGGACCGTCTTCATAATGAATCGAAATCTGTAAGTAAGAAAGTAAAACTTTAATAAGATTCTTGATTTAATAAAGCAGCAATCCTGCAATACCGCAGGCGATAATCATCAGAATCGGGTTTGCTTTATATTTTCTAGTTCCGATAAAAGCAATCAGGAATATAATGACGCTGATAACGAATGAATAAGTATCTTCCATTGGCGAACCGAAATTCTCTACATTCATTAATACCAGTGCGGCAGAAGCCAGCAGTCCTACGACTGCTGGTCGCAGCCCGCTGAAGATGGATTCTACTACCGGATGTTTCTGGTATTTCAGAAAAAATTTGCTGATAGTCAGCATTAAGATAAAAGAGGGGAGAACTACTGCGAAAGTAGCAATGATGGAACCCCAGACACTGCCTGTCGAAGTAAATCCTACATAAGTTGCCGCATTGATGCCTATCGGCCCCGGTGTCATCTGGCTGATAGCGACAATATCCGTGAACTCCTGCGAACTTACCCATCCATAGCGGGTCACCACCTCGCCTTGAATCATGGAAAGCATGGCATAACCGCCACCGAAACCGAAAAGTCCGATCTTGAAAAATGTATAGAATAACTGTAGATAAATCATATGTTTAATAATTATGTCATTATAATTAGTTTATGTAATCCGTTTTTTCTCAACTCTCCACTTTTCTAACCTTTCCCCATAAGAATCCGCCTACACCTGCCGCAATGATAATCCAAATAGGAGAGAAGCCCAACAGCCAGATAAGCAGTGCTGAAACAACGGGAATCCACAGGTTATAGCGGTTGATTTTCGCTGATCGTCCCATTGTAAAAGTCGGGGCGGCGATAAGTGCTACTACTGCCGGACGGATACCTTTGAAGATACGTTCCACTATCGGATTGTCTTTGAAATTATGGAAGAACAGGGCGATAGCCAATATAATAATGAAAGATGGTAGAATTGTTCCTAATGCCGTGACAATACTTCCCCGGATGCCGCGCAGCTTATATCCTATAAAGATAGAAATATTAACTGCCAGGATGCCGGGGGCAGACTGGGAGATAGCCAGCAAGTCGATAAAATCTTCCTGTGCTATCCATTTCCGCTTCGTTACGATTTCATTTTCGATTAACGGTACCATTGCATATCCGCCGCCAATGGTAAAAGCGCCTATCTTAAAAAAGATTCCAAATGATTCGAGATAAATGTTCATTTCTCTTTTTCTCCTTCTTCCTTATTTATTACTTTCTTTTCTTTGAAGTATTGGCTGGGACTTACGTTATAATGCTTCTTAAATACTTCGCGGAAGTATTTGGCATCACTAAATCCTGTCATCTCCGCTATTTCTGTTATGCTATGTGCGTCTTCTTTAAGCAACTGTATGGCACGTTTCAGGCGAATCAGCCGGATATAATCTCCCGGTGCCTGGTCGGTCAGTGCTCTCAGCTTGTTGTAGAAGCTAGTGCGGCTCATGCCCATCAGACTGCAGAGTACGTCTACCGTGAGAGCCGGATTGTCTATGTTATCTTCTACGTTTTTCTTTACGCTTGCGATAAACTTCCAGTCAATATCCTGCGAGCAATTGATGAAATCTCCATCGTTTTCTTCGTCTTCCAGTTCCAGGCTTGCATACTTGCTGCGCAGGAGAGCGCGGTTGGCCAGCAGATTGGAGATATTCGCTTTCAAGATACCGATATTGAAAGGTTTCACCACATATTCGTCCGCACCGATATGGAGTCCCGCGAGAATATCTTTCTCGTTGTTGAGGGCTGTCAACAAGATAACGGGGATGTGTGATGTTTCGATATGGTTCTTGATGGTTTTGCACAGTTCGTCTCCTCGCATTTCCGGCATCATGATATCGGAGATAACCAATTCCGGTTTATATTCGGGAATGATTGTCAATGCTTCTTTTCCGTTAGAGCAAACTTGAATAGTATAGTCATCAGATAATGTTTGTGACAGATAACCGCGTAATTCATCGTTATCTTCTACAATTAAGATCCGTTGATGCCCTGCATTTTCTTTCTTTTGTGCAGTTTCGTAAATCTCAGGTGATGGAGGCGGAACATCACCGATAGTCTTAATCTCCTGACGTTGTTGTTTACTTGGAGTTGCCAAATGCGCTTTCCGATAAAGTTTGCTGTCTTTCGGGAAAGTGATTTTAATCACAGAACCTTGGTTCTCTACGCTCGACAAGTTAATTTTTCCCTTGTGCAACCGTACTAACTTCCACACAAGCATCAGTCCGATACCGCTACCGGTCACTTTGGAGTTGATAGCGTTACTGCCGCGGAAATGGAGCTTGAACAGCTTGTTTTGCTCATTAGCCGGAATGCCGATACCTGTATCTCTGACCTCCACGCTCCACGAATCGGAAGTCTCTGAAACGAAAACCTGTACGTTTCCGTTTTCAGGCGTATATTTTAATGCGTTTGAAATGATATTTTTAAAGATAGATGCCATTTTCTCCTTATCAAACCAGACATTCATATATCTGAAATTGCTTTCGTAAGTGAAGTTGATATGTTTGATATTGGCATATTGCTGGAACGCATTGAATATTTCATTCATAAACGTATTGAGCTCATGTTCCGAAATGTATAGCTCGGAAGAATATACGTCCGCCCGTTCAAAGTTGATAAGATTGGTTGTGAGGCGAAGCAAGGCATTTACGTTACGTAAAGCCGTATTCATATTTGAAATGCCTTCTTTGCTTAACACTTCTTTTTCACGAAGTTCTTCCAAGGGGGCTTTGATTAGCGTCAATGGAGTGCGTATGTCGTGTGCCGTATTGATGAAGAAGTGTATTTTTTCATCAGAGACTTTGCGCTGTTTCCTTAAAATGAGAATACGTAGTAAAATGGCACCAATAAGGAAAAGGATGCCTGCATATAACAGCATTGCCCAGAACGTCAACCAAAATGGCTGGGCAATGATAATGTCCATGTTTCTCTCTTCGAGTACGATACGTTTATCTTCGTTGGAGATGGCACGTACTCTCAGTGTGTATGTTCCAGGGGCAAGGTTAGTGTAACGTATTATACTTTCGCTGCTAGGCTTACTCCATTCTTCGTAGAATCCTTCCAGTTTCCAGGAATAGAGAATGTTTGAAGGATAATCATAGTTGATGGAAGAAACCTTTAAGGAGAATATATTTTGATTGTATTTTAATTCCAGTACTTTGGTATCATTGATACTTTCTTTCAGGGGAGAATTGTTATCCCCCGGATAGATAGTCTGATAGAAAAGTTTGAAGTCGCTGAAAAGCATCTTGGATGAATAACTTCTGGGTAACTTCATATCTTTGTGGAATTCGATTGCTCCGTCAGAACTTCCGAAGACAAAGTTGTTGTTTTTGCGTAATACGCCTGACAGCGCGTTGAAGTGCGTAGTCATTAATCCCATATCTTTCGTCCAATTATGGAACTTTTTTTGTTCCGGATAGAAGCTGGTTAACCCGCTTTCCGTACCCATTAGTATTTCCTTATCCGCATCCGACAATATAGTATAGATGTTATTGGATATCAGAGCGCAGTTTTCCGAGTAGTAATGAGTGAACAGCTTTTTGTTAAAATCATAGATCAAGAGTCCTGAGCCGCTTGTACCTATATATAATGACCCGTTCTTTGCCTGATACAAAGAGTAGATATAGGTTGATTCTACGGGAAGTTTGATGCGTTCCCATTTCCCGGATTCTTTGTCCAGCAAGTATAACCCTGTGGCACTGCCTATCCACATGCTTTTATCATCCTTCTCGACAATGGCAGTAATGGAGTTCAAACCGGGGTAGAACCGTACGTCCTGGGTTTGCAAACGAATGCGTTTAAGGTTGTAAAATCCGCCTGACCAGATGTAACCTTGTGAATCCATACGGATGTCACGTATATACTTGTCCGGCCGCATACTGGTTTGGGTGTATAGCGGCGGCATGAAATAACTGACATTAAATGATTTCTTGTCTATCTGATAAGCACCGGAAGAATAGCCGCCAGCCCAAATAGTTCCGGGAGCCACCTCGCAAAGAGTGAGGAATATATGGCTCTTGTTTTCTTGCGACTTCTCAAATGAACTGAGCACAGAACGCCATTGGCCGGTTTTTGAGTTAAAAAAGCTGATTCCATTATTCGTAGCGTACCATAAGTCTCCGTCGCTGTCTTCAATGATTGCATTTACTTGGTCATTGATTAAGGACTGTTTGTTGCCAATGGAGTGCTTTATCCATTTGTAGCTGGAATAGCGGTTATTTTGTAACGTTACTCCAATAGGATAATTTGCGAGCCAAATCCTTTCTTCATCATCCACATAAATGTCGTTGATACTGTTGCCGTTCATGCCATTATTGCTATTGTAGTCTGTGATGATATAAGGCTCAAACCGGAAAGTTTCGACATTCATCTTATGCACGCCGCCACCGTCCGTGGCTATCAGTAATTCTTTGTCGTTTAGCGGTTTGAATTTGTTGATAGTAATATCTTTCAAGTTATTGTCCGGTTGTACGACAGACTTGATGTTCATATCATATACAAAAACACCTCGCAGGAAAGTTCCTATGAACAGTTTGCCCGCTTTTCTGTCGAAATGCAAATCACTGACTTGGACTTTCACATTCTCCAGTTTGTCACAATTGATAAGTTCCAGAGTATTATTTTCCAGTTTGGCATAGTGGATTCCCATTTCAGTACCAATAAAGTAATGGGATTCATCAATCTGCTCAATGTCTGTGATTTCTTCTTTTATTTCGTTTTTTATGGGACATACCTGAGCAGTCGCTGTATTATACAGGAAGATGGTTTCTTCATTACATAGCCATATATGATTGTTCTGGTCCAGCCATGCATAACTGATCGGGGCAGGCAGGTCACGAAAACTCTCTATCGGCAACTTGTAGACAAGATCGAAACGGTCATGTACTTCGTCATACTGAAATATCTTGCCTTTCTTGCCGATTTCCCATAGAACTCCATTCCGGTCAATGTATAGCCAGTTGAGGTTTAATAGAGAGTTTACTTCAGTGTCACCATCCATCAGCTTATATCGCTTGAAGTCTTTTCCGTTGTATCTATCAATGCCTTCGTGCGTAAGGAACCACATATAACCGGTTCTATCTTTTTGAATGCGATAAACTCGTCTGTTGCTTAATCCATCCTCTACTCCTAGATATTGATAGGTCTGAGCGATACAAGCTAAAGGAAACAATAATAATAGAAAAATCCACTTTTTCATACAAATAGGACTTTTAAGGGTTATTGAATCTTGTTTTAGAGGGGGAAAGTCTGACAAAATTAAGAAGAATTTTCGATACTGCAAAATTTTAAGCTAAGATTGCGTAGCTCTTAAATTGGAGCGAATCAGGTATTTTATGGTTATTTGTATATGCTGTTTATTTATGGAATGTTTAGTTGCAAAAAAAGGAATTGTGGTAGTAAGAAAGTGAAAAAGAAAAAGCTGGTATCTCGAAAAAATACCAGCTTTTCTTAACTAAATTATAAAGGAAATCTTTATTTCACTTTTTCTTCAACCCATTTGCGGGCGTTGACAAATGCTTCGATCCACGGAGTAACCTGGTCGCAGTTCTTGCGGTCTGCCGGATAACATCCGTTCTGCCAGGGGAAGATGGCGCGCTCCAAGTGAGGCATCATCGCCAAATGACGTCCGTCTGCACTAGCAAGTCCTGCGATGGAGTAGTCTGAGCCGTTCGGGTTGCCAGGATACTCATCGTAACTGTATTTTGCGACTACATTGTATTTGTCTTCATCGTACGGCAGTGAGAATTTACCTTCTCCGTGTGCTACCCAGATACCTAGTTTGCTTCCGCTTAGTGAACCGAACATTACACTGCGGTTTGTCGGGATAGTCAAGCCGACAAATGTTGACTCGAATTTGTGGGAATCATTGTGCAGCATCTTGCCTTTTTTCTTATGTTCCGGATTGATAAGACCAAGTTCCATCATCAATTGGCAACCGTTGCAAATACCCAGTGAGAGCGTATCTTCACGAGCATAGAATTTGTCGAGTGCTTCTTTCGCTTTCGGGTTGAACAGGAACCCGCCTGCCCATCCTTTGGCAGAACCCAGTACGTCGGAGTTGGAGAAACCACCGCAGTAAACAATCATGTTTACGTCTTCTAGTGTCTCACGTCCGCTGATAAGGTCGGTCATCGTAACGTCTTTTACGTCAAAGCCTGCCAGATAGAGTGAGTATGCCATTTCACGTTCACCGTTCGTGCCTTTCTCACGGATGATAGCCGCGCGGATACCACTCGGAGTACGACGGTCGGGAGTGATGCCGTATTGGGAGAGCTTCCCTTTGAATTCCGGCATGAAAGCGAATTCTACGGGTTGCATCTTGTAGTTTTCAAAACGTTTCTTGGCGCAGCCGTTCATTGACTGTTTGCGGTCGAGCAGGTAAGAAGAAGAATACCATACATCACGCATGTAGTCCACGCCAAACTGGTAAGTAGCACCATCCTTGGATACCAGGATATGGCGCTCGTCAGTCGGTTTACCCAGTTTAATATAACCTACGCCGGCATCTTCCAGTATCTTCTTCACTTCTTCCTTGTGCTTGTCGCTGATCTGGATAACGATACCCGGATTTTCGGCAAACAGAATCTTGATGATATCCTGTTCTTTCATCTTGTCAAGGCTGATTTCCATACCACCTTCTACATTAGAGAAGCACATTTCGAGCAGTGTAGTGATCAGACCACCGGCAGAAATATCATGACCGGCGAGAATCAGTCCTTTGTTTACGAGCTCCTGTACGGCAAGGAAAGCATCACGGAAGTATTCGGCATCTTGTACGCAAGGCACATCGTCACCTACTTTACCCAGTGATTGCGCAAAAGCGGAACCGCCGAGTTTCAGTTCGTCAAAACTGAAGTCGATATGATAAAGAGTTGTCTTTTCGTTGTTTACCAATACCGGAGATACTACCTTCTTCACATCGGAGACTTCACCGCCGGCGGAAACAATCACTGTTCCCGGAGAAATTACTTTTTCACCGTTCGGGTACTTCTGGGTCATTGATAAGGAGTCTTTTCCGGTAGGAACATTGATTTGCAAAGCGCAGCAGAAGTCGCTCAATGCTTTAACGGCTGTGTAAAGGCGGGCGTCTTCACCTTCCTGAGAGCGGCAAGGCCACATCCAGTTGGCAGACAGGGAAATGCTGTCCATACCTTCTGCCATCGGAGCCCAAACGAGGTTGGTCAATGCTTCGGATACGGAAAGGATGGAGCCGGCAGCCGGATCCGCCAATGCTGCTTGTGGAGCATGTCCGATAGAAGTAGCGATACCTTTCTCGCCACGATAGTCGAGTGCTACGACGCCACAGTCGCTCAACGGCAACTGAAGTTCACCCTGGCATTGCTGGCGGGCTACTTTACCTGTCACGGAGCGGTCCACCTTATTTGTCAACCAATCCTTGCAGGCTACTGCTTCGAGCTGTAATACATTTGTCAGATATTCATGGAGTTTTGACAATTCGTATTTCGGCATTTCGTAATGACGTTCTACGGTTTTGTCAATCATGTAAGTCTTGGGAGAAGAACCGAACATCTGTTCTACGGCAAGGTCGAAGGGACGTACACCGTCAGCCTGCTGGAAAGCGAAACGATGATCGCCGGTTGTTTCGCCGACTACGTACATCGGAGCGCGTTCGCGTTCGGCAATCTTGCGTACATGTTCGATAGCTTCTTCTTTAATCAACAGCCCCATACGTTCCTGGCTCTCGTTGGCAATGATTTCTTTTGCCGACAAGGTCTTGTCGCCGATAGGTAGCTTGCTCATGTCAATCAAACCGCCACATTCTTCCACCAACTCGGAAAGACAGTTTACATGTCCTGCCGAACCGTGGTCGTGGATGGAAACAACGGGATTCACCTCTTCTTCGCAAAGAGCACGTACTACGTTGTTGGCACGTTTCTGCATTTCTGCGTTGGCACGTTGAACCGCGTTCAGCTCGATGCCGCTGCTGTAACGGCCTGTGTCTACTGAAGATACGGAACCACCGCCAAGGCCGATGCGGTAGTTGTCACCACCGATTACTACCACCTTGTTTCCTGCTTCGGGAGCACCCTTCAGGCAGTCACGTTGTGTGCCGTAACCTACACCGCCGGCAAGCATGATTACTTTATCGTAACCATACACTTCTTTGTTCTCCGTATGTTCGAAAGTCAGTACGGAACCACAGATCAGCGGTTGGCCGAACTTATTACCGAAGTCGGAAGCACCGTTGGATGCCTTGATAAGTATCTGCTCGGGAGTCTGGTACAACCATTTGCGTACCGGAAGTATTTCTTCCCATTCGCGTCCTTCATCCGTGCGGGGGTAAGAAGTCATATAGACAGCAGTACCTGCAATCGGCCATGAACCTTTACCACCGCCCATACGGTCGCGGATTTCACCGCCTGTGCCGGTAGAAGCACCGTTGAACGGTTCCACGGTAGTTGGGAAGTTATGTGTTTCCGCTTTCAGCGAGATAACGCTCTTGATGTCTTTCACCTGGAAGTAATCAGGCTTGGAGTGGTCTGCCGGAGCAAACTGTTCTACCACCGGACCTTCGGCGAAGGCTACATTGTCTTTATAAGCAGAGATGATTTTATTCGGATTTTCCTGTGTCGTCTTTTTAATCATCTGGAACAGGGAAGACTCCTGTTCTACACCATCGATGATAAATGTTCCGCCGAAGATTTTGTGGCGGCAGTGTTCGGAGTTGATTTGTGCGAAACCGAAAACTTCGGAGTCTGTTAGTTTACGACCGAGGTCATTTTCCACTTTCTTCAGATACTCCATTTCTTCTTTAGAAAGTGCCAGACCTTCTTTTTCGTTGTACACTTCGAGGTCTTCGATGTAGATGATTGGTTCCGGCTGGCGGTTGGTCGTGAATACGTTTTGGTCGAGTCCTTTGTACATGCGTTGCAGCATCGGGTCGTGGTCAGCGTTTTCGTCCTTAACGGAGAAGTATTCCTCGATACGGCTGATGCCTTCAAGTCCCATGTTTTGGGTGATTTCTACTGCGTTTGTACTCCAGGGAGTGATCATCTCGCGGCGCGGGCCAACGAAACAGCCTTTCAGGTTTTCTTCACTTTCCATCGCGGCTTCGCCAAAAAGCCAGCAGAGTTTATTACTTTCGTCAGGGGTGAGCTGATGATTGCTCTCTACGGCAATCACGCTCTTGGAAGGGGTTCTGAAAAAAAGAATCATGTTGTATATTTACGATTTTACGATTTACGATTTTACGATTGAAGTCTCTGCAGGAGAAACTCTTCTCTTTTTCTGTGGCGCAAAGATAAGCAATTTCATTGGTGGTGAGAAAAAAAAAGGAAATAAATATCTTTCCGGCTTTCCTTTTTATAAATTAGTATATTTTCTGTACAATAATGAACTAATCCTAGTTTCTCTAAGGTTTAGCTTCTTGTATACTATCAATTAGCACTCGTTATACATAAATTTATTCGTCTGACTGTAGTTAAACTTTTGTCTAACTATAGTTGAATTTTCGTCTGACTATAGTCAGACGAAAGAACCACTATAGTCAGACGAATAGATTTATGCAATGTCAGACGTAAATTTATTAAAGACGAGAAGTAGACAGATGCTAATTTAGGATTAGTTCATAATCGTACAATAATGAATCAGATGTTGGGAACAAAACGCATAATTCCTGCTGCCTGCGTTTTCGAAGTGTTATTTTAAATTTCTCTTACTCCATGAAATAGGGGCAATTCGTTGGAAAAAACGTTAATATCCTATCCTCATATCATAAAAAAATGCGATATTTGCGGAATGATTCAGATAGAGACGATATTCGATATATTAGTTAAAGGCTTTATTATTGGCGTTGTTGTGTCCGCACCTCTCGGTCCGGTGGGTGTATTATGCATCCAAAGGACTCTGAATAAGGGGCGTTGGTACGGATTTGTGACAGGCCTGGGAGCCTCTTTGAGCGATATAGCTTACGCTCTGCTGACCGGTTACGGCATGAGTTTTGTATCAGATTATATTAATAAGGGCAGTTTTTATCTGCAATTGCTGGGTAGCGTCATGTTACTTCTTTTCGGAATCTATACTTTTCGTAGCAATCCGGTGAATTCTATCCGTCCGGCTTCGTCCAGCAAGGGCTCTTATTTCCATAATTTTATTACCGCATTTTTTGTCACTCTTTCCAATCCTTTAATCATATTCCTGTTTATCGGACTTTTTGCCCGTTTTGCCTTTGTTCAGCAGGGCGTTTTGGTCTTTGAAGAGATAACGGGATATTTTGCTATCGCTGCGGGAGCATTGACCTGGTGGCTCGGAATCACTTACTTTGTAAACAAGGTGCGTACCAAATTCAACCTGCGTGGCATCTGGATACTGAACCGTGTCATCGGAAGTATTGTAATACTGGTATCTGTGGCAGGGTTGATTTATACTTTGTTGGGAGAGTCAATTTATTAGGAGATAACTTATGAATCAGATAGCACAACAACTGAAGGAGCAGAATATTGCTGAATACCTTATATATATGTGGCAAGAGGAAGACTTAATCCGTGCCAATCATTGTGAACCGGAAGAGATGGAAGCCAATGTGATTTCCCGTTACCCGGAAGACCGGCGTCCTGATATGCGAGAATGGTATGGAAACCTGATTACAATGATGTGCGAGGAAGGTGTGCGTGAAACGGGGCATTTGCAGATTAACAGGAATGTGATTATCAATCTGACCGAACTGCACAATGCGCTGGCTTCATCTCCAAAGTTTCCTTTTTATAGCGCTGCCTATTTCAAGGCATTGCCGTTTATCGTGGAATTACGGAATAAAAACGGTAAGAAGGATGAACCCGAACTGGAAACTTGTTTTGAAGCCTTGTACGGAGTACTCCTGCTCCGGCTTCAAGGAAAGAACATCAGCGAAGGAACGGCAAAGGCAATGGAAGCCATCACTAGTTTCCTGTCTATGTTGGCGAACTATTATGATAAAGACCGCAAAGGTGAATTAAAACTTGATGAATAAATGAGAATTTTGGTAACGGGAGCCAACGGTCAGCTTGGCAACGAAATGCAGGTGCTTGCAAAAGAGAACCCGCAACATACGTATTATTTCACAGATGTGCAGGAACTCGACATTTGTGATGCACAGGCTGTATGGGCTTATATTGCTGAAAAGCGAATTGAATTGGTCGTAAACTGCGCAGCTTATACGGCCGTGGACAAAGCGGAGGAGAATGCGGAACTGGCTTACAAATTAAATTGTGAAGCGGCGAAAACATTGGCAACCGTTGCGCAATTTAATGGTGCAGCTATGATACAGGTCTCTACGGATTATGTGTTCGACGGCACTGCTCATATTCCTTATACTGAAGATTGTGACCCTTGTCCGGATTCTGTATATGGCACTACAAAATTGGAAGGAGAATATGATGTGATGAATCATTGTGAGAAAACGGTTGTTATCCGCACTGCATGGCTCTATTCCACTTTCGGAAATAATTTCGTAAAGACGATGATTCGCTTGGGAAAAGAACGTGATAGTTTGGGAGTCGTTTTCGACCAGATAGGAACACCTACTTATGCCAACGATCTGGCACAAGCCATCTATACCATAATTAATAAGGGTATAGTTCGTGGTGTCTATCATTTCAGCAATGAAGGAGTCTGCTCCTGGTATGACTTTACGATAGCCATACACCGCCTGGCAGGAATCACTTCATGCAAAGTAACCCCTTTGCATACGGCTGAATATCCGGCAAAGGCCAACCGTCCCGCTTATTCCGTACTTGATAAGACAAAGATAAAAACAACGTTCGGCATCGAGATTCCTCATTGGGAGGAAAGTCTTAAACGATGCTTGGAGAAATTGAAAATTGAAAATTAAAGGTTGAGAATTGAGAATTTAAAAACAGATGTAAAAGTATCATTTTTAAATTCTCAATTCTCAATTCTCAATTTAACAACTATGGCAGATAATACAGAAATTTTGAGACGGCGAACGTTCGCCATTATAGCGCATCCTGATGCCGGTAAGACATCTTTGACGGAAAAGCTGTTGCTATTCGGTGGGCAGATTCAAGTGGCAGGTGCAGTAAAAAGTAATAAGATTAAGAAAACGGCTACGTCCGACTGGATGGAGATTGAGAAACAGCGTGGTATCTCGGTAACGACTTCTGTGATGGAATTCGATTATCGCGACTACAAGATTAATATTCTCGATACTCCCGGTCACCAGGACTTTGCCGAAGATACATATCGCACATTGACAGCTGTAGACAGTGTTATCATCGTTGTAGATGGTGCGAAGGGTGTGGAAACACAGACACGTAAACTGATGGAGGTGTGCCGTATGAGAAAGACTCCGGTAATTATCTTCGTCAACAAAATGGACCGTGAAGGAAAAGACCCGTTCGATTTGCTTGATGAACTTGAAGAAGAACTGATGATTCAGGTTCGTCCCTTGTCTTGGCCGATTGAACAGGGAGCACGTTTTAAAGGGGTATACAATATCTACGAACAGAAACTCGACTTGTATCAGCCATCCAAACAGGTGGTAACAGAGAAAGTGGCAGTCGATATTCATTCGGAAGAACTGGACCAGCAGATTGGCAAGTCGTTGGCAGACAAGTTGCGTGGCGATTTGGAACTGATTGAGGGGGTTTATCCGGAATTTGATTCGGAATCCTATTTGGCGGGGGACTGTGCGCCTGTATTCTTTGGATCGGCGTTGAATAACTTCGGTGTTCAGGAATTGCTGAACTGTTTCGTGGAGATAGCTCCAAGCCCTCGTCCTGTGCAGGCTGAAGAACGCGAAGTGAAGCCGGAAGAACCTAAATTCACAGGATTTATCTTTAAGATTACCGCCAATATTGACCCGAATCACCGTTCGTGCGTGGCATTCTGCAAGATTTGTTCCGGTAAGTTTGTGCGTAACGCTCCCTACCAACATGTGCGTCACGGAAAGACGATGCGCTTTTCGTCGCCTACGCAATTTATGGCGCAGCGCAAGACAACGATTGACGAAGCTTATGCCGGAGATATTATCGGTCTGCCGGATAACGGCACTTTCAAGATCGGTGATACGCTGACGGAAGGCGAAATGCTTCATTTCCGCGGATTGCCCAGTTTCTCGCCGGAGATGTTCAAGTATATCGAGAATGCAGACCCGATGAAGCAGAAACAATTGGCAAAAGGTATCGACCAGTTGATGGACGAAGGTGTGGCACAGTTGTTTGTCAATCAGTTCAATGGCCGTAAGATTATCGGTACGGTGGGGCAGTTGCAGTTTGAGGTTATCCAATATCGTTTGTTGAACGAGTACAATGCGTCCTGTCGGTGGGAACCGGTAAGCCTTTATAAGGCTTGTTGGGTAGAGAGTGACGATCCTGCGGAACTGGAAGCTTTCAAAAAACGCAAATATCAATATATGGCGAAGGATAGGGAAGGGCGCGATGTGTTCCTTGCGGATTCCAACTATGTACTCCAGATGGCTCAAATGGACTTTAAGCATATCAAATTCCATTTTACAAGTGAGTTTTAAGATGTATTCGATGTATTTTATCTAAAAAAATAGGTAAAAAAAGGGAAAACATATCTCATCTAAATGAGCGAAGAGAAATGAAGACACTATCCTGGGATAAGATTCAGCAAGGAGATGAAGAGGCGTTCAGGCAGCTTTATGACCAATACGCAGATTTGCTTTATGGGTATGGCATGAAGATAGCCGGTGATGATACTGTGGTGACAGAGGCGATACAGTCGTTGTTCGTTTACATCTTTGAAAAAAGGGAAACGTGCGCCGCTCCTCAATCCATACCTGCCTATCTATGTGTTTCGTTGAGGCACATGATAGTGAACGAGCTGAAAAAAGAGAATAGTGGAACATTCAAATCGCTGGATGAAGTAGACACCAATGAATATCGGTTTGATCTGGAAATAGACATAGAAACTGCTATTATCCGTTCGGAGTTGGAAAAGGAACAGTTGGAGGCTTTGCAGAAAGAGTTGAATGACTTGACAAAGCAGCAGCGGGAAGTATTGTATTTGAAATACTATAAGAAGATGAGTCCGGAAGAAATAGCCCAGGTGATGGGACTCACTTCACGTACGGTATATAATACGACCCATATGGCTATAACCAGATTGAGAGAGCGTTTAGGTAAATCTTTATTGTTAGCGGTGGTGGCTAATTTGTGGATATTTAATTGAGGTGGGATATGGAAAATTGGACAGAGTCTTTAGACAAATATCTGGAAGAAGGCAAACTTCCTCTGATCGGCGATAAGTTCTCTCGCAAGAAAGAAATCGGTGATAAACTGAAGTTGCAGCGTGAAGAAAGCCATAAGATTGCCTTGAGCCGCAGAAGAAAACAAGGCGCTGGGCGAAACATTCCTTTCTCTTGGGGAATTGCTGCCATGTTCTTGCTTCTTTTGGGAGTGGGCGGATATTATTTCTCGGAGAAAAAGATAGTGACGGAAGGCACGGCTATGGCATATGAATTGCCGGATGGTAGCAATGTGCGGATTATGGCAAATTCTCGTCTGACTTATAACCGGATTGTCTGGCTTTGGGAACGAAAACTGCAATTGTTGGGCAAGGCTTCTTTTGAGGTGACCAAAGGCAAGACATTTACTGTATGTACCGAAGCCGGTGACGTGACGGTGTTGGGAACAAAGTTTTTGATTGACCAGAAAGGAAAGAATATGTTCGTGAATTGTGAGAAAGGGAGTGTCAAGGTGGAGACTGCTGTGGGTAAGCGGACATTAGTTGCCGGAGAAAGCGTGCGTTGTGATGAAAATAAGATTGTTACTATATCGAAACCGGATGATCCGGAGTTTCCGGAAGTCTTGGGGTATGAAGACGATCCGCTGATAAATGTAGTGGCGGATATAGAACATATATTTAAGGTGATGGTGGTAGGGCATGAGAAATGTGACAGACTTACCTATAATGGCAAGGTCTTGACGAGAGACTTGAAAGCCACCCTCGAAAATGTTTTCGGCTCGTGTGGAATCAGTTACGAACTTCATGGAAAAGAAATTATTTTAAAATAAAAAAAGCCTCTTCTAAGTGTCTGGAAGAGGCTTTTTTATTTTTCTTCAAATTTTCTTCATTTTTTCTTGGTAAAAACGAAACGTTCTCTTCTCTTTCTAATAGATGAGCTATTAATGATATTTGAAAGAAACGATAGATTTAATTAGAAGAGTAAATTTTAGGCTCAAAACAAACAATAGACAATTGGCAGGTGAATGGTTGTCGGAATTTTAAGTAGGAAATGGCCCCCTCGTTGATAGTGGCGATTGCTCCCTAGACTTGTTTTCCCTATCAAACAGACATAGTTGGCTATACAAGGGTTGACAACCGGACACTATACTGCTGTACTAAGTAAAAAATGGACGCCGGGATGGCGCATGAGAGGTTTACAAAGAGGAACGGTCCTTTTGGCGGTTAAATAGGTTAAGAAGGTATGAAGCCAAAATGAGAAGCCGAACCAGTTTTTATCATTGAGTATTTTTATTTAATAATTGTTTTATCAGAGTGTGAGAGAAGGTTGAGGGGTCTTCTCTCACATTGTTTTTAGACGGATTTGATAATAAGAGAATTTATGGTTTTATGCTTTATATTCCTTTCTTAATTTATTTTATAATAAAAATTTGGTATTTTCGAACGCTTTTTGGACAAACGACTTAAAATACTAATAGTTTATTATATGGAAAATATCGAAACAGCGATCCTGCTGATGGTGGTCGGAATGGCTACCGTATTTGTTATTCTGCTGATTGTGATTTGTTTAGGTAAGTTTTTGATCACTTTGGTCAATAAATATGCCCCTGAAGAAGTGGTTCCTGTGAAGCAGGAAGCAGCGAAAGGTCCTGCGCCTATTCCGGGAAATATTCTGGCAGCTATCACGGCCGCTGTGAATGTGGTGACATTGGGCAAAGGAAAAGTCACTAAAGTAGAAAAAATATAAATCTATAAAAAGTAATATCACTGAAAGACATGAAAAGAGAAGTAAAGTTTAGTTTGGTTTTCCGAGATATGTGGCAATCTGCCGGAAAATATGTACCTCGTGTAGATCAACTCGTAAAGGTAGCTCCCGCCATTATTGAAATGGGCTGTTTCGCCCGCGTAGAAACAAATGGTGGTGGTTTTGAACAGGTTAATTTATTGTTTGGAGAAAACCCGAATAAGGCTGTACGTGAATGGACCAAGCCATTCCACGAAGCAGGCATTCAAACCCATATGCTCGACCGCGCACTGAATGGGCTTCGTATGAGCCCTGTTCCGGCAGATGTCCGCAAATTGTTTTATAAAGTAAAGAAAGCTCAGGGAACAGATATTACCCGTACGTTCTGTGGATTGAATGATGTACGCAATATTGCTCCTTCCATCACCTACGCAAAGGAAGCTGGCATGATTTCGCAATGCTCGCTTTGCATCACTCATTCGCCTATTCATACGGTAGAGTACTACACCAATATGGCGTTGGAACTTATCAAACTAGGGGCAGACGAAATCTGTATCAAGGATATGGCAGGTATCGGCCGTCCAGTTTCATTAGGTAAAATCGTAGCGAATATCAAGGCTGCGCATCCGGAAATACCTGTCCAGTATCATAGCCATGCAGGTCCCGGATTCAATATGGCAAGCATCCTCGAAGTGTGCGAGGCCGGTTGCGACTATATAGACGTAGGCATGGAACCTCTTTCATGGGGCACGGGACACGCTGACTTGCTCAGTGTGCAGGCGATGTTGAAAGATGCCGGATACCAGGTTCCTGAAATCAATATGGAAGCCTACATGAAGGTACGTGCAATGATTCAGGAATTTATGGATGACTTCCTGGGCTTGTATATCAGCCCGAAAAACCGCTTGATGAACTCTTTGCTGATCGGTCCCGGACTTCCCGGCGGTATGATGGGCAGCCTGATGGCAGACCTCGAATCCAACCTGGAATCTATTAATAAATACAAAGCTAAACATAACTTGCCGTTTATGACGCAGGATCAGCTTCTTATCAAGTTGTTTGATGAAGTGGCTTATGTATGGCCTCGTGTGGGATATCCACCGTTGGTGACTCCATTCAGCCAGTATGTGAAGAATCTTGCCATGATGAACGTGATGGCAATGGAAAAAGGTAAGGAACGCTGGGGTATGATTGCTGACGACATCTGGGATATGATTCTGGGTAAAGCCGGACGTTTGCCGGGCGAGCTTGCTCCCGAGATCATAGAAAAGGCGAAACGTGAAGGACGTAAATTCTTCGAAGGAAATCCGCAGGATAATTATCCTGATAATCTTGACAAGTATCGTAAGTTGATGAAGGAGAACAAATGGGAAGTAGGGCAGGACGACGAAGAACTTTTTGAATATGCCATGCATCCGGCTCAGTATGAGGCTTACAAAAGTGGTAAGGCAAAAGAAGACTTCCTGGAGGATGTTGCCAAGAGACGTGCGGAAAAAGACAAGTCTCCGGAAGAAGATGCAAAACCGAAGACACTGACTGTACAGGTGGATGGACAGGCATACCGCGTGACTGTTGCTTATGGTGATGCCGAACTTCCCGTGGCTCCTGTTGCAGCTGCTCCGGCAGGGGAGGGTAAGGATGTTCTTTCTCCATTGGAGGGTAAATTCTTCCTGGTGAAGAATGCACAGGAAACTGCCTTGAAAGTGGGCGATGCTGTGAAAGAAGGTGACGTACTCTGCTATGTGGAAGCGATGAAGACTTACAATGCTATCCGTGCTGAGTTTAGTGGTACGATAACTGCTATCTGTGCCAATCCGGGAGACACCGTTTCAGAAGATGATGTATTAATGAAGATAGGATAATGAACGAGATATTTGAGAATTTATACGATATGACTGCGTTCAGCAATATTATTGCCGAACCACAGTTCCTGATAATGTATGCCATCGCGTTCATCTTGCTTTATTTAGGTATCAAAAAGCAATACGAACCGTTGCTGCTTGTCCCTATTGCTTTTGGTGTGTTACTTGCCAACTTTCCCGGAGGAGATATGGGGGTGATACAGGCGGACGAGAATGGGATGGTAATGATAAACGGAGTAATGAAGAACATTTGGGAAATGCCTTTACATGACATTGCGCATGAATTGGGACTGATGAACTTCATCTACTATATGTTGATTAAGACAGGTTTCCTGCCACCGATTATTTTTATGGGTGTCGGTGCGTTGACGGACTTCGGACCGATGTTGCGTAACTTGCGCCTGTCTATTTTCGGTGCTGCTGCACAGCTTGGTATCTTCACCGTATTGCTGGTAGCTATCCTGATGGGCTTCACCCCGAAAGAAGCTGCTTCATTGGGTATTATCGGTGGTGCGGACGGTCCTACGGCAATCTTTACAACGATTAAGCTTGCTCCGCATTTGCTGGGTCCGATTGCCATTGCTGCTTATTCTTATATGGCATTGGTGCCGGTAATTATTCCGTTGGTAGTAAAATTGCTTTGCTCAAAGAAAGAGTTGAGTATCAACATGAAAGAACAGGAGAAGAAATATCCTTCAAAGACGGAGATCAAGAATCTGCGTGTGTTGAAGATTATCTTCCCGATTGTAGTGACTACGGTTGTTGCGCTTTTTGTGCCGAGTGCTGTACCTTTGATTGGTATGTTGATGTTCGGTAATCTGGTGAAAGAAATCGGAAGTAATACCTTCCGTCTGTTTGATGCGGCTTCCAATAGTATTATGAATGCTGCCACTATCTTCTTAGGTTTATCAGTAGGTGCTACTATGACTACAGAAGCCTTCTTGAACTGGACAACAATCGGCATCGTTATCGGTGGTTTCCTTGCATTTGCCCTTTCTATTGCAGGGGGTATCTTCTTTGTGAAATTGGTGAATCTTTTCTCCAAGAAGAAAATTAACCCGCTTATCGGTGCAACCGGATTGAGTGCTGTTCCGATGGCGAGCCGTGTAGCGAATGAGATTGCTTTGAAGTATGATCCGAAGAATCACGTATTGCAATATTGTATGGCAAGTAATATTTCCGGAGTTATCGGTTCTGCTGTAGCTGCGGGTGTCTTGATTTCCTTCCTTGCATAAGTGAAAAACCGCGGAATTTAGAGATAAAAACCGGAGAATAAGCAAAATGCTCATTTCTCCGGTTTTCTTTATATAGCGATTTATGAATAGGGTTCTTTTTATTCACTGATAACTTTTCTGTATTCTGCTATCGCCATCTTTTCGGACAGATAAGCATTTATCAGGTTGGTATGAGCCTGTGTCCATGACAACTGCGCGGAGAGTACATCTACCATATTCGCCTTTCCTTCATTATACGAGAAAGAAACCAAATCGAGATTTTCATTTGCCAGGTTCATTGTCTCTGTTGCTGTCTTTACTTGATATTCTGTTTCTGTCAGTTTGGTCAGTGCGGCGGAAAGTTCTTCATTGATATTATCCGTTATGTAGCTTTGTTGCAGTTTCTGTATGCTTATGTATGCTTTCTGCTGACGACTCGTTTTGAAACGGGCTCCCCAACGGAAGATGGGAATATTCAGATTAATGCCGACGATGGGGTTGAATGAAACATCATATCCGAGGTTGGGCGTACCTGTTGCCCAACCACCACTAAAGTACATACTCAATTGGGGATTAAATTGGCTGAGCGCGGCTTTGCGTTGTGCCTCGCTCTTTATGATATTCACTTTCGTGCTTTCATAATCGGCACGGCGTTGCAATACATTCTCAAGAGACAGTATTTGAACAGGGGCAGAAGAGATGTCAATCGTTGAAAGACTGTCAACGGGAGCATTCGGCTCCGCACCCATTAGAATATTCAGTTTTTGCAGCGCCAATGTGTAATTCTGGCGGGCCTTGATATATTGTAATTCCGCTTCTTTCAACCGGGTAGAAATCATCAGTAAATCTGTGCGGCTAATCATTCCGTCATTGAAGCGATCCTGGATGATATCATACTGCTGTTTTACGATACTCTGATATTTGTTTGCTGCCTGCAACATAGCTTGTGAGGCGGAAGCGTTCCAATAGACAGCGTCACTTTGATAGTGAATCTGGTCTATGGTGAGTTCTTCATTAAGCTGGCTCAGTTTTTCGTCAGCTTTCGCAATCTTGTGCTGCGCATTGAGGGCACCACCTGTGTAGAGAGGCTGCGAGACGACAAATACCCCCTGATAGGTATGATTGCGGTATTCGCCTAAAGGTTCGTTCCATGCGTCAAGGTCGCTCATGTTGAGTGTGCCGTCTGCATTGATATCTATTTTAGGTAGGAATCCTGTGTGGGCAATCTTCCGTGCTTCAACGCTTGCCAAGGTTTTTAGTTTCTGTTGTTTCAGGATTTGACTGTACGTTTCCACCTTATCTCGGTAGGCTTCCCTGCTGAGGTAAGGTTGTTGTGCTTTGGCTGAGAAACCGAGGAACAGCAGTGATAGAATTATAAGTTGAGTTTTCATTTTATTAATTATAAATGTTTAAATCAAGTTTCACGGTTTAATCCGCTGAATGGCGCAATAAGCTACCGGGAGTACAAACAATGTCAGTGCCGAAGCTACTAGCAAACCACCCATGATAGTAGCTGCCATTCCGCCGAACATTGCATCGAACAACAATGGTAGCATACCCAGAATCGTTGTACCGGACGCCATTGCCACAGGGACGATACGGCTGGTCGTAGCACTGATAACGGCGTCCAACGGCTTTTTCCCCGTTGCCGCTTCCAAGTCGATTTGCTCGACAAGTACAATCGCATTTTTTATATTCATACCTATCAATCCTAGTAAACCGAGGATGGAGAAGAAGTCGAATGATTTGCCAAGGACTAATAATCCAAAAACAATGCCGATGAAAATCAACGGTAACATTAACAGAATCACTGTTGGCTTACGATACGTACGGAACAGGAACAGCAATGTTACAAACATAAGGAAGAACGTCAGCGGTAAATTCTTGGCAAGAGCCTCGTTAGATTCCACCTGGCTTTCCTGTTCACCGAAATACTTCATCGTATATCCTTCCGGAACTTTAATCTCTTTCTGTACTTGCGACCATACCTGATTAAAAGCTGCAATAGCATTTACCCCGCGACGCGGGTCGCACTGGGCCATCATCACCATCTGCCGGTTATAATCTTTCACATTTGAGAACCGGTACTGAAAATCAAAATCAGACACTACTTGTTCGAGGCTGGTAGTCTCATTTCCGCTACCGAATACCGGCAATGTGCGCAAATCATTGATACGGAATGAATCTACCGTATTGTCTTTCAGTAAAATCGGAAGTATCTGATCGCCTTGCCGATATTCTCCTAGTGTCATTCCTGTCGTTCCAATTTGGATGCTCTGTGCCATGCCTTGACGGGATACTCCCAGCGGTTGTGCCCGTTCCGGGCTATATACCGGTTTCCACACCGGAATTTTGTTACCCCATGAATTGCGTATATTTATCAAATCGGGATTCTGATGCATAATGTCCAACACTTGGTTGGTGAGTGCCACGAGAGTATCCGTATTTGGTCCGATAAAACCGATTTCAATGGCGGCATCTACTGCGGGCGACAGTTTGAACAAGCTTGTGCGGGTTATCGCGTTTGGATAATTCGCTTTCATGTATCCGTCGAAATCCTCTTCGTATTCTTTGGTATATTTACTATCCGTCAGCTCGACCAATACATTGGCAAAGTTGGGCTTCGGTCCTACTGAGGTGGAAGCAAGGTAATATCTGAGCGGTGTGCTACCAAAGGTGATTGATACTTTTTTCACTTCCGGCTGTTTTGCCAAATGCTCTTCTACTGATTTCATCTCTTTCACAACATCATTGATGCTATACCCATCCGGATAGAATATGTCCGCACGGAAATAGGGCTTATCCAGAGAAGGGAAGAAGTTTTGCGGCATTGCCCCCATGATAACCAGTGAAATGACGAAAAGTACTACCATCGAACCCAATGTCAGGGTTTTCCTGCGAATCAACACACGGAGAATGGAAGCGAATTTGTGATAGAATGGTTTATCATACGGGTCTTTGGCATCGTCGTTTGCCTTTGCTTTCAGAATAAAATTACCGAATACGGTAGTTTGCGTGAGAGCAAGCACCCAGCTCAATCCTAGTGAAATGGCGAGTACAATGAAAAGCGGTTTCACGATTTCCGCCACAGAAGAAGGGGCGAGGTAGAGTGGCAAGAACGAGCAGATAGCAATGAAAGTAGCTCCGAGTAACCCCCATTGCGGTCCGGTGGCACCGTCTATCAGGGCTTTCCGCCGGTTTATTCCACGGGCAATGGCTATCTGTGCATTATCCGTTACTACAATGGCGTTGTCTACCAGCATTCCCATGGCGATGATGAACCCCGCCAATGAAGTACGATTCAGCCCGACGCCAAAGAAAGACATAATGAGCAGTGTACCACCGATGGAGAAGATGAGGGATGAACCGATTAATACTCCGGCACGTAACCCCATCACTAGCATGATAATCACGATTACTATTAGGATAGATTCTATCAAGTTAATGATAAATCCGTTGTTGGCCTCATTGGCGATCTCGTTTTCCAGATATAAACTTTGTAACTCTAGTCCCACAGGCATGAGCGGTAGTAGTTCATTTAATTTGGCTTTCACATTCTCGCCTGTCTGCACTACGTCCCGTTGAGGATCGGTAGAGACACCAATGCCGATGGCACGTTTTCCGTTCACGTGCATGATATTGGAGGGTGGATCCATATATCCTTTTTCTATAACGGCAATATCGCCTAGTTTCACTTGTCCTGCTTTCGTCGTAATAACTTGATTACGAATGTCGTCTACTGTGGTGTACATGCCATTGGCAGTCACCCGTAGTTGTTGTTCGCCTGCACGGATCTCACCAGTATTGATAATCTGGTTTTGGGATTGCAGCAGGCTGGCGAGTTGCTTCGGGTCAATTCCCATTCCCACTAGTTTGTTGGTTGAAATAAAGATATTGACTACTTCTGTCTGTACTCCGAACAGGGCAACTTTCATTACTCCGTCCGCGGTGATTACCTGTGTCTTGATTCGCTCCGCCCAGTTACGCATTTCTTCGTAAGAGTAACCGTCGTCTGCTGTCAGACCATAATAGATGCCGAACACGTCACCGAAATCATCGGATACGGTTGGCGTAGAAGCACCGTTTGGCAACTGCGGCTGTATATTGAGCACCTTGCGTCGCAACTCATCCCATTTTTGTGGAATAGAACTGGCTGCCAGTGACGGCTGTAACTCGAATGTGACTTTAGAGAGTCCGTACATTGATTCTGATTTAATCTTGTACACGCCGCTCATACTTTGAATCTCGCGGGAGATGGGTTCGGTAATCAATCGCTCTACCTCAGCCGGTTCGGCTCCCGGATAACGGGTCATGATAACCGCTGACTTGATGACGAAGGGAGCATCCTCTTTCTTGCCTAACTTACCAAAAGAGGTGATTCCCCCGATTAGTAATACAGCAAGAAAGAAGTAGATGATTTTCGTGTTGTCTAATGAATATTTAGCTAAGTTCATTTTTCAATTTCTTTTACTGTTTCTCCTTCTACTAACTGATACACACCTGCAATAACTATTTTCTCACCGGGTTTCAGCCCTTCGGAGATAAGAGCCTGCGCTTCTCCAGTGGGCGCGTTGACGGTAACCTTGCGCTTATGGACTTTGTCACCTTCTACTACCCAGACGTACATTTTCTTCCCTTCACTTTCACCGAACACGGCGCTGAGCGGCACAATCGTCCAACTGTCTTGCACGAGTGGACCTACATCTGCCGTGAAACGGATGCTGCATGTAAATCCCGGTTTTACAGCATAGAGATCCCGGTCGAAAGACGGGTCGTCAATCGTGATACTGACCGGAATTCCGGTTCCATCTGTCGAAATGTCAAGATACTCTTCAAGCTTTGCCTGAAACACGTGCCCTTTGAATGTATCGAATTCGACTAGGAAACGCGGCTCTTTGGCGCGAAGCAGGTAGAGGTAAGCATCCGGAATAGTAAATTTAATGCGTAAATTGCGTGTGTTGACTAACTGCACGATGCCTTCACCCGAATTGACGCGTTGATAATTCTCTACCAGACGTTTCTCTATGGAACCGTCAAAAGGAGCTGTCAGCTTTGTGTCGCGCATGTTATTGACGGATAATTCATACTCAGATTTTGCTTTCTGATAGTTGGCAAGGCTGATTTCGTATTCCTGCACGGAGATAGCCTGACGGGAGAGGAGTCGCTTGTTACGTTCTACTTGTGCGGCAGCCGTTTCGTAGGCGGATTTTGTAGCAGCATATTGCAACGCAATGTCTCTGGGATCAATTGCTGCTATCAGTTGCCCTTTTTTTACTTTTTCCCCCTCAATGACGGGCAGTTGGATGATCTGTCCGCTAACGCGGAAGGCTAGTTTTACATACTCTACAGCTTCCACGATTCCCGAAAAATCTTTCCTGATAATTGACCTTGACTCTACAATCGTAGTCTTTACGGGACGGGCTGTTGTTACTTTCGTCTCTTTTTTCTGTCCGCAGCCGGCTAGTAAGATTGCAGCTGCCAGGACGAATCCATATTTCTTCTTCATATACCACACTGATGGTTAGAGTTTTTGCGTTGATTCGTTTCTCTTTTCTTAAGAGAATAAACAACTTATGGATATGAATGTTCAGGATTCGTTTCTTTTTATACAATGTACATGAGAGGTATAAAAAACAATCCTTGGCAATAAAGTCACTGCCAGGGATCCAGGGATTACTCTTATTCATTTTTTTGAATTTTAGCTTCGTTGTCTTTGGGGGTTCCCGAAAAAGATAGTCAGTTCGAAAATAGTAAATATGATTTCGGCTGTTGAATAGCCGTTGAGATCATATTCCAGATTTTTGTTATCGGAGTAATATTTAAGATAAATGGTTGGAGTTCCTTTGTCGAAATCGAGGAGATGTATAATCATAGATGTCTAGGCCGGCAAATTCATTTAATATGGCTGTATTGAAGAGTGTGCACCATCCGGTTGTCTCTTCATGTCCCGACATTTCGAATCTGCGGTGTTCTTTATTGAAATCTTCTTCTTTTACATGTTTGAATTGCTTTTTTATTTTTGTGCTGAACGACAGGCGTTGTCTGATGAAATTGAGAACTTCTTCTTTTGTCATTTGCTTTAATTGGGTTATTTCCATTTTATTTGTTTATTAAGTCACCAAAGGTCGTTTCTTTATTTGATAATCAAACAAAAATGGAAGTGTTTCTTTTAAGAAACTTTCTTTTTGTCGTGATAAGGCTCTCAACAAAAAAGAGAAAATTCCAATTACGGAATTTCCTCTTTTTTCATCTTTAACGAAAGATTGAATTATTTCTTCTTACGGTCACCGTAACGGCTCATGAACTTGTCAACACGACCTGCAGTATCCACCAATGTAGATTTACCTGTATAGAACGGGTGAGAAGTGTTAGAGATTTCAATCTTCAGCAACGGATAAGTTTCACCTTCAAATTCGATGGTTTCTTTAGTTGCTACTGTTGATCTAGACAAAAACATATCACCATTTGACATATCTTTGAATACTACCGGACGGTATGATTCTGGATGAAGGCCTTTTTTCATTTCAGTATCTGTTTTTTTAATTTATATTCTGTTACTATTTTGGTAAGAAATAGTGTAATGGTCATTTTCAGTGCGCAAAGATAATGCATTTCTGTGAAATAGAAAAAGGTTTTGCAGAAAAAAAGATGATAAAGTAATTTGGTGTCTTATTGGCCGGCTCTGATTACTTGCAATTTGGTAATTTTATCTTTTGGCTGTTTGTTTGCAAGGTGGACATTACAATCTAATGTAGAACTGACTTCCTAACGAGATTTAGATGTCCGTTTTAAGCCTTTTTCTACTATATTTTTCTTTCCGATGTTCGTTATTCGGTGGATAATGCTTACTTTTGCGTAGAATTTTTATTCACTAACAATAAACTTTAAACAAAATGGTAAATTACAAAGATTTAGGATTGGTAAACACGAAAGAAATGTTTGCTAAGGCTATCAAAGGTGGATATGCTATCCCAGCATTCAACTTCAACAATATGGAACAGATGCAAGCTATCATCAAGGCTGCTGTTGAAACTAAATCTCCTGTGATTCTTCAGGTTTCTAAAGGTGCTCGTCAGTATGCTAACGCTACTTTGTTGCGTTATATGGCTCAGGGTGCTGTAGAATATGCTAAAGAATTAGGCTGCGCACATCCCGAAATCGTTCTTCATCTTGACCACGGAGATACTTTCGAAACTTGTAAATCATGTATCGATTCAGGTTTCTCTTCAGTGATGATCGACGGTTCTCATCTTCCTTACGAAGAAAACGTTGCATTGACTAAGAAGGTAGTTGAATACGCTCATCAGTTCGACGTAACAGTTGAAGGTGAACTTGGCGTATTGGCAGGAGTAGAAGATGAAGTTTCTGCTGACCACCACACATATACTGACCCTGAAGAAGTTATTGATTTCGCTACTCGCACAGGTTGTGATTCTTTGGCTATCTCAATCGGTACTTCTCACGGTGCTTACAAATTTACTCCGGAACAATGTCACATCGATCCGGCTACAGGTATGATGGTTCCTCCTCCATTGGCATTCGATGTATTGGACGCTGTAATGGAAAAACTTCCGGGATTCCCTATCGTTCTTCACGGTTCATCTTCAGTTCCTCAGGAAGAAGTTGCAACTATCAACAAGTTCGGTGGTAATCTGAAAGCTGCTATCGGTATTCCTGAAGAATGGTTACGTAAGGCAGCTACTTCTGCAGTTTGCAAAATCAACATCGACTCAGACTCTCGTCTGGCTATGACTGCTGCTGTACGTCAGGTGTTCGCAGAAAAACCGGCAGAATTCGACCCACGTAAGTATCTTGGTCCGGCTCGTGACAATATGGAAAAATTGTACAAGCACAAAATCATCAACGTACTTGGTTCTGACAACAAATTGGCTCAGTAATCATCTGATTATTTCAATATAATAGGAGAGGCTGCTTCCGGTTGACGGTGGCAGCCTTTTTAGTTGGTATTAAAGAGTTCTTTAATGTGCTTGATAAATGGGAATTTAGGGGCGTAGCGCCCCAACAAGGCTTCCATTCGGCATGTTGTCGTTTCAGGCACACCCTGAAAGGGCGGAATTGTATATGATTATGCTCTTTCAGGGAATACCGAATGGAAACCTTGCTCCGGCGCTACGCCGGTAAATTATCATTTTCCGTTTTGAAAGAAATCCTCTATTTTCTGTTTGCTTTTCAGGTCTTTCAGCCAGTTCTCGGCAGCGTTATAATAATTTGTTTTTCCTAAAACAAGTTCGCTTTTTTCGTTCAGTTTCGCTTGTTGGTCTTTTTCATCTTTAGGACGTGTTTTAAGGAACGCTTCCAAATATCGTTCTGCACTTTTCTTGTCTTGCAGCGCAGAAATGGAGAGGTGAGCCATGTCATATAGTAATTTGTGATTTTGTTTGTCGTACTTCTGATATCGTTCCTTCATAGACGCTAATTGTTCTTTATACATTTGCGCCATTTTATAACAGTCGGTCATACCTATATAAAGGCGTACCATGCTGCTGTCTTTCGGTATTGACAGATTGATAGCTTGCTCCAAATACTCCACTCCCTGCTTTTTCCACGATGTTTTGGCACAGGATCGTCCGAGGTAATAGAGGAGGTTTACATTTTCCGGGTCGTATTTTCGGGCAACTTCCAAAAAGTCATGTGCCTCGTAATATTTTTCTATCGCATAATAACTAATACCAAGATAGTAGCAGGTATGGAAAGAACTGTCTCCCTGGTTCACCAGGTATTGATAACGACGGATTGCGGTAGAATAATCCTGTTTCAAACAGTATGCCAAAGCATTCTGACGATTGACGGCAATGTTGGTTGTATCGATCTTCCGGTATTTTTCCGTTGCTTCTATTGCTTCGTCATAGTAGGAAGCGGCTATGTTGATTGCTCCTAATTTGGCAGCGGCAAGATAGTCGGCGGGATATTTCTCTTGGATATTGTAGTAGCATCCCGCAGCAGGCAGAAGTTCGTTCATTCCTTCGAAACTCTGTGCTTGTAGATGCAAGGCGATAGCGGAACTGTCTTTTTCCGTCATTATGCTACTTTCTCCTAATGCATCGCGGAATCTTTGTTGGAGAGAAGCAGTCCGATGTACTGTATGCGTACATATTTATTCTCCGGAGTCAAGTCGAGTACTCGCTCATAGTATGCCGATGCTTGCTTGTATTTAGCAAGAGTACGGCAACATTCGGCAGCTTCAATCATTGCACGAGTGTTGGTACTGTCATTAGCTATGATTTCCTGATAGGTGGAAAGGGCTTCCATGTTAAGTCCCAAGCTGCGTAAAGCTTTGCCTTTTTGCAGTAGCAAGGGAGTGGTGGCTTTCTTTTGCGCAATTAGCGAGAGTGCTGTTTCGTAGTCGTAATTTGCCATTGCCTCTTGGATAGGGTCAAGGTGTTGTGCCATTAACAGAGTGGCGGGGCAGAGCAGGAACAATAAAAGCATCCGTTTCATAAATCGTAATTTTAGTGTATCATTTATGAAGCGCAAGTTACTAGAAATATTGTGTTTACGAAGTATTCGTAATTTGTTTCAGATAGATTAACGTACTGATAACACTGGATAACATAACAGAAGAATACTGCACAACGTAAAGAGTTACAATAAAAAATGCCTCTTTCTGCAGAAAGAAGCATTTTTCGGAGTAGAAAAATCTACTTTTATAATTTTAAAGCCTACCGAATAGAAACTCGGTGGGGGGATTGCCCCTTGCTTTTACATCAAGAATCCCAACAGGATACCGGCGGCAACAGCTGAACCGATTACGCCTGCTACGTTCGGACCCATAGCGTGCATCAGCAAATAATTGGTCGAATCGTATTCCAAACCAATCACTTGTGAGATACGTGCCGAGTCGGGAACAGCAGATACGCCTGCGTTACCGATTAATGGATTGATCTTATTACCCTTCTTCAAGAAAAGGTTGAATATCTTCACGAAGATCACGCCTGATGCAGTTGCAATAACGAATGACAATGCACCGAGAGCGAAAATCTTGATAGAGTCGAAAGTAAGGAACTCGGAAGCCTGAGTAGAAGCACCTACTGTCAAACCTAACAGAATAGTAATTGTGTCAATCAACGGACCACTTGCCGTATTGGCAAGACGACGGGTTACACCACTTTCTTTCAACAGGTTACCGAAGAACAGCATACCCAACAAAGGCAGACCGGAAGGAACCAGGAAGCAAGTCAGCAACAAACCGATAATTGGGAAAATCACTTTCTCTGTGTGAGAAACGGCACGCGGCGGTTTCATACGTATGATACGTTCGTTTTTTGTGGTGAGCAAACGCATGATAGGTGGCTGTATCACCGGAACCAACGCCATATAGGAATAGGCGGACACTGCAATGGCTCCCATCAGGTTAGGTGCCAGCTTCGAGGACAGGAAGATTGCCGTCGGACCGTCTGCACCACCGATAATACCGATTGCACCGGCTTGCATAGGATCAAACCCCATTGCTAAGGCGATCATGTATGCACCGAAGATACCAAACTGTGCTGCCGCACCGATCAACATCAATTTCGGATTAGAGATAAGTGCCGAGAAGTCCGTCATGGCGCCGATGCCCAAGAAAATGAGCGGCGGATACCATCCGGAAGTCACTCCCTGATACAATATATTTAATACCGAACCTTCTTCATAAATACCGACTTTCAGCCCGGCATCCATATTAAAAGGTATATTACCGATCAACATACCGAATCCGATAGGAATCAGAAGCATCGGTTCGAATTCTTTGGCTACCGCCAAATAGATGAATACCAAGCCTACCAGAATCATAACCACGTGTCCTACGGTAGCATTAGCAAAACCCGTGTAGGTCCAGAAGTCGGCAAGGTTGTTTCCTAAAAAGTTTATAAAATCTCCCATATTATTCAATAATTACGAGGTCATTACCTTCAAGAACAGAATCTCCCTTATTTACGTTGATGGCAGTAACCTTACCGTCTTTATCCGCATTGATATTGTTTTCCATCTTCATGGCTTCCAATATGATAATGGTCTGTCCTTTCTTTACAGTATCGCCTACATTCACTTTGATGTCGAGGATCACACCCGGCAGCGGAGATTTCACTCCTGATTTTCCGGTAGATGGAGCGGTTGGTTTCACTACTTGAGCAGGAGCAGTAGGAGCATTAGGCATCGGGCGTACTGTCACAGGTTTTGCAACAGGCTTCGGCTGTTTCTCCATTTCTACTTTATAGTGTGTACCGTTCACTTCTACATGAGCGATGTTGTCTTCAATATCTCCGATGGTTACTTTATATAAGTTACCGTTGATTTTATATTTATATTCTTTCATCGTTTTTACTTTTTAAAAGGTGACTTACTTTCTGGAAGGAGTTTCACGCAACGTGTAAATCTTCGAACTCCATGGTGAGTAGCTGCGTTTTACACGAGTGATGGTCAGCACTGTTTCTTCTACGTCATGCACTTCATCTTGCATTTCGTGTAATGCCATAGAAATAGCAGCATAAACTTCGCCCGGAGCTTGTGACAGTTCCTTAGCTTCATGCTTGTCGATGCCTTTAGATTTCATAGCGTTGCGCTTGCTCAAATTAACGGCTGCTTTTCCTATAATCTTGAAGGCTATAAAAAGAAGAATCAATCCGCAGAATACTACACTCATGGCAGAAATGGCCATTCCAATACCATTAGCATCGTGTTCCTCAAACTTTTCCTTCTTGGCATTGCTGTCAAGAGTTTTGTTGTTAGTGCTTGGAGTAACATATTTGTCACTGCTTGCTCCTTTTACTTCCCAGTTTGCTGCTCCATCACTTACACGGGCAAATGATTGATCGGCTTTCAAAGCACCTGCCGGTATTACAATTTGATCCATTAGTTTCCTGCCGGAGTCAAATAATCCTATCCAATTGGCTGTTTCAGGATTCAGTTTAAAATTGGTATGGAAAGTTCCACGGTTAGGTTGTCCGTCTGCCCAAAATAAGGCATGTTGGCGTGGCTTCACTACCGTAAGTATATCACCTTTCGGAATAAAGTAAGTAACTGTATCGCCCGGTTGGCTGCTAACTTTTAACAAGCAAGCTGCCAGGTCGGCGCTACCAAATGATTTATTGAATATTTCAATCCATGCACTGTGCAAGCCGTAATCATCCTGAAAGTTACTTTGGTTATCTATCAGGATTTCGTTCAGCATTAGCTTGTTGTTCGACTTCTTTTCTCCGCAAGAAGTCAATCCAACCAGCAACAGCAAAGAAAGGAATATTCCGATTTTGGTTTTGTTCATAATCGTTCTTGTTTTAATGTGAAAAGTAGGATTACAACGGAATATTACCATGCTTCTTAGCCGGATTGGTCAGTTTCTTTGTCTGCAATTGCTGTAAAGCGCGGATGACACGGAAACGTGTGTTGCGTGGTTCTATCACATCATCAATGTAACCGTATTTAGCTGCATTGTAAGGATTGGCGAACAGTTTCGTATATTCCGCTTCTTTTTCAGCAAGGAACTGAGCCGGATTTTCCTGATCTTTCGCTTCACGTGCGTATAATACTTCTACTGCTCCTGCACCGCCCATAACTGCGATTTCGGCTGTCGGCCATGCATAGTTCATATCTCCGCGAAGTTGTTTACAGCTCATCACGATGTGAGAACCGCCATAAGACTTACGCAATGTGATAGTCACTTTAGGCACGGTAGCTTCACCGTAAGCATACAGCAATTTAGCACCATGAAGGATAACGCCGTTGTACTCCTGGCCTGTTCCCGGAAGGAAGCCCGGTACGTCTACCAATGATACGATAGGAATATTGAAAGCATCGCAGAAACGAACGAAACGTGCACCCTTGCGAGATGCGTTGCTATCAAGCACACCTGCCAGATACTTGGGTTGGTTGGCAACGATACCTACGGATTGACCGTTGAAACGTGCAAAACCGATGATTATATTCTTGGCATAGTCTTTCTGGATTTCCAGGAATTCTCCATTGTCAACAACAGCACCGATAACTTCGTACATATCGTATGGCTTAGTCGGGCTGTCAGGAATGATATCGTTCAGAGAATCTTCCAGACGGTCGATTGGATCTGTGCAATCTACGTAAGGAGCTTCTTCAAGATTGTTCTGAGGAATGTAACTCAACAGTTTGCGGATAAGCGCAAAACCTTCTTCTTCAGTTTGGGCAGTGAAGTGAGTAACACCTGATTTGGTAGAGTGAACGCTTGCACCGCCGAGGTTTTCCTGGCTTACATCTTCACCTGTCACAGTTTTCACAACTTTCGGTCCGGTTAGGAACATATAAGAAGTGCCTTCCATCATCAGTGTGAAGTCTGTCAAAGCTGGAGAATAAACGGCACCACCGGCACAAGGACCGAAGATACCGGAAATCTGCGGAATAACACCGGAAGCGAGAATATTACGTTGGAAGATTTCTGCGTAACCAGCCAAAGCGTTGATACCTTCCTGGATACGTGCGCCACCTGAGTCGTTGATACCGATACAAGGGGCACCCATTTTCATGGCTTGGTCCATGATTTTGCAGATCTTCAGTGACATTGTTTCTGATAAAGAACCGGCAGAAACGGTGAAATCCTGTGCGAATACATACACCAGGCGTCCTTCGATAGTACCGCAACCGGTTACTACACCGTCACCCGGATAATGTTTTTTGTCCATGCCGAAGTTCGTGCATCTATGCTCAACGAACATGTCCATTTCTTCGAAGCTACCTTCATCCAGCAACATGGCTAAACGCTCGCGTGCTGTATATTTCCCTTTTTCATGTTGCTTCGCAATTGCTTTTTCGCCGCCCCCGAGACGTGCTACGGCACGGCGTTCAATAAGCTCTTTAATTTTTTCAAGTTGATTACTCATGAGTTCTTGTTAGTTTTAGAGTTTATGATTAATGTTCGCAGAGTTCTGTCAGTACACCCAAGGTTGATTTCGGGTGAAGGAAAGCAATGCTTAAACCTTCGGCACCTTTGCGCGGAGCTTTGTCGATAAGACGGATTTCCTTGCTTTCCGCTTCCGCCAAAGCATTGGCTACACCATCTTCTACAGCAAATGCAACGTGATGAACACCTGCACCTTTGTTTTCGATAAACTTAGCAATGGTACTCTCAGGGCAAGTCGGCTCCAACAGTTCGATTTTTGTTTCGCCTACTTTTAAGAAAGCAGTTCTTACTTTTTGATCTTCCACTGTTTCAATGTTGTAACACTTCAGACCTAATACATTTTCGTAGTAAGGAAGGGCCTCTTCGATGCTTTTTACGGCAATGCCCAGATGCTCAATGTGTGAAATCTTCATAACTATACTTTTATTATTTGGTTTTAATTATGTGCTTATATGGCATAAAACAGCACAAAGAAAGGCATTTCTTACCTAATAAAGAAATATTTCTGCATTTAATTGTTGGGTTATAAAGCATAAAAAATGGCAGGAAAGGAGCACTGGAAGTCGTTTTGCAATCTTGAGATTACATTTAGACATAAAATTTGACTAGAAGTTTGTTCAACCAAGTCCAACTGACGCGGAACCAGCGGCGTGTGCTGCTTTGCTTTCCACCGAAACGAAGTACGAAATCACGGTAACCGTGCTTGCGGAACGGGAGTCCTACATCCATAAACTCCATATGCCGGAATCCACGTTCGTGAGCGTCTTCCAGAGCTTTCCAAACAGCGAGTACACCGGGATATTGCAATGCATAAATCTTTCGCATCCCACCCGAAAACCAGAGGAAAGCACTGTCGCCGGAATAAATGCAAACAGAGCCGCCGATAATCTTCTCCTTATATTTTACAATGAATATTTTTGCCTGTTTTCCTTTGATTAACATACTGTTCATATGCCTGAAAAAATCATTGGCAGGAAAGTATCTGCGTATGCGGGAAGAATATACTTTGTGCAGCATTCGTGAGAAATCACGTATTTCTTCTACGGTATGCGCTTCTTTCACTATTGCTCCGTTATTAAGCCCTTTTTTTATTTGCCGGATACGCGACGGACTGAATCGGTCTTCGACCTTTTGCATACTGTGCAGCGAATTGCGGACCCGTAGCCAGTTGACCGGAAAATAATCATTGCTTCGGAAGAACTTGTAACCGAACATAGAATTATTCAGATTTCGGAATTCGATGAGGAAACAAGTTCGTGATGCTTCCTGAGTGAGATGTTCGAGCATCTCACCGAATACTTCTTCCGCTTTTTCTTTATTGGTATAGAGGGTTTCATCCAAAGCTTCGCCTTCACTATATACCACACAATGTTTCACCAAAGAGGATGGAAGCCATCTCTTTGCCTTACGGATAGCGGCAAGTAAGCGTGCCACTGGTTTACCATCTTCTGTCGCTACTATTAATAAAGGTGTATACCCTGGAGTTGCTTCATAAATCTGAAACAGCTCTTTGGAGTGGAATGTATTCTTTCCTGATAAATCAGGAATATCCTTTCCTTTATAATATGTTGTTAGCTTAAGTGGCATCTAGGTACAAATTTACACTTTTTATTCTTCATTCAACAATAAAATAGAGAATTTGTTGGGATGATTTAAAGTAACGCGAATGATTTTAGAGAGGTATGTTGTGATAATATGTTCTTTTTTCTTTATCTTTGTATGGTTACATATCAAATAAAAAGCTATGTTAGAAGAAATACTTGCTTACAACAAAAAGTTTGTTGAGAACAAGGGATATGAAGCGTATATTACAAATAAGTATCCCGATAAGAAAATTGCTATTCTTTCCTGTATGGATACACGACTGACAGCTTTGCTGCCTGCCGCATTGGGCATCAAGAATGGAGATGTAAAAATGATTAAGAATGCAGGAGGTGTTATTTCCCATCCTTTTGGTAGTGTGATTCGTAGTTTGCTTGTGGCTATTTTCGAGTTAGGAGTGGAAGAAATCATGGTAATTGCACATTCTGACTGTGGAGCTTGCCATATGCACAGTGAAGAAATGATCGAAAAAATGAAAGCACGGGGGATTAACCCAGATTATATCGACATGATGCGTTTTTGCGGAGTTGACTTTCATTCCTGGTTGGATGGCTTTGAAGATACGGAGAAGTCGGTGAGAGGGACTGTCGATTTTATAATGCGCCATCCTTTGATACCGACAGATGTAAAAGTCTACGGATTTATTATTGATTCTACGACCGGAGAGTTGAGCAGGATTGTGTAAACAGGTTTTTCTTAAATCTGATATTATCGGAAACAGTATAAAAAATAAGGCAGCTCTTTGTTAGCTGCCTTTATCTTTTTGCGGTTATAAACTTTCTTTGACTGGTGCACCCGTTTATGACAAATGGGGTGTCCGTACATCTCTATTTCAGCCTCCCGGCTTGCTTTACGATTCGCTTTAATGTAATCGTCCTGCGTAATTCGCTTTTTCATATCTTGATATTATTTGTCAGTGCAAAGATACTATTTTATTTTCTATTACGCCCCGTTTGCATTATCTTTGCATACATTAATCAAATGAAACCGGAAATAATATGGAAAATTTCAGTGAATTGATAAAGAACCGTCGCAGTATGCGCAAGTTTACTGATGAAGAACTGACACAAGATGAAGTTGTTGCATTGATGAAAGCAGCTTTGATGTCTCCCTCTTCCAAACGCAGTAATAGTTGGCAATTCGTAGTAGTTGATGATAAAGAAATGTTGAAAGAGTTGTCCCATTGTAAGGAACAGGCTTCTTCCTTTATTGCCGATGCCGCTTTGGCAATTGTCGTAATGGCCGATCCGCTGGCGAGTGATGTCTGGATTGAAGACGCTGCTATTGCTTCCATTATGATACAGTTACAGGCAGAAGACCTGGGCTTGGGAAGCTGCTGGGTACAGGTGCGTGAACGCTTCACTGCTACCGGGATGCCTTCTGATGAATTTGTCCATGGGATATTGGATATCCCTTTACAACTTCAAATTCTTTCCGTCATAGCTATCGGACACAAAGGGATGGAACGTAAACCTTTCAACGAAGAACATCTTCAGTGGGAGAAAATTCATATAAATAAGTTTGGGGGGAAATAACAATGGGAGCTGCTAAAGCAAATAATAGTAAAGACACCTATATGGCTACTGCCGTTACCTTTATGGTAATCGGAACACTCTATCTGATTGATAAACTGATTCATTTTTCTTCCATCGGTTTGCCCTGGGTGATGAATAAGGATAATATGTTGCTGTATGCTTCTATCTGTTTCCTTATTTTCAAACGCGATAAATCCATCGGCTTCGTATTGTTGGGGCTTTGGCTGGTGATGAATATCGGTTTGGTAATGTCACTGCTGGGTTCACTGTCAGGATATTTGCTGCCACTGACATTACTGATTGCCGGAGTTGTTTTATTTTGGATTGCAAAACGATAGAGAAACGGTAAATAAATGATGAATAGAAGTATAGAAGATACCCCGATTGTGTTTATCGGTGCGGGAAACCTGGCTACCAACCTGGCAAAAGCGCTCTATCATAAGGGGTTCCGCATTGTGCAGATATACAGCCGGACTGAAGAATCCGCCCGTGCCTTAGCCGGACAGGTAGAAGCTGAATATACCACCGACTTACAGGAAATATCGAAAGAAGCCAAATTATATATCGTATCTTTGAAAGATGCTGCTTTTGTAGAATTATTGCCCCAGATAACGGAAGGCAAACAAAACGCCCTGTTGGTACACACGGCAGGAAGTATTCCAATGAGTATTTGGGAAGGATATACAGAACGCTATGGAGTGTTCTATCCGATGCAGACGTTCAGCAAGCAGCGTGAAGTCAAATTTCAAGAGATACCTTTCTTTATTGAAGCCATAAGACCGGAAGATGCGGAGTTTCTGAAAGCTATTGCCGCCACTCTCTCGGAGAATGTCTATGAGGCAACTTCCGAACAGCGCAAGAGCCTTCATCTTGCCGCTGTTTTTATCTGTAACTTCACCAATCATATGTATGCCTTGGCGGCGGAACTACTTGAAAAGTATAACTTGCCTTTCGACGTTATGCTTCCGTTAATTGATGAAACGGCGCGTAAGGTGCACGAACTGGCACCCCGTGATGCGCAAACCGGTCCGGCTGTGCGTTATGACGAAAATGTGATAAGCAATCATCTTGCGATGTTGACGGACTCGCCGGCATTGCAGGAAATATATAAACTAATGAGCAAAAGTATTCATGAGCACCATCAATTATGATTTATCCCGAATCAAGGCATTGGCTTTTGATGTCGACGGAGTATTGAGTTCAACCACAGTTCCGTTGCATCCTTCCGGTGAACCGATGCGCACTGTGAATATCAAGGACGGATATGCTATCCAACTGGCTGTAAAAAAAGGACTTTATATTGCCATTATCACCGGTGGGCGGACAGAAGCTGTACGCATCCGTTTTGAAGGATTGGGGGTGAAGGACTTGTATATGGGGTCTGCCGTGAAGATACATGATTATCGCGCTTTCCGAGATAAATACGGATTGTCCGACGATGAGATATTGTATATGGGAGATGATGTGCCTGATATTGAAGTGATGCGGGAATGTGGGCTTCCCTGCTGTCCGAAAGATGCAGTGCCGGAAGTGAAATCCGTTGCGAAGTACATCTCTTATGCAGACGGCGGTCGTGGCTGCGGTCGTGATGTCGTGGAGCAGGTCTTGAAATCTCATGGTTTGTGGATGGCACAAGATGCTTTTGGCTGGTGATAAAATTAATTATATAATTGACAGACATCAACAAACGGTATTTTCAATCATAAATCGTCTAATCGTAAATAGAACAATGCTTGATAATCTAAAGAAATATCAGATCATACTGGCTTCCAATTCACCCCGTCGGAAAGAGTTAATGTCGGGATTGGGAGTAGATTATATCGTCAGGACATTGCCTGATGTAGATGAGTCTTATCCCGATACTTTGGCAGGTGCGGAGATACCCGAATTTATTGCCCGCGAAAAGGCTGATGCCTATCGTGCCATGATGAAACCGGGAGAACTTTTAGTGACGGCGGATACCATCGTCTGGTTGGACGGAAAAGTCCTGGGTAAGCCGGAAGGTAGGGAAGGAGCAATTGAAATGCTTCGCACGCTTTCAGGAAAATCCCACCAGGTTTTCACGGGTGTTTGTCTGACCACTACCGAGTGGCAAAAGAGCTTTACCGCCTCTTCCGATGTACAGTTCGATGTCTTGTCCGAAGACGAAATCCAGTACTATGTTGACCGTTACCAGCCTTTGGACAAAGCTGGTGCTTATGGCGTTCAGGAATGGATCGGCTATATCGGGGTAAAATCTATTTCCGGCAGCTTCTATAATATAATGGGACTCCCCATACAGAAACTGTACGGGGAGTTAAAGAAATTATAGTTGATAAGCTTGAATCCTGAATCCTAGGAAGAAAATCCTGAATCTCAGGAGAAGCGGCAAACTAGATTAAATCCAGCATCAAAGGAATATCCTCTTCTCGAACACCCTGTTTGAGGAGAGATTCCTCATCTTTATGAAACATTTCAAGGAATCGTTCCCGGTTTCCACTGGCTGTAATCGCTTTTCCGTAAAAAACTGCCGCCTTCTGAACATCTCCCATCACCCAGGCAACATGTCCGGCGTTCATATAGTCGATAGCCAATGGTTTCTGTTCGATGATTTTCTCGTAATACTTCATCGCCTGCTCGTATTTCAGGCTGATGAATGAACACCATCCGATGCCACGCCATGCTTTTACGCAATTACTTTCGATGAAATCCAGTTTGAAGAAATAATTCAGCGCTTCTTCATATTGTCCCATTTCAGCCAGGCAGCTACCGATATAGAAAGTTACATTCACATCTTCGGGCGCAACTTCTTCCACTTTTTTATAATACGTAAGGGCTGCCTGATAATTCCTGTTCAACCGATAGCAAATAGCCAGATGGCGATTATTCCAGATATTGTCCGGTTTCAGCGTATCGGCTTTCAGATAGGCCTTGACAGCTTCTGCGTATTTCTTTCTTTTCTGTAATGCATACCCGAACTTTTGATAATACTCTGCACTTTCCTCATCAAATTCACCGATAGTCTCTAACTCCTCAAAAATCTCGATAGCCTCGTCCCAGCGTTCCTTTGATAAATAGAAATCAGCAATAGGGAATAATACATCTTCCCAAAACAACACATTGTCGAGCGCAGGGACATGATGGAGATCGAGCTTTTCTTTAAAAATATCCCTGAATTCCTGACGGCGTACACTGAGCTTGAAGAAACGGTAAAGGTCATGCAGGTACTGGTTGCTAACCGTTCCCGGGCGTTCATTGAACCGTTTCATTGTTTCAGCATTCGATTTTTCCGCCAATTCGGCCACCTGCTGTTCGTTGAGCTGGCTCAACATCATATCCTGCTGTGCCTGTGGTAATTGGTGGATGGTGAAGAATAACGAATACTTGTCGCTATTGCTGAAAAATCCCGACTGAAGAATCAAGTCCAATAAACTGCTTCCCTGATTTCCTACCTTTTTCAGCGATTTTAGCACATTAGACTGCTGCTTGCTGAATGGATAAAACCAGTTTTGTACTTCGCGGAAGAACGGATAATTCTTCAAAGCGGCAAACGTGCTCATATATACATCGGCTCCTTCCAACTGGAGTTCGTTCATTTCACGCAATTTATCTCCCAATCCCGACTTCTCGAAAGCATCTTCCCAGTCCGGATTCTTATCGTCATTCTCTTCGTCGTTTTCTTCAAAACCGAACCTCATATTCTTCATCGAAGAAACATTTTTCAGCATTTCGGGAATAATCTCTTCCCGCATCTTCTTGTCGATTTTCTCCGTCTCCTGACACAACAACATCTGACGGTAAATACGTGCGACGTCATCAACAAAAGAAGGAATTTCTTCCATGAGATCCACCCGCTTGATAAGTTCCGGGTAGAAAGTGAGCCGATTTCTGTAAATGTGGAAGATAATCATTGCACCTACCAACGCCCGTTGGTTGACGTTGACATCCGGATGACGGTATGCGTCGAGTAGCCACATGATTTTCCGTAAGTCGAAACACTCCATTAGACTCAACGTGACAGCACTGACGAACAAGCATAAATCATCTCCCGGAAGTAATTCGGATACCAGCATAGCTTGGGCTTCTTCTTCATCCTGCGGATTCCATGCACTGTTTGTCCAAGTTCTTATGAACATAAATTTGAGTGTATCTTCATGTCGTTTCAAGACTCCATCCATCTTTTCGTCAGACAGCAATCCGCTGACTGCCAAGTCGTCATTAAAAGACTCCAATATATGCAGTATCGTCTTAATGCCATAATCCGACAATTCCGGTGACACGGGAGTGCGGCGCACTTCATGATAATATCTTGAAGAAGCGTTATCCAGCATGAGCAACCGCGATTGGTCGGCGATTCCCCATGTGTCCGCCACCATTTTCTGATACAGGTTCCATCGCTCTGGGTCGTTTGCGCCTTGTCTCATATAGTCCAGCATGTACTTGTATGAGGTCTGCAATTGTTCCAGACGGGTACGTAAATCCCAGTCAGGACACTGCCAAAGCAAGGATTCCAGTTGCATCAAGGCTTCCTTGAGCCTTTTGTCCTCAAGCAAGGTGCGTATATATGCGTATTGGTCATTAATTGTTTTTTCGTTCATTGTGATTTAATTTTTAATTTTTTTCCAATCCAGGTCAGGCGTTTCCAAAGACCTTCAAAAGGACCGTGTTTATGATGACGGAGCCACCACGAACAGAATGCCATTTGTAATAGAACAAAAAGGATGCCAAAAAGGAAACTGTATGTAATTCCTAAATACCGTCCCAGTTCGAACCCCCAATGATAGAACAAAAGAGAACCGAAAATTGATTGCCCTCTCCAAATGGCTTGGTCGGTGAAGTTCATCCATTCAAAAGGGACCTCTTTCGGGAAAGAGTAGAAATTGAAATGTTCGATACTGTGCAAGAGAATAATGCCCAGCTAATCCTCTCAATACGTCGGCAACGTCAACTCGGGCATTGGGTTCAGCGATTTTGTGTTCCATGATTTCTTTTGTATATCCGAGTTGTGCATATCCTGCAAGGTTGATACGCTCTTTCAGTTGGAGAAGTGTTTTTCGCATGAAGTAGTTGTTATTTGATTATGGTTGATACTTATCGAACAAGGGCAACTCTTTTCACAAAGAATTGCCCTTTTATTTTTAACCTTGTAAAAATTAGCTATAAATTCTTATTCTTGAATAGCAGCGATACCCGGAAGAATTTTTCCTTCGATTGCTTCAAGCAATGCGCCGCCGCCAGTTGAAACATAAGATACACCGCTAGCCAGACCGAACTTGTTAACACAAGCTACAGAGTCGCCACCACCAACGAGTGAGAATGCGCCATTCTTAGTTGCTTCAACGATAGCTTCACCTACTGCACGTGAACCGTGAGTGAAGTTTTCAAATTCGAATACGCCTGTAGGACCGTTCCAAAGAATAGTCTTTGATTCTTTGATAACGTTAGCGAATATTTCTTCAGTCTTCGGGCCGATGTCAAGACCTTCCCATCCGTCAGGAATTTCGTCAACCGGACAGAATTTAGTATTTGCATCGTTAGAGAAAGCGTCAGCGATTTTAGCGTCAACAGCCAAAACAAGGTTTACACCTTTTTCTTTAGCTTTCTTGATCAAGTCCAAAGCCAGGTCGAGTTTGTCGTCCTCACAGATAGAGATACCGATCTTGCCGCCCATTGCTTTAGTAAATGTATAAGTCATACCACCTGCGATAATCAGGTTGTCTACCTTGTTCAGCAGGTTTTCGATGATTTCGATTTTAGAAGAAACCTTAGAGCCACCCATGATAGCAGTGAACGGACGTTTGATGTCGTTCAAAACTTTATCGACAGCTTTCACTTCTTTTTCCATCAGGTAACCGAACATTTTGTTGTCAGTATCGAAATATTTAGCGATCAATGCCGTAGAAGCATGAGCACGGTGAGCAGTACCGAATGCGTCGTTTACGTAGCAGTCAGCGTAAGAAGCCAATTTCTTGGTAAATTCTTTCTGGCTTTCTTTTACAGCTTTCTTAGCAGCAGCTTTTTCTTCATCTGTTGCGTCTTCTGCCAAACCTCTCGGTTTGCCTTCTTCTTCAGCATAGAAGCGAAGGTTTTCGAGCAACAGGACTTCGCCCGGTTGCAGAGCAGCAGCTTTTACAGCAGCTTCTTCGCCCATGCAGTCGTTAGCGAACTGAACTTCAACGCCCAGCAATTCAGACAGGTGCTTGATGATATGTTTCAAAGAGAACTTATCGGCAACGCCTTTCGGACGGCCCAGGTGAGAGCCAATGATGATGCTACCACCGTCTGCCAGGATCTTCTTCAAAGTAGGAAGAGCCGCACGCATACGAGTGTCATCTGTAATGTTGAAGTTTTCGTCCAGGGGTACATTGAAGTCCACGCGAACAAATGCCTTTTTACCGGCAAAATTGAATTTGTCAATTGTCTGCATAATACTCTATTTTTATTTAAAAGTGTTTTAAAATTCTTCTTTTAGAACGACCGCAAAGTTACTATTTATTTCGGTTCCCTGCTATTAAATCGTTATTTATTCTTGCCTTTTGATGCCTCTTTTGTAACTTTATACGTGTTACAGAAATATTTGCACATCATTTGCAAACCACAGGTGTCACATTTTGGAGTACGCGCCTGACAAACATAACGACCGTGCAGGATGAGCCAGTGATGAGCAATCGGTACAAGTTTTTCCGGGATATTCTTCATCAGCTCCTTTTCTACACTGAACGGGGTCGTGCAACTGTCCGGCACTAGTCCGAGACGGTGGCTGACACGGAATACATGTGTATCTACTGCCATTGCCGCCTTGTTGAATACTACGGACTGAATGACATTCGCCGTCTTCCTTCCCACACCGGGCAGCTTTATCAAATCATCCATATTGTCCGGCACCTGGCTATTAAAGTCATTTACCAGCATCTTTGCCATGCCGACCAGATGTTTCGCCTTATTATTCGGATAAGACACACTCCGTATATATTCAAAAACTACTTCCGGAGTAGTGGCAGCCAATGCTTCCGGTGTCGGAAAATCCCTGTACAAAGGCGGAGTGATCATATTCACCCGCTTATCCGTACATTGTGCGGAAAGGATTACGGCTATCAGTAATTCATACGGATTGTTGTAATGTAATTCAGTTTCTGCCACAGGCACGTTTTCCTGAAACCAGGCGATTACTTTCTCATAACGTTCTTTTTTTCTCATCGTAGTTTGTTTTTATGATAATGAGGCGTTACTTTGATTCTGAAATAGGTAGCGGAAACCACCGTCAGGCAGGCTCCAAAAAGATAGGCTTTGTCAAACGTACTGATTTCTGCAATATATCCCCCGGTCAGCATCCCGATACCGATTCCCACATCCCAAGAGGTAAGATAGGTCGAAGTCGCCGTACCCCGTTGATTGTTAGGAGCGAGATTCACAAACAACGTATTGAATGCCGGAAACATAATCCCGAACCCGACACCCATCAGCAATGCGATGCCGAAAAACAAGACCGTGCATACGGTATCATTCCACTTAATCAGATACACGCATCCCGAAAGCAGAAAAAAGCTGAACACAACGAGATACAATCCGGCAGCTATCACCTGCGTTATTTTTCCCCGGTCTACCAATTTGCCCGAGAATATCCGTGAGATAGCCATACCGACCGCCATAAAAGTGAAGAAGAATCCCGTCTGTGCATGGATACCTATCTCGTGGGCATACATAGCTACATAATTGGTCGTCATCCCGTAAGGGATAGAAAGCAGCAGTAAGCTAAGTCCCGCAGGCATCCCTTTCAATAGGATAAAGCGGTCGAGCGAAATCGGTTCCCTTTTTACAGGAGGCTTATAAGGCGTTTTTATCAGGCTTGCACATAGAAAACCTAAGATGCAAGAACCGAACGCATAGCAGAATATCGTAGCAAAAGAAACTCCCGCATCATGCAGAAACAACCCGAACATCGGCCCGATGGACATCGCCGTATTGTTCGTAAGCCCGTAATAACCTAATCCTTCCCCTCTGCGTGAAGAAGGCATAATGTCGATTACCACCGTATTTCCGCCTACCGTGACCATCCCGAAAGAGACACCGTGAATGATTCGAAATATAATAAATAAGGTAAGCGAACCGGCAATAAGATACCCCCCGAACATCATCATAAAAATGAAGTAAGCGAAAAGATAGAGAGGTTTACGGGCAAAAGTATCAAGCAGATAACCGGAAAACGGACGGATGCAAAGCGCCGCCACTGTATAGCAGGAAAGCACAATGCCGATAGTTGAATTTCCGGCTTCGAAAAATTCGGATAAGTAGAATGGCAAAACAGGAATCAACAACCAAAAACCAAAGTAAAGCAGGAAGTTGGCTGCTAAGATGAAACAATAACTGGGAGTAATGAGTCTATCCTTTGCCATGGGAATTATTTACGATTAGACGATTTACTATTTACGATTGGGAGTGCCCATTCGGATAGTGAAAATATAGAGTGATTGAAAATTTACGATTTACGAGAGACGCTACCATCAATCGTAAATCGTAAATTGTCCAATCGTAAATTAGTATGCCGCTTCGAATTCTTTTAGGAAGCGTGTATCGTTTTCGGAGAACATACGAAGGTCTTTCACCTGGTATTTCAGGTTCGTGATACGCTCGATACCCATGCCGAGGGCATAACCGCTGTACACTTTGCTGTCGATACCGTTGGCTTCGAGCACGTTCGGGTCTACCATGCCGCAACCGAGGATTTCCACCCAACCAGTGTGCTTGCAGAACGGGCAACCTTTGCCGCCGCAGATATTACAACTGATATCCATTTCGGCGCTGGGCTCGGTGAACGGGAAGTAGGAAGGACGCAAACGGATCTTCGTATCCGCACCGAACATTTCCTTGGCGAACAGCAGCAATACCTGCTTCAAATCCGTGAATGATACATCTTTGTCTACGTACAACGCTTCTACCTGATGGAAGAAACAGTGTGCACGGTAGCTGATAGCTTCGTTGCGATATACACGTCCCGGACAGATGATGCGGATAGGCGGTTGTGAAACTTCCATCACACGGCTCTGTACGGAAGAAGTATGCGTACGCAATACTACGTCCGGGTGAGCTTCGATAAAGAAAGTATCCTGCATATCGCGTGCCGGATGGTCTTCCGCAAAGTTCAGTGCCGAGAATACATGCCAGTCATCTTCAATCTCAGGGCCTTCAGCGATGCTGAATCCCAGACGGGCGAAAATATCAATGATTTCGTTCTTTACAATGGTAAGTGGGTGGCGTGTACCCAGTTCCACGGGATAAGCCGAACGCGTCAAATCCAGTCCGTCGCAACCGTTGTCCTGGCTTTCAAACTGCTCTTTCAGCGCGTTGATTTTCTCCTGCGCTTTGGTCTTCAGTTCGTTCAGTCTCATGCCGACTTCCTTTTTCTGTTCGACGGCTACATTACGGAAATCCGCCATTAAGTCGTTAATGGCTCCCTTCTTGCTAAGGTATTTGATGCGGAGAGCTTCGAGTTCTTCGGCATTGGAGGCGTGCAAGGCTTCCACCTCTTTCAGAAGTTGTTCAATCTTAGCTATCATATTCTTGATATATTGTTATTCAGTTTCTTAGTAAAAACCTTGCAAAGATATAATATTTATTTCAGTTGGTGAAATCTATATAGACGTTTTTATAGGGCGGTTCATTTTAGGTTCGGATTTAGGATGGCATCCTCGTAGGGATAGGGAACATACATCTTGCTGTCGTCCCACGTGCCCGTGACGGGTACTATTTCCTTTCTTTTCACTCCAGGAGCCACTTCGATTTCCGGGTTTTCCTTGCGATATTCAAAATGGTCTTTGTACCGGTACATTCTGAACATATCCCTTGCCCGGCTTGCAATGCCGCCCCAGTAATATCCTGCCATTTCCCAACCATGCTCGTTGTAGGCAGCTTCCGCCAGTTCTTCGGGGCTCATGGTTGCCTTGTATATATCGGATTCTTCGCCATCAGCCCTATTGCGTACCTTATTTAATACTTCGACGGCTTTTGCGTTCATTTGTCCCGAACGTCCTGTCGCTTCGGCATACCAGCAATATACCTGCGAAAGCCGTATCAATTGGAATGTCTTTTCGCCTGCCGCATTGACCAGGCTGGGATTTGTATAATCAAATTCCGTTCCGCGCACGGCTCCTTCCACAGTCTTCATGAAAACGGGAGCGACTACTTCGCGAGAAGGGGGATTGGTGTCATACCACCAGTCGTGCAGTTCGCCGTCGTTCAGCATGATTTTTGGGAAATAAGTGGCATCTTTGCGCGGGCCTTCCGGAAACTCCTTCCAAAATTTGATTTCCCCGTTTGTGTCACCCCATCCGCCTTGTTTCATATCCTGAAGAAAATCCGTCAAGGGGGCTGCCTGGTTAGTCTGATCCCTGTTGTAATAGATACCCAACAGGAGTTCCGTATTCTTATTGTTGTATTCCCATGAATATACTTTGCTGTATTCGTCCAACAGTTTATAGTCATAAGTGCCGTTCTCCGTGCCGTCAATAACTTCTTTTGCTTTGCTGGCGGCCAGTTCATAATATTCTGTACCCTTGTTGAGCGGCCATCCCGCCATACACATATAAACATAAGCCATCGTTGCTTTCACGGCTGCCCGGCTTACGGCGATATTGAATCCGTTTCTTGCATAAGGCTCTTTGGTGTACTTTATGGGGCAGTCGGTTTCTGCAATTTTCAAGTCGGATATGATCAGTTCATACACTTCCTCTTCCGTTTTCAGCGGAGCATTGTAATTGATTTCCTCTTCCAGCATGATAGGCACTTTTCCCCACGTTGTCACCAGATAGAAATAAGAATAAGCTCTCCAATAACGCGCCTGTCCGATGGCTGCCTTGATTTCGTCATCCGACACGTCGGGAGTGCGTCCGGCATTGTTTATGATAAAGTTGGCTGCCTTGATAACTTTGAAACGCTGTTCCCACATGCTGGACAACCATGAGTTGTTATCCTTTACATCAAACTGGTCATGTTCCCTAAGAGGCTGCTTGTTGCTGGAAGGGTGGGTGGAAATATCATCGCCGACCAGAAAGTTTGTGCCGCAAAGGTTGTTGCTGGCTTGCGAACCTGCTATCACAGAATACAATGCTGTCAGTGAAGCGTCGAGGTCTTCTTTATTGCTGAAGAAGTTTTCTGAAGTCAACTGCCCTTTAGGGTCTTCTGTCAGGAAGTCGTTGCACGACGTCAGGTATAAGCCTGCGAAAACGAATGGTAATGTCCTTCTTATATATTTATATGCTGTTTTCATCTTATTCTTTTTTTATAGGTTCAATGGTTAAAATCTGATTTTAGCACCGAAAGTAATTGTACGGGGGATAGGGTAGGCGCCATAATCCAGACCGTCGTAGCTCGTGTAAACTTCGGGATCCATTCCTTTGTAGCGCGTGATTGTAAAGAGATCCTGTGCGCTGACGGACAATTGTATGCTTGCAAATTTGGCGACCCGTCTCGGGATACGGTATGAAATGCTAATGTTCTTCAATTTGACGAAAGAAGCGTCTTCCAACCAGAAGTCCGAGTTGGCGTAATTTTTGCTGTCGGTGTTGGTAAGGCTTGGGTAAGTTGCTTCTGCTTTGTTGTTTACGTGATCCCAACCTTTGAAGTAAGCATCGCGCAGGGTGACGAAACGTGAATTACCCGTCATGGATGCTGTCGTGTAACGGCTGATGTTCAGACGGTTGTATCCGGTAGCGGCATTGAAGAAAACGTTGATAGTCCAGTTCTTCCAACTGATTGTGTTATTCCATCCCAGTGTCCATTTCGGGCTTGCCTGTCCTTTGACTACCAAATCTCCGGAGGTGGGGCTGGTTGTCAGGCTGCCGTCCGCTTTCTGATAAAGGTTGGCACCTTTGTCATTGAACCCTTTCCACTGATATACGTAGAAAGACCCCATCGGATAGCCGGGTTTCATGATTTGCATCGCACCGCCCAAGTCACTATAATTGGCTGTCAGTACGAAATCGCTGCCGGCAAGGTCGGTTACTTCATTCTTCACATAAGCGGCATTGAAGCTTGTTTCCCAAGTCACGGTTCCTTTCACCGGAAAGGTATTGACGGAAAATTCAACTCCCGTATTATTTAATTCGCCCTGGTTCACCCAATAAGTGCCGCCACCGTTATACTTGGGCACTTGTTTTTGGAAGAGCAGGTCTTTGGTCATTTTCTTGAACCAGTCGAAGGTAATGTTAAAACCGCCCAGACTCAAGTCTACACCGAGGTCATACTGATAAGTTTTTTCCCAGGTGATGCCGGGTGTCGGGAACTGGTTGCCCCAATATCCGGTGAAAGCGGTGGAGGTTCCCCAGCCATAAGCTGCACTCGACAACATTCCTAATGTGCTGTAAGCGGCAATGTCCTGATTACCGGTGACACCGAAACTACCTCTTAGTTTTAGTTGTTCCAGTACGTGTTGGTCGCTCATAAATCCCTCTTTGGCTATGTCCCAGGCTACTGCTGCGGATGGGAAATAGCCCCATTTGTTGTTTCCCTGAAATTTGGATGAACCATCAGCTCTCAATGCGGCAGTGATGAAATACCGCTTCTTGTAGTCGTAGTTGGCACGTATGATTCCCGAAGCCAGGGATGCTTCGGTGTACGAGTTGCTCGCGTTTCTTATGGCGGCATTGGCGATATTCCAGTAGCCTACGCTCTCGTTGTTCAGATTAGAGCCGGTAGCCTGCAAGCCTGTATCCCATGAACGGCTTATTTCCCATACAGCCATCGCTGTGACGCTATGGTCACCGAATTGCCTCTGCCAGGTCAGGTTGTTGGTGTTTTGCCAGTAGTTGTGCGTATTGCTCGTGTTGCTCATGCTGTTGATTGCACCCGGTGCTTCCAGTTTCGACTTGAAAGAATAAGAAGGACTGTGGTCGTAATCGTAACCGCCCTGTACTGAGAGGGTAAGACCTTTCATGATTTTGAACAAAAGAGTCAGGTTTGCATTGAGGTTATAGCTGTAACTGTCGCTGTAATTCACCATCAACTCTCCGTATGGGTTCGAACCGTTGGCGATGTTGTACGGATCCCTGTTATATACGCCGGTTTCCGCGTCTTTCATTTCCATTGTAGGTGAGAAATTGGTGATATGAAACCAATTGGCGCCATTGTTGTGCTTGTGCAGACTGCTGGCATTCATCTTCGCCGATATTGTCAGCCACGGTTTTACGTCTGCGTCGATGTTTGCCCGGATACCGTAACGTTTGTAGTCTGTTCCGATTGTGACGGCTTCCTGATCCAACACATTTCCGGAAACAAGATATTTCACTTTGGCATTTCCGCCCGATATGCTTAACCTGTAATCCTGCGTGACGCCGGTATGGGTGATAAGGTCAGTCCAGTTGATTCCTTTCGTCCCGTTCTTGTACGCTTCGAGGTCTCCGGCGGGAATGGTGGACGAACCACGAATATCGTTCAGTGCCGTTGCATACTCGTATGCGTTCAGTAAGTCATATTGTTTTCTTACGGCAGAAAGCCCCACGGAAGCGTCAAACGTAATGCTGGCTTTTCCCTCAGTGCCGCCTTTGGTGGTGATTAAAATGACACCGTTTGAACCCCGCGAACCATAAATGGCGGTAGAAGAAGCGTCTTTCAGCACTTCCATTGACTGGATATCCGAGGGGTTGATGCCGTCCAGACCACTGGAAGAGATGATTCCGTCTATCACATACAAAGGATCGCTGCTCTTATTGATAGAGGTGGTACCCCGTACGCGTACCTTCATACCCGCTCCCGGCACACCGCTTGTTGCGGTGACTTCCACACCGGGCGTGCGGCCTTGGAGTATATTTTCCACCCGTTTCACCGGCTGGTTCTTGAACTGTCTGGTCGATACGCCCGAAACGGAACCCGTCAAGTCGCTTTTCTTAACTGTTCCGTATCCTACTACTACCACTTCGTCGAGCAACTGATTGTCTTCTTTCAGTATGATATTGAGAGTCGTCCTTTTTCTTACCTTTATTTCCTGCGGATGGTACCCGATGTAAGAAATAACAAGAGTCGCTCCTAGTGGAGCTTCCAAAGTAAATTTACCGTCCATATCACTGGTGGTTCCAGTCTCTTCACCTTTTATTAATACAGAGGCTCCGATAATCGTTTCTCCTTGTTCATCATAAATGATTCCTTTTATTTTTCTGTCATCATCTCCCTGGGTTTCCTGTATTTCCGTCGGTTGCTCTTCAGGCATACTTGCAGCTTGCGAAAATAGATGAGATGGTAAAAGAAACATAAATAGAATACTTAATAACCATTCGTCTTTTCTTATTCCTTTCATGTTTGATTAAGTTTAGATTTGTTATAGGGGTTGTATCCTGTTAATATTTAACAAGTAGTATGCCAAAAGACAATACATAATATGTGTTTGAAGTGAAAATGTTTGATTATTAGTGATATATAATAGGATGAAAACGAGGTAAACATCTTTGATTTGTGGAATGGCTAGTTGTGGAATTGTGTAAAAATTCCACAGTGTTGTGAGATGCATTCCACAACACTGGGATATAAAGCCAGTGATTCGTTTCCTTTTCTTGATTATGTTTGTCACACAGGGTAAATGTTTGAGTAAGATGTTTTTATTCAGCTATATTTTTTCATGCGCCATCGAAATTATTTGTATCTTTGCCAACGATACGTACCGAAAATCCGGCAACTTATGAAAAAGATTGTTTTCACTCTTCTACTTTTGACTTTTTCTTTCCGCCTTATGGCTCAAATAGATTATTTGGAGCCGGTGCGACCTTTTTCTACTTATAAAGGCGAATTGGGCGAATATTATCGTAATGTGTTTTCTTTACTAAATACAGGCTTTCAAAAACAACCTTATGCGCGTTTTGTGGCTATCCCTTCCTTTTCACCCGAATATGCGATGTCGGTTGAGAAGAGGAACGGACGTTATACTTTGGTTTCAAATACATTGTCGCGCACCTATTGGCAAGCGGAGAAAGGGACGGTGAAAGTGGATACTAAATCAGTAGTAATCAGTGCATCGCTTTACCAGTCTTTGGGTGCTATTTTTCGTTTGGTCACTGAGCAGATACAGGATTTGGATGGTTCCAGTGCAGGTTTGGACGGGGTGGTGTATTATTTCTTTTCTACTAGTGTGAAAGGGAAGGAGCAGATGGGACGCAAGTGGTCGCCCGCCAAGGGAACTTTGATGGAACGGCTTGTGTTAGTTTGCCAGTCGGCATATATGTTGTCCAAAGGTGAGAATATCTCGGAGCCGACCTTGGCGGAAGAGGCTGCTGCCTTATTGAAAAAGTTGCAGCAACGCAGCAATGCAGAACCGGATGCTTACAAGAAACCGATGTATGTAGGCATTTATCAGATAGGTCCCCGTTCACAAACGCTTTCGGGTAGGCAAGTCGAAGAACTGGCTCACTTTCCGGACATGAATGCGGAAGAATATATCGCCGGACAGATGATTTATCCGGAAAGCCTTTTGGAAAAGAATGTATCAGGATATGTCCTCTGTGAATTTACTATTGACAAAGAGGGAGTGATTCTTCGTCCGCACATTCTGCGTTCCACTCATCCTGAATTTGCAGAAGAAGCACTTCGCATAGTGAAAGGGATGCCGAAATGGTCGCCTGCCCTTGTTGGGGGAAAGCCGTCGGATAGCAATTATACCTTGTATATTCCTTTCCGTCCGAAGAGTTATCGTGCCAAATAAATCACCACTCTCTCCCAAGTAAAAATCCAAAATCCTCTATCACCTATCACCGGCAACTTGAAAACCCTTTATTCATCGGTGTTTCAGACTTGGTGACAGGTTGTAGCAACCTATCACCGTATCTATCACCTATCACCTGAATTTTTTTCTAGATAAAGAATGGCTGATGTTTATTTACGTATCTGATAATCAATGTAGTATAGTTTCCTTTAGTTTCCATTAGAGGAAACTCTTGTTTCCTACCTAAGGTACGCACGTTTCCCTACTGGGGTACGTTCGTTTCCAGGAGTGGATACTGGCGTTTCCCTATGGGGAAACGGACCCTCATCTTATAGGATACATAGTACCTTTAACGTCAGTTCGATAGATGCCTGTACTTTTCCTTTAATTTCTTCAAAAGTCATTAAAACAACAAACATTTCTAGTTCTTTATTGTCTTATAGCCATAAACCTATAAAAATAAAAACTTATGGATGATATGATTAACAGACATGATTCGATTGCCGAAGAGAATATCGAACCGAATGGTCGTCCGGCTACGAACAAATTTGAAGAGTGGAGCGGCGAAGTGGCCGACCGTGCCGACAATGTGTTCAAGAATGATACGAAAGACGGTCCTATCAAGGATCGTAAGAAACGGATAAAGGAAATGGATGAAGTGATAAAAAAAGACCTTGAATAAAGGTCTTTTTTGTTTTAGTATGCATAAAGTGTAGTAGCTGTTCAAAAGCGTAAAGTTACTCTATAAAATAAAAAAGAGGATGCCTTTCTGAAGAGACACCCTCTTTTTTAGTGGAGCGTATCGGACTCGAACCGATCACCTCGACACTGCCAGTGTCGCGCTCTAGCCAGATGAGCTAACGCCCCTTTTCAACCTTATATGATAACGTTTGTAAACGAATCCTTTTTTGTTGCCGCAAATATAATGCAATATTCTGAAATAATTGCTATGTTTGCGGTAAATAATTGTTTGAAAAAAAAGATATGCTGATTTATAATACTACTTTTCAGGTGGACGATGAGGTTCACGATAACTTTTTGATTTGGATAAAAGAATCCTATATCCCTGAAGTACAGAAACACGGTACATTAAAAACACCGCGAATTTGCAGAATTTTAAGCCATCGGGAAGATGGGAGTGCCTATTCTCTGCAATGGGAAGTGGAGAGCAGCGGATTGCTGCACCGCTGGCATCTGGAACAGGGAGTACGTTTGAATGACGAACTGACAAAAATATTTAAAGACAAGGTAATCGGTTTTCCGACATTAATGGAGATAATAGAGTGATTCAGCCGGTAAAGGAAAAGATAATTCTGGGGATTGACCCCGGTACGACAATCATGGGATATGGAGTTCTGAGAATAAAGGGAACCAAACCGGAAATGATTGCCATGGGGATTATCGACTTGCGCAAGTTTGCCAATCACTACTTGAAACTGCGTCATATCCACGAACGGGTATTGGGCATTATAGAAAGTTATCTGCCTGACGAGCTGGCTATTGAAGCTCCTTTTTTCGGCAAGAACGTCCAGTCTATGTTGAAGTTGGGACGTGCGCAGGGGGTAGCGATGGCGGCAGCATTGAGCCGTGACATCCCTATCACCGAATACGCCCCTTTGAAAATAAAAATGGCGATTACCGGAAACGGACAAGCGTCGAAGGAGCAGGTGGCGAATATGTTGCAGCGGATGCTTCGTCTCTCGAAAGAGGACATGCCTGTCTTTATGGATGCAACGGACGGTCTGGCTGCTGCCTACTGCCATTTTCTGCAAATGGGACGCCCTGCCGTAGAGAAGGGATACAGCAGTTGGAAGGATTTTATAGCGAAGAATCCGGATAAGGTAAAGTGACCGCACAGATTAGAAAGTAATCATCAAACGAAAATCGTTATCACAGGAACAGGAGAGTATAAGATGGGAATTAATTATTCAGCAATAGTAGGGGTGACTACAGTGGCAACAGTGATGAGTTGTTCTTCCGCGAAAAAGGAATATGCTTCCTTCGAGCTATATCCGGTTCGTCCGGGAAGTCTTACGGAGATGGAGTATGAGCCGGAAGCAACTACGTTCACGCTCTGGTCGCCGACAGCCGAAGAAGTGCGCCTGATGCTTTATGATGAAGGTGATGGCGGTCATGCCTATGAGACAGTAAAGATGGAACCTGGCGAAAACGGAGTCTGGACGACCGTAGTGAACAAGGATTTGCTCGATAAATTCTATACCTTCAACGTGAAAATCAACGATAAATGGCAGGGAGACACACCGGGTATCAACGCCCATGCCGTCGGAGTGAACGGAAAACGTGCCGCTATCATTGACTGGAAAGCAACGAACCCCGAAGGGTGGGAGAGCGACCAGCGTCCGCCGTTGAAATCTCCTGCCGATATGATTATCTACGAAATGCACCATCGTGACTTTTCCGTCGATTCTACTTCGGGAATAAAGAACAAAGGAAAATACCTCGCGCTGACCGAACACGGCACGATGAATTCGGATAAGTTGCTGACCGGTATCGACCATCTGATTGAGTTAGGCGTGACACACGTGCATCTCCTTCCTTCCTATGACTATGCTTCCGTAGACGAAACAAAACTGGACGAAAACCAGTATAACTGGGGATATGACCCGCTGAACTACAATGTCCCGGACGGCTCGTACGCAACAGACCCTTATCAGCCTGCCACCCGTGCGAGAGAATTCAAGCAAATGGTGCAGGCCCTGCACAAAGCCGGTATCCGGGTGATAATGGACGTAGTCTACAATCATACCTTTAATACGGTGGAGAGCAACTTCGAACGTACCGTTCCCGGTTATTTTTACCGCCAGAAAGAAGACGGGACGTTGGCGAACGGTTCGGGATGCGGCAATGAGACGGCAAGCGAGCGCCCCATGATGCGTAAGTTTATGATAGAATCCGTTCTCTACTGGATGGAGGAGTATCATATCGACGGTTTCCGCTTTGACCTGATGGGAGTCCATGACATTGAGACAATGAACGAAATCCGCAAGGCGGTGAATGAAGTAGATCCTACTATCTGCATCTATGGGGAAGGTTGGGCAGCCGAAACTCCCCAATATCCTGCTAATTCCCTGGCAATGAAAGGAAATGTCGCCCGTATGCCGGGAATAGCTGTTTTCTCCGATGAACTGCGTGACGGGCTCTGCGGATCGGTCTGGGAGAAGACCAAAGGAGCTTTTCTTGCCGGCGTTCCGGGGGGAGAAAATAGCGTTAAGTTCGGTATTGTTGGAGCCGTAGAGCATCCGCAGGTACGTTATGATTCGGTGAATTACAGTCAGAAGCCGTGGGCGGAACAGCCTGTTCAAATGATTAGCTACGTCTCTTGCCACGATGGGTTATGTCTGACAGACCGCTTGAAAGCGAGTATGCCGGGGATTACTCCTGAACAGCTTGTACGTCTTGATAAATTGGCGCAGACGGTAGTCTTTACTTCGCAAGGTATTCCGTTTATCTATGCCGGAGAGGAAGTGATGCGTGACAAACAGGGAGTGGACAACAGCTATAAAAGCCCGGATGCAGTCAACGCTATTGATTGGCGACGCAAGACAACGAATGGAGACGTTTTCATGTATTACAAACGGTTGATTGACCTTCGTAAATCTCATCCTGCCTTCCGTATGGGAGATGCGGACAAGGTTCGGAAGCATTTGGAATTTCTTCCCGTAGAGGGCAAGAATCTGATTGCGTTCCGCCTGAAAGACCATGCGAACGGAGATCGTTGGGGCGATATTGTCGTAGCTTATAACTCCCGTACTACGCCTGCCCGTCTTGAAGTGCCTGCCGGCAAATACACAGTTGTGTGTAAAGACGGCGTGATAGACGTCCGCGGACTGGGAACGCAAACCGGTCCCGAGGTGATTGTTCCCGGTCAGTCTGCGCTGATTATGTACAGGTAAACTTTTACTTTTATGCCGGCTTTAGCGAGCCGGCTTTTTTATTTCTATATATATAGGTATACTGCTTACTCCTGCTTTTAGAGGCCTGTTTCTGCTTGGATGTAACATGGTAAAATGTATTTGTAACATTTACAAACGATGATGTAACAGACAAGAAACAATCTGAATCGTAAATTTTCGGCGTAGGGAAATAAACTTCTTAAGTTTGCAGCGTCATAAAAGAAAATACAGAATGAATAAGTATTGGTTTAATAAGGTTGGGTTAGTAGTTGTGTTCCTTTGCTTCGCCTTGGTAGGCGGGGCAAAGGTTAAACTGCCTGCTCTCGTTTCCGACGGTATGGTACTTCAGCGCGGGGAACAAGTGAATCTTTGGGGAACGGCAGCTCCCGGTGAAACGGTGAATGTGGCTTTCTTGAAAAAGAAATATAAGACCGTTGCCGACGCACAAGGTAACTGGAAACTTATGCTGCCTGCATTGAAAGCGGGCGGGCCTTATACAATGACCATCAACGATATTGAATTAAAGGATATTCTTGTGGGGGATGTCTGGGTATGTTCCGGTCAGTCGAATATGGAATTACCGGTGGCACGGGTTACAGACCGGTTCCGGGATGAGATAACTGCTGATAGTAACTATCCGATGGTCCGTTATATAAAGACACCATTGCTTTATGACTTCCACGCTCCGCAGACGGATATTCCGGGAATTTCCTGGAAAGCGATGACTTCTGAAAATGTGATGTCCTTCTCCGCTTTGGTTTATTTCTTCGCCAAAGACTTCTATCAGAAAACGAAAGTCCCGGTAGGAGTGATAAACTCCAGTGTCGGCGGCTCGCCGGTAGAAGCATGGCTCAGTGAAGAAGCGTTGAGGCCTTTTCCATCTTATTTGAACGAAAAGCGTATCTACGAATCGGACGACTTGATAGCATCCATGAAGAAAGAGGAAAGAAAGAAGAGTCACGCCTGGAATGTGGCGTTATATCAAGGGGATAAGGGTATGCACGAAGCTACCCCTTGGTATGCAGACGGTTATGACGACAGCGACTGGCAACAAACCGAACTGTTTGCATCCGGTTGGGCGACTAACGGATTGAATCCGATTAATGGCTCTCATTGGTTTCGCAAGGACTTCCAGGTTTCCGAACAACAGGCGGGAGAACAGGCTACCCTTCGTTTGGGGTGTATCGTCGACGCGGATTCTGTATATGTGAACGGAACATTTGTGGGAACAGTTTCCTATCAATACCCGCCCCGTATTTACACCATCCCTGCCGGATTGCTGAGAGCAGGGAAGAATACGGTGACAATCCGGCTTTTCAGCTATGGCGGTCATCCTCATTTTGTAAAAGAGAAACCTTATAAGATTCTTTTCGGAAAAGGCCAACCGGAAAAAGGGGAGTTGGAGATAAGTCTGGAAGGCAACTGGAAATATCGTTTGGGTGCTCCCATGCCGGCTGCTCCGGGACAAACGGCTTTCCATTATAAACCGGCAGGACTTTATAATGCAATGATTGCCCCTTTGCTGAATTATACGGTATCCGGGATAATCTGGTATCAGGGTGAATCGAATGTATCACGCAGAAATGAATACAAAGCGCTGCTGTCTGCCATGATAACCGACTGGCGGGGACGTTGGAACCGACCGCAAATGCCTTTCTACATTATCGAACTGGCGGATTTCCTGTCTCCGGAAGATAAAGGCGGACGTGCTGCCTGGGCGGAATTCAGAAAAGCGCAGGCGGAAGTAGCCGATACAAATACCAATGTCACTTTAATTAAGAACAGTGACTTGGGCGAGTGGAATGATATTCATCCATTGGATAAAAAGACTTTGGGACAACGGCTTTCCCGAGCAATCTTTCAACAAAGGGGCAACTAATTAATAATAAATAGATAATAATACCATGAAAACACAGACTCAAAAAGTGTCGATGGCCGAGAAAATCGGTTATAGTTTGGGAGATGGTTCTGCGAACCTGATTTTCCAGATGATGATGATGTTCCAACTCTTCTTTTATACAGATGTGTTTGGAATCAAAGCAACAGCGGCGGGAATGATATTGCTGGTTGCGCGCATTTTCGATGCGTTCGTCGACCCCGTAGTAGGCATCTTGTCCGACAGAACAAATACCCGTTGGGGGAAATACCGCCCCTGGTTATTGTGGACGGCCATCCCTTTCGCCGTATTCTTCATCCTGGCATTTACGACACCCGATCTCAGTGAACGTGGTAAAATTCTCTATGCGGGTATCACTTATACCTTATTAATGTCCATTTACTCTTTCAATAACACACCTTACTCTTCCCTGGGTGGTGTAATGACCAGTGATATAAAGGAGCGTACCAGCATTTCATCCATCCGTTTCGTCACTGCTACGATAGCGACTTTCGTCGTACAAGGACTGACTTTGCCGCTAGTCTCCAAATTCGGACAGGGAGACGACCAGCGCGGGTGGTTCCTGACAATCACCTTGTTTGCCGTCATCGGAGTTGTTCTTTTGGTTATCACTTTCTTTTCTACCAAGGAACGTATCACTCCGCCTGTGGGACAGAAGAATTCTGTAAAGCAAGATTTTGTAGATATCATAAGTAGCCGTCCCTGGAAGTCCATGTTTGTCCTGACTCTGTTCCTGTTTACGACATTAGCCATGTGGGGCAGCAGTATGTCCTACTATTTTAATTACTTCGTCGACAAGACAGCCCTTTTTGACTTCCTGCAGAACTTTGGACTGGTGCGGGTAGAAGGGGAGACGTATGGTATGTGGCATACTTTTCTGGATGCTTTCGGCTTGATAGCGCAACCCGACCATAGCAATGTATTTGCCGTAGGTTTCAGTTTGTTCAATATGATAGGGCAGATTATCACTTTAGCGGGCGTAATTTTGCTTTCCGGCTATCTTTCCAATATCTTTGGCAAGCGGAATGTGTTCTTGATTTGTTTGGCACTGACCGCATTGTTTACAGCTTTGTTTTTCGTGGTAGAACCGACCAGCATTGGCACGATATTCACCATAAACTGTTTGAAGAGCCTGGCTTATGCGCCTACTATCCCGTTGCTTTGGGCGATGATGGGTGACGTGGCGGATCATTCCGAGTGGGTGAACCATCGTCGTGCTACGGGTTTTGTCTTTGCAGGAGTGGTCTTTGCCTTGAAGGCGGGACTGGGTATCGGCGGAGCTATCTGCGGCGCGATTGTCGATTCATTCGGTTTCATATCCAATATGACGCAGACGGAGAGTGCAATTTTGGGTATCCGCCTGACATCGAGCGTGATTCCTGCTATTACATTCTTTATCGGAGTGATTGCCCTGTTCTTCTATCCGATTTCAAAGAGATTGAATGAGCATATTCAGGCAGACCTGGCAAAACGAAGACTGGAAAATAATTGATTACTAATAAATAGATTAGAGACTATATGAAGATTTCGACAAAAACAACTGTAACTTCCCTTTGGGCTATGGCGGTCTTGATGACAGGCTCTTCAATGGCCTTGGCGCAAGAGAAAAACACCTTGAAAGAGGCTTTGAAAGATAAATTCCTGATAGGGACGGCAGTTAACACACAACAGGCATCCGGCAAGGATAAAGCAGGGGCAGAGGTGATACGGAAACAATTTAGTGCCATTGTAGCGGAGAACTGCATGAAAAGTCAGGAGATACATCCCGAAGAGAACCGTTATAACTTTACGCAGGCGGATGAATTTGTTGCATTCGGTGAGAAAAACAACCAGACGGTTACGGGACATACGTTGATATGGCATACGCAACTTTCGCGTTGGTTCTGTGTAGACAAGGACGGAAAGAATGTCTCTCCCGAAATCTTAAAGAAGCGGATGAAAGACCATATCACCACCGTCGTGAAACGCTACAAAGGTCGTATCAAAGGTTGGGATGTTGTGAATGAAGCATTTGAAGATAACGGGGAGTATCGCAAGACTAAATTTTATGAGATTTTGGGAGAAGAGTACATCCCTTTGGCTTTCCAGTATGCACACGAAGCTGACCCGAACGCCGAATTATACTACAACGACTATTCGATGGCTCTTCCGGGAAGAAGGGCGGCTGTCGTGAAACTGGTGAAAGACTTGAAAAAACGGGGTATCCGCATTGATGCCATAGGTATGCAGGGACATGTCGGCATGGATTATCCGAAAATCAGTGAATTTGAAAAGAGCATGCTTGCTTTTGCCGAAACAGGCGTGAAGGTGATGATAACGGAACTGGATCTGACAGTTATTCCCTCACCGAATCCCAACGTCGGTGCGGAAGTCTCCGCTTCTTTCGAATATAAGAAAGAGATGAATCCCTATCCGAAGGAACTGCCTGCAGAAGTGGCAAAAGCATGGACAGCGCGTATGAACGACTTTTTCCGTCTTTTCCTGAAACATCAGGATATAATAACCCGGGTTACTCTTTGGGGAGTGGCCGACCATAACTCCTGGCGTAACGACTGGCCGATGAATGGACGTACGGATTATCCGTTGCTTTTCGACCGCAACTACCAACCGAAACCGATAGTCGACCTGATTATCAAAGAAGCAGCGCGGAAATGAATCGTTTGTCCGAGCGATAATAATAACTTTAAAAAAGAATAGAACCATGAAAACAGAAAAAAGATATTTAGTTCCCAATGATTATATGGCTGATCCTGCCGTACATGTATTTGACGGCAAACTCTATATTTACCCCTCTCACGACTGGGAAAGCGGAATTGCCGAAAATGACAACGGGGATCATTTCAATATGAAAGACTATCACGTCTATTCTACGGATGATGTGATGAACGGTGAGATTATCGACCACGGAGTCGTACTGTCTACGGAAGATATTCCCTGGGCGGGACGGCAACTTTGGGATTGCGATGTCGCTTTCAAAAACGGTAAGTATTATATGTATTTCCCGTTGAAAGACCAGAATGATATATTCCGTATCGGAGTGGCTGTCAGCGATAAACCATACGGACCTTTTGTGCCGGAAGCCAATCCGATGAAGGGAAGTTATAGTATCGACCCTGCCGTGCTTGATGATGGCAACGGGACTTTCTATATGTATTTTGGCGGTCTGTGGGGCGGGCAACTTCAACGTTACCGTAATAATAAGGCGTTGGAATCGGCTGTTCTGCCGGAAGGAGAGGAAGATGCATTGCCGGCTCGCGTAGTCCGTTTGAGCGAGGACATGATGGAATTTGCGGAAGAACCTCGCCCGGTGATAATTTTGGACGAGAACGGCAAGCCGTTGACGGCAGGAGATACCGACCGTCGTTTCTTTGAGGCTTCCTGGGTACATAAATATAATGGCAAATACTACTTCTCTTATTCTACGGGAGATACCCATCTGCTTTGTTATGCGATTGGTGACAATCCTTACGGGCCGTTTACCTATCAGGGCGTTATCCTTACTCCGGTGGTAGGATGGACTACCCATCATGCCATTGTGGAATTCAAAGGCAAATGGTACTTGTTCCATCACGACTGTGTGCCGTCCGAAGGGAAGACATGGCTTCGTAGCCTGAAAGTCTGCGAACTTCAATACGATGCGGACGGGCGGATTATCACTATTGAAGGAATAGATAAACGCTGAACTATTATTTATGAGAATAATATCTATATTCTTAGCCTTGCTCTTCTGTCTTTCGTCCCATGCGGAAGATGGAAGTGCCCTGTGGCTCCGCTATGCGACAGGTACGAAGGCGGAAATTAGTTGCAGGAAGCAATCGCCGACATTAAACATTGCCGTTTCCGAATTACAGAAATATTGGAAAGGCGGTCTTCCTGTGGCTTTGGAAGTAAACGCAACAAAAGAGTTGCGTGCACTTGGAAACGAAGGATACACCATCCGTACTTCTGCCGATGGCAAGCAAATCACCATTGCCTCTTCCGGTGAACAAGGTGTGCTTTATGGAGTTTACCACTTACTCCGTTTGCAGGCTGCGGAACAGCTTTCGGAATCGAACTCTGACTCGCCCCCGGACTCAAAATTGAGGGTACTGAATATCTCAGAAAAACCGGATTACCGGATTCGTATCCTGAACCATTGGGATAATCTGGACGGCACTATCGAACGTGGCTATGCCGGACATTCACTTTGGAAGTGGGAAGAGCTTCCTGCCGTTGTCTCTCCCCGTTACGAAGCCTACGCCCGTGCCAATGCCTCTATCGGCATCAACGCAACCGTACTGAATAATGTCAACGCGAGTCCCAAGATTCTTTCCGATGAGTATCTGCAAAAAGTAAAAGTACTGGCGGATATATTCCGTCCTTACGGCTTGAAAGTATATCTTTCCATTAATTTCTCTTCTCCGGCAGCCCTGGGCGGTTTGCCGACTTCCGACCCATTGAATAAAGAAGTCATTGCCTGGTGGAAGAAGAAAACGAAAGAAATTTATTCCCTGATTCCCGATTTCGGCGGATTCCTGGTGAAAGCGAACTCCGAAGGACAACCCGGGCCGTGTGATTACGGACGTACCCATGCCGAAGGAGCGAATATGCTTGCCGATGTGTTGAAACCTTACCACGGCATCGTCATGTGGCGTGCTTTCGTTTACTCGCCCACAGACAGCGACCGGGCTAAACAAGCCTATCTTGAATTTGAACCTTTGGACGGCAAGTTCCGCGACAATGTGATTGTGCAGATAAAGAACGGACCGATTGACTTCCAGCCCCGCGAACCGTTCAGCCCGTTATTCGGAGTCATGAAGAAAACACCCGTGATGCCGGAATTTCAGATAACACAGGAATATCTGGGATTCTCCAACCACCTCGCTTTTCTCGCTCCCATGTGGAAAGAATGTCTGGACAGCGACACTTACGTACAAGGCGCAGGCTCTACCATCGCCCGTGTGACGGACGGCTCCCTGTTTGCTCATCCGCTGACTGCCATTGCCGGAGTAACCAACATCGGCGACGACATAAATTGGTGCGGACATCCTTTTGCGCAAGCCAACTGGTATGCCTTCGGGCGTCTTGCCTGGAAACATTCCCTTTCATCCGAAGAGATAGGCGAAGAATGGCTGAAACAAACCTTCCTTCCTATTGACGGACAACCATCCCGCAATTCCGTCAATGAAATATCTCAAAAGGAAAGACAACAACTTCACTCTCAACTCTCCCTTCTCAACTCTCAACTTCTCCAAGAGTCGAGGGAAGCAGTGGTAAATTATATGATGCCGTTAGGACTGCATCACATCTTTGCATGGGGACATCATTACGGGCCCGAGCCTTGGTGTGATATTCCCGGTGCCCGTCCCGACTGGATGCCTTCTTATTACCATAGGGCAGATGACGGCGGTATCGGATTCGACCGCAGCAGCAAAGGGAGCAATGCGACGGCACAATATCACTCTCCTTTGTGTGAACAATTGGATAATGTAGACACCTGTCCCGAAAACCTGCTTCTTTGGTTCCACCATGTTCCTTGGAATCATCAGATGAAGAGCGGGCGTACACTTTGGGCGGAGTTGTGCTATGCTTATGACCGTGGGGTGCAAGAAACCAGAAACTTCCAGAAGTTATGGGCGCCTATGGAGAAATACATCGACCCAGAACGATTCCGTGACGTACAGCACCGGTTGAAGATTCAGACACGTGACGCAGTGTGGTGGAAAGATGCCTGCTTGCTCTATTTCCAGCAATTCAGCAAGCAGCCGATACCTTATGAACTGGAACGTCCGATGCATGAATTGAAAGATATGATGGAATACAAACTGAATATCACTAATTTTGAATGTCCGTCTTACGGATTTACCCGATAGAATGATTATATTTGCATCTTGATTATAAGAAACAAATAACAAACCATTAATCAGTAAACAATGAAATTCAGCAACGTAAGATTATTAGTGAAAGACTTCGCCAAATGCTTCAAATTCTACACCGAACAACTCGGACTGGAACCTGCTTGGGGAGATGAAAATAGCGGATATGCCAGTTTTAAAGTAGCCGACGGAATAGAAGGCTTCGCCCTTTTTGTATCCGATTGGATGGCGTCTTCGGTAGGCAATGCAGATAAGCAGCAACCCGTTGCAATGCGTGAAAAATTAATGGTTTCATTCTATGTAGATAACGTAGACGAAACCTTTGCCGCCCTAAAAGCCAAAGGCGTGACGTTTATCAGTGAACCTACGGATATGCCCGATTGGGGGATGCGTACCTTGTATCTGCGCGACCCCGAAGAAAATCTTATAGAACTCTTTACCCCTCTGTCGCCGGAGAAATTTAGCCAGGAGCTTCTTGAAGAAGATAAGAAATTTCAATAAGGGATATTGCTAAAAAGGAACTTTTAATACGGTTTTCCTGTAAATAGACAAGAAAAGTGCTTATTCTGTGATAAAATTGTTACCTTTGCGGTCAAAAATAAAACAGAATATAAGAATATGATCCAAAATACATTCTGCATGGCGGGGGGCGTAGCACGCAACCCGCTTGTGCGTTTAGCCAAACCTATCACGACAACTATCGGAGCGAACGAACATATAGCCATTGTAGGTCCCAATGGGGGTGGCAAGAGCCTTTTTGTAGATACATTAATCGGAAAATATCCGCTACGTGAAGGAACACTCCGGTATGACTTTTCCCCTTCCGCTACTCAAACTGTTTATGATAATGTGAAATATATCGCGTTCCGTGATACTTATGGAGCGGCAGATACCAATTATTACTACCAACAGCGTTGGAATGCGCACGACCAGGATGAAACGCCGGACGTCCGCGAAATGTTGGGAGAGATTAAAGACGAACAACTGAAAAATGAACTGTTCGAGCTCTTCTGCATCGAACCTCTTCTTGATAAAAAGATAATCCTTCTTTCAAGTGGTGAACTGCGTAAATTCCAGCTCACAAAGACACTGTTGACAGCCCCCCGCGTTCTGATAATGGATAATCCGTTTATCGGACTGGATGCGCCTACCCGCGAATTGTTATTCTCTTTGCTTGAACGTCTGACAAAAATGTCGTCCGTCCAGATTATTCTGGTGCTTTCCATGATGGATGATATACCTTCCTTTATCACTCACGTTATCCCTGTTGATAAAATGGAAGTGTTTTCCAAGATGGAACGCGAAGCCTACTTGACTGCTTTCCGCAACAGAGACGCAACTACTTCTTTCGATGAATTGCAGAAACGGATTATTGATTTGCCTTATGACGTCAACAACTATGACTCGGACGAAGTGGTGAAACTGAATAAGGTAAGTATCCGCTATGGCGACCGCACTATTCTGAACGAACTGGACTGGACAGTGCATCGTGGGGAGAAATGGGCGTTGAGCGGGGAGAATGGTGCAGGAAAGTCTACATTATTGAGTTTGGTTTGTGCGGATAATCCACAATCATACGCTTGCGACATCAGCCTTTTCGGACGCAAACGGGGAACTGGAGAAAGTATTTGGGAAATCAAGAAACACATCGGATATGTAAGTCCCGAGATGCATCGTGCTTATCTCAAAAACTTGCCGGCTATTGAAATCGTAGCCAGCGGACTGCACGACAGTATCGGACTGTACAAACGCCCCCAACCGGAGCAGATGGCTGTATGTGAGTGGTGGATGGATATATTCGGCATTGCCGACTTGAAAGACAAACCTTTCTTGCAGCTTTCCAGTGGGGAGCAACGTCTGGCTCTGTTGGCACGTGCTTTCGTCAAAGATCCTGAATTACTGATTTTGGACGAACCGCTTCATGGATTGGATACTTACAATCGTCGTCGGGTCAAAAAGGTGATCGAAGCCTTCTGTAAACGTAAAGATAAGACGATGATTACGGTAACACATTATGAATCAGAACTTCCGGATACGATTACAAACCGCATCTTCTTGAAAAGAAATGATACGTTAATATATTAGAATATGATTTCTAATATTTTTTAATGAATTGATTGCTTTTTGTGTTATTTGGCTATCTTTGTGCTTAATTAAATGCAAAAAGTAACCACAAAGATATGAATAGTAGCCAAAATGCCATAGCTGTATTGTATAGGAAATATTGGCAAAAGCTCTATATTCATGCATATAATCTGCTGAATGACGGAGAAAGCGCAAAGGATGTATTGAGTGATGTGTTTTGCTCAGTACTTGAAAACAGCGAGCAGTTTGAAGGGAAGACTGATTTGCTGCCTTTATTCTATGTTATGGTGAAAAACCGTTGCATTGACCACATACGTCATCAGAATGTAGTGAACCGGAATGCGGAAAGATACTTGGAAGAACTTTATAGCGGTTGGACTGCCAAAGAGTATCGGGACTACGAAGATAAAATAGACCGGATGCAGGAGAGTATCCGCCAGATGGCGCCGCAAATGCGCATAGTAGTGGAAGAGTTTTTTCTGAATGAAAAGAAATGTGCGGAAATTAGTGAAATATTAAATATCAGTGATAATACAGTCAGAACCCATATTGCCCGGGCTTTAAAAATACTCCGTAAACGATTGAGTGTCTTTTTACTTATTACAGTTTAATGTTGAATCCTGCTCTTCACTTGTTTCACACTTTAGCTGAACAACTATAAATCAGATATTTATGGTGAATGGAAGTAGGAAAAACAAAGTAAATAACCCTTCACACCCTTCACGCACTTATATGGATTTGTTGGGCATATATGTCTGACGTGTTGGATCTATATGTCTAGCATATTGGATCTATATGTCCAATACGCACGGCATATATCTCCTGTAAACAAGGTATTAATGCCTGATAATTCAAGAGTTAATACCTTATAGCTCAAGAGTTAATACTTGATAACTCAAAAGTTAATACCCAACGGGTCATTTGCTATAAGCTAATTTATTTTTGCTTATAGCATATTTACTTTAGCTCATAGCATATGAAAAAAGAGGTGAAGGATGTGAAGGGTTGTTTGCTTTGTTTTTCTGCTTCCCTTCACCATAAATGTCTGATTTATAGTTGTTCATCTCAATGGTGAAACCTGTGAACCGTTGGAATAGTGCATTTGTGTGTTATCGTCATTGGTATACAGGCTTCATCTTTTGTTCTTCTGAATTTCCATCAAGAAAAAAAATCTCTCATAGGTGTCATTAATTTCGGTTGGCTCTACGTATTAAGATAAACAGTTGATTATTATGATGGAAAATCCAGACCAGAATTCAGATTATGCATTGCGTGCGATACAGGAACCGCGACTAAGGGAGACGGAAGAGTTCAACCAGTGGATTAGCGTACCTGAAAACAAGGAACTATTTCTCGACCTGATGGCTTGCAAGGAAGCTGTGATGCGTGAAAGCTTGGATAGGAGACGCAAGGCAAAAATGAAAACACGTATTTGGGTAGCGGCTTCTGCTGTGGCTGCCGTTTTGGTTTTGGCCTTTCTTATACCTTCTTTATTTCCTTCTTTCTTTATAAAAGAAGAGGAACCGGTGCGGTTCTTTGCCGCAACTGTCAGTGGAGAACATGTGATGCTGCAAATGGACGGCCATCATGAACAACAACTGTTGGAAGACAGTGTGATGGACATCAAAGAATGGAAAACATTGACGCCGGATACCACCTGCTGCCAAACGTTGACTACACCACGTGGAAAAAGTTTCCTATTGGTACTGTCCGACGGGACTAAAGTGTGGATAAATGCTGAAAGTAGCCTGCGCTATCCTGTCGCATTCAACGGGAAGGAACGACGGGTAGAGTTGAAAGGTGAAGCCTGCTTTGAAGTGGCAAAGGATGAAAAATGTCCCTTTATCGTAAGTGCGGACGGCATGGATACCCATGTACTGGGTACTAAATTCAATGTACGTTCATACGCAACAGAAGACCGCCACGTGACATTGGTGCAGGGAAAAGTGCAAGTGACCAACACGAACAGCCTTACGTCCGTAGTGCTTCAACCCGGACAGGACTTGACTTATACGGAAACCGGAGAAGAGAAAATATCGCGTGTCAACATAGCTACCTATACGGCATGGACAGAAGGAATGTTCTATTTTGAAGATTCGTCACTGGAAGAAATTATGAGTTCTCTGGGCAGATGGTACAACGTGAACGTTGACTTTGAACGGGTGGAACTATACAATATCCGCCTGAACTTTTGGGCGAACCGCAACGCTCATTTGGACGAGGCGGTGGAACTTCTGAATAAACTGGAAAAAGTACGTGTAGAATATCAGGACGGGACTATTACAATTAAACATATATAACTTTACAAATACAACTCTTATGAAAAAGCAACAAATTACATTGTCTCGCAAAAAGGCAATGAGAAAGGTCGTATGGATGAAAGCCGCCTTCTTATTGCTGATGTTTGTAATTGCCCTGCATGGACGGGCACAAAATACGGACAGCAAATTGATTTCTTTGGAACTAAAGGAAGCGCCATTGGGAGAGGCTTTGAAGCAGTTTAGCAATGTGTCCGGTTATAAGGTGAATTTTCCTAGTGAAGATGTCGGAGCGTACCGGGTAAGCGTAAGCATACATCAGTTGGCACCTTTGGCGGCACTCCAGAAAATACTGGAAGGGAAACCTTTTGAATATGAGGTGAAACAACATTTTATCACTGTCCGTAAAGCGAAGCCTGCATCGACTACTCGTAAAGTCAGGAACATCGAAGGGCAGGTAGTGGATGAAAAAGGGGATCCGCTGCCGGGTGCGAATATCCGGGGAATCGACAGCCCGTTTGGAGCTATTTCCGATATCAAAGGAAATTTCACTTGTAAAGTGATGGAGGAAACCCACACACTGGAAGTTTCTTTTGTCGGTATGCAAACTGAAAAGGTATCTATTAAAGGGCGTACTCATGTCAATGTGATTATGCATGAAGATAAACAGCAATTGGGAGATGTTGTAGTGACGGGTTATCAGCGCATTAGCCGTGAACGTTCTACTGCCTCTTTCGGCTTTATAGATTCCGAACAACTGACAAGGCAGATGCATACTGACCTGGCGTCATCTCTGGAAGGACAAATAGCCGGCCTGCGTATGGATATCAATCCGAATAACGGGGATATGAGCCCTATCCTTCGCGGTAGAGGTACGTTCTCGAATGATGTAGGCTCACATCCGCTAATCGTAGTGGATGATATGCCGACTGACTTGACCCTGAGTGAGATAAATCCCTATAATGTAGAGAGTATTACTGTCTTGAAGGATGCGGCGGCAGCCAGTATTTATGGTGCTTTGGCTGCAAACGGCATTATTGTGGTAGTTACCAAACAGGCTAAAGAAGAGGGTGCGCATGTGAATATCAATGCTGATTGGTTCATCACCAGCAAACCGAATTTCAATAGTTTGAACCTGGCTTCTACAAGCGACATTATTGATTATCAAACAGCTGTGTTTGATGCGAATGTAGCCGAATCAGGCAGTGCGTCCGGTTTTTTGTCCAGCTATAAGGCAGGCTACTATAATCCGTTGTTCCAACTTTATCTGGATCGGGAGAATGGTACACTAAGTAATAATGAAGTCGAAGCTACATTGAATCAGTGGCGTAATAATGACTATTATAAAGAATATCGTGACAATGCTTGGCGCACGGCTGTAACTCAGCGTTATAATGTGTCCGTATCGCAGAAAGTCGGAAAAAACAATCACTTCCTTTCGTTCAATTATGAAAATGACAAGGGGCGTACGATAAATGATAAAAGGAATAAATTCTCCTTGTATTATAAGTCGAACTATGCCATAACCAGTTGGTTGAATGTGAATGCCGGGGTGGACGCCCGTCTGGGAAGTAGCGATACACCGAATACCCTGTTTACCAGTTACACTATGCAACAACGTTATGAAAGAATAATGGATGCCGATGGTAACCGTTATAATTCTCCTTATGTGAATGTAAGCGGATATTCGGGTGGAGCTTACAATGGCAGTGTCGTGAGCAAGGCGGAAGGTGTTTCACCTTATAAAACATTTGGTTTCAATGTGCTTGACGCATTGGGTGAAGGCGGTACCAAATCACGCAATGTCAGTATCCGCCCGTTTGTCAGTTTGCAGGCACGATTCCTGAAGATGTTTAAATATAACTTCATGTATCAGTATGAATGGAATCATAGCAAGAGTGAAGTGTTTGATGCGGAGGACTCCTATTTGATGCGTATGACGTACAATTCTATGATTGATACGAATGGAAATTTGGCAATGCCGAAAGGCGGACGGTTCTTTCAAAATGAGTTGAGCAGTAACCGTTATACTGTACGTAATCAGATAGACTTTGACAAAAGTTGGAAGAACCATGCAGTAACCGCCATTGCCGGACTTGAATTTAGGGAAAATAAGATTCCGAAACCTACCCGGCAATTAATGTATGGATACGATCCTCAGACACTGACTTCTGACATTATAGATTGGCAGGCATACCGTGACGGTGTAGGAACCAGTGCACTTTCCGGCAATACGATTACTTTGAGTGGCCTGTCGCCTACGTTGCAAGAATCACGCCATCGTTATGCATCTTTTTATGCCAATGCAAGCTATTCTTATCTGTCCCGTTATAATGTATCCGGAAGTATCCGCTGGGATCAGGCGGACTTGTTCGGACTTGATATCCGTAACCAGCGTCATCCCCTGTGGTCTGTCGGTGCGTCCTGGATTATGTCGGAAGAGTCATTTATGAAAGATATTGTTTGGCTCGACTTCCTGAAAGCACGTATGACCTATGGTATCAACGGTAATGTGGATCAGAGTTCGACTACCTATTTTGTAGTAAAGCAGAAGACCCAGAGCAATCCGATCAAGACGACATACCTGACTTATGATGATGATGATCTTCCGAACCCGAAACTCCGTTGGGAGAAAACAGCCACTTATAATGTGGGACTGGATTTCCGTCTTTTCAATAATTTAGTCAATGGTAGCTTGGAGTATTACAACCGCCACTCATCTGATTTGCTTGTACGCCGCTACATGGATCCTACATTGGGAGCTAAATCACGTGTAGTGAACAACGGTGAGATGCGTAACCGGGGTATCGAATTTTCTCTTACTGCCAATCTCATCAGGAAGAAGGACTGGAACTTTGCCGTTGATTTCAACTTTGCCCATAACAAGAACAAGATGTTAAAGGTGGATCATAGTGATTCGGACACTTCGACAAGTTTCATTATGAGCCCGCAGAACTACTTTATGGAAGGAACCAGTTATAATACGCTTTGGGCTTACCGTATCGACCGCATTGAAAATGGATATCCGGTAGCGGTGGACAAAGATGGGAATGACCTGGTGACGTTCAACGAGGATGGTACGGTTGCCAATATTACTACCGGATCGTCACTGAAAGGTACTGAGAATCTTGTAAATCTTGGCTCGCTGACTCCGAAATTCAATGGAGCAGTGTCCTTGAGACTTAGCTACAAGGGAATTGCCTTGAATGCTTTCTTTGTGTATGCAGGCGGTAACAAACTGCGTAATAGTGTGGTAAGTATGAGTGACCAGGTGGGAAGCCAGACGTTGAAAGACATAACCAACCGTTGGAGTGCGGATGCACCGGATGCAAATGTACGTATGTATATTGATATGCCCACAAAGGTTAAAACTTACGCAAGTACTTTCCAGGATTGGTGGCAATATGGTGATATTAATGTGAAAGATGCAGGTTATGTGAAATTGCGTAGCTTGAGTCTGGGGTATAGTTTGCCGTCCGGTATCTGCCGTCAAATCCGGCTTAATTCATTGAATTTGAAGTTGCAAGTGAACAACCTGTTTACCTGGTGTAAGGCAGGAAGCGACATTGACCCGGAAAGCTACGGATTGAACAGCGGCACACGCGGCATGGCTTCACCCAAGACTTATTCTATCGGATTATCAACAAGTTTCTAATTATTAAAAAGAATATAGGATATGCGTAAATTACTTTATATATTGCCAGTTCTGCTTATCTTGGGATTTGCGGCTTGCGAGAATTACGTGGATATTACCCCTACAGGAAAGAAGACTGTGGACTCTACCGAGACTTATTATGAATTGGTGGCTTTGCCGAACCGGAGTTATTATCCGTCGTCTTTTGCTTTGTTGAGTGATAATGTCTGGTCAAAAGAATCGAATATTATTGGCAAGGAATATCTTTCCTCTGATGGAATCAATATGACTTTTAATGAGGATGCCGACCGTAAAGAATTAAGTGATAATAATCTGTATGCAAACTGTTATCAATACATCTTACGCTCTAACATCGTGATTTCATTGGTAGATCATAGTACAGGTGACAAGGATGTGAAAGAACTGGCTAAAGCGGAAGCAAAAATCATGCGTGCGTGGGATCATTTTATTCTGGTGAATACATTCGCTAAAGCCTATAATCCGGAGACAGCAGCCACTGACGGTGGTATTGCTATTGTCAGCGAATATGACTTGGAAGCGACTCCTACCAAAGCTACTGTTGCCCAAGTCTATGACTTTATCATCAAGGATATCGAGGATGCGTTACCTTATCTGCAGGAAGAACCGGTGAATGTATATCATCCCTCGAAAGCATTCGGCTATGCATTGGCGGCACGCGTTTACTTGTTCCACCGTGACTGGAAAAAGGCTAAGGATGCGGCGGAGGAATCTTTGAAACGGAACAATGCCTTGATAGATTATATAGCTTTGGATGCCGTCGGGGGACCGACTAAGGTTTCAACTTATGCCAAAGGTGGCAATCCGGAAGTGTTGAATTATGCTTATATGGGTAGTTATTCTGAAAACCCGTCTATTGCTTATGGTATGATTAGTCCGGAGTTAGTACAACTTTTCGGAGATAATGATGAACGGATGAATTTGTTTTTTAAAACGACTGGTAATTTTGACTATAACTTTGACGAGGGTTCTGGAGCTGCTTTATGGAACACTGCCCTTACCTATTCTAAGTTTCAATACATGGCTGTAGGTATGCGTACTGCCGAAGTGTATTTGATTTTGGCAGAAGCTAATGCACGGTTAAATGATTTATCCGGGGCTGTCAAAGTGCTGAACTTGTTGCGTGAGAAACGCATTAAGGGGAGCGAAGCGGTATTGCCGGAACCGGCTACACAACGTGAGATGATGCAGGAAATCATCAATGAGCGTCGTAAAGAACTGCTCTTCGGATTCAGCCGATTCTGGGATTTGAAACGGTTCAATACGGAAGCCGACTATGCGAAGACGATTACCCGCACTTTCCCGTTGGTTACCACAGATGTGGAGCAGAAAACATATACGTTGAAACCGGATTCACGTTTGTATATCATTCCGTTCCCGGTGGCTGCCCGCGAAAAGAATCCGAATCTGACACTGAATACTAACGAATAAAATAAATCAGGAAAACAATGCAAAAGATTTTGATGATAATTGTATTGGTGCTTTGGGCGTTGCAAGGAGCCGAAGTACAGGCAAGCGATACCAGTCTGCTGGAATTTGGGAAGAAGGGTCTGGTAGTTCGTGAAGATACAGTTAAGAAAGACACTGTCAAGAAAACTACACCTTACGAGAAACTGCTGAAAGAAGGTGGTAGCGAATGTGAGGGGATGTTTACAGTACGCCATATCAAAGATAACTGGTATTTTGAAGTACCGGATTCTTTGATGGGACGATTATTGTTGGTCGTTACCCGTTTTAAGTCCGTGCCGCAGGGTTTCAAGATGATTAGTGGCGAAGAGGTGAACCGGAGCGTGGTTTATTGGGAACAGCATAATGGCAAGACTCTCTTTCTGCGCGAATATGTACAGTCACAGTTTGCCCGTCCGGGGGATAAGATAGCTGAGGCTTTGAAGCAATCGACCGTAGATCCGGTAATTGGCAAGTTCGATGTTATCGGTAGGAATCCGGAAACTCAGGCACAGCTCATTAATGTATCCAAGTTTCTCTTGGGGGATAATAAGACGTGTGGCTTTACATCAAGTGACCGTTCCATTCTGGGTATCGGCTCGTTAGTACAGGAACGTACATTTATGGATACCATCAAGACTTATCCTATTAATGTAGAGGTGACCACCTTGCGTACTTACAATATTACTTCCGGCAAGTTGCCGGCGGCTGCGACGGGTTCGGTGACTGTGAAATTGAATACCAGCATGGTAATGTTGCCTAAAGAGCCCATGCAGCCACGACTGGCGGACGAACGGGTGGGATTCTTCCAGAATCCGGTAACTGAATTTTCGGACGACCAGCAGGTTACTGTGCGCGGAGCTATCATCCAGCGTTACCGGTTGGAACCGAAAGACCCGGAACGTTATCGCCGGGGACAACTTACCGAACCGAAACGTCCTATTGTATATTACATAGACCCTGCAACACCGAAGAAATGGATACCTTATCTTAAAGCGGGTGTGAAAGACTGGAATGTAGCCTTTGAAGCTGCCGGATTCAAAAATGCCATCATAGCTAAAGAATGGCCGGACGATCCTACAATGAGTTTGGATGACGCACGTTATAGCGTGTTGCGTTATCTGCCTTCGGAAAACGAGAATGCTTACGGACCGCGTATTGTAGACCCTCGTAGCGGGGAAATTATGGAGAGCCATATCTGTTGGTATCACAACGTGATGAACTTACTTAAAAAGTGGTATATGGTGCAGTGCGGACCTTTGGATAAACGTGCACAGACAATGAACTTTGATGACGAATTGATGGGTACATTGATTCAGTTCGTTTCCTCACATGAGGTAGGGCATACCCTCGGCTTGCGTCACAACATGGCGGCAAGTTCGGCTACGCCGGTAGAAAAGTTGCGTGACAAGGCTTGGGTGGAAGCCAATGGTCACACGGTGTCGATAATGGATTATGCACGGTTTAACTATGTGGCGCAGCCTGAGGATAAGATTTCCGGGAAAGGACTTTTCCCCCGTATTGGCGACTATGATAAATGGGCGATAAAATGGGGTTACCAGTATCGTCCCGAATTTAAAGACCCTTTTAAAGAGAAGGCGGCATTGCGTGCCGAAGTCACGAAGAAACTTCAGAACGACCATCGTATGTTGTTTATCGGTGATGAAGGAAAAGGTGCTGACCCGCGCAGCCAAAGTGAGGATTTGGGCGATAACAATATGAAAGCGAATGAATATGGCATAAAGAACCTGAAAAGGGTGATGGAAAATATAATGACCTGGACAGCGCAGCCTGACGGCCAGTATGACGACCTGAATACGATTTATAAATCAGTCCGTGCCCAACATCTGAAATATACCCTGCAAGTGCAGAAGAATTTGGGCGGTCGTTATACCAATAATCTGCCGGGGATGAAACCTCATGATTATCTGCCACGTAGTGTACAGAAAGAGGCGATAGAGTGGTTTGGACGCAATCTGTTTGAGGCTCCGCTCTGGCTCTATCCGGATAAGGTGGTGAGTTGCACGGGAGTCAAACCTATGGATGAAATTCGTGACCGCCAAAATTCCTTAGTCTCTTTACTGCTCGCACCGGGAATGCTGTATAATATCTATTCGTCTTCTTTGTGTGGTTCGGAACCGTATCCGCTTGATGAATATCTGAATGATGTGTTCACTGCGATATGGAAACCTTTGAACACTTCCAATGAGTTGGAAAATAATCTCCGTCGCCAGTTACAACGGGCTTATCTGACATTTATCGGACGCATGATGAATCCCGAAAGCAAAGATATCGCCAATGCGAATGCGACATTCAGCCGTTCTGATATCCTGCTCTTTGTGGAAACACACTTTGACAAGGTGGAAGAATATGTGAAAAGACAGCTTGCCGTTTGCAAGGAAGGTGATTTAAATTATCGTCATTATGCAGCTTTGCTGCGAGATATTAAAAAGACAAAAGAAGCATATTATGGTAAAAATGCCGATATATCTGCTTCAACAGAGGGCTTATAAAACAAAACGCAAAACTAGGACCGATTTTTATGCATTAAATTCTCTCTCTTTTTTTTGAATAAACTTGCTTTTCCCTTCGGGGAAAGGTGAGTTTATTTTTTATATACATGCTTCCTGTATTTTACTGATTTACTGAAAGAATCATCATTTTGGGGATTTTGATAACTATTCATTCTCCAATGAACTTAGTGGAGAAACAAAATGTTGTATATGTAAAAAGAAGAAAGGAGATTTATAAGAATGAAAAAGATAGTATTGCTTCGTCATGGTGAAAGTGCCTGGAACAAGGAAAACCATTTTACGGGCTGGACGGATGTAGACCTGACTGAAAAAGGAGTTGCCGAAGCTGAGAAAGCTGGTGTGATACTGAAAGAATATGGATTCAATTTCGATAAAGCCTATACCTCTTATCTGAAAAGAGCTGTAAAGACACTGAACTGTGTACTGGACAAGATGGACCTGGACTGGATTCCCGTAGAGAAAAACTGGCGCTTGAATGAAAAGCATTATGGAGAGTTGCAGGGATTGAATAAAGCGGAAACTGCCGAGAAATATGGTGAAGAGCAAGTGCTCGTATGGCGCCGTAGCTACGATATTGCTCCTAATCCGCTTGCGGAGAATGATTTGAGAAACCCGCGTTTCGATTACCGTTACCATGAAGTTCCCGATGCCGAACTTCCCCGTACCGAATCATTAAAAGATACCATCGAACGTATTATGCCTTATTGGGAATCGGATATATTTCCCAGTCTGAAAACAGCCCATACCTTATTGGTGGTGGCTCATGGTAATAGTTTGAGAGGTATCATCAAGCATCTGAAGCATATTTCGGATGAAGATATTATAAAACTGAACCTGCCTACTGCCGTGCCTTACGTTTTTGAGTTTGATGAAAACCTGAACGTGGCTAATGATTATTTCCTCGGTAATCCCGATGAAATAAAGAAACTGATGGACGCGGTAGCGAATCAGGGGAAGAAAAAATAGAATAGTTACACATTAAAAAAAACAAAGTTATGAGTAAAGTAGTTGAATTACTAAGAGATAAGGCTTGTTATTACCTGGACCACACTTGCGAAACCATTGATAAATCATTGATTCATGTTCCGTCTCCCGATATAATAGATAAGGTTTGGATTGATTCCGACCGGAACATACGCGTATTGAACAGCCTGCAAACCCTATTGGGACACGGACGGCTGGCAAATACCGGTTATGTATCCATACTTCCTGTCGACCAGGATATTGAGCATACCGCCGGGGCATCCTTTGCTCCGAATCCGATTTATTTCGATCCGGAAAATATCGTGAAACTGGCTATTGAGGGCGGCTGTAACGGGGTAGCTTCCACATTTGGTATTCTTGGTTCAGTGGCACGTAAATATGCCCATAAAATACCTTTCATAGTGAAACTGAATCACAATGAGTTGCTTTCTTACCCAAACAGCTTCGACCAAGTGATGTTCGGTACGGTTAAGGAGGCTTGGAATATGGGAGCGGTAGCTGTAGGAGCAACCATCTATTTCGGTTCTGAACAAAGCCGTCGTCAGTTGGTGGAGATTGCCGAGGCTTTTGAATATGCGCACGAACTGGGTATGGCAACCATTCTTTGGTGCTATTTGCGTAACAATGATTTCAAGAAAGGTGCTGTGGACTATCATTCCGCTGCCGACCTCACTGGGCAGGCCGACCGTTTGGGAGTCACTATCAAAGCGGATATTGTGAAACAGAAACTTCCTACTAATAATGGTGGGTTTAAAGCTATCGGCTTCGGTAAAATCGATGAACGTATGTACACCGAATTAAGTTCCGAACACCCGATTGACCTTTGCCGCTATCAGGTAGCCAACGGCTATATGGGACGTGTAGGATTGATTAACTCCGGCGGAGAATCTCATGGAGAATCAGACTTGCGTGATGCTGTCATCACTGCCGTAGTCAATAAACGTGCCGGTGGTATGGGATTGATTAGCGGACGTAAAGCGTTCCAGAAACCGATGAATGAAGGCGTAGAGTTATTGAATACCATTCAGGATGTGTATCTTGACCCGGAAATAACAATTGCTTAATCCTGGTTGAATGGAAATAAATACTTATCTTTGACTATTAGATAGTTAGCCATTAAAAATTAGAAGTATAAAGTTTTTTATTGACACGGCCAATTTGGAGCAGATTCAAGAGGCGTATGACCTCGGAGTACTTGACGGAGTGACTACCAACCCTTCGCTCATGGCGAAAGAAGGTATCAAGGGTACGCAAAACCAGCGTGAACATTAGTTGAATTATCCGTTGACGGATTCGGGATTGAAGAAATTCCTGGAAGGCTATAAGAAAGTGAATGGCTGAGAGTAAGTAAGACTCAATATATAGGCTAAACGGTGAACATCAGGCAGATTATAACTGCATCATGTTCACCGTTTTTCTATACTACTGTCAGGAAGGCTGTCATTCGTTTTTCCTTTCCTGTTTCCGCTTTTCCTTATATTGTGTCGGCGTCTCTCCCGTATATTGCTTGAAAGCCGTACTGAAATAGCGTGAAGTTGTAAATCCTACCTTCTCGGCGATTTCCGTAAATGACATTTCTGTACCGGTGATTAACGTTATCGCTTTTTCCATCCTGAATTTATTGATATAATCATTGGCTCCCATATCAGTCAGCGCTTTCAGCTTATTATAAAGCGAAGCCCGGCTCATACCTATCTCTTTACAGATAAAAGAGACATCTAAGCCACTGCTGTCCAAATTCTCCTGAATGATTTGATTCAGTTTCAACAGGAAAGTTTCGTCTGCCTGGCTGAACGTACTTTCTTCCGCTGCGGGGATTAATCCGGCATTCAGATATCTTTTCTTGGTAGATTCCCGGTTTTTCAGACGATTGCGGACGATTTCCATCAACATCTCTATTTCGAAAGGCTTTGTCAGATAACCGTCCGCTCCATTCTTGTATCCGCTCAACTGGCTTTGCTTATCATCTCTTGCCGTCAGAAGAATGATAGGAATATGACTGATAGTAATATCTTCCTTCATATTCTTACAAAGTTCGTATCCGTTCATTCTGGGCATCATCACATCACTGACTATAATATCCGGGGCATGGTTCTTGATAAGTTTCAGCGCTTCCACGCCGTCCGCGGCTATTATGATTCGCTTAAAGTATTCCCCTAATGATTTCTTTAGGAAATCCGTCAGGTCGGGATTATCATCCACTACTAAAATCGTATAGGAAGTTGTATCGAAATTATTTTCATCCGGTATATTTTCATTCTTGTCATCACTAATCAGTTCGTTCAGATATGCTTTGGGCTGGCAGATAATTTCTTCGGTTCCCTGTTTCAGTGGCAGTTCGAAGAAGAAAGTGGCACCTGCTTCCTGGTTATTACGGGCATCGATGGAACCGCCGTGCAGCTCAACCAGAATTTTAGAATAAGATAGCCCGATTCCCGTTCCGCTTTGTTCGCCCGTTCCTTGGTAGAAGCGGGTAAAGAGCTTCCGGGTATCTACCTGCTGCAATCCGTTGCCCTGGTCGGCAATGGAGACACGTACTCTGCCTTCTTCGGGAAGTAATTCAGAAGTAATTGTAATTTCCGTATTTTCGGGGCTATGTTTCAGGGCGTTAATAAGCAGATTGCTTAAAATAGTCTCACACTTGTCCTTGTCGAAGCTGACAGTTTCAATCCGTGGGTCGAGTTCATAGCGGATTCGTACATTCTTGGCTTCACCCTCGCTGATAAAGTCCTGTGAAACGTGCTCAATCCATTGGTTGAATGGATGAGGCTGTATCTGCATTTTACTTTCTCCAACTTCCATTTTGCGTACATCAAGCACCATGTTTATCAAGTTCTTCATGCGTTGTGATTGTCTGTAAATAGCCTTCAACGGAAGATACTGATTGTCATCGGAAGAGAGCGATTTCAATATCCTACTGAGTGGAGCGTGTATCAGTGTCAATGGAGTACGAAGTTCGTGGCTGATATTGATAAGGAAACGCACTTTTTCCTCATACACCTGTTGTTCGTGTTCCTTCATAGCCCACCTTAACTTTTCTTCCTTACGTCTTAATGTTCTTCGGAACGTTTCTATAATAATAACAGTAACCAAAAACGCGCAGCTAAGGATGAACCACCAAGTGCGATACCAGGGCGGAAGAATCGTAAGTTCAAGCACTTCCTGGCTGGGAATCCAGCTACCATCCTTTGCAGTGCAGGAAGCCATGATTTTATAACTTCTTGGTGGCAGTGAGCGTATAGCCAGTTCGGGATTATAGGACTCGATTTGCTGGTCGTTCAGACCCTCTATCTGATATTTATACACCTTCTGACGGAAAATATCTTCCTCTTTCGACATAATCCGGATAGTGATATTACTGTTCCAGGGCGCGGAGATACCTTTCGGGGTGCCGCTTAACTCGTTATTAACGGATTCTCCGTTGATAATAACATCCGATAACTGAAGTTGGGGAAGTTCGGATGTCGTTAAAGGAAGGTTGCAGTTGATATGCAGCAGACCTTTTACACCGCCCATATACACATCTCCCTGTATGCTTAATAATTGGGGTTTGGAAAGATATTCGTTCAAAATAACACCGTCCGACTCTCCGAAAAGAACAAACTTCTTTTCTTTTATCAACCAGGCGAATAACATACTGTCGGCTCCTATCCATACTTTTCCTTGTTGGTCACATACTATCAGGGTGATTTCGCCGAACAGGGAAGTCGGTATTGGAGTCTTTGTCTTTGTACTGGGGCTGTAATGTACCAATCCGTAATTGTTTCCAATCCAAAAATTGCCTTCTTCGTCCCGTGAAACAGAATTGATAATCGTGTCTTTCCGACAAGAGTACAGGGCTTTCAGCCGGTTTGTGCGGTTATCCAGTTCATAAATATGTTTTGTATCGCTCAGATAAGTATGCTCCTGATAATTGCCGATTGGTAGGAGAGCACCGATAATATCTTGTCCTTCCTGCTCTGTAGCGATGCTGAAAGTTTGCTCTTTCAGGTTGTACTTATAGATATGCTCCCCTAGAAATAGGATACTATGCGGTGTGTTTTGTAATAAATTTACGGCTTTTCCCCGGTTGCAAAGACGGGCGTTTGTTTCAGCATCGACAATGGTGAAAGGTTGTTTTTCTCCAGTTGCCGGATTGAAAATGAATACTCCCTGCGAGAAAAGAGAAATCAATAATTTGCCGGGAGTAAACGCGCAGATAGACGCCACCTTATCTTCCCATGTAGAAGGGTAATGGGTGAATTTCTCCGTAACCGGATTGAAGCTGTTGATGCCACCCCCGTCCGTTCCTGTCCATATTCGGTTTTCAGATTCCTGGAAAAGGCTTAGGACAGTAGCGTTGCTTAGTCCGCGGTCATTGCCGGGTAACACATCTTTATAGGTTTTCATGGAAACTTCCCGGATGCTGATTAACCCGTTGCGGATACTGCCTGCCCACATATTATTGTTCCGGTCGTTGTATAGACATAAGATAGAGTTGGCGGGAAGCGAATAATTATCTCTTCCGGGGATATGTTCCAAAAGAGAGAAACGTTTCGTTTCCGGGTCGAGGATATTGATGCCGCCCCCGTCTGTTCCAATCCATATTTGCCCTTCCCGTTCGGCGAGGCTTAATACGACGTTATTGCTTAGGGATGAATTGCGGGTAGTATAGGTGCCCAGCAACTTACCATCACGGGTGAAGCAATTCAGTCCCCCGTTGTAAGGAGCCACCCATATCTTTTTTTGTGAGTCGATAAATACGTTCATAATTTCTTTTCCGCAATCGAAAGGCGGACGGCTGCATTTTCCGGTCTTTAGGTCGAGCAGGATCAAACCTTGCCACCGGCTGCAACAGAGCAGTGTATGTTTATCCCAAAGACTCAGCAGGGTTACGTTGTAATTCGGCTTCAGGTCGAAAGATTGCAGGAGACGGAAAGAGGAATCTTGGTAATTATAGAAGAATATCTTGTTTTTCGAACCGAACAAGACTCCGTCTTTTGTCAGGCAAACAGAATAAGCGATGATGTTATTTCCGGTTTCATTTGTCGGTATAAAGAAATCATCGCTCTGCCGTTGATAGCGTGCCACTCCTTTGTCTGTCAGAATCCAGATGTTATTTTGCTTGTCTTCTATCATCTGATAGATTAAATTATGAGGAATGGAGTGAGGATTGTCTGTTTGATGAACGTATTTTTTAAGTTCATGTCCGTCATATCGCCCCAGTCCGGAACGGGTTCCTATCCATATGAAGCCTTGTTCATCCGTCAGGATACACCGTACAGTAGACGGTAATCCGTCTTTCAGAGAGATTTGCTTATAGTAATAATGTCCGGCTTGAAGAGAGAGAATGCCGGCGAACTGTGTGATAAATGCTACGCATAGTAGTACAAAGATTCTTTTTTTCATGGAATCAGGTCAGTTTAACTGAAACAAAGATAATGTATTCGGATGAATATTAGTTAAATCACCTCTCTTATTTTTTAGTTTTTATCCCTATCTTTGCTCGAAAATATACAACTATGATTACCGAAGAACTACAGAAACTTTATCAGGCATATACGGGCGTTCCCGCTGAAAATATAACAGAATTGCCCTCTTCCGGTTCCAACCGACGTTATTTCCGATTGTCGGGCGTGCAGACATTAATCGGAGTGCATGGAACTTCTATCGATGAGAATGAAGCTTTTCTTTATATGGCAGGGCATTTCCGTAAAAGCGGCCTGCCTATTCCCGAAGTTTATATCGTATCGGAAGATAGAAACCGTTATCTGCAGGAAGATTTAGGTGACACTTTGCTGTTTCATGCCATTGAAAAAGGACGCGCTACTAGTGTGTTTTCCGAAGAAGAGAAAGAGTTGCTCCGCAAAACGATTCGTCTGCTTCCTGCCATTCAGTTTGCCGGAGCCGACGGATTCGATTTTTCCCGTTGCTATCCCCAGCCGGAGTTCAACTTGCGTTCTATCCTTTGGGATTTGAACTATTTCAAATATTGTTTCCTCAAAGCTACCGGAATGGAGTTTCAAGAAGACAAACTGGAAGATGATTTTCAGAAAATGGGTGATGTTCTGTTGCGCAGTTCTTCCGCTACTTTCATGTACCGTGATTTTCAGAGTCGTAATGTGATGATAAAAGACGGACAGCCTTGGTTTATTGACTTTCAGGGCGGGCGTAAGGGGCCGTTTTATTATGATGTTGCTTCTTTTTTGTGGCAAGCTAAAGCGAAATATCCCGATAGTCTTCGTAAAGAACTTTTGCAGGAATACATAGAAGCCCTTCGCAAATACCAGCCAATTGACGAGCCTTATTTTTATAGCCAGCTCCGCCACTTTGTTCTCTTCCGTACCTTGCAGGTATTGGGGGCATACGGTTTCCGCGGCTATTTTGAGAAAAAGCCTCATTTTATTCAGAGTGTTCCTTATGCCATCGCGAACCTGCGTGAATTACTGAAAGAAGAATATCCTGAATATCCGTATCTCTGCAAAGTGTTACGTGAACTAACCGGATTGAAGCAATTCACTGACGATTTGAAAAAGCGTCAACTGACAGTTAAGGTAATGAGCTTCGCTTATAAAAAGGGGATTCCTGAAGACCCGACAGGAAATGGCGGCGGTTATGTGTTCGATTGTCGTGCCGTGAATAATCCCGGTAAGTATGAACGCTACAAACCTTTCACCGGATTGGATGAGCCGGTAATAACTTTCCTTGAAGAAGATGGAGAAATCCTTCATTTTCTTGATAATGTCTATGCTTTGGTGGATGCTTCCGTGAAACGCTATATGGAACGCGGATTCAGTAACTTGTCTGTTTGCTTCGGCTGTACAGGTGGGCAGCATCGTTCTGTGTATTCAGCCCAGCATCTGGCAGAGCACTTGAATCAGAAATTCGGGGTAAAAGTAGAACTGGTGCATCGCGAACAGAATATTGAACGTACGTTCGAAGCAACCGTATAAAAAAGATTGTATGAAAGCAATGATATTTGCAGCCGGTTTGGGCAGCCGGCTGAAACCACTGACCGATACAATGCCCAAAGCTCTTGTTCCTATAGCGGGGCGACCGATGTTGGAGCATGTAATATTGAAACTGAAAGCATCCGGATTTACCGAGATAGTGATTAATATCCATCATTTCAGTGAGCAAATACTTGATTTCCTGAAAGCGAATGATAATTTCGGGCTTACCATACACATTTCCGACGAACGTGACTTGCTTCTCGATACAGGTGGCGGAGTAAAGAAAGCCCGTACTTTCTTTGAAAATTCTAATGAGCCTTTTCTTGTACACAATGTAGACATTCTTTCGGATATTGACTTGAAAGAACTCTATGATTATCATTTGCAGAATAGCGGTGTCGCCACTTTATTAGCCAGCCAGCGTAAAACTTCCCGTTATCTGCTTTTTGATACGGAGAAGAAACTCTGCGGATGGATTAATAAGGATACGGGACAAGTGAAACCGGACGGTTTCCAGTATGACGAATCTCTCTATCGAGAATATGCATTCAGTGGTATTCACGTTCTTTCTCCTGCCATCTTTCAGTGGATGGATGCCCCACATTGGGAAGGTAAATTCTCTATCATGGATTTCTATCTTGCTACTTGTCGGCAAACCGCCTTCTTTGGTTTTCTGTCTGAGGAACTCCATCTCATTGATATCGGAAAGCCGGAGACATTGGCTAAGGCGGAAGAATTTATAAAAGGTTTTGAATCTTTAAAATAATAATGTTTGCTATCAAAGTGCTACATGAAAACACCTAAAGGGACTTTCTTGCCTCTTTTTCATTGTAGTATGAAAGATTTGTGTAAGTTTGTTTGGACGAACAGACAATATTGTTGAACTACATAAATTTTGTAGCATGAGAAATGAATCTCCCTTAGCTTTAGCAAGTGGGGCAGCTGATAGTTTATTGTATAATATCTTTGAGAACTTATCTGTAGGTCTGGAGTTATACGATAAGAGTGGTTTCATGATTGAAGTTAACCATACAGAATTACAATCAATGGGGATAAAAAACAGGGAAGAGCTTCTGGGGCGCAGCCTGTTTGATATTCCGAGCCTTTCCGGTAAAGACAAACTGGAAATAATGAATGGCGAAACCTACTGAAGTTGATAAATGACATACTGGATCTTTCGAGATTCGAAAGTTCAATAACCGTATCCTAATTGTTGCACTGACTGCCTATGCTTTTGAAGCCGACCGGGTAGTCGCCTTGGAAGTAGGTTGCGATGATTATTTGGTAAAACCCATTAATGGTGCAAAATTGATGCAGGCTTTGAAAGAGTATGGCTGTTGAGAGCTTGGATTAAAAATGTGCTGAACTTCAGTCTTCTGATATAGAAAGCCTATGATATATCTTCACAAGAAATTTATTGTAGTTACATTAGTCTAAAATATAAAAGAGGCAGGAATATTTGGAAACGAATATTTTCGTTTTCTTTTTTTATTCGCATGATGTTTAAACAGTGTCTATGATGTCTAAAGATATCGATGAAATGGATGGTTTTAGACAAAATTGGAAAAATAGTAGCTAAAATAGAACATTCTTTACCTTTAATATATCCTACATTTGTGACGGTGATTGTCAAAAGGGACAGCACAACTATTAAATAAAGGTAATCTTAATTATTGAATTTATGAGAAACAAATTCCTATTTCTTTGTCTCTTCCTTTTTGGAACGTTGACAGCTTGTAAAAACACAAAATGGGTAGACGTTCCAACTGGTACTCCTCCTGAAGGTGCAATCATTGGAAAACCTGGTGAATCGGAAGAACCGGATGAGCCTACTGTAAAATCATTCATTAATTGCTCTTACATTCGGGGGGATTTTTTTGAAACAAACCGTATTTCAGCAGCTAGTATGGGTGCTTGTACAGATTTGATTTATTTGGCGGCGCGTCCTTATGCAAATGGTGAGGTCGCTTTTGAATTGCCATTGAATGATGCAACGATGACAAACGTATCTCATACTGGCACTTTTCAAGGTCGTAATGGAGTGGTTAAATTTGAAGGAACAAGTCTTATGAATGGCGGTGATGGATTACTTCACTCTGCTGATGGAGCCTTTAATAAATTCACCTTTGGTACCTATATATATATAAGTGAATGGGTGGACGGAGCTTTTCTCTTTAAGAAAATGGATGGAAACTCCACGATCATTGCTTTTCAAATGGGTGAGACAGCTAATAGTTTGAAACTTTCTATTGGAAGTTCGGTTGCAACCGTTACCACTCCTGATCTGGCAACAGGTTGGCACTATATTGGTTTGACTTATGAACAGGGAACGGCGAAACTTTATGTGGATACAAACAATACTGCAATAAGTTTTGTAGGTGCTCTTCCTAAGGAAGTACCTAATACACGTACTGATTTTTTGATTGGAGATAAATTTAAAGGTTATTTAGATGAAACTTTTGTAAGCAGTCTGGTAGTAGGTACATCAGGTAGAAATCCTATCACCTTTGACAATTGGAATAATTCAAAAATACTTGCTTACTGGAAATATGATGATGCCACGAAACCTGGCAAGGATTCACATTCCTGGTTGGGGCGTTTGAATAATATACGTATCGCTTTACAGGGACAACAGGGAGATAGAAGATTGCGCTTGGGCATTGCCGGTGGAGAATGGAAAAAGATGATGGCTGATGTCACTGCCCGCACAAGATTTGCTTCCGAGGTGAAGAAGATTATCGAACAATATGATTTTAATGGGGTTGATTTTGATTTTGAATGGCCTGCAAATGCCAGTGAATATAATAATTATAGTGCAACTGTAATCCAAATGCGTTCTACATTAGGAACGTATGTTTACTTCACCGCATCGTTGCATCCGGTTTCTTTTAAAATTTCCCCGGAAGCTATTGATGCTTTGGATTTTATCTCTTATCAATGTTACGGTCCTGCAGTGATGCGTTTTCCTTACGAGCAATTTGTAAAAGATGGAGAAGCAGCTGTGGCATATGGAATCCCTAAGAATAAGCTGGTGATGGGAGTGCCTTTCTATGGTTCTACGGGTCGTCTGACTGCTGCCTATTGTGATTTCGTGAATGATGGTTTGGCTACTACGAATGAAGATACATATACATATAAAGGAAATACATATACTTTCAACAGTATAGAAACGATTCGTAAGAAAGCGAGATATGTCTGTGAAGAAGACTATGCAGGCATTATGAGTTGGGATTTGGCAACAGATATTGACATAACCAATAACAAGTCTTTGTTGAAGGTCATAAAAGAAGAGTTTGAATATTATGCGAATCCGACGGAATAAAAGAGAATCTAAATTAATCAAATACAATATTATGGAAAAAAAGAAGTTCATGCGAGTACAGAAATTTTTGATTCTGTTTCTGATACTCCTGCTATCATTTCCTTTGAGTGCGTTGGCACAGCAACAAATGATAAAAGGACAGGTGGTAGATGATAAAGGTGAAACCATTATCGGTGCTACAGTGATGGTGAAAGGTTCTAAAGATGGGACGCTGACTGACATTGACGGTAACTTTTCCGTGAAAGGGAAAGTAGGTAACACATTGGTTATTTCTTATGTCGGTTTTACTCCCCTTGAAATAAAGGTGACAAAAGCAGAAGGCAATCGATTTACGTTAAAAGAGGATACAAAAGTATTGGATGAAGTGGTAGTAGTAGGTATGGACAAACAGAAGCGAAGCACCATCACGGCGGCGGTGGCTACTGTAGGTTCCGATGCTATTGTCAACCGTCCGGTCACTGACCTCACGAGTGCCCTTCAGGGTAACGTAGCCGGTTTAAACTTCTCTTCTGATGCGGTTGCTAATGGTGTAGGTGGTGAGACCGGTGCCGAAATTAAATTCAATATTCGTGGTATCGGTTCTATCAATGGAGGCAAGCCTTATGTACTAGTAGACGGAGTGGAGCAAAGTCTGCAGAACGTGAATCCTGCCGACATCGAAACCATCAGTGTATTGAAAGATGCTTCTTCTGCTGCCGTTTATGGTGCACGTGCCGCCTATGGTGTGGTTATCGTCACTACCAAAAGTGGTAAAAAGGAAAAAACACGTATATCTTACAGTGGTACTGTAGGATTCAGTTCTCCTATTAATATGCCCCAAATGATGAATTCCATTGAATTTGCCAATTATCTGAACGAACGAGATGATAACGATGGAGTAAAACACTCGATTCCTGATGCGCTCATCGAAAAGATGCAGGGCTTTATGGAGAATCCTTATTCGGAAAAGTTCCCGGGCATAGGACCTAATGCGGGCGGTACCGGTTGGGCAGGTTCTAAAGATGCTGTGTATGCCAATACCGACTGGTATGATTACTACTTTAAAAAAGCTTCCATCCGCCATTCTCATAATCTGAGCGTAACGGGAGGTTCTGATAAATTTAATTATTACGTGGGTTTGGGATATATTTACCAAGAAGGATTACTGGATCAAGTAGACGATAACTTGAGTAAGTACAATGTAAACTCGAAGTTTCAGATCCAAGCCAATAAATGGTTGAAGTTTAATTTCAATAATAACCTTTCACTGAATATACTGAAGCGTCCGATGGCTAACCAGACCATTTTTTATGGAACTATCGGAAGCAGCTTTCCGAATTCTCCGACCCATCTTCCTGTAAAGTCGGAATATAATGACAATTCCGAATACCGTTATCTGAAACAATCGCATTATGTGCAGAACAGAATTTCTGATGCGATGTCGTTTGCCGCTACGATTACTCCGCTGGAAGGGTGGGATATTGTAGGTGAAATGAAAGTACGCTTCGATGTGGAAAACAATGACTTCAAACGCGGATATCCTACTGCCGAAAAACCTGACGGAACGTTGGATATAAGCAAGGGAACCAAACAGGGATATCAATATCCGGGCATGAACTGGAAAAACTCAAATTGGGGCTCTTATACACGCGGTAATACATTCAACTACTACCTGTCTCCAAACGTATCATCATCCTACACACATGCTTGGGGCGACCACTTCTTTAAGGCGATGGCGGGTTTCCAGATGGAACTGCAAGAAAATTCGAATGGTTATACTTATAAAGACGGATTGCTGACTAGTGATATATTCTCTTTTGTGAATGCTAACGGGCAAGTATTGGCAGGTGAAGACCGGACGCATTGGGCTACAATGGGTATGTACGCTAAACTGAATTGGAATTACAAGGAGATTTATTTTCTGGAATTCAGTGGACGTTATGACGGTTCTTCCCGTTTTGCTCCGGGAAATCGCTGGGGATTGTTCCCCTCTTTTTCAGCCGGTTATGACATTTCTCGTACCGACTATTTCAAAGCGCTGAATCTGCCGGTTTCTCAATTGAAAGTACGTGTTTCTTACGGTCGCTTGGGTAATCAGAACGGAGCGGGACTCTACGATTACCTCGGGATTCAGAGTTTGACCTCCGATTCACCTAATGCTTGGCTGTTACCCGGTGTGCAAGCTACTCCTCAAAAAGGAACTTTAGCCACTACGCCTAAGATGATCAGTTCGTATATTACGTGGGAGAAGGTAGACAATGCCAACTTAGGTCTCGACTTGATGTTGTTGGATAACAGATTGTCTGTTACTGCTGATATCTATCAGCGTACCACACGCGACATGATTGGTCCTGCTGAAGCTATTCCGAATCTCGGAGGTATTAGTACGGCTGACCGTGCGAAAGTCAATAACGCTACTTTGCGAAATCGTGGTTGGGAATTGTCTGTAAACTGGCAGGACCAGCTAAAATGTGGCTTTAGCTATGGCATAGGATTCAATGTATTCAATTACAAAGCTGTTGTCACCAAATATAATAATTCGGAGGGGTTGATATACAACAATCATACCGGTTTGGCAACTAATAAAGGATATTATGAAGGAATGGACATAGGTGAAATTTGGGGATATGAAGCGAATGATCTTTTTCTGTCCAATCGCGAAGTGGACGCATATCTCAGACTAGTAGATCTTAGTTTCTTTAAGTCCGGCGATAAGTGGCAACGAGGCGACTTGAAATACATTGATTCCGACGGTGACGGTAAAGTGGACCCGGGTAAGGGTACATTGGCCGACCATGGTGATTTGAAAATTATCGGTAATGCTACTCCCAAATACAGTTTCGGTATCAATCTAAACGTAGGATATAAGGGATTTGAAATATCCACTTTACTACAAGGAGTTGCCAAGAGAGATTTTCCGATGGCCGCCAGTACTTACCTATTCGGTGGTAAAGAATGGTTCAAAGAGCATCTCGATTATTTCAGCACCGAGAATCCTAATGGATATTTACCTCGATTGACAACTGATACTCAGACTACGAGTGCCAATACGGGATATAATACTACCCGCTATATGCTGAATGCGGCATATATGCGTATGAAGAATTTGACAGTATCTTATACTTTTAAGCCTCAATTGTTGAAGAATATTGGACTAAGTAACCTGAAAGTATACTTTACATGCGATAACCTGTTTACCATCAGTAAACTGCCGAATCAGTTTGATCCGGAAACCCTTAATCAGGTGAACACGTGGGCAGGCGGAAGTAACGCGGCTGCTCCGGGACTTACCTCGGCTCAAAATCAGAATGGTAACGGAAAGGTGTATCCGATGAACCGTAATTTCGTGTTTGGACTTGATTTTACATTTTAATTAAAGAGGAACGCTATCATGAAAAATAAAATAATTATCCTGACTGTTTTTGCAGGCTTACTGTTGTCGGCGTGTTCCGACTATTTGGACCGTAAACCCTATACGCAGCCTAACAATGAAGATTTCCTGAAGACCAGAGAGAATGTGGAAAGCTATATAAATAATTTGTATACTTCTCTGCCGGCTCCGGCTCAATATGGTATTGGTGTCAGAGGAGAAGAGGTGAATAGTGACAATATCCTTTCGGAAAAGTATGATATGCGCCTGAATGGAGAGAATAATCAATTCAGTGGCTCTGACGATTGGAATAAAGGTTATAAAAACTTGCGTATGGTGAATTACTTTTTCCATTATTACGCAGTTTCCGAGGTGGACGAAACGGACGAAGTGCTTTCATTGAGAGGGGAAGCGTATTTCTTCCGTGCTTATTGGCACTTCTATCTGCTCACACGTTTTGGTAATATTCCCATTATGGATGATTTCTGGGACGGTAATGCTACATTGGGTGGTTTACAAATTCCTGCGACAAAACGTGCGGATGCAGCCCGTTTTATCCTGAACGATTTGAAAGCGGCTATTGGATTGATACCGGAGGCTCGTGCTAATTTACATTCCCGTAGTAAATACAGTGGATTGCGTGTCAACAGAGAAACGGCCATGATTCTGGCTATGCGAGTTGCTTTGTACGAAGGTTCGTGGGAGAAGTATCACAAGGGAACTGATTTTGCAACGGAAGATAACTCTGAAGAGTTTTTTAAGGAAGTGATGAATTGGGGAGATCAATATTTGTTCCCGGCCGGACTGACTTTGCATATGACAGCGACCAATCCGAAAGCTACCAATATAGATGACGCTTTTTCGGAGCTATTCAATTCAAACGATCTTTCCAACATTAGCGAAGTGACTTTTTGGAAAAAATATTCAATAGCTGATGGTGTGTTCAATACAGTTACTCAACAGCTTAGCGGTGGAGTAACAGATAATGTGAAGCCTTCGGGACTATCCAAGTCTTTGGTGGATAATTTTCTGAATGTGGATGGTACGCCGGTTGATCCGACCGATGAAAAGTATAAGGACTTTAATGAGATATTTAAAGAACGTGACGGAAGACTTTTGGCTATGGTGATGCATACTGGTTGTAAGTTCAAGTCTAATAGCTTGATGAATGTGAGAGTGTATGACGAGACAGGGACCGAAGCAGAACAAAAGGAAAAGAATAAAGATATTTCATCTCCACGCTTGAATGGGGATGGTATTTACAAGAACGTGACCGGGTTCCATACTCGCCTTGGCATTGATACGACCTATGTAACCGGCAATTGTGAAACAGCTCATGTCATGTTCCGCTATGCCGAAGGATTGCTTTGTTATGCTGAAGCCGCTGCCGAATTGGGGCAGTATAACGATAACGTGGCAGAGAAAACATTAAAGCCATTGCGTCAAAGAGCCGGTGTGGCCTATGTTACTCCGGTGGCTGATCCTCACTTCCCTTTCCAAGGCCTGCCGCCGGCAGTGCAGGAGGTACGTCGGGAAAGACGCTCAGAGCTGTCTCTGCAAGGTTTTCGTTTGGATGACCTGATGCGTTGGAGGGTAGCCGGAACGTTGAAAAGTGTGGAAGGACGTGGGCGTGGTGCTTATTTGGGCAAAGACGGTGTGCTTTATCTGAGCTTTTCGCCTGCATTGCGGAAAGAAGGACTGAATCATGTACTGACAGATAATGAAGGATGGATGGATCCGTTGAAAGAGTACTTGCCTGAAGGCTACAAGTTTAATGAAGATCGTGATTACTTGTTACCCATACCACCGGATGAGATCCAGATGGACCATGAGCTGAATCAGAATCCGGGATGGCCGACTAAGTAAGGGAACTGAATAAAATTCATTTATGATAATTAGATAGATAAAGATATGAAGAACGTATTATATAAAATATTTCCGATATGCTTGTTGGCCATGGGGTTGACTGGGTGTGAGGAAGAAACGAAATACCATCCTCTACCGGAAATCGTGCCATTAACGATGAGCATTAATGACAACGCATTTGCGATGGGCGAACACTTGAAAGTGAATATTAATGTGGAACCGGATGCTGATGGCAAGGAGGTTGTAGCAAATGAAGATTTTGATATTTACTTTACGGCGAAAGCCGGAGCAGAGGATGCTTCGAATGTATTCGAACAGTTCAATGGAATCGTTACTTTTCCGAAGGGGGAGAAACAGATTCAGGTGGATTTTCCGGTAAAGGCATCCGGACTGACGGGTAGTACTGCTATAAACTTTACGGCTTTTGCCCGTGGTTATAAGATGGAAGGCTCCAGTCAGATTATCAAGGTCTCCGATTATTATCGGATAATGGCATCTTTGGAGAACAATGCGGAGAATGTAGTAATGGAAGGTGGTAAGTTTGTATTAATTGCAAAGATTGAAAAACCAAGTTCCGTACCTCTTAATATGAAAATTACTCCGAAAGAAGGGGAAGGAGATAGGTATGAAAATTTACCGTCTACATTAACAATTCCTGCAGGACGAACTTCAGTAAAAAGTGATGCTGTGATTATTAAACAGGATTTTGAAATGACAGGGGATTTGCAACTGGTATTGAATCTGGAGAGTGATTCTCCAGCGAATCCGATGATAAATTCTACTCTGACTATAACTATGACTGATTTGGAATCTATGGGAGATCCTAATCTGTTTGATATAACGAAGGTGTATGAATTCCCGGATAGACCGTTTATGTCTGATAAAAATAAAACAGCAATTGAAAGTTGGTTTACGGGAGATAAAATAGCTATGAATAAGAATAGCGCTCATCCCACTTCGGCTTTGAAAGATAAAGATTGGGTATTATGCAATGCGATAGAGTTCCATTATATTAATAGTAGTTTTAGTGGTGGAAGTAACGCCCCTAATGCTTTCGGACATCGTATTTCTTGGGCTTTTTCTAATATTAATGATGGACCGTCACAGAAAATACAAGCTGTGAATAATGCAAAATGTACAAATATAACCAATGAAGGTATTTTAAATATGTGGGTAGATAAAAATGTTCAGGGGACTGGTGTTATGACAGCTACCAAAGAGTACGGTGTCGCTGCATTGCAATGTTCTAAATTTGGTGGTATTTTTGCCCCACAACATACTCGGTTCTTCCCTGGTATAAGAATTGAAGTGAAGGCGCGTTTGAGAGGAATACGGACTGGGTTTGTTCCGACAATCGGACTTAAAAATCAGAAAAATTCCCTTCCGAACGCGAAAGATGAGATTGATATTCTCAAGAACACTCAAGGTTCTGTAATTACTCAGGCTGTAACTGTTGATAATGAGATAGGTTCAAAGAGTGTAGCAATACCTCAAGTGAATGAATGGAATATATATTGGGTGGAACTTGTGGATGAAAATATAATCAATTTAGGTATTAATGGAGCAACCAATCTGACCGTTAATCGTACACAATCTCCTGACAGGTGGCCATTCGATAAGGCTGGGACTCCTGCTACTGCTAATCCTGATCCTGCTACTGCTGCCGGTGGCAGTGCCGGTCTCTACTTCTTTATGAGATTGGCTGAAAGCTCGGAACGGGCTGCTGGTAAAGCACCTGAAGGTTGGGATAATGTACTGAAAGGTATTGCCAATTGTGAAACGGATGATAATACGCCTCGAATGGAAATTGATTGGATTCGTATCTATACAAATAAGAATTATGTACAGACTGACGCTGAAAAAGTCTGGGATAATCAGTTATTTTATTAATGCTATCTTTTTCAATTAGCTTTCAATAGTGTGAAATGAATTTTATGCCGGAAGCTATCGTTAGAAGGCGATATACTTCCGGCTATTTATTGGCCAATCATACAGAAATGGAGATTATTGGAAATTAATTGGTAATTTGTGGAAGCTGATTTTGCCTTCCGTTCGCTATCTTTGCTGCTACTATCTAATATAAAATTGTTTTATGGAAAAACTGCACTCAAATTTATTCTTCCCTTTGGCAGGAGTAACTGCCTTAGCTTCCCTTGCTTCCTGTTCAAACAAGCAAAAGCCTGCGGAGCAGAAACCTTTGAATATCGTCTACATAATGACGGACGATCACACAGCGCAGATGATGAGCTGTTACGACACGCGCTACATGGAAACACCGAATCTCGACCGCATTGCTGCCGACGGCGTACGTTTTACTCAAAGTTTTGTAGCCAATTCTTTAAGCGGTCCCAGCCGTGCCTGCATGATAACGGGAAAACATAGCTGTGCCAATAAATTCTACGATAACACTACTTGTGTATTCGACAGTTCGCAACAGACTTTCCCGAAGCTGTTGCAGAAAATCGGTTATCAGACAGCGTTGGTGGGTAAATGGCATCTTGAAAGCTTGCCTTCCGGCTTTGATTACTGGCAAATTGTCCCTGGACAAGGCGACTACTACAATCCGGATTTCATCACACAAAACAATGACACTATCCAAAAACATGGATACATCACGAATCTTATCACCGATGATGCAATCGACTGGATAGAAAATAAGCGCAGCCCGGAGAAACCTTTCTGCCTTTTGATTCATCACAAGGCGATTCACCGTAATTGGTTGGCGGATACTTGCAACCTGGCTTTGTACGAGGATAAGACCTTCCCGCTACCCGACAACTTCTTTGACGACTACGAAGGACGTCCCGCCGCTGCCGCACAAGAAATGAGCATCGTAAAGGACATGGACATGATTTATGACCTCAAAATGCTTCGTCCCGATAAAAAGTCCCGTTTGAAATCCTTGTATGAGAAATACATCGGCCGCATGGACGAAGCGCAACGTGCCGCATGGGACAAATTCTACACTCCGATTATAGACGATTTCTATAAACAGAACCTTCAAGGCAAAGACCTTGCCAACTGGAAATTCCAGCGCTATATGCGCGACTATATGAAGACCGTGAAATCACTGGACGACAATGTAGGCCGTGTACTCGACTACCTGAAAGAGAAAGGCTTGCTGGATAACACACTCGTAGTCTACACTTCCGACCAGGGATTCTATATGGGCGAACACGGTTGGTTCGACAAACGTTTCATGTACGAAGAATCCATGCGCACACCGCTTATCATGCGTCTGCCGAAAGGGTTCGACCGCCGAGGTGACATCACAGAAATGGTACAGAACATCGACTATGCACCTACCTTCCTCGAATTGGCAGGAGCAGAGATTCCTTCCGATATTCAAGGTGTATCCCTTGTCCCCTTGCTGAAAGGCGAACATCCGAAAGACTGGCGGAAAGCTCTCTACTATCATTTCTACGAATACCCCGCCGAACACATGGTGAAACGTCATTACGGCGTACGTACAGACCGCTATAAACTGATTCATTTCTATAATGACATCAACTGGTGGGAACTTTACGACCTGCAGGCAGACCCGTCGGAAATGCATAACCTTTACGGACAGCCTGAATATGAACCGGTAGTGAAAGAACTGAAAGAAGAAATGCTGAAACTTCAGGAGCAATATAATGACCCTGTCCGCTTCTCACCGGAGAGAGACAAGGAATAAATCCAACGTACATCATACACCATGAAAAAATACATCTTAATCATCCTTGCACTGCTTTCGCCGCTGACAGCGTTCCTGCAAGCTGATAACTTAACATCCCCTTTGATTTCAATAGTTCCACGCCCGGCGCAAATTGTGCCGGGCAGTGGCAACTTCACCTTTTCTGCGAAAACGGCATTCGCTGTCGAAAATCAGGAACAAGCCACAATTGCCCGTAATTTTATCAATCTGTTTACCCATGCTGCCGGAATAACTCCTGCATTGAATGTCGGCAGCAAAGAAGGACAAGTCCGTTTTGTGACGGATTCTTCTTTAAAAACCGAAGCATATCTGCTGGAGATTACACCGGAACAGATACTTATTAAAGCTTCGGATACAAAAGGCTTTTTCTATGCCCTGCAATCTGTCCGCCAACTTCTGCCTGCTGCCATAGAATCAGAACAACCGGTACAGAATATCGTTTGGAGCGTTCCCGCAATGACAGTTCAGGATGAACCCCGTTTCGGTTTCAGAGGATTACTTTTAGACCCGGTACGTTGCTTTATTCCTAAAGAGAACGTCTTGCGAATCATCGACTGTATGGCGATGCTGAAAATAAACAAGCTTCATTTTCATCTGACGGATGATAACGGCTGGCGGATTGAAATAAAGAAATATCCCCGTTTGACAGAAGTAGGAGCGTGGAGAGTAGACCGTACAGATGTACCTTTCCACTCACGCCGTAACCCGAAGCGTGGGGAACCTACTCCGATAGGCGGTTTCTATACGCAGGATGAGATTCGGGAGATAGTGGCTTATGCCGCCGACAGGCAGATTGAAGTAATTCCCGAAATAGATGTACCCGCACACAGTAACTCCGCTTTGGCTGCCTACCCCCAACTTGCCTGCCCGGTTGTGAAAGACTTTATCGGTGTGCTTCCCGGACTGGGAGGACGGAATTCCGAAATAATCTATTGTGCGGGAAACGACAGCGTATTTACATTCCTGCAAGATGTATTCGACGAAGTTCTGGCACTTTTTCCTTCCCGCTATATTCACGTCGGAGGAGATGAAGCGCGAAAGACGAATTGGGAGAAATGCCCGCTTTGTCAGAAACGGATGAAAAAGCAGCATTTGGCGGATGAAGAAGATTTGCAGGGTTACTTTATGAAACGTATCAGTGATTATCTGCGTAAAAAAGGTCGCGAAGTGATTGGCTGGGATGAGTTGACAAACAGCTCTTTTCTTCCCGAAGAATCCATTATTCTCGGTTGGCAGGGAATGGGAACGGCTGCCCTGAAAGCTGCCGAAAAGGGACATCGTTTTATCATGACTCCGGCACGCATCATGTATCTGATTCGCTATCAGGGACCGCAATGGTTTGAACCGGTAACCTATTTCGGAAACAACACACTGAAAGATGTTTTTGATTACGAACCGGTACAGAAGGATTGGAAACCGGAATACGAGTCTTTGTTAATGGGAGTACAGGCTTGTATGTGGACGGAATTCTGCAATAAGCCGGAAGACGTGGAGTATCTTTTGTTCCCTCGCCTGGCTGCTTTGGCAGAGGTGGCATGGACGCCTGCAGATACAAAAGACTGGTCCGGATTCTTGAAACGAATGGACGCATACAACGCCCATATTGCTGAAAAAGGGATTATCTACGCCCGCTCAATGTATAACATACAGCAGACGGTGACTCCGGTGGACGGACATCTGGAAGTGAACCTGGAATGTCTCCGCCCGGACGTGGAAATTCACTATACGCTGAATGGCAGTAATCCGGCTATGTCCTCTCATCGTTATGAAGGACCTATCCGTGTGACGAAGACACAAATGGTGAAGGCGGCTACCTTTATGAACGGCAAGCAAATGGGAGAAACACTGGACTTGCAGCTCACATGGAACAAAGCCACGGCAAAACCTCTGCTTGGCAATAAGAAGAATGAAATGTTATTGGTCAACGGATTGCGGGGAAGCCTGAAGTATACGGATTCTGAATGGTGCAACTGGAATCGGAATGATTCTATATCTTTCACGATAGATTTGCTTGATAAGGAGAAAATGAATAAATTTACCATTGGTTGCATTACGAATTATGGAATGGGAGCGCATAAACCGAAGATGATTCGCGTAGAGGTTTCCGATGACAACCGGGCATACCGTGCCATAGGGGAGTTGAATTTCTCTTTGGAAGAAATCTATCAGGAAGGAACTTACAGAAATGACTACTCGATAGATATGGGCAGAGTATCTGCCCGTTATGTCCGGGTGACGGCGGAAGGAGCGGGGATTTGTCCCGCAGAACATGTCCGTCCCGACCAGGAAGCGAGAGTCTATTTTGATGAGGTTATTATAGAATAGTAGTCAAGCAGTTAACAACAATAACAATTATGAACATCAGCTTAAAGAAACGAACTTTTTTAATCTTATTGGCAGGACTGACTGCATCTTTCACTTCGGCACAGAAGCAAGTATTGCCCGAATGGCAAAGCCAGTATGCGGTAGGACTGAACAAACTCGCCCCTCATACCTACGTATGGTCTTATGCCAATGCTTCCGATATTGAAAAGCCGGGAGGATACGAACAGTCTCCTTTTTATATGACCCTGAATGGGAAATGGAAATTCCATTGGGTGAAGAATCCCGATAACCGTCCGAAAGATTTTTATCAGCCTTCTTATTATACCGGAGGTTGGGCGGACATCAACGTTCCCGGCAACTGGGAACGTCAGGGTTATGGCACAGCTATCTATGTCAACGAGACATATGAATTTGATGACAAAATGTTCAACTTCAAAAAGAATCCGCCGCTGGTTCCTCATGCGGAGAATGAAGTCGGTTCCTATCGTCGCACATTCAAAGTGCCTGCTGATTGGAAAGGCCGTCGTGTAGTACTTTGTTGCGAAGGTGTAATCTCTTTCTATTATGTATGGGTGAACGGGAAACTGCTCGGATATAATCAAGGCTCGAAAACAAATGCCGAATGGGATATTACCGATGTATTGAACGACGGAGAGAATGTAGTGGCTTTGGAAGTGTACCGCTGGAGTTCGGGCGCTTATCTCGAATGTCAGGATATGTGGCGTTTGAGCGGTATCGAACGGGATGTTTACCTATATAGCACTCCCAAACAGTACATTGCCGACTATAAATTGAACGCTTCTTTGGATAAGGAACAATACAAAGACGGTATCTTCGGACTGGAAGTAACCGTAGAAGGACCTTCCGCTACCGCCAGCTCTGTCGCTTACACATTGAAAGATGCTTCGGGCAAGGTAGTCTTACAGGATGCTATCCAAATAAAATCCCGTGGATTGAGCAATTTCATCGTATTTGATGAAAAGAAGATTCCGAATGTGAAGGCTTGGAGTGCGGAGCATCCTAATCTTTATACATTGGTGCTCGAACTGAAAGACGCTCAAGGCAAAGTCACCGAACTGACCGGATGCGAAGCCGGTTTCCGCACTCCGGAAATCAAAGACGGACGTTTCTGTATCAATGGTGTTCCGGTACTGGTGAAGGGAACCAACCGTCATGAACACTCACAACTCGGACGTACGGTAAGCAAGGAACTGATGGAACTGGACATCAAACTGATGAAACAGCATAACATCAATCTGGTTCGGAACTCGCATTATCCTACTCATCCTTACTGGTATCAGCTTTGCGACCGTTACGGACTGTATATGATTGATGAAGCAAACATCGAATCTCACGGAATGGGTTACGGCCCTGCTTCTCTTGCCAAAGACAGTACTTGGCTGCCGGCACACATGGACCGTACGCACCGTATGTACGAACGTTCCAAGAATCATCCCGCCATTGTTATCTGGTCACTCGGGAACGAAGCCGGCAACGGTATCAACTTCGAACGTACCTACGACTGGCTGAAATCAGTAGAAAAGACACGCCCCGTGCAGTACGAACGTGCCGAACTGAATTACAATACGGACATTTACTGCCGCATGTACCGCAGTGTGGACGATATCAAAGCATATGTGGCAAAGAAAGACATCTACCGTCCTTTCATCCTATGTGAATATCTACATGCAATGGGCAACAGTTGCGGCGGGCTGCAAGAATACTGGGACGTTTTCGAAAACGAACCGATGGCACAAGGCGGTAGTGTCTGGGATTGGGTAGACCAGTCTTTCCGTGAAATAGACAAGAACGGAAAATGGTACTGGACTTACGGCGGTGACTATGGTCCGGAAGGAATCCCCAGCTTCGGCAGCTTCTGCTGTAACGGTCTGGTAGGCGCCGACCGTGAACCGCATCCGCATCTGCTTGAAGTAAAGAAAGTCTATCAAAACATAAAGACGACATTACTTGACCGGAGGAACATGAAACTTCGTATCAAAAACTGGTACGATTTCTCTAACTTGAACGAATATATATTCCATTGGAATGTTATAACGGATAGCGGGGAAAGATTGGCAGAAGGTACAAATGTATTGGATTGCGAACCACACTCTACAATAGATATACAGTTGGGTAATGTGATTCTCTCGAAAAAGGACTGTGAAGCTTATCTGAATATTAGCTGGACCCGAAAGGACGATTCTCCGATGATAGCTAAAGACTGGGAAGTGGCTTATGATCAGTTTGTGCTTCCCGGATATAAGAACTCCACGGCTCATCGTCCGCAAAAAGCAGGTGAGACTACCTTTAACGTTGATAAGGAAACGGGAGCACTGTCTTCTTTAAGCCTAGATGGCAAGGAGTTGCTTTCTACTCCGCTCACATTGAGCCTTTTCCGTCCGGCTACGGATAATGATAACCGTGATAAGAACGGCGCGCGCCTATGGCGTAAAGCAGGACTGGACAACATAACCCAAAAAGTCGTTTCACTGAAAGAGGGCAAGAACTCGACAACCGCCCGTGTGGAAATACTCAATGCGAAAGGACAGAAGATTGGTATGGCTGACTTTATTTATGCACTGGATAAGAACGGTGCATTGAAAGTGAGTACCACTTTTGAGCCGGATACAGCCATTGTGAAATCAATGGCACGCCTGGGATTAACATTCCGTGTAGCTGACACTTACGACCAGGTTTCCTATTTGGGACGCGGTGATAACGAAACGTATGTCGACCGTGACCAATCCGGTAAAATCGGTCTGTATCAGACAACTCCCGAATGTATGTTCCATTATTATGTCGCTCCGCAATCTACGGGCAACCGGACTGATGTACGTTGGGCGAAGTTTACGAACCACTCCGGGGAAGGTGTTTTTGTCGAGTCAAATCGTGCTTTCCAGTTTAGTATCATTCCTTTCTCAGATGTATTATTAGAGAAAGCGCGTCATATCAATGACCTGGAACGCGACGGAATGCACACAGTGCACCTGGATGCAGAGCAGGCAGGTGTGGGAACGGCTACTTGCGGTCCCGGTGTGTTGCCGCAATATCTGGTTCCATTGAAGAAACAAAGTTTTGAATTCACCCTTTATCCGATAAAATGAGTTTAGAAACGATAGGCTGTTAGATTATATAATATAGGTGCGGATTTCACATTTTCTCTGAATATTGTCAGAAATATTCTGTTAGAGTAGTGAAATTCACACCTTTATGTTATCTTTGTACTATCAGCATTAATTAAATTTTATATCATGAACAAACTATTGATCACCTTATTATTATCCTCTGGCATCACATTAAGCGTACAGGCACAAAAGTCAGAAGGATATTACGTAAAGCACGTTGAATTTCCTCAAAATGCCACCCTTGAACAGAAAGTGGATATGGCTGCACGTCTCGTACCCACCCCTCAACAATATGCTTGGCAACAAATGGAATTAACAGCTTTCCTTCATTTCGGTATCAACACCTTTACTGGGCGTGAATGGGGAGATGGAAAAGAAGACCCCGCACTTTTCAATCCTTCGGAACTGGATGCCGAACAATGGGTAAGCACTCTCAAGGATGCC